>JBALVL010000065.1:0-21344 GCA_036961355.1 Motiliproteus sp.
CGTGGCTCAGTTTTTAACATCCATATCTGCCCTGAGCTCCGGGCACACTATAGGTGATATCTCCGCACCATACCTGGTTCGGTTTGCTGACGTTAAACTCACGACTCAACGAGTTCGGTATGGCTGGGTGTGCTGCCGTTGCTCGCTTATAGGCATGCTTTGGTAGCTGATTACTCGCCAGCTTCAGCTCTTTCATCAGTCGGCCTGCCACGTAGCGACTTAATGGCTCTCCTTGCTGACTGACGATGCTAGCAACGCTTCTCGCTCCTGCTGATCCGCCGCTTAATCGATGCGCTGCAGACACCATGACTTTGAGCCTACGGCGCTTAGGCTAGTCGGTCTTAGGGCGCTGTCGCCAATATTTATAGCTACTACGCTGGATATCAAAGGCTTTGCACAGGGCGGCAACGGGGAAGCTCTCTTGCAGCTTACGAACTATCGAATATTTTTCAGTTCGTCGGACATCAAGAGAGCCATACCCTTTTTTAGAATGTCTTTCTCCATCTCCATGCGCTTCAGCTGTTTTTCTAGCTCTCGGATTCGGCATTGCTCAGCCGTCATGGGCGAGGCTTTTGGGGTGCCTCCACTACGCTCCATCTTGAGTTGGCGTACCCACTTATCCATCGCTGATTTACTGACGTTCATCGCCTCGCAGGCTTCTCGAACGGTATAGCCCTGGTCGACAACCAGTTGAGCGGATTCAAGGCGGAACTCTGGGCTAAAAGTACGGCGTGTTTGTTTGGTCATTGGTTCACCTGTAATTAGATGAGGTGATGCTATCACCTCTAATCAGGTGGCCAAATTCACTATGCCACTACACCAAAAGCTCCCGGGAACGCTGAATGGATTGCATGCCCTGTTGCTCAATGGTCTTCATAGGGGCTTCTTTAATGTTTGGACGATTTGCTGCTTCGACAACCGCCAGTGCATCATTTTTGTCTGTCTTATGACCTTGCCTGAATGGCGCTACCGCTTTGGCTGGGATGATTTTGGTTTGATGGCCATTCTTCTGGGCATACCTAGCCCAATAGTGCGCCGTAGCGCAGGCTTCAAAAGCGACTAGAGAAGGTTTTTGCTTGGCCAGAAACTCAGCAAACTTAATACGCGTCAGCTCTTTGTTCTGGAGCTCTTTACCAGAGGGGGATACGACTGAAGACTGGATAACATTCTTTGCCAGATCGACGCCGATGGTATTAACTTTAGCCATGTGTGGATTCCTCTTTTAGCGTTTTGGTAGACACTAAGCCTAGCGTCTCGCTGGGAGGGAGGGGTCCATACATTGTCGCAACACTTGCCATAAACGGTCGCTGGTATTAGGTCCGCTTTGTATATGGAATCCATCTTAGCTAGCTGGCTATATAAGCAGCCACTAACGCTCTGGTATGGGCTCGTTGCCGAAGTTACGACAACACCTAAGGCATAGCCGTTTTGCTGATGAAACGGTCTGTTTTGCCACGGCAGCTGTTGTGATAAAGCGTACATAGCCGTTTTGAATTGACAGCGCCATCTCAGATAATCTAACAAGCAACCGTCATTTGTTCGCATTTTTCTCTAAGCATCTCCCTGAGCAATATCACAGCGGGGGTGACTTGTTTTCTGCTTGGGCAAAGTAAATAGAGCTGTGCCGTAGGTGATTGAAAGTTGTGTAGTATTCGTACTAATTTTCCGCTACGTAAATCTGAAGAGATATCTATCTGGGATCTATAAGCGATGCCTTTTCCTGCAACAGCCCAGCGTCTAACAATATCAGTATCATTGCTTACTCTATTACTGCTTACCTTTATTCTGTAACCGCCTAATTTATCCGAAAAATTCCAAGTGTTGAAAAGACGACCGTCAAGCCTGTGCAGCAAGCAATTGTGCTTTCTTAGGTCGTCAGGGTGTGTAGGTTCTCCGAACGTAGATAGGTAGGAAGGCGATGCGCAGGTGATTCTATTTATAGTCGCGATGTGAAACGCAACCATCGTTGAGTCTTCAGGTTTTCCATAGCGAAGTGCAACGTCAACCTCGTCCATAAAAAAATTTGTGAGGGAGTCTCCTGTATTTAAGTTGATCGACAGGGAGGGGTGCTTGTCCATCAATTCGTCCATCCAAGGCAGAACTAAATTACGCCCGAAATCTGATGATACTGAAAGCCTCAGCTCTCCGCCAACCTTGCCCTGCATCTGATGGGCCGATATGCGACCTTGATCCAGTGACTCCAGAGCCTGACGGCAATGAAATAGGAACTGCTCCCCTTGCGATGTAATCCGTAATTGCCTGGTTGTTCTTATAAACAGTTGGACATCAAGCTGTTTTTCTAATCGCTTGAGTGCAGAACTGGCTGCGGCTGTCGAGATTCCCTGCTGTTTAGCAGACTCGGTAATGCTGCTGGTTTCTGCGATACGGATGAATAGAGTCAGGTCTGAAGTGTTCATTGTCAACTTTTTTTTAATAGTGTTTGTTTGATTGGTGTGTTTTTAGTTTATAGAAGGTGGTTGATAATGTCGTTATTCACTTGCTAACGGGCAATCATTGAGGATTGTTAAACCCAACTCTGGAGCGGACAGTTGCTAGCGTTCGGTTGTTGTTTTGTATGTTGCAGGTGTGTAAAAACATGAAGGTTCAGATCCTAAAGGGGCAAGTATGATCGAAGCAGCAGGCACTAATCACCTATTGGGCCACTCACTGGAGCTCCCTTGTGGTGCCGTGTTAAAAAACCGGATTGCTAAATCAGCCATGTCTGATTCGCTTGCCAACGGCGAGGGTAATCCAACAGCAGCTCAGATTCGACTCTATGAAAGGTGGGCAAAAGGAGGGGTTGCACTATCGATCATAGGTGAAGTGCAGGGCGATCCCCGCTTTCCTGAAAAGCCTGGCAACCTAGTTCTCGGAGCCAGCTCTAATCTTCAAGCCTTGCATTCATTGGCCGCACGGGCTTCGATTGGGGGCGCACATATATGGCCTCAGATAGGCCATGCAGGGGCGTTGTCACACTCCCCTATAAGCCAGCCTACCGGGCCGTCAGCTCTTGCGATTGGAAACTTTAAATGTGCGGGTATGTCGATGGCAGAGGTGGAGCAGCTACCTGATATGTACGCCAAAACTGCACGACTTGCCAAAGATGTAGGGTTCACCGGCGTTCAGATCCATGCCGGCCATGGTTTTTTACTCAGCCAATTCCTTTCGCCTTTGTTTAACCGTCGTAACGATCAATACGGCGGCTCGATTGAAGCGCGTAGTCGAATTATTGTCGAGGTGATTGATAAGGTTCGGCGCGCCGTCGGTCCCTTATTCCCCGTGGGAATTAAGATTAACTCGTCTGACCAATTAGAAGGTGGGTTAACACAAGAAGATGCCTTAGAAGCTATTCGTATTCTGGATAAAACTTCAATTGACCTAATTGAGTTAAGTGGGGGAACTTACTTCCCAGAAGCAAAAGCAAGCTCTGATAAATCAGGTGGAGGGCCATACTTTATTGATTTTGCCCAGAGGGCACGGCAAGTTACCAATGTGCCTTTGCAGGCAACGGGTGGATTCAAAACTCGCGAAGAGGCACTAGGCTCGCTGGCTAGTGGCTCAGTCGATATGGTTGGATTGGCACGTGCTGCGGTATTAAACCCAGAACTTGCCAATGACTGGTTGGCTAACAAAGGTAGTGATCCTGTATTTCCCAGATTTAAGGCATCACCACCAGGCGGAATTACGGCTTGGTATACAATGCTGTTAACCGCTCTAGGCAATGACTGCGAGAGCAGCTTCAAGTTGGACCTTTCGTCCGCTATCCACTGTTATGAGGAGCGTGACGAGATTCGATGCGCAAAATGGCGGGAGAAGTTCACCATTTCTTAGCCAGCATGTAGTGATCAGTATGGTAGGCCATTATTTCAATGCGTCTTAGGGGTATTAATCTATGTATTCTGCTGTAATTTGGATGCTAAATTTACTGATAAGTACCAGCAAGAATAGACAGGCGAATGGCTGAAATAAGGCCCTGATACTTCAGTACCTATGAGTAATTTACACTGTACTTTACTTGGGTGAAGTTATTTGGAAATGCGGTTGCTTCGGCGTTTTCAAGTTTAATGCTGCCGTTTATTTTTCCAAAAAGAGGGATACCTCCACCTAACAATAAAGGTGCTTGTGTAAGTATCATTTCGTTGACGAGTTTATGATTGAGGAATGAAGTAATAGTGGCACCATCTATGTAGGCATGCTTAAGGCCTTTGTTTTCTAGCTTTCTGATTAGATCTGGTATGTCACCAGAGAACACTTCTACTTTCCCACTTAAGTTTTCAGGTGGCTCTTTCATTGAGTTGCTTAACACGACGATATGAGTATCACCGTATGGCCACTGTTCAGAGGTTAAGTTCATGCTGGAAATCATTTCCATGCACTTACGCCCCATGATCATACAATCTACAGAATCTTTGAAAGCCTGAAATCCCATGTCTTCAGTCCACATATCTACCTCGGAATCGCCTGCTGTATGAAGCCAGTCAACACCACCATCAGGAGCCGCTATGTATCCATCGGCACTCGTTGCTATGTAGACGGAGCATTTCATATTTGTACCCTTAACAGGTTAGCCGATATTTCCGTTTACAGTAGTACTAGCATGCTCAACTGAAAAGAAAATCACAGTGTAATCCCCTCGAAAAATAACAATTGCTTAAGTGCGGTAAAAGCTGGAAACCAGTGCAGATTTCCCAGGTTCGAGTTGATGATATTGTTAGCGGCTAGGGCAGACAAAGGCACTGATGTACCACGGTGTACTTTGTCGAGTAAGTCCCAAGCTAAACTCCACTTGTGCGCCACTATTCTTAAGAGATTTTTCTGCTAAAGATTTCAGTGCTCTCGCGGCCTCTTTTTCATTGTTATTTCTTCGAATAGCATAGCCTTCAACTTGGTATCCAGATTTTGCGTTAATAGACTCTGGAAGCTCTCTGATTCTTATCCTGCCTTTTGCCCCTTCAGCTAATAATTGTTCTCCAATTATTTTAGCTTGCTGTTTAGCAAGGTCTCCAGATACAGAACACCAAAATATATCTAAGTCCCATTCGCCCCATTTATATGACGGTGTGTCTTCTCGTGTTTTTTCGGGAGCTGTTGATGTTTTATTTTGAAAACTTTCTTCTTGTGCCAAAATTCGTCCAATATTAGCCTTCACTGCAGGGGCACCACCTTGCCTAAGAACATTTAATAATGAAGAACGTAGCGGTTCTTCAACCATGACTACAACGAAGGCTTTGGCCGCTTCCTGCTTATTGGAGTTCCCTTCTTCAAGGGACTTAGTCACAATGTCATAAATTTTTATATTGAAATCTTGGTTGCTTTCTCTCTCTTCCCTATCTTCTTTCGATTTTTTAACCAAAAGATCGATTTCGCCGATTCGTTCTTCCAGTTGTTGGTCTCTTATTCTTAATTCTTGGTCATTTGTGCTTACCTGATAATTTAGTATTCCCACCATTACAGCAGTGCCTACAGAAATTAGTGGAATAGCTACATCTTTGATCAATGGTATGAACTTCATATCGCCTCCTGACTTAATGCAGCTAACTTTTTGATGCTGAGTTGGTTAGTTCTGTTCCAATAGGTAAATCAGTCAAAGACTGAATAAATATATGAACGAATGAGAGCTTCAATAATTATTTGACATTATCCTCCAATAATAATGAGCCAGTTAATATATCGAATTCAATTAACACGGTATCTCTGTGCCATGTATCTTTAAGCATCTACTAGTGTAGCAATGCGGAGAAAGTTACCAGAAGGGAGCGAGCCTTCATGCCTGATAAAACGAGCCGTTTTTTTGTTGATAGCTCAATAGACGGTATGAAAAGTCATAAGTTGCTGTCTATCCAAACCGTGCTCAAATGCATGCTTTTGGGCCAACTTCGGGTGTATTAGTCGCGTTGGAATATGTCGTCTTCGTTCTCTTCACGACCATATCCACTGCCAAGGCACCTAAAGGGAAAGAGGGCAACTGGATCCCAACAAAGAAAGGGCAACGGTTCTTTATGCTCTTCCGTATGTATGGCGCCACTCCAGCGGCTTACGACGGTAGCTACCAGCTGAACGACATCGAGCTGTTGGACTCAAACAGTGAATGAGAAGTTAAAGGTGAAGTGGCAATCCGCGCGCCTTAGCTTTGACGTTATTGCTGGATCCTCCTCGTCGCTTTTAACAGGCCCTGTTCACTCAGAATAATCAGACTCGTCGGGCTGCGATTAGCGGCCACCCGAGACATCGACGATCGAGCCGGTGGTGTATGAGGCTTGATCCGATAGCAGCCACAACACGGCATTGGCGACTTCGTCGGGGTAACCGCCGCGCTGCATTGGGATGCCGCTTTTGATCCGGTCGACCCGGCCAGGTTCGCCACCGCTGGCATGAATGTCGGTATGGATCGCGCCGGGGGCGACGGCGTTGACCCGGATTCCTTCGGCGGCAACTTCATTTGCCAACCCTTGCGTTAGTGTGTCGACAGCGGCTTTAGAGGCGGCATAATCGACATACTCATTGGCCGATCCGAGCTTGGCTGCCCTCGATGACAGATTCACGATAGCGCCACCGTGGCCTCCTTTGGCCGTCGACATTCGGTTGATCGCTTCACGGCAGCAGATAAAGCTGCCTGTCACATTGGTCGTTAGGATTCGATTTAACCGCGCCGCATCCATCTTCTCGACCCGCATCTGCTGTTCCAGAATGCCAGCGTTGTTGACCAGCGCGCAGAGCCTCCCCAACCGTTTGTCGACCTGCTCAAACAGCTTGATGACCTGCTGCTCGTCAGCGACATCGGCCTGCAACGCGATCGCATTTCCTCCCCGATCGATGATGTCGTTAACGACCAATTCTGCCTGCGCGGTGTTGTGCAGATAGCTCAACGCCACCGTGTAACCCTGCGCTGCAGCCTGGCGTGCTACGGCGGCTCCGATCCCCCGGCTACCCCCGGTCACTAATATAATTTTGTTCATCACTGCTCCTGCTGTCGGTGTTTCTTCGCTCGGAAGGGTTAGTCTGTGTCAGATGCTGTTATTGCTCAGTTTAGCGGTCAATGGATAATCCATCGGTCGCATTGATGATGCAAGTTTCTCTAACTCGCTGGTGTGATTGGACTGTTGTGGTGAGTTGAACCGTTGTCACGCTCTCGCTCACATTCAGCGCCATGGTAAATGTCATCGACCGCGGTTAATCCGACAATGGGGCTGTGGTATTGAAGATCGGCCAGATGTCCGACACACTGCTGGTTTTTACATGGCAATTACATATCATAATCAGTGTTGGAGTTTTTATGATCGATCTGCGCAGCGATACAGTGACTCAACCCGGTGCGGCGATGCGGCAAGCGATGGCGGCGGCGGCTGTCGGTGACGATGTCTACGGTGAAGACCCTACTGTTATTGCATTGGAGAAGCGAGTGAGTGCGATGGCAGGGATGGAGGCGGGACTGTTTGTCAGCTCCGGCACCCAGAGTAATCTGTTGGCACTGCTGGTGCATTGTCAGCGCGGCGACGAGTATCTGGTGGGGCAGGATTATCACAGCTATCTGCACGAAGCTGGCGGGGCGGCGGTGCTGGGCGGCATCCAGCCGCAACCGATGGCGGTGGAGGCCGACGGCAGTCTCGATCTGGCACGAGTCGAAGCGTTGATTAAACCCGACGATGATCATTTTGCCCGCACCCGCTTGCTGGCACTGGAGAACACCCACCACGGCAAGGTGATTGGATTGGATTACTTGCAGCGGGCGAGAGAATTGGTAGACCGGCATGGCCTGGCGCTGCACCTTGATGGCGCGCGGGTGTTTAATGCCGCCACCGTACTGGGGGTGGAGCTGAACCAGATCACGCGCTATTTCGATAGTGTGTCGATCTGCTTCTCCAAAGGCTTGGGCACGCCGGTAGGCTCGGTGTTGTGCGGATCGGCGGGCTTTATCCGTACGGCTCGACGCTGGCGCAAGATGCTCGGCGGCGGGATGCGTCAGGCTGGTGTGCTGGCCGCAGCCGCCGATTACGCGCTCGACCATCAGCTCGCGGATCTGGCGCGTGACCATCAACATGCGCTGTTGTTGCAGCAACGTCTGGCTGCGATCAAAGGGGTTGAACTGGGTCAGAATTTGGAGCCAGTCCAAAGTAATATGCTCTACCTGCAGTTACCCAATCAAGCGGCAGCAGAACAGTTGGCCGAACAGATGGCACAGCGCAGTATCACCATCGGCGCATCGACCACATTACGACTTGTGGTCCACCGTGATCTGAGTGCGGAGATGATAGAACAGTTGGCACAAGCGTTTGAGGCGTTGTTACCGCCACTATTTTCCATTGAGGGATAGCCTGTAACGCAGTGACTAGCTATAACAAGCGTGGCTGAAATAACGATTAATCAGAGCGATGTTACGTTCATCGCAGCTATCGAAAGCGGCGGCGCTGTCTGAGTCGATGTCGAGTACGGCTAATAGTTCACCGCGGGTGTTGGTGATAGGCAATACCAGTTCGGATTGGGTCGATGAGGCGCAGGCGATGGGGTGCGGCTCGGCGTTGACGTCTTGGATGTTGAGCAGGCGCATCTCTCGGACGCATTGACCGCAGATGCCTAGATTAAATGGGATCGTCAGACAGCCATGCCCGCCTTGATAGGGGCCTATCTTAAGCGTGCGATTGCCTACATTGCGGTAAAAACCGACCCAGTCAAAGTGGCTGAAAGCCTGTTTAAGTTCGCAGGCGATCGATGCCATTAGTGCAATCGCGTCGGTTTCATCCCTGCCGTCAACACCGCACAGGGCGTCGAGTCGCTGAAACAGCCGGTCGTATTGCCGTTGCTTGCCACCGTTGGTAATACCGTCGTCAGCAGAGGTTGGTGTGATTGCAGTCATGCGCGGCTATCCTGTTGACGAAGGTAACTTTGGCGATGGGAAGATATCGATGACGCAGAGCGAGAGCCCTCGCGGTTGAACATATCGCTCAGAGATCAATCAATCTGAGCTATGATAAGGGTCTTAACGGTTGATGCAATGAAAGTATTTGCTAGTGTTCATAGGGACTTATGGACAGTTTTTGTTTTTATCGTACGCTGGCCCGTAACCTGATTGAGCTTGTACAATCCTCCAAATCATCGATTTTAATAGCAGGAATTCTATCTATGCGTTTTCTTATCGGCTCATTCCTCCCGATCCAGCGCTTAGCGTGTCACTCTGGCCGAGGAGCGTTGTTGGCGATGCTGCTGGCGATGATGCTTGTGACGCTACCGCTGGTGAGCGGATCTGCCGCGGCGCTACCGCTTGTTAGCGGGTTGGCAGCATCTGAGCCTGCAACTGTTACCGAAGTGCCGGGTGAACAGCCGTTGGCGTTGATGAGCGACAGCGAGGCGCGGGCGAAGCTGGCGCAGATGCTGGCAGCCCAAGAGGCTCAATCTGTTGCGGCGGACAAGTCGATGCTGTCGTCTGTCGATCGTAACTCGGGGCGATTTAAGCAACAGCTTGATAATTTAAAGGCCGCATTGCGAGATCCTGATCATGGTGTGGCTGAGCTGACCGAGCAGGTATTTAAAGGCGCTGGCGGCGTGTTGCCATTTCTGGGTTATCTATTACTGATGCTCGGGGGCGGCTACGCTGTCGAACGGCTACTTGGTTATCGGCTGCATAGTGTCAGTCAAGGTGCCAGCCAGCAACATTCGGACAGCTGGTGGTCCAAACTGTGTTTTAACCTGATCCGAATTATGATGGATGTGGTGCGGATCGGTATCTTTTTTATCGCGGCTATCCTGATTCCGGTGATCACGTTTCCCGGAGGCCATCCAACCCGACTGGCACTGTTAGCACTGGTCAGCACCATTACGCTGATACGCATCGGTATCACTCTGTCACGGGCACTGTTCGGCCCCCATGCACGTGGTATCCGGCCACTGCCAATGGATTGTCCAACCGCCGGTCGGGTACATCGCCGGGTATCAGTGTTTATCGTGATCTACTTTTGCATGACTCACCTGGTATTACTGCTTGACCGGCTGGGCTATCCCGATGTGTTGCACCATGCCCTGTTAGCGGTATCGGGTGCTGGGCTTAACTTGATGATCATTGCGATGTTGTTGCTCAACCGTGCTGCTATTGGTGGCCTCTTTGTTAGCAACACTGCTGAGCCGCGTAACCCGTTGGTGACACTGTTCAGTCAGACATGGCCGATATTGGTGATCTCATGGCTAATGATGCTGTGGGCGATCTGGGCTTTCCACCTCTTCGTCGGCAACATGGCGTTAGCGGCGAAGGTGTCGATGAGTTGGTGGATCACCTTATTGTTCCCGGTAGCCGATCGTCTGTTCTTCGGGTTGATCACTCAGTTGATCAAATTGCCCCTGCTACAAAGTCGAAATTTTCACCAGCGTAGTCCGCGATTGGTCTCGGTGTTGATGGGGGGATTTCGGTTGATTCTGGTCTGTCTGGCATTGATAGCCGTTAGCGAAGCCTGGGGTATGGGCTCGATGGCGATGTTTGAAAGTGCTCCGGGGCAACGTTTCTTATCGATAGCGGTCGATATCCTGGTGATTACGCTGGTGGCCTATATCGCCTGGGAACTGATCTTTTCTCTGATCGAACGTCATCTGCCGGAACCGGTGTCGCAGGAGAGTGATAGTTTGGAAGGTGAGGGAGGTGCAGGTGGTGCCAGCCGTACCGAGACATTGTTACCGTTGCTGCGTAGCTGCCTGATGGCGCTGTTGGTGGTGACCGTTGTGTTATCGGTCCTGCATGCTTTGGGTATCCAGATTGGGCCTTTGTTGGCCAGTGCCGGGGTGATCGGTATCGCTATCGGTTTTGGTTCACAACGTCTGGTGCAGGATATTATCTCTGGCATCTTCTTCTTGTGGGATGACGCTTTTCGGCGCGGTGAATACATTGAGACCGGCGCCCTCAAAGGTACGGTTGAACAGATCTCGATCCGTTCGATGCAGTTACGACATCATTTGGGGGCGGTGCAGACGGTGCCTTATGGCAGCATCGAGACCGTCAAAAACCTCAGTCGTGATTGGGTTACTGTGAAGCTGGAGATGCGGCTGCCATACGATACCGATATCGAGAAGGTTCGTAAGATCATCAAAAAGATCGGCCAGAAGATGCTAGAAGACGAAGAGATGGGCCCCAATATGCTGATGCCGCTGAAATCGCAGGGTGTTTCCCGGATAGAGGAGTCGGCGTTGATCGTGCGGATGAAATTTACCGCCAAGCCGGGTGAGCAGTGGGTGATCCGGCGTGAAGCGTATCGCCTGGTCCGCGATGCGTTGCAGGAGGCTGGTATTAGCTTCGCTCACCCTGAGGTGCGGGTACGGATGCCCGAAGGCGTCGAGGCAGGGAGCGTTGCGGAGCAGCAGATTCAACAAGCTGTGGCGGGTCGCGTACATGTGCGTAAGGGTGCCGCTGCGGCCGCCGATCCGAAGGCTGCTGATCAGCGTTAGCGAGTCATTGTTGTATCTGCCTGCGTCCCAGAAAATCGCTGAGGGCGTTGGCGGCTATAACAACTGAGCTCGCGGTGGACCAGGCTACACGCCTTGACTTAATTACTACCGCTGGCGCCAGCCGGCGTCAGTTTCACCGTTGTAACCTTGTCGTTAGAACGCTGTTATTGGAACCCAGCCTCGATCATGAACACTAGCTTACCGATTTTGTACACGTTTCGGCGTTGTCCGTATGCCATTCGTGCCCGTATTGCGCTGGCCTATAGTGGACAAGCGTTTGTTTGGCGTGAGGTGGTGCTCAAAGATAAACCGGCAGCGCTGTTGAGTATCTCGCCCAAAGCCACGGTGCCGGTGTTGCAGTTAGCCGATGGCCGGGTGATCGATGAAAGTCGTGACATTATGCTATGGACGCTGCGGTTGCAGGACCCACAGCACTGGTTTGACGCGGGGCTTGATGATGGCCGAGGTGATCACAATGTTAGCGGCGATCTACCCGAGTTGATCACTGCGTTGATCGATAAAAACGACACTGAGTTTAAAACTAACCTCGATCGTTATAAGTACGCCGATCGCTACCCCGAACACCCCGCCAGCCACTATCGCGCTGCTGCTGAAACGTTTATACAGCAGTTGGAACTGCGCTTGTCGCAAACCGATCACCTGATGGGCCATTATCAAACGCTAGCCGATGCCGCCATCTTTCCCTTTATTCGTCAGTTTGCCGGTGTTGATCCCGCTTGGTTTGGGCAAGCCCCTTACCCTCACGTACGCCAGTGGCTCCAACAGTGGCTACAGTCGGAGCTGTTCTTATCGGTGATGCCTAAACAGGCGCGCTGGAATGAGGGCGATGTGGCGTTGGTTTTTCCTCCGCGCAGGTAGTTGTACTCATAGTTGTACTCACAGCTGCGCTCGGTAATTGCGCTTGAAGATATGCTAATTGATTATCGGTGAGGTTAGTCGCTGGACGCCGCGCGTGAAAACGCCTCAGCGCAACGACGACAGATACACGCTTGCCGTTGTTGTGCTTCGGGTACCTGTTCGATTAACTCGGCTGAGAAACGGATATCGCCGCTATAACACCAGCAGTCAGTCGCTGAATCGCCGCTGCAGGGTTTCGGCCTAGCGTTGGCCTCTGCGTCCTCTGTGCTTGAACCGACGGTGTTCGCCGTGTTGGCGCATTCGTTGGCTTGGCCGCAGAGCGGACAACAGCTCGGATCGACGGGGCTATCGGTTGGATTGATCACGGCCTTCACTTTAGCCTTCGATTCAACCGTATCTGCTTCGTTGTGGCTCATCGGATTAGGGGTTTATCGCAATCAGTTCGACATCGAAGATAAGAGTCGAGCCTGCGGGGATCGAGCCAGCTGAGCTGTTGCCGTAACCCAGCTTGCTGGGGATGAAGAGACGGGTTTTTTCGCCGACTACCATGGTTTGCAGACCTTCGGTCCAGCCGGGAATCACTTGGTTGAGACCAAACGTGATCGGCTCGCCACGATCGACCGAGCTGTCGAATACGCTGCCGTTGATCAGTGTACCGTGGTAATGGACTTTGACCTTATCGGTTGGTCCCGGATGGGTATCGCCGTCGCCCGCTTCCACAACCTTGAGTTGTAGCCCGGATTCGGTGGTGGTGACACCCTCTTTCGTGGCGTTTTGGCTGAGAAAATCGACGCCGATGCGAGCGTTTTCTTCGGCGACCTTAGGGTTGTTGCTAAACCGTTTAAAACCGAAAAAAATTACGGCGACGGCGATCACAATCAGAACTATTTTAAACACATCGATACCTGTCATTAAAATGGGTGAATGGTGCGGATTCTTAATATGAAGAAATAGCGCGGGTCAGTCGTACTTGGTAAGCATACGAGAATAAGTCGCTATTCTGCCATGGAACGGTTGCGGCAGGTATACTGCCGTAATGTTTGATTTGGAATCTGTCGGAGCCGGTATGAAGTTGTTAAGTATTCTCACAGTTGCAGTGGTCGGTAGTTTGCTGGCGGTGATTGTTTTGTTTGTGGTCAAGGCGATCGATTCGAAACAGGGCGAAGCGGCGGGGCTGGTTAACCAGCAGCTGTCGCAATGCTCGCGCAAACCCAACTGCGTCAATAGCGAACGCGGTGCACCGTCAGATAAAAAGGTGCAGCCGTTGCCGTTATCAACCGGCGTAGATGATCAATCGGCGGCCGTGCAGGACTGGCAACGATTGCAGCAATCGGTCACCGAGCTGGGAGGTGAGCTGGTTCGAGTCGACAACGACTATCTGGCGGCGACGTTTACCAGTTCGCTGTTTGGTTTTGTCGACGATGTCGAAGCACGGCTCGATAGCGCCGCCGGGGTGATCCAAATTCGCTCCGGGTCACGGGTCGGTACCAGTGATTTTGGCGCGAACCGGCAGCGGGTTGAGCTGATCCGGCAGCGCTATTTGGCATTGAAGCCCTAAGTTTTCTGGTACCGAGGTCTAGCTGCCCGTCTCCTTCGGGGCGCTGCCCGTTACATCGCTTTCAGCAACCTCATTGCTAGCGTTATTGGCTTCGGCAGTATTCTTGATAGAGTCATTGGGTTCGATAGCATCATTTGGCTTGGCTGCCTCGTCTGCGGGGGGTGGGCTGAGACCACTGACCTCCAGCGTAACGTGCCCCACCCGGGGCAGTAGCTGTTTAAGTTGCTGCTCCAGTTCACGCGCGATCTCTTCAGTACGTGCCAGTGCCATCTCAACAGCAGCGCGGGCTTCAATATAGCGGATCAGTTGCGGTTGCTGTTGCCGTTCCAGCGGCAACTCGGCTAGCAATGTCCGGCTACGTTGGGCGATTCTCGGTTGTAACTGCGCCAGAATAACCTCTTCGCGAAGTTCGATATCGGCGACCAGCAGACTGTAGTTCTCATCGATGATAATCGAACGCAGATCGTGTAATTGGTCGACCTCTTTGTGTTCTTTAATTACCTGCCGGAACAGTTGTTCGGCACGGTGGTCGCGCAGGTCGGCCAGATAGCGCATATTGATATAACCGAGATAGAAGGCGATCAATCCCAGCATCGCCGCGATGGCGCTGGAGAAACCAATATCCCAGATCGGGTTGCCGGTCTGCGCCGTCATCAGGATACCGGCGCTGGCCAGAACCAGGCCGATCATCGCGACGGAGTCTTCCAGCACCACCGCCACCAGCGTGGCGTCTTCGCAATGCAGCAGGTAACGGAACGGATTCCAGCGACCTTCTGAGCGCATTCGACGGATGAACTCCAGAAAGGCGATCATGAAGGAGTACCCTTCGAGCAAGAATGCGACCGCCAACACCCCTAAGGTTAACCACAGTGTTGGTAGTGAGAAGCCGGCGATCACCAGATCCGCACTGGGTTGATACTGGTCGATCGCATGGTAGCTGTGCCAGGCGTGGGCCAGACCAAGACCACAGCCGATCGAGAACAGACCAATCGCGCTCCACAGGTTCCACAGGTACTTTTTCTGGCCGTGACCGAAGGCGTAATATTGGTCCGCAGGCCGCTCAGCGACAGCCAAACCTCGTAATAGAAAGAGCTGATTGAGAGTGTCCATCAGGCTGTGAATCGCCTCGTTCATCATCGATGCCGAACCACTGAAAACAGCCGCGATAAACTTGATCACGGTGACAATACTGTTGCTGACGATGGCGGTCAGTACAGCCTTTTTGGAACTATGCGACATCGTTAAATCCTTCTATCGTTGACGGTCAGGCGGGTCGCTGCTTGGTTTTAGGCGACGCCTTAAGGGCTTCATCCTAGCGTGAATTGGTTGATCAGGCACGGCTATCTATGCCGAGAGTTAATCAGACAACAAAGCAGAGAGCTAAGCCGCCATCAAAATCGATAGCTCAGTCGATACTGATGCTAACCCATACTGTTGGGTTGGTATCTTAGGGGTTTTGTGCGTTGTCTGGTGCAAGGAGTGATGTTTGTTGAGGCTCGTGATCTGGTCTAGGCTTTGCGATACAGCGCACCACTGATAATCCGAAATAGGGGAGAATAATCATGCCAGCCACACTGTTTGAGAGACTGGGCGGTACCGAGGTGATTGGCCGAATTGCCAATGATATTGTCGACCTTCACCAGCAAAACCCACGCATATCGGTCCGTTTTATTGGCGCGGACCCCGTTGTACTGAAAAAATCGGTAGCGGCTTTTTTCAGCATGGGGACCGGTGGCCCTGCGACATATCAGGGTAACGATATGGTGGCCACGCATAAGGGAATGAACATCGATAACGATGAGTTTGTCGAAGTACTCGATGATGTACTTAAAGCGTTGCGTAACAATGCGATCGATCAACGCGAACAGGAAGAGGTATTGTTCATCCTGTATAGCATGAAGGCTGACGTCGTTGCGGTTTGAACAGCGGTAAGGGCGGCGTACGGATGGTGGTTTGCATGACCGTATCAGTCGCAGGATGGATCCCGGCTGTTAGCCGGTACTGCAGATTGTCGCTGCCACAGCCGACCATCGATCGCCGACAACCCTAATGCGATCAGGACTATGCCGATAAAATGCACCGGCTGCAGGGTTTCATCGAGCCAGATTGCTCCCAGTAAAATAGCCGACACCGGCACCAGCAGCGTCACTAGCAGCAAATTGGTAGCACCTGCTGACTCGAGCAACTTAAAGTAGAGCACATAGGCGATAGCGGTTGAGAGTACCGCGAGCCCAACCATCGCACCCCAGCTGGCCAGGCTAACCGCTGTAACATCGATCGGACCGTCGACCAGCATTGCCATTGGTAGCAGGATCACCGTGGAAGCGGTGACCTGCCCGGCGGCAATAACGATAGGATTTAGCGCCATACGCTTAAAGCGGCGACCGTAGACACCGGCAAAGGCATAAGACAGTGCTGCGGCCAATACGGCAAGTTGGGCTAATGTCGTTGACGTGTCACCAACACTAGAGATACCGGCTTTGGGTGCGCCGATCATCACCATAACCCCGATAAAACCGACCACTACACCGATCAGTTTCAGCGCAGTCGCGCGTTCGTCGGGCAATAACAAACCGGCCACAACAACCGTAAAAAGAGGCGTTGCTGCGTTGAGGATCGATGCCAATCCTGAGGCGATCTGTGTCTGGCCCCATACGATCAGTACAAACGGAATAACATTATTGAGCAACCCCATCGCCACGAAGGCCAACCAAACCGATGGGCGGGTTGGTGGTCGCAACCCCAGCGCGAAAACAATGCCCCACAGGGCGATGGCGGCCAGCCCAACCCGTATCGCGACCAGCGTCAGCGGTGCCAGTTCCTTAACGGCAACACCAACAAAGAAAAAAGATCCGCCCCAGAGTATCGATAAAATGATCAGCATTGACCATTCACGGATACCCATTGTGTTGTTAATCGTTTGGGTCAAAATTTTAACCTGCTGCTAGTTATTGATTGAGCGCTGAACTTAACCGTATCGGCGAGTGAAAACTATCCGTTTGTTGCCATCCTATTGGCAATACTGCGTTACTTTTGTTTGATTGGGCTAATTAGAGGAGATGTTCGCAGGTTGCATTAGTGAACCTCTAGCCGGTGAATTGAAATGTATAGCAACAAACGGATGGTATGCTGACTGGCAATCAGGTCAGATAGACGTCTTCATTTTGTCAGATCCCGTCAGGACACCACGATGCCAACGCCAACCGAATCTTTGAAGTCCCCCGAGCCATCGGTGTTAACGGAACAACAGATGCGAGATGCTATCGCCGTACGCGATGGTGCTTGTGACGGCCGTTTTTTTTACGGGGTTATAACCACCGGCATTTTTTGCCGACCCTCATGCTCGGCTCGTCCGGCGCTGCCTGAAAATTTGCGCTTTTTTACTGAGCCGGAATCGGCAATGTTGGCGGGTTTTAGGCCCTGCAAACGCTGCCAGCCAACGGTGGACAACCCGCAGGTCGAACGGCTGGTCGAGATCGCGCGTTATATCGAGGCCAATGCCCAGCAGACGCTGACCTTGGCGACGCTGGCCGGGCACGCGGGGCTTTCGGCTTCGCGGTTGCAACGGCTGTTCAAACAGACTTTTGGTGTGTCACCCAAAGGTTATCAGGATGCGGTCAGAATGCGTCGGATGAAACAGTCGCTGCAGCAGGGGGGAGGTGTGACCGATGCTATTTTTGATGCCGGGTTTGGGTCGGTCAGTCGGGTTTACGGTCAAGCGAGTCGCAACATCGGTATGACGCCTAAAACCTACCGTGCTGGCGGTGCTGGCGAGATGATCACCTACGCCTGTCGGGATACGGCACTGGGTTTAGTGGCGATGGCCGCGACCGATAAAGGAGTCTGTTTTGTCGAGTTTGGTGAGGATCGTCCATCGCTGCTAGCTAAGTTGCAGCAGGAGTTTCCGAAAGCGGAACTGCGCGCATCAGCGGCGCAGCATAGTGATGCGCTGGATGATTGGATCGACGCGCTGGATCGTCACCTTAGCCGGGGTGCACCGCGGCCGGATCTGCCGCTGGATCTGCGGGGAACCGCCTTTCAGATGCAGGTGTGGCGCTTTCTGCTCAGCGTTGGCGAAGGCAAAGTGCTCAGTTATACCGAGCTGGCACAGCAGATCGACAAACCCAAAGCGGTTCGTGCTGTTGCCTCGGCCTGTGGCGCCAACCGGATCGGTGTGCTGATCCCGTGTCACCGGGTATTGAGAAGTGATGGCGGCTTGGGAGGGTATCGCTGGGGGTTGGAACGCAAGCGGGTGCTACTCGACGCCGAGCGGGAACGTAGCGCCAAGGGCTGAGCCCTTAGCTCTTTAGCCTTTAGCCTTTAGCCTTTAGCCTTTAGCCTTTAGCCTTTAGCCTTTAGCCCTTAGCCCTTGGCGTAACTCGCTACTTGACGGTAGTGATGATGGTCGAGAGTGATCTTATAGGCCGAAGCCGATCGGTCTAGTCGCAAACGGTCAGCCGCGTAAACGGTTAACCGAGTAGTAAACTGTCATCAGACAGCTCTTCACCGGCGTTACGTTCGAACAGTGCTAACAGGTCCTTTACCTCCAGCCCTTTGCGCTGATCACCCGCAACATCAAAGGCGACACGCCCGGCGTGCAGCATCAGCGTTCGCTCGCCGACCTCCAGTGCCTGCTTCATGCTGTGGGTCACCATCAACGCGGTCAGGTTTTGTTCCTGAATAATTTCGCGAGTCAGTTCCAGCACAAAGGCGGCGGTCTTGGGATCCAGCGCGGCAGTGTGCTCGTCGAGCAACAAAATTTGCATCGGCTGCAACGTTGCCATCAACAGGCTAACCGCTTGCCGTTGACCGCCCGACAGCAACCCCATTCGGTCTTCGAGACGGTTTTCCAGCCCTAGTCCCAGTCGCTTCAATCGCTGCTGAAAGCGCTGTTTGTACTCGCGCCGTACCGCCCAACCGAGCGAACGGCTGGAGCCGCGTTTGATCGCCAGTGCCAGATTCTCTTCGATGGTGAGGTTTTCGCAGGTACCGGCCATAGGATCCTGAAACACCCGGGCCACATCACCGGCGCGGCGTTCGGTCTTTAATCGTGTGACATCGTGCTGGCCGACCTTGATGGTGCCTGTATCGATCGCGATCTCTCCGGAGATGGCGTTGAGCAGGGTCGATTTACCGGCACCGTTGGAGCCGATCACCGTGACGAATTCACCTTCGGGGATAAACACCGACAGTCCGCGTAGTGCCGGGTTCTCAACCGGGGTTCCTTTGGCGAAGGTAACGCGGATATCACTGACGTCGATCATGAGGCGCTCCGTCGCTTGGCGGCAATATTGGACTTGAGTTGCGGCAGGACAATCGCCAGCGCGACCATGACCGCAGTGACCAGGTTCAGATCCTGCGCCTTGAGGCCAATAAAATCGGCATTGAGAGCAAAGGCGATCACCAGCCGATAGAAGATCGATCCAAGCAGGCAAGCGACCACGGCGAGCAAAATAGTACGGGTCGACATCAGCGCTTCACCCCCGATCACCGAGGCCAGTCCGACCACGATCACACCGACCCCCATGGTGACATCGGCGCTACCCTGGCTCTGCGCAAACAGGCTCCCCGACAGTGCCACGAGGGCGTTGGAAAAAGCCATGCCCAGCAGAATCATCGCGGCGGTAGGCACTCCCTGAGCGCGAGCCATTCGCGGGTTGGCCCCGGTGGCGCGCATCGCCAGCCCGATCTCTGATTTGAGCAAAGCCACCAGCAGCGCGCCGATCACAAACACCACCACGGTGAATGCCAACGGAGCCACCCAGTAGTAGGGCAGCCCGAAATTCTCCAACGGGGTTAGCAAGGTTTCTTCACCGAGCAGGGCGATATTGGGGCGCCCCATGATGCGAAGGTTGATCGAATAGAGAGCGATCATGGTCAGGATCGACGCCAGTAGATGCAGGATTTTGAGTTTGACGTTGAGCCAAGCTGTCACCAAACCGGCTGCCGCACCGGCAACCATCGCCAGTGCCGTCGCGATCCAGGGGTTAAAACCGCTGACGATCATGGTGGCCGATACTGCCGCACCGAGCGGGAAACTGCCGTCGACGGTGAGGTCGGGAAAGTCCAGAATGCGGAACGAGATAAAGATCCCAAAAGCGACAAGACCGAACAGAAGTCCGGTCTCTATCGCGCCCAGAAAGGCGATTTCACTCACGATATTTCACTCACGATGGTAGTTTCTTAACAGGGGCTTATAGCTAGCTTTAACAAAGGCTTTTTGCGCTCACTGCAGGCTCAGTCCCTTGAGATGCAGCGAGTGGTTAGAGTGGCTTACTTAACCACTTCCTTGGCCTGATCGAGCATCGCCTGTGGCAGGGTTACGCCCATCCGTTCGGCTGCACCCGGATTGATGTACAGTTCCAGTGTTTGCACCTGCTCTACTGCGATGTCACCCGGCTTCTCACCGTTGAGAACCCGTGCCACCATCTTGCCGGTCTGCTGACCAACGTCGTAGTAGTTAAAGCCAAGCGCGGCGATGGTGCCCCGAGTAACCGAATCGGTATCACCACTGATGACCGGCAGGTCGCTTTGTTCTGCAACTTTGATCACCGCTTCCAGTGCCGAAACGACGGTGTTATCGAGCGGAATGTAGATCGCATCGACCTTACCAACCAAACTACGGGCAGCAGCCAGCACATCGCCGGACTTGGTTGCAGCGGCTTCAACCACTTCGATGTTGTGTTTGGCAGCGGCTTCTTTCATCAATTCGATCAGTGTGACCGAGTTTGCTTCGCCCGGATTGAACATCACACCCAGGCGTTTGGTTGTGGGGACAATTTGCAGAACCAGTTCAAGGTGTTTATCGATCGGTGACAGGTCGGTAACGCCGGTGATCAATTTACCGGGCTTGTCCATATTGCTGACCAGCTTGGCACCAAGCGGATCGGTGACGGCGGTGAACACCAGCGGAATATGGCGGGCTGAGGCAGCCACAGTCTGCGCTGACGGAGTTGAGATGGCGACGATCACATCCGGTGAATCCCCGGCAAACTTCTTAGCGATCTGTGCTGCGGTAGCGGGGTTGCCTTGGGCGCTTTCATAGCTCCATTGCAGGTTGTCGCCGACGGTGTAACCGGCATCGGCTAAGGCGTCTTGCACACCTTGACGGCAGGCATCGAGGGCTGGGTGTTCAACGATCTGGGTGATGGCGACATGTTTATTGGCCGCTAATGCTGGCTGTGCCAGCAGACCCATACCCAGCACTGCGAGAGCCGCAGAAAGAAATGCCCGTTTTTTCATTATTTTTACACCTTGAATGCAATTTTTTTCAGACGCGAAAATTAACACGAAGGTCAATGATTGTCAGCATGGGCGGTCTTGCTTGCTTGCCTTTAAGGCAGATTTAGTGAGTTTTTGATCAACCCTGTCCTTTGTCATGCTCGAAAGGGGATTTATTCGATTCGTCTAAATTTTGGGGTAAATAAAAAAAGGCTCTGTTCGCATTACGTATTGATAAGCTGCTTTCCCATTGCTTCGGCAATGA
>JBALVL010000066.1:0-20522 GCA_036961355.1 Motiliproteus sp.
AGCGCCACCCTTACAAGGTGGATGTCGGCGGTTCGAACCCGTCCACGCCCACCACTATCATCCTCGACCGGTCTTCGGTTGTGGAACCCGCTGCGGAGCGGTAGTTCAGTTGGTTAGAATACCGGCCTGTCACGCCGGGGGTCGCGGGTTCGAGTCCCGTCCGTTCCGCCACTTCTTTGTTTTACTCTGTTATTTTTTCTTGTTTACACTATCTTTCTTACGCTCTGGTTTACTTCTTAACGACCACAAGCCGGTTTTTTCTGTTTTCTGCTTTCTACCCTGTTCTGTTTTTCATGCGATAGCGTTATCGGTTGCTGATTTCTGGCCTAATCGGAATGTTTTTGCTGATCAGACCCTGCTCTGCTGACATCAATTCAAAGTTGCGGTTAATTTGTCCCCATTTCGGCTTTATACTGACCTCCTTGTTTGATCCGATTAGTGATTGATGCCGTGGGCTAAGTTGATGGATTGTTTTGCAAATATAGGGTTGGTTGGACGCCAGGGTAGCTCCCCGGTGATTCAGTCGCTGCAACATTTGATTCCGTTTCTGCAGGGTAAGGGGCTGAACGTTATCATCGATAAACGTATCTCCCAGGCGATCCCTGACCACGGTTTAGAACAGAGCACCGTCAAGATGATGGGGCAGAGCTGTGATCTTGTGATCGTGGTTGGCGGTGACGGTAGTCTGCTGGGTGCTGCGCGCGAGCTGGCCCAGTCAAATGTCTCTGTGTTGGGCATCAATCGGGGCAACCTGGGGTTTCTGACCGATATCTCGCCTGACGATATCGAATTAAAGGTAGGAGAGGTCTTAAACGGTGAATATCACACCGAACCACGCTTTCTGATCGAGGCGCAGGTGCAGCGCGATGGCGAAGTTATCGGCTCGGGTACCGCGCTCAACGATATCATCCTGCATCCGGGACGCGCCGCCCAGATGATTCGCTTTGAACTGTATATCGAGCAACAATTTGCCTATTCGCAGCGTTCTGACGGGCTGATCGTCTCAACGCCGACCGGATCAACGGCCTACGCCTTGTCCGGTGGCGGACCGATCATGCATCCTCGGCTCGATGCTCTGGTGCTGGTGCCGGTATTCCCTCACACCCTGACCAGTCGTCCCATCGTTGTTGACGGTAATGCCGAACTGAAAATTGTGGTGGCGGAGCGCAATGAGACCCATCCGTTTATCAGCTGTGACGGTCAGTACCAGATCCCGTGTCTGCCGAACGACATTATCACCATCAAAAAGAAACCTCACAGACTGCAACTGATTCACCCACTTAGTTATGACTTTTATGAGTCTTGCCGGTCTAAATTAGGCTGGGGTTCAAAGCTGGGTGAATAATATGCGTGTTCTGATACTGCCAGATCTCTGTGCCTTTAATGTGGCTACTTCCGCGGCATCAGTCATTAGCGGCGCTACAAAACCTTTAATGACGGCGATGCTTGCGTTGATCTGCCTGGATGAAGGATAACGTGATGGCTGGACAAGGTTACGATCTGATCGGTGATCTGCACGGCTGTGCCAGGACGTTGGAGCAGCTGCTGCAGTTGCTGGGTTATCGCAAGCAGCAGGGCGGTTATCGGCACCCCAGCCGCAAGGCAGTATTTATCGGTGATCTGGTTGATCGCGGTAGTGCTATCCGCGAAACCCTACAACTGGTTCGCACGATGGTCGAGCAGGGTGAAGCGCAGGTGGTGATCGGAAATCACGAGTATAACTGCATCATCTATTGCCAGCTCGCGCGTGAAGATTCTCCACGGACCTACTTGCGCGAACACAATCCGCGTCACGAACGGCAGATTCGCGAGACCTTGCAACAGATGGATCGCTTTGCCGATGAGTGGCGCGATTATTTGGACTGGTTCAGGCAGATGCCACTGTACCTTGAGTTTGAACACTTTCGTGCCGTCCACGCATGCTGGGACCAGCAGCTCATCGCGCAGATGCAGCATAAAGGTATCACCGACCTTAGCGATGACGACCTGTTGCACGGGTCGGTCGAGCGCGATAGTTTTGAGTGGCTGGTGACCGATAGGTTATTGCGCGGCACGCAGCTGCACCTTCCCGACGATGAAGTGATGGTGACCGTCGAAGGGTTTCGGCGGCATATGTACCGCACACGCTTCTGGGGTGATAAACCGTATTGCCATCGTGATGTTACGTTTCAGCCCGACCCGCTTCCCGAGCATATTGCCTCGAAGCCGTTGACACAGGCCGAGCACGACCAGATTCTGCATTACGGTACCGAACAAAAGCCGCTGTTTATCGGTCATTACTGGCGCCAAGGTGTGCCGACTACGATCACTGACAATATCGTTTGTCTCGATTACAGTGCAGTCAAAGATGGCAAACTGGTGGCGTACCGGATGGATCAGGAACGTTGTCTTGATGCCTCCAAGTTTGTTTGGGTCGATGTCGATCCGGCCGACATTAAACCGCATCGTACTCCACAGGTCGGTGTTTAAAGCGTGCCCCTTTTTATTATTCGTCCATTTTCCGAGAAGGATTGATGATCAAACTGCTAGAACTTGCTGCCAATGAAGACCTGAGCCAATTTGCCGCTTTTTTGTGGAAGCAACGGATTCGGCATCGCATCTCACATCTCGACGGCCAACAGCAGCTCTGGTTAGCAGATCCGGCAGATGCCGAGTTTGTGATGCAGCAGTTTAAACGCTGGCACGAAGGTGAGGCGCTTGATCACAGTACCAGTGCACCGCAACCTCAGATCTCCAACCGGGCCCAGGCATCACTGGCCTGGTACCTATTTCCGGTAACACTAACGCTGATCGGTTTGAGTTTGGGGCTGACGCTGCTGTGTGGTTTTGGCGATAACCTACAGTGGTTACACTGGTTCACCTTCGTCGATTTTTTCCCTCAGGGGGAGTACCTGAAATTTCATGGTTTGGAGCATTTGCTTGAAAGCGGTCAGTGGTGGCGTTTGGTCACACCGATTTTGCTCCATTTTAGCCTGATGCATCTGGTCTTTAATCTGCTCTGGACCTGGGAGTTGGGCCGTCGGGTGGAAGTGATTCAGGGCAAAGTACGGCTGCTGTGGATGGTGTTATTCATCGGAGTCGTGTCCAACGTGGCGCAGTTTATGATGACCGGACCGCTGTTTGGTGGCTTGTCCGGTGTGATCTTCGGCTTGATGGGATACACCTGGCTGTGGGATCGAGTCACGCCGGATGACGGCCATAACCAGCGTTTTGGTATGCCGCCGGCATTGATGACTTTTATGATGGTGTGGCTGGTCGTTGGGGTCAGTGGTTTGCTGGAGAAAGTCGGTTTCGGTGCGATCGCCAACACTGCGCACCTAGTCGGCCTGCTTAGCGGGCTGGTTTGTGTGCTGCCCGCACAGCTGTTATATCGGCGTAGCCAGCGCCGTGGCACAACACTATAAGCGCCTCCCGGTCAGTGTTTGATTGATCGGGTATTTGGCCGGGGTGGATGCTACCCTGCGCAATCTTGTTTCCATACGACCTGTCGAGCCACCCTATGTTGTCTTTTTTTGAAGGGCTGATTAAGCCTTTTCCGGTTGAAGAACCTCAGCAACCGCCCAAAGGCGTCTACGCCTTTTGCCGCCACTACACCCGCGGCATGGAGCGGTCTTTACTGCTGATGACGGTGTTAACCGCATCGCTGGCGATTTTAGAAGTGTCGATGTTTGGTTTTATGGGGCAGTTGGTTGACTGGCTATCGTCACAGACGCCGGAGACACTGCTGGAGCAACAGGGCTCAACCTTGATGTGGATGAGTGGCCTGGTGTTGCTGGCGTTACCTCTGTTGGTGCTGTTGCACTCATTGGTGGTGCATCAAGCGCTGCTGGGTAACTACCCGATGTCGATCCGCTGGTTGGCACATCGTTACCTGCTCGGTCAGAGTGTCTCTTTTTACCAGAACGATTTTGCCGGACGGCTGGCCACCAAAGTGATGCAGACCTCGCTGTCGGTGCGCGAAACCGTGATGAAACTGCTCGATGTACTGATGTATGTGCTGGTCTACTTCATCAGTATGTTGGTGCTGCTGGCGCAAGCTGATTACCGCCTAGCGATCCCGATGCTGGTATGGCTGGCGTGTTATATCGGTCTCCAGGCCTTTCTGGTTCCCAAACTGAAAAAGATCTCAACCGAGCAGGCCGATGCCCGTTCCACCATGACCGGCCGGGTGGTCGATAGCTATACCAATATCAACACCGTCAAGCTGTTTGCCCATACCCAGCAAGAGGCTGCTTACGCCCAGCAGGGAATGGATGGTTTTTTGGATACGGTTTATCGGCAGATGCGGCTGGTGACAGCGCTTAACGTCTGCGTTCAGGTCAGTAACTATCTATTGGCGTTCGTGATCGCGGCGATGTCGATCTGGTTGTGGTCACTCAGTGCTATCAGTGTTGGTGCGATCGCCATCTCGGTCAGTCTGGCACTACGCCTTAATGGCATGGCGCAGTGGATCATGTGGGAAGTCAGCTCGTTGTTCGAGAATATCGGCACCGTCGCCGATGGCATGGCGACGTTATCACAGCCGCGTGAAGTGCAGGACAAAGTCGATGCCAAGCCGCTGCAGGTCACCGAAGGGGCGATCGATTTTGATGCGATCCGTTTTCATTACGGCCAAGGTGAGGGTGTTATTGAACAGCTCAGCCTGAACCTTAAACCGGGTGAGAAGATCGGTCTGGTCGGTCGTTCGGGGGCGGGTAAGTCGACGCTGGTTAACCTGTTGCTGCGCTTTCATGATCTCGAAGGCGGCGCTATCCGGATCGATGGCCAGAATATCGCCGAGGTCCAGCAGGAGAGCCTGCGGGCACAGATCGGTATGGTGACGCAGGACACGTCGTTGCTGCACCGGTCGGTTCGTGAAAACATTCTCTACGGTAACCCGCAAGCTTCCGAAGCGCAGATGATCGCAGCGGCAACCCAGGCCGAAGCGCATGCGTTTATTCAGGGATTGAGTGATCCGTCGGGTAACCGCGGTTACGATGCTCAAGTTGGCGAGCGTGGCGTCAAGTTGTCCGGTGGCCAGCGTCAGCGGGTTGCCATCGCCCGGGCACTGCTCAAAGACGCGCCGGTACTGGTGTTGGATGAAGCGACCTCGGCACTCGACTCCGAGGTTGAAGCGGCGATTCAACACAGCCTGTACCAGCTGATGAGTGGCAAGACGGTGATTGCGATTGCACACCGCCTATCGACCATCGCCGCCATGGATCGGTTGATCGTGCTCGATCAGGGACGGATCGTAGAACAGGGCAGCCACCAGCAGCTGGTGAGTTTGGGCGGTATCTACGCCCAGCTGTGGGCCCATCAGACAGGCGGCTTCTTGGGGCTTGATGTCGGCGACTAACTTACCGGCAATTCACTGTCCCATCTGACGTGAGTGGGTAACGGTGGTCGCCGATTGTGGTGCTTGTCGTGATGACAGATCGTGATGATCTGCCGTGAAGATCGGTTGGATCAGAGCGGCGATTTAGGGTGCCGGCCTGCTGCTAGGTCAGCGGGTAAAACTGTCACCGCAACAGTGCGTGGCTGATGATATAACCGCCCAGCAACAGCAGCGCACAGAAGA
Organism: Motiliproteus sp.; assembly: GCA_036961355.1. Classification (GTDB taxonomy): domain Bacteria; phylum Pseudomonadota; class Gammaproteobacteria; order Pseudomonadales; family Balneatricaceae; genus Motiliproteus. The sequence continues at coordinate 5,561 of JBALVL010000066.1, forward strand.
ACACCCGCTTGAACCATGTTTCTGACAGTCGTTGCCGAATCGCTTGCCCTACCACCATGCCCAGCAGTGCCGGGATCACCGCCAATGCGGATATTCCGGCCTGTTGCGGGCTGAGCAGATCGTTGCTTTGCAGCGCTAGCGCCAATGCCAGTGTCGACAGGCTAAACAGTATGCCCATCGCCTGAATCAGGGCGTCGCGGGGCAGTCCAATCGCCTGCAGATAGATCACCCCTGGAATGACGAACGAGCCGGTCATACCGGTCAGTATTCCATTGATAGCGCCGATTACCGCGCCCCCCCAAGTCTGGTGACGCAGTGGCAAACTCGGTTTTAAACCGCTCAGATTGATCAAGGCATAGCTGGCCAACAGCACACCGAGCAGCGCTGAAAGTAGCTTTAGGTCGAGATGTTGCAGCGCCAGTGATCCGGGCCAAACCAGCAACGTGGCCGGTAGCAGGAATGGCCATAACCGCTTTAGTATCGCCGTGCCGTGCCCACCGACTGCCGCCTGCCACAGGTTGGTCACCAACGAGGGAATCAACAGCAATGCCATCGCCGAGGTAAGGTCGATTGCCACGGTGAGCAGCGCCAGGCTGACGGTTGGTAAACCCAGCCCGGTGATCCCCTTGACGGTGCCCGCCAGCAGGAAGGTCAGTGTCATGATCACGATTAGGCCGCTGTCGTAGCCAGCCAGTAACTCCGTCATGGCATTTCCGTTATGGTATTGAGTTCCGCTTAACGGTGCGCCGTGGTATCAGGCGCAGCATTTTTTGTATTTTTTGCCCGAGCCGCATGGGCAGGGCGCGTTACGTTCGGGTTGGAAGGATTTGATCTGTACGTCACCATCGCAGTAATACCAGCGCTGATCGAGTTGTACGAAGTTGGAGTTCTCTTGCAGCGAACCGCAGCCACGACAGCGTCCCTGCTCCAGTTCGGCAAAGCGGGCGCGAAAGTGGACGGTGCCGCTTTGATCGGCGGCGTTACCCGCAGTGGTATCGAGTACGGTCAAACCCAGCCAGCGGGTCTGCTGGTGGTGCTCGATTAATGATTCCCGGCTCAGGTCGGCACGGTGGTCAGGATGGGTGGTGGTGATCAGGTAGTCGACCTCGCCCAATACATAAGCGCTGTAGCGTGAACGCATTAAGGCCTGTGCGGTCGTAGCCGGCTGTGTACCATCGATGGCAGGCTGGCAGCAGTTTTTGTAGCGCAGCGTTGAACCACAGGGGCAGAGTATCGTCGCTTGAGCTTGTGAATCGGCTTGGCTGCCAACAGACGGGCTCCCTACAACTGGGTTATGCCCTTGAGTGACTGAATGTTTTGACATAGTGGCCGATAACAACTTTAGGGTTAAACGAAGGCTAACAGCGGCAGCGACTTCAGATCCAAGCAACCGCCGGTTACGCCGCAACAGTGTGCCACAGCGATCGGTGATTTTCATTGCTGTGGCTAGCCGGTACACTGAGGCCGTTTTTATCCGATCGATATGACGTTAAGAGAGCGAGACACAGACCGCCAATGAGCGCCTCCAATTTCAGTTTTTACTGGCACGATTACGAAACCTTCGGTGCCACGCCGATGGTTGACCGACCGGTACAGTTTGCCGGTATCCGCACCGACGCCGATTTTAATATCATCGGTGAGCCGCTGATGATCTTCTGCAAGCCGGCGACCGACTACCTGCCACAACCCGAAGCCTGTCTTATTACCGGTATTACGCCGCAACAAGCGCTGCGCGAGGGGCTGCCCGAAGCCGAGTTTATTAACCGGATTCACCAGGAGATGGCGCAGCCCGGCACCTGTGGTGTGGGCTACAACAGTATCCGTTTTGACGATGAAGTGACCCGGTACGCGCTGTACCGTAATTTCTTCGACCCCTACGCCCGAGAGTGGCAAAACGGCAATTCACGCTGGGATCTGATCGACGTGATGCGCATGACCCGCGCCCTGCGACCCGACGGTATCGAATGGCCGAGTTATGAAGATGGCCGTCCCAGCATGCGACTGGAAGATCTGACCGCCGCCAACGGCCTCAGTCACGAAGCGGCGCACGATGCCTTATCCGACGTGTATGCCACTATCGCCATCGCCAAACTGGTGAAGCAGGCGCAGCCAAAACTGTTCGATTACGCGTTGAAACTGCGTGATAAACGGGTAGCGGCGCAGATGTTCGATGTCACCAAGATGAAACCGGTGTTGCATGTTTCATCCAAATTTCCGACCGAACGTTTTAACACCGCATTGATCGCTCCTTTGGCGATGCACCCGGTCAATAAAAACGCGGTCATCGTTTATGATCTGAGTATCGATCCGACACCAATGCTGGCGCTGAGCGCCGAGCAGATCGCCGCCAAACTCTACACCCCGACCAGTGAACTGGCCGAAGGTGAACAACGGATTCCGTTGAAGCTGGTTCACCTCAACAAATCACCGATGCTGGCTCCGGCCACGATGCTCGATACCGAGCAGGCCAAGCGGCTGTCGATCATCGGTGCGGATTGCCGGACTCATCTGTCGATGCTGCGCAGCGCGGATGGTTTGGCTGCGAAAGTGAAAGCGGTGTTTGAGCAGTCGGCATTCGAGCCGTTGATCGATCCCGATCAGATGCTCTACAGCGGCGGTTTCTTTGGAGAATCCGATAAGCGGGCGATGACCCAGATTCGTGACTGCGCACCGGCCATGCTGGCGCAGCTGGAGCCGATGTTCCAGGATCCACGCCTAGAAGAGATGCTGTTTCGTTATCGCGCCCGTAACTACCCCGATCTGTTGTCCGGTGAAGAGCAGCAACGCTGGGAAGAGTTCTGTTCACAACGGCTGCTCGAGCCCGGGCCAAAACTGCTCGGTTTTGAACAGTTCTATCAGCGTTTGAATGAGATCGGTGCCGACCCGCAGTTGGCGCCCGCGAAGATGGAAATTCTGCAGGAGTTGGCCGCGTATGCCGAATCGATCTACCCGGTGTAACGCGCCAGGGGGATACCTATGGCTGGCGTCGTTGTTGGCGCTGTCTACAGTGACGGGTTCTGTGCTGGCCGAAGAGGTGATCGGCTTGCCTTACACTACGGTGGCACCCGGACTGCCCGGTACCCAACTGGGCATCGGTTATATCCAGACCGAGGCTGATGCCGATTCTCTCGCTGAGCCGCAGATGATTGAGATCCCCGCTGACGGCTACAGCACCAGCTACCGTAATGGTATCGATGTCTATAAGGAGATCACCGATCAGGGTTTTGATAATGAACCGATGGTGGTGATTTATCCCGAGGCTGATCCCTCGCTAGTGACCGATATTGTGGTGATTGCCGCCAGTTCTGAGTCGGTGTATACCCATGTGACCCCGGCTCAGTCGGTGGTCGACCCGGTGGCGCAGGGTGAGGATGATATCTATCTGCAGATCAGTGCACCGCCGGATCCGTTAGAGGGAGAGCGGGTTAAGGTGATTAAGCCCAAAGAGCGGCGATTCTTTAGTCCGCCGGTGGAGTGACGGTTAAGTCTTCTCAGCTTTATTAAGCCGTCTATTTTTTACAGTCTATTTACTACTGTCGATCCACTACCGTCGATTTCCAACTGCCTATTCTCAACTACTTAGTTCTACATCCTCACAAGACTTTACCGTCTTAGCGCCGGAGCGCTCGATCATCTTGACGATGGCCGATTGAATTGCTTCATCCTGCCGTACATCTGATGCGCTTTGGAATCGTTCGCTCATCGGGTCTGCGCTCTCTTCAGCGGTGAAGGTGACGGTGACCTGATCGGCGGCATCTTTGTTTTGACCCGAATAGGCGATGGCGATTTCGGGGTATCCCTGGAAGCCCATTTTTACCCTTTTGGCGATGCGTTTTTTTGATTTGTCTAAGTTCATGGTATGTCTCTGATAAGGGTTAATGTGGCTACTGTAACAGAGTTGGTCGGTGCATCAACGTGTTGAGATTGTTCAGGCTTTAGACGGGAAATTTTTGATTGCTGGTGGCTTTTTTCGCCCTACGGGCGGCGGAATATAGGGCTGCTGGTTTTGATAGGTCGGTATTATCGGGGCTAGATACCTGACTGCAATATGTGAAGGCTAATGTGGGAGCCCAGTCTCTGGGCGATGGTTTTATTAGCAAACCTCTAATCGCCCAGGGGACTGGGCTCCTACAGTGGAAAAGAGTCGTTTGTTTGTTCTGTCTGTCGGCTGATTATTTTTGTGTGTTGATGGTTTTGTTTCGCCCCGCCGGGCGGGTTCATTCTTTGTCAGAAGCCACAAAGAACGGAACCAAGAAAAGACCTCCCCTCGACTTGCCGACTACGTCGGTTCACTGCGCTTACTGCTTGTCGATGGCCGCATCGGAAACTCGGATGCTTCGCACCCTCAAACAACCGCTGCTCTATTCCATCGTCAAGCAGCAATGCTCGTCTTCGTCGAAAGGGGGTTGGTGTTTCGCTGGTTATTGGTGATGGCTGATGGTTTTATTCCGCCTTGCCGGGCGGGTTCATTCTTTGTCTAAAGCCACAAAGAACGGAACCAAGATAAGGCTTCCCCTCGTCTTGCCGACTGCGTCGGTTCACTGCGTGCTGTGCCTAGCATGTGGCGCTCAGATCGTTATCGATATGCGTTGATGGCTTTATTCCGCCCAGCCGGGCGGGTTCATTCTTTGTCAAAAGCCACAAAGAACGGAACCAAGAAAAGGCCTCCCCCTCGACTTGCCGACTGCGTCGGTTCACTGCGCGCTGTGTCTGAAGATGGGTGCTGGGGAAACTCGTCGACTGCGTCTCCTCAAACACCCCCTGCACTGATCCATCTCCAGACCCAGTGCTCGTCTGCGTCGAAAGGGGGGATGCCCAGCTGCGTAGAGTGGTTTTCTATGTGTATCTCCACTTACAACACTGAAATATCAGGACCACACCAACTTTCCCCTTTCTGCATAGACGAGCATTGCAGCTGGCATAGGGATCAGCGAAGACGGCTGTTTGAGGGAGCGCAGCGACTGAGTTTCCGTCAAGCCCCTATGTCAGCGAAACGCGCAGTGCAATCGGCGTAGCCGATCCAGCAGCAGGGGCCGCCTAGGATTCCAAAGGATATGGCGGAGCATATCCTTGGGTCGCCCGGTGGGGCGAAATAAAGCTAAGAAAACACACATTAATTCAGAATTACGACAGAATTGCAGCCAGCGAAAGGTTTCTATATGCGCGCTGTAGTTCCATTTTCTGAAGAGCGAATTAACCCCAGAGTGAGAAAAAGAGGCGAGGCACTATCAAGACTTGAAGGGATTTTTAGGAAAGTAGAAAAAGGTGAAGTCACCATAGAAGAAGCGGTAAATGAGTCAAAAGCTCTTCTGGGTGAAAGTGAAGACGTACCGGATTTCTATAGTGATCTAGAAAAATCTCTTATTGGTATCCCGTCTCATCCATCAGAAAACCAACTTGAGTTTGATATATCAACCGAAGAAGGATTTCCTATTCAGGGTAAACCGCCTTTGAAATACCCTAAAACCCCTAGACAGCCACAAGTTCCAGTTGATCATTTTAGGGTGGTGGTATGGAGAGACTCTCGAAGTGACCGAGTGAATGTAAAAATTTCGAAGGCGTAAAGTGAAATACTCTAACAAGCACGTCAGATACGCGACCCTATAGGTCGCCGTACGCGCAAAAACCAAAGCGTTAAGCGCAAACCGCGCCTAACGCCCCAGTCAAACTCTCCAATTTAATTAATCAACCAACCCATACTGATCGCGCAAAATCTCAATGATCTCCGCCTTCGGGTTATCCGATAACACCAATTTCTGACCAGTAATCTTCTCGGCGATACCAACATAAGTCGCTGACACATCCATCAACACAGACTCGGGTAGGGCGTTGTCGCGGGCTAGCGCCTCGCGCTCGGCCATACGGTCTTTGTTGAGCAGGATATCGGGATCGGGGAAGTGGTTGAGCAGCAGCTGGCGGAAGCCCTCTTTCGAGTTCTCGACCACGTTGCCGTTACGGTACTGCGGGCCGTCCCAGATACGGGATGAATCGGGCGTGCCGACTTCGTCCATGTAGATCAGTTTTTCGGCGCCGCTGGCGTCGGTAACGTAACCGAACTCGAACTTGGTATCGATAAACACCTGATCGATCTTCTCCAGTTCGTTGCTGATGACGTCGAAGCCCTCTTTGAGCAGGCGCTCGTAGCGGTTGATGTCATCAAGGCTGCGGAAGTTGAACGCTTCGAAATTGGCTTCGATGTCGTTACGAGTGATGTTGACGTCGTCGACGGCAGGTACGTTAGGAATGCCTTTGAGGATGCCTTTGGTTGAGGGTGTGATTAGCAGCTCGGGCAGTTTCTGGTCTTTGTTAAGGCCGTCGGCGATCTCGATGCCGCAGAACTCACGTTCGCCCTTGCTGTAGGCACGCCACATGGAACCGGTGATGTACTGGCGGCAGATCGCTTCGATCATAACTGGCTTGGCTTTCTGGACGATCCACACGAACGGGTGCGGGATGTCGAGGATATGGCTGTCGGCCAGACCTTGTTCGCGGAACAGCTTGAACCAGTGGTTGGAGATGGCGTTGAGGGCTGCGCCTTTGCCGGGCACGCCTTTAATACCGTCTTCGCCGTGCCAGATGCAGTCAAAAGCAGAAATACGGTCGCTGATCACCATGATCGCCAGTGGCGCGTCGGCGGCGACATCGTAGCCTTTCTGTTCGATCAGGCGGCGGCTGTCGGCTTCAGTGAGCCAGTAGACGGAGCGGACTTTGCCGCTGTGGACCGGGCTATCGGTGCGAATCGGGAGGTCGTTGTTTACGGCCAATACTGTGTCGGCAAGACTCATTAATCTGTCCTGTGATGCATCTTCATAGTGAGTGGAGTTCTGGCCAGTGACGCGGCGAAACCGACAGTGTTGTGGTTTCGATTAGGGCGGCACGAGGGCTGATATGCAGCGCTCTTTCCAGAGCTGCGATTCTATCAAACCCTTTCGCCTTGATCACGATCTGTACGCGATTTAATCAAATAAGCTGATAGAGCTGACCCCGCGGTTAGAAAGGGCGGCTGCGGGCGGTTAGCGAGGGGGCAGCGCGGCTGGGGTTAAAAGGGTATGAGTTAAAACGGCTGGGGTTAAAATGGACAGTCCGTTTCAAAACTTACCAGTTCGCCACTGCCGGGATGGCTGAATCCCAACTGCTGTGCATGCAGTAGTAACCGCCCTGACTTGGCTAATGCCGCAGGATCGGCGTAGAAGCGATCGCCGAGTATCGGGTGTCCCAGCGCTTGCATATGGACGCGTAACTGGTGTGAGCGGCCGGTGATGGGCGTCAGCTCTACACGCGCCCGGTCGGCATGCTGCTCTAATACCCGGTAATGGGTCAGCGCATTTTTTCCCTGCTGGTGGTCGACCATCTGACGTGGCCGATTGTCCCAGTCACAACGAACCGGTAGGTCGACCGACCCTTCACTCTGCTCGGGTGTGCCGGCGACCACGGCGATATAACGCTTGCTGGTTTCGCGGTCGTGGAACTGACGGCTCAGTTCACGGTGACTGTCGGCGTCGAGCCCCAGCACCATGATGCCGGAGGTGGCGCAGTCGAGACGGTGCACAATCCGGACGGTCGGGAACTGCTGTTGTAGTCGATGCCACAGGCAGTCTTGATTGTCAGGTGAACGGCCGGGAACCGACAGCAGGTCGTGGGGTTTGTTGGCGACGACAATCTGGTCGTCGTGGTAGAGAACGTCAATCATTGCGAACACCGATGTTAAGTTGCGCCAAGGATGCCGGAGAGTGCGCTGTTGTTCAATTGGTAATGGTTCAATTGGTAATGGTTCAATTGGTAATGGCTCAATTGGAAATGGTTCAATTGGAAATGGTTCAATTAAAAAGGCTCAATTGGAAAAGCTAAAGGATATAAGGCTTCTGTTTTGCTGCGGGCTGGCTAGTGTGTAAGTAGATAGTTTGATACCCCCTTGTAAGTGGTTGGGATATAAAGGAGTGTCAGTCATTGGTGGGAATTGAACGAGAACAGATATGGCACTGATCCATGGACTACACCTGAACAACCTACGCGGTGATATCTACGGCGGTATAACTGCGGGTGTGGTGGCACTGCCGTTGGCGTTGGCGTTTGGGGTGTCATCGGGTGCCGGGGCGATGGCGGGCTTGTACGGCGCGATCTTTGTCGGCTTCTTCGCCGCGTTGTTTGGCGGTACCTCGGCTCAGGTTTCAGGGCCAACCGGGCCGATGACGGTGGTGATGGCGGCAGTCTTGACCCAGTTTATCGCACTCGATCCCAAGGCTGGCCTGGCGATGGCGTTTACGGTGGTGATGCTCAGCGGTCTGTTTCAGATCGGTTTCGGCATGCTGCGGTTGGGCCGTTACATCACGCTGGTACCGTTCCCTGTGATCTCGGGTTTCATGACCGGCATCGGTGTCATCATCATTATCCTGCAGCTGGGGCCGTTGCTGGGACACCCAGCCGCATCGGGGGTGGTTGAATCGTTGAATCGCCTGCCGCAGCAATTGGGCGGAGTGGACCTGTTATCGCTATCCCTTGGCGCGATGGCGTTAGCGATCGTGTTGCTGTGGCCGGCGCGACTCAACCGAATCATGCCGGCCGCGTTGGCGGCGCTGGTGCTATGTACACTCAGTGCCTCCTTTCTGTTCGGTGACTCTGAGCTGGCAGTGATCGGTACTATCCCCTCTGGCCTGCCTGAATGGCATATGCCGGTATTCGACCTGGCCCAGACCGAGTTGATTGTTCGCTCGGCGTTAATGCTGGCGGCGCTGGGAGCGATCGATTCGCTGCTGACCTCTCTGGTCGCCGATAATATGCTCAAAAGTCAGCATAATTCGGATCGTGAGCTGGTCGGGCAAGGAATCGGCAATCTGATATCCGGCATGTTCGGAGGCTTGCCCGGCGCGGGTGCGACCATGCGCACCGTGGTCAATATCCGCGCCGGTGGCCGGACGCCGATCTCAGGGGCGTTGCATGCACTGGTATTGCTGGCTGTGGTGCTCGGGGCTGGGCCGCTTGCCGAAGATATTCCGTTGGCGGTACTGGCCGGCATCCTGATCAAAGTGGGCTTGGATATTATCGATTGGGGCTTTCTGCGCCGTGCCCACCGGGCCCCTAAATTTGTGCTGCTGCTGATGTTGCTGGTGTTGGGGCTGACCGTCTTTGTTGATCTGATTGTAGCGGTGGGTGTGGGTGTGTTTCTGGCTAACATCTACACCGTCAAGCGGCTATCCGATCTGCAACTGGCCGAAGTGCACCCGATTCTGGACGATGATGCCGGTCTCAACGATGAAGAGCGGCAGATGCTGTTGTCGACCCACGGTCGATTGCTGCTGTATCGCCTCAACGGGCCGATCAGTTTTGGTGCGGCTAAGGGCATTCATGCCCGGTTGCGCGAATCGGCACCGCACGATTCGTTGGTGCTGGATCTGTCCGATGTGCCTTACATCGATGTATCGACGGCGTTGACGATCGAGGAGCTGATACTGGAATCACGCGATAATAATCGAGACCTCTATCTGGTGGGTGTGACGCCGGTCGTCGAAGCGGTGTTGGAGAGGATGAGCGTGCTGAGCCATCTCAACGAAGAACACCTGTGCCTGAGTCGGCAGCAGGCGATTCAGAATGCCTGCCGTCAACTGCAACTGATGCCGCACAAATAGACAACGGACAGCTATCTATCTTCTGTTTGATTGATCGATTGTTTGATTTGATTGTTTGGTACAAGGCCGTCAGGCAGACAGCTAGGTGCCGTTAGAGGGCTGTGTATTTTCTTAACTATCGGTCCAGATGGTCAACCGGCGGAACCAGCTGTGATTATTTAATTGCTGGTTTAGTGAGGTGGTGAGCGATGGATGGCCATTGCTATCGGTATGGCTAAGTGATTCACCACCGCTGGCCTGCTCGACATAGAGATCGATTTCGATCTTGCCATTGATATAGTGCAGGTTTAGACGACTGCGTTGCAATTGCGGTGCGACCTGTTGCAGCGCTGTATCGATCACCTGTTTGACTTCCGAGCGAAGCGGTAGCAGTTGGCACATAACCGGGTCGTCATCGTCTTCGGTATCGATATGGAAGATGATATTGCCGATCGATGGAAACTCTTTCAGTAGCCGCATCACCACGGTATCACCGATGTAGTGCCCTTCTGAAGCGCTGATGTAGGGTGATACTTGCAGGTGCAGTTCGAGCAGCTGCTTTGATCCCATCTTGCGTGATTTGAAGCTGTGGACATCAACCACACCTTCAACCGTCTTAGCTACCTCGGTAAAGGCTTGTAATTCGCTTTGCGGTAGCGCGGTATCGACCAGCTCTTGCAGACTTTTCCAGCTCAGGTCCCAGCCGATTTTCGCGACGAAGATCGCAACACCAACTGCCGCAAGGCTATCGAGCCAGGGCAGCCCAAGCATGGCCCCGCCTATGCCAATAAAAACCACCACCGAGGAGTAGGCGTCAGTACGCGAGTGCCAGGCGTTGGCGATGAGCAGGTCCGATTTTATCTTTTGCCCGGCGGCCAAGGTGTAGCGGAACGCCCACTCCTTGGCGATCAGCGAGATAAACGCAATGACCAGCGCTGGCCAGCCGGGAATGGTGGCGGTATCGCCGGCAAACAGGTTGAGAGTGCTTTCATAAGCCATCGCTCCGGCAACGGCGACCAGCAAAAAACCGAGCGCTACGGTGCCCAGCGTTTCAAAGCGTTCGTGGCCGTAGGGGTGGGCCTCATCGGGTTCGGCATGGGAGAAATTGACGATCACCACAACCATAAAGTCGGTGACCAGATCCGACAGCGAGTGGATACCATCAGCCACTAAGGCGTGGGAGGCGTATAAAACGCCCACCAATATTTTAGCGACACCGAGGATGGCATCCAGAATCGCACCGACCCACGTGACTCGGATAGCGTATCGGCGCTTATCGTCGGGGAGGTCGAATTCGTGGTTATGGTCGTGTGAGTGCATAGGGAAGAATGTATCTGTTAACAGTTGAGGGTGAAAAGCTAGTTTAGTCGCTTAGGCGGGGTTAATCCGTACTATTATCGCCGCGATAAATGCAGCCGCTGGTGCAGGTCTCTTTGATCAAAATCTGGCTCAACAGGGGGAGCTTGGGTTTCAGCTCGTTCCAGATCCAGCGGGCCAGAACCTCGCTGGTGGGGTTCTCCAGACCGTCGATGTCGTTGAGGTAGTAATGGTCGAGGCGGTCATAGATCGGCTTAAAAGCCTGTTTAATCTCTGAAAAATCGATAATCCAGCCGCTGTGGTCGTCAACTTCACCACTGACGTAGATTCGCACAAAAAATGAGTGACCGTGCAGACGGCCGCATTTGTGGCCCTCGGGCACGTTGGGCAGCAGGTGGGCGGCTTCGAAAGTAAATTCTTTGTAGATTTCCATTGTTGATTTAACTCTTTGAAAATAAATTGATTATTTTATAAATTTTGGATGGAGTGGCCTTGTCACCTTCTTGAAACGAAAAACGCCCCGATCTCTCGAGGCGTGGTCCGTTCTTTGAACTGGGGTAGGATAAGCCGCCGTTATTGGATAATCAAATCGTATTGAGGCAGCGCCGGCGCTTCGGCGATAACTTGGCCTTTTTTAACCATTGCCGATAGGTCGAGTCCGCTCGCCGCCCAGGAACTCAATCGTCGAAGTCACGCCGCTGTTATGCGAGATTACCTCGCCAAGCGATACCGACTCGCTCGGCAGCATCCCTTTAAACTTGGTCCAAATATTACTGCTCATTTGAAATACTCCAAAACGTGCCCCGTCACGAATAAAACCGCTCGAGGTTAAGATTCTGCAGGGCCAAGATCGAACCGTTCGAGCAGGCGACGACATTAACGATAGAGCAGCGGAACCCAGAGAGGATGATTACCGCCCCGAAGTTGTCGCGGATCGGTTGCAGGTAGTTAGCTGCTAGGGTGCGGAGGCGGGTGGTCTCGGCCTCGTCAGGGGTGTTATCCACCCCAGCCGGCGAGCAAGTCCAGAACGAGTGAATTCGTCGAGGTAGTCATTATCGGATAGTTGTATTCGCATGCTCGGGAGTCTGATTGACAGGCTCCTGACAGATAAGCGGAACTATTTCCGCTGCAAGTTGCTGATTTTTTAGTTATGCACTGTTTCTGTGGATAACTCTGTGAGGTACCAGTTTGAAAGCGACCTAAAGCCGCGAGTTATTGACCGACTGCACGAATTGATCAATTTATATACAAGCAAAAATCAATATCATATTAATCAATAGGTTGTGCTAGTCAACAGCCTTGCATAAAAAAATGGAAAATAATAACGTGCTAATAAATGGACTGGTTATGCCTGTCAATGGCGCTTGTGCATTAAATTAGGGATCAGGCGAAAAAATTTGCAATTCTACCTGCTGGACGACACTCTTTTAGCCCAAAGCCCCTCTACCTCTCCAATCACGGCCCCCGCCCTAATCGAGAGACTCCCGTCGGATGAGCGGAATTTTTTCAGGTTGTTAGATTTTACTTGAGCACACCTCTCGTCAAGAGGTTTATTAGGCGCATCAGCTGGCGGCTGATTCTGCAACGCTTATAGCAGCTGCTACGACACTGCGGTCATGGTTGTGAGATGGTCTGAGCCGTTGCTTAAGGCTCTCTTGCAGCCGGTGGCTGCAGGCTGGAACAGGGTAGTTATTGCGAGTCACCGGGTGACTCTGGGCGTTTTTTTGTTTGTGCTAGGCTCATAGGTACGAACGAAGCATCAATAAGGGAGACTCTGATGAGTCTTATATAAACATATACTGCTTGCCGTTGATCTGACTGAAGAATCAGAACAACTGATTGACAAAGTTCATCAGTTGGCTAAAAGCACTCAAGCAGATCTTTCAGTGATTCATGTGCTTGAGCCACTGGAGCATCAATATTGGGGAGAAGTGACCATGGACTACTCCGCCATACGGAAACAATTTTACGAACAAGCACAAAGTAAGTTGAGCAGGTACAGCCAGTCTCTCAATTACCCGGTCAAGACATGCGAGGTCGTCTAGGCCATATAGCATATGAGGTTCATCGCCTTGCCGAAGAAGATAACTGTGACTTGATCGTCGTCGGCTGTCATGGCCGACATGGGTTTGGGCTGTTGCTTGGCGGCTCCACTGCAAATGGTGTGCTGCACGGTGCTAAGACCGATGTACTGGCAATGCATGTGTGTAAAACCGATGAGCATGGTGGTTAGCCAAATCATCCATGCATAGCTTTGCGCTTTGTTCTCCAGTGTACCTCCGGCTTATGAATAAGTAGGCATAACCGACAGACAGTGTCCGTAGCTCCGACAGAGCTGCCAATAGGGAAGTCTGCGTCGTGCGCCCCTCAGACACCATCCCTCCAACTTAGTGACGCCGCTGCCGAGCGCCGAGTTTGGTCAAGCCGAGGCTTCGAAGGCTGAAATATGTTATATTGGTACATTATATCTAGTGGATATCCGTCATGGCTGCCAAGCCAAAAAAACCAACACCTAGCGAAACTCGTCAAAGCATCGAAGATCTGACCGCCGCCTTCCTTAAGGCAGGTGGCGAAATCCAGCAGGTTGCCCGCGGCGTTACAGGCCAACAGAATCTCGCAGGACCCCGCCATATCGTACTGGGTAAGCCCTCGGACAAATAAGACTATCCAGGCTCTCTCCTAGTGCCTGGATAGTTATCGTCCCGCTGGTTTCATTACCGCGCGCACCAGTCTTTTATATTGCATCCAAGCTGGGTATTGATGAACAATAATCGAGATATCATCGCGCGTCTGCGTGAGCGCATTCCGTCGTTCGAATGTGTGCCCGGTTGTCACGATTGCTGCGGCCCGGTAACTACTTCCTCCGAAGAAATGTCGCGCCTGCCGGTGAAAACTGATGCCGAGCATGAAGCAGCATTAGATGACTATACGTGCGTACACCTCGGCCCCAATGGCTGCAAGGTGTACGCGGAGAGCCCGTTGATCTGCCGATTGTTTGGCACAACACCAAATATGCCCTGCCCAAACGGTCGTCGTCCAGAAAACATGATTGACCCGGAAATTGAGCATCAGATCCATCACTACATCGCTACTACACGGCAAGTGTTGGTGTGAGTAATCTCTAACGTAGAGTGGTCGCAGCTATACAATTGCAGCAACACGGAACCTGCGTTCGCATTGTATTGGCTGTTGTCTCTATAACGCTATGCCTGCTTAGCTGCCTCCTCAAACATCAGCCTGGCGCCGCTAACCTATTCCCTATGAGGAAAATCGGTTAGGCGATCGCTGCCGCTTTCTAGAGCCCGAGTTATAAGCGGAACTATTAACGCCACCCCCTGCAAAACTTATGGCAGTTGCTACGAAAGCGGACATTAGTGCGCTTGGTTCAGGCGCCCGACTCCAATGTCTGCTGTTCAATGGAGGTGGTTATCCTGGCGACGTGTTACTGAACCGCCAGGAGGTCTGGGACTTCCAGAATATAAGAGTTACAGCAGGCATAGGCTTCGCCATCCGAGGTCGAATAATCGTAAGAATAGAAAACCCGAACACCGCGCTCAACGAGTCCCGTACTTAAGAAGTGCAAGTGGCAGTTCCGACAAATTGTATTTTGCACAGGATTAATTTGAAGAATAGCTACTCGCTTGAGTGAGAACGCAGTTTTTACAAACTCTTCCCCATGCTCCTCAATACCCTGCTGAATAAACTCGTAGGTACTGTAGACGTGTCCGCATCGAGGACAATCCAAAACGTTAGCGTATCCATCAACCTCTATGTTGAAATCCGATTTAATCCTGGCGGATTGGTCCGATGAAATAGGTTTCATTCCAACTATTTTGAGGCGTTCCGGTGTCCAGTACCACCTTCTGATCGCCGCAAACACGATAGGTTTAAGGTAGAGTGTTGTAGTTTTTCCGCTCGCGATTGTCTTCATTGCCCATTCAATTATGGCAGAATCTTCTGAAGAAACGACAGTCTTGCCTTGATGAACGCCCCCCGTGTCAGGATAGTTGTCGTCTCTGTTAAATCGTTGAATCTTTAGACGG
>JBALVL010000006.1:0-138044 GCA_036961355.1 Motiliproteus sp.
GACTCCGTTAGCGCCTTGGCGTTAACGAGGGGCGCATTCTACAGACCTCTGAGCTTTCGTCAACGACTTTTGTGGAATATTTTATACATCGACGAAACAAACAATAAAGGCGCCTTGCGGCGCCTTTCATTCAAGGATCACCTCAAGCGATCACAACATGAATATATGGTGCTTTTTCTTTCCCAATTTAACCAGAAAGAACTTCCCAAACTTTGCATTCGCTGTGTCAAAAACACTGGACGCCGCCATATTCTGATCCAACCCTACCGGCCCGCCGTTCACCACTACCGCATTACGTTGCAGTGCATCTTTCGCTTCACGCCCAGCCTTGACCATGCCGCAATCTGTAAAGAGCGTCGTTAATGGCGTTTCGGTTAAATCAACCTGCTGTAGTGAACTTGATGGCAATCCATCTTGACTCAACTGCTGGTAATCATCAGCACTTAACTCAGAGGCATCACCGCTAAACAATGCCTGAGTAATCCGTTCAGCCGCCTGCAGCCCCTCCTCACCATGCACCAGCAGTGTTACTTCACGGGCCAACACGGATTGCGCCTGTGGCCTGCCTTGCGCTGCTTGATCGTCAGCTTCTATCTGCTCAATTTGTTCAATCGGCAGAAAGGTGAAATAACGAAGGAACTTGTACACGTCGGCATCTGCGGTATTGATCCAGAACTGATAGAACGCATAAGGCGAGGTTTTGGTCGGATCCAGCCAGATGGTACCCGACTCGGTCTTTCCGAATTTAGTGCCGTCTGACTTGGTGATCAGCGGCATCGTCAGGCCAAACGCCTGCTGCCGGTTCATCTTACGGGTCAGATCAGTACCGCCGACGATATTCCCCCACTGATCACTACCACCGATCTGCAACGTACAGTTGTAGGCGCTATTGAGCTGCTGAAAATCGTACGACTGCAAAATCATGTAGGTGAATTCAGTAAAGGAGATACCCGCACCTTCACGATCCAGTCGCTGTTTGACCGATTCTTTATGGATCATCGAATTGACCGCGAAGTGTTTGCCAACATCACGCAAGAAGGTCAATACGTCTAGGTTCTTAGTCCAGTCCAGATTATTGACTACCGCTGCAGCGTTAGCGCCGGATTCAAAATCGATAAAACGGCTGACTTGCGATTTAATCCGATCAACCCAGCTATCAACCACATCGGGAGTATTTAGCTTGCGCTCTTCCGCCTTAAACGACGGATCACCAATCAAACCGGTAGCCCCCCCAACCAGAGCAATGGGCTTGTGACCTGCCATCTGAAAACGCTTGAGTGCCAATAACGGCACCAATGAGCCGATATGCAGGCTATCAGCGGTTGGATCGAATCCACAGTAGAGTGTTTGAGATCCTTCGCTCAGGTGCTTATCCAGCTCATCATTGCCGGTCACCTGCGCAATTAGTCCGCGCGAATCCAGATCTTTTAATAGGGCATTCTCAAACGTCATCGTATTCACCTGAAAAATGAGCCTCGTGCTCATCTACAACCAAAGCTAACGGCCTTTCAGCCGAACTTGTTGTCATTTATAGAGTGCAGCAGTCGCCGCCAAAAGTGGGCGTATTCTAGCGACTGCCCTTAACTGACACAATTAGTCAGTGCCAGATCGCTATTATCCGTTCATTTTTTACACTATCCGGCCGTTAATCCACTCAGATCATGGATCATATTCGCTGAATTTCTTATACTGCCAGAATATTTATCCATTAAAAGACATGCCAATGTTGCCAAATATAAAATCCGTCAAACCTGTTCCCACCAAAGGCCACCTTATTGCTGTATCGGTGTGCGTGGCTATTTTCGGTATTGCCCTGCTATTACCGTCAGGTGATGTCGCCGCCAAGAAGACCCAGCTCAGCATTGAGCTCAAAGCGCCGGCGGCTGACAGCGCTCTTTCTAAACAGTTGCTGACCACTCCTGCCTCCGACAAGCCCGCTACTGCCACGACGACCATTACCACAGAGTTAAATACCGATACCCCGACTATTGCTGTCGATTCAGCAAAAACACCCCCTCCGGTAGAGGAGTGGCTTACTGTCAAAATCAGCTCCGGTGACAACTTAACCTCCCTGTTCAAAAAAGCAGGGCTCGGTGCTAACCAGCTGTACCCTATGTTAAACGGTATCAAACCCAGCAAAGCGTTGAATCATCTCAAGCCGAACGAAAATGTCGAGTTTTTGATCCAGCAAGGTGAGCTGATTAAATTCCGCCATATCACCTCGCCACTAAACCAGACCCTCGTCAGCAGGGACCAAGATAGTTATAAAGTCGAAAGTATTGAGTTCACCCCGGAGATCACCCATAGCTACCGCCATGGCACTATCAAAGACTCGCTTTTTCTCAGCGGGGCAAAGGCGGGGCTGAGCCAACAAAAAATCATGGAGCTGGCGGGGATTTTTGGCTGGGATATCGATTTCATTCTTGATATCCGCCAAGACGATAGCTTTGCGATCGTATACGAAGAGCGCTGGCTCGACGGCGTCAATATTGGCGAAGGTAACATCGTCGCGGCAGAATTCACCAATCAGGGCAAAACCTTCCAAGCGATTCGCTATACCGACAACAAAGGCAACAGCAACTTCTTCACTCCCAAAGGGAAAAGCATGCGTAAGGCTTTCTTGCGCACGCCGGTCGATTTTTCTCGCATCAGCTCCAAGTTCAATCCCAACCGTAAACACCCGATCTTCAAGACCAATCGACCACACCGTGCTGTCGACTATGCTGCACCCAGCGGCACTCCGATTAAAAGCTCGGGCGACGGTAAAGTCACATTCGCCGGAACCAAAGGTGGCTACGGCAAAGTTGTAATTGTCCAGCATGGACAAAGCTACACCACACTCTATGCCCACATGCGTCGCATCAAGCCTGGCATGAAGCGTGGGACCCGGGTCAAGCAGGGCCAGACAATCGGCTATGTCGGCAGCACAGGCTACGCCACCGGCCCCCATCTTCATTACGAATTCCGAGTCAACGGTGTCCACCGTAACCCGCTGACCGTCAAGCTTCCACAAGCGGCGGCGCTACCCAAGGCTGAGCTCGCAAAGTTTAAACCTCATGCTTCTGACCTGCTGACCCAGCTCAGCACTTATCGCCAGACTCAACTGGCAAAAAACTGAGTGATGACCAGTAACAGTGCCGCAGGTGGCTACTATATCGGCCTGATGTCCGGCACCAGCCTCGACGGTGTTGATGCTGTTATCGTGGACCTGAGTAGCAAGCCGCTCAAACTGATTGCCAGTAACACCCGCCCGCTTCCGATCGCCCTCAGGCAAGCACTGCTAACCCTAACTCAACCCGGCGACAATGAGATCGACCGGCTAGGTGTTGCCGACATCGAATTCAGCCGCTACCAGGCCGATATCGTTAACCAACTCCTGCTGGACAGCCGCATCAAACCCGAGCAAATTCGCGCAATCGGCAGTCACGGTCAGACCATTCGCCACCGCCCCTCAGGCAGCACACCCTTTACGCTGCAGATTGGCGATCCCAACACTTTAGCCGAGCTAGCCGGCATTACCGTCGCCGCAGATTTTCGTCGCCGCGACATCGCTGTCGGCGGCCAAGGAGCACCATTGGTGCCCGCGTTCCATGCTCAGCTGTTCCGCAGTACGGAGGTTGATCGAATCATCCTCAACCTCGGCGGCATCGCCAATGTCACTCTGCTGCCGAAAGACCAATCAGCCAAGGTACTGGGCTACGATACCGGCCCGGCCAACGTACTGATCGACAGCTGGATCACCCACCACCAGGCACGGCAATACGATAGCAACGGCGATTGGGCCGCCAGTGGCAATATCAACCAAGCGTTATTGCAGCAACTACTCCAGCTCGACTACTTCGACCAAACGCCGCCCAAGAGCACTGGCCGCGAGCAGTTCAACCTCGACTGGATCGATCAGCAACTGGCGATATTCGAGCAAACACTTAGCCCGGTCGATGTTCAGGCTACGCTGACCGAGCTGACCGTGCAGACTGTCGCCTCGGCGATTAAGAAGCACCGTTATGATCATACCGAGATATACCTGTGCGGTGGTGGCACTCATAACCGCCTACTACTTGAACGCCTAAAGACCGAACTTTCGCCTTTTAAGGTCGACACCACACAAGCGCTGGGGTTGGCACCCGACTGGGTTGAAGCCTGTGCCTTTGGCTGGTTGGCGCAACGCTGTATCGAACGTTTATCCGGAAACCTGCCCGACGTTACCGGCGCCCATTCCGAACGCATCCTTGGCGGGTTATACCCAGCTTAGGTTTCCGCGGACTAGGTTTACGCGAACTAAGTCTGCGCGGCTTGGGTTTGCCAAGCTAAGACCAACCAGCCCAACCCTCTCACCTCCTCTCGATCCGGCACGGCTACTCCACACTGCTGACAAGCACGCAACGCTCGACTAGGCTGTGGGGGTTAACTCTTTCCATTGCCATCAAGGATGATGCTATGAACCTTTCTCCTCTAAGCGCGACCGCGCTGATCACGGCGTTGTGCCACAGCCATACTATCAATGCCGCGACGATGTCTGAACCAACCGCTCAACAACCTATCGGCCCGAACAACACCACAAGTCAGAAGAAACTAAGCCCTGAACTGATGCTGGCAAAACGCTACCACAGTGACATTGAGCTGCAGCACTACCTGGTCAGCGAGAAATTCGACGGCGTTAGAGCTTACTGGGATGGCCGCCAACTACTGTCACGACAAGGCTATCCAATCCGCGCACCATTGTGGTTTACCCAAGCACTACCCGCGACGCCTCTGGATACTGAACTGTGGATCGGCCGCGGTAAATTTGAACCGCTATCAGCAGCCGTTCGCCGCTATCAGCCGATCGATCAGGAGTGGCGTTTGATTCAGCTACAGTTACTTGATCTTCCGACTAGTAGCGAGCCATTTAAAATCCGTATTGGCCAGCTTAAGCAGCTAGCCGCACAGATCGACCACCGTCAGATTAAAGCCCTTGATTACCACCGGGTAACCACCGAATCAGAATTATTAGCACTGCTTGAGCAGCAGGTCAGCAACGGGGCCGAAGGGTTAATGCTTAACCGTATCGATGCGCCTTATCAAGCGGGACGCAGCGATGCCATCGTCAAATACAAGCCCTACCTTGATGCCGAAGCGGTGGTATTGGCCCACCTGCCGGGAAAAGGCAAATTTGAAGGGATGATGGGATCGATACTGGTACAAATCGACAACGGTCAGATATTTCGGATCGGCAGCGGTTTTAGTCACCAGCAGCGCCGCCAGCCACCGCCAATCGGTTCTCTCATCAGTTTTCAGTACCACGGACTCACCCAGTCCGGCATACCGCGCTTCGCCAGCTACCTGCGCCCCTACCAAGTCGCTGGCCAGCCCCCAAGCGACAATACAGATCCTCAATCGCTGTCTGATTAACCCTTAGAGTCATCTTGAGGATGATTTTACGCGAGCATAAAAAAGCCCCGACAGGATCACCTATCGGGGCTTTCGTTAGATCTGACACTATCAGGTAAAGTCAGCTCGGCTCATCACCGCACCATGGCGCTTGTTGCGCTAACTAAATCGAAAATGACGAGCCGCAACCACAAGTGGTCGTGGCATTCGGGTTTTTAATCACGAACTGCGACCCTTGCAGACCCTCTTTGTAATCCACTTCCGATCCGACCAAATATTGGAAACTCATGGGATCAACCAGAAGCGTCACGCCGGATTTTTCAACCGCTGTATCGTCATCGCTAACCTGCTCATCGAAAGTAAAACCGTACGAGAAACCAGAACACCCACCACCGGTCACGAAGACCCGAAGCTTGATGTTTTCGTTCTCTTCCTCTTCGATCAGGCTCTTAACCTTAGCAGCAGCTGCATCGGTAAAGGTCAGCGAGCTCTCTTCTTCACCGCCATCCCACGCTTCAACCGCACTCATAAAACCTCCAAACGATACTAATTCTGAGCGTCATTATGCATTTATCCGATCAATTTAGTCAAGATTAGCTTTTATCTGAAATCGAGTCCCGATCAGGGTAACAACGCCACAATTTCCAGCCCGGCTGTCTCGTCAAAGCCAAACATCACATTCATGTTCTGCACAGCCTGTCCGGCAGCGCCTTTGACCAAATTATCGATCACCGACAGCACCACCACCGTGTCATCATCCTGCGGCCGGTAGACCGCGATACGACAGTGGTTGGCACCCTTAACGCTACGGGTCTCCGGCAAGCTGCCCGCTGGCATCACATCGACAAACGGCTCGTCAGCGTAGCGCTCTTCGTAGATCTGCTGCAGGTTATCAATCGGATCTTTAAGGATACCGTACAGCGTTGCGTGGATCCCCCGTATCATCGGTGTCAGGTGCGGCACAAACGTCAGCCCCACCGGAAAGCCAGCTGCTTCCGCCAAGCCTTGCTTGATTTCGGGAAGGTGACGATGTCCGTCAACGCCGTAAGCCTTAAAACTTTCACTGGCTTCGCACAGCAACGAACCGATACTGGCACCCCGACCCGCGCCGCTGACACCCGACTTACAATCAGCAACCAGACGCCGACGGTTAACCAGCCCCTGTTCCAGCAACGGCAGGAAGCCCAATTGAGCCGCGGTTGGATAACAACCGGGGTTAGCCACCAACCTGGCACCGCGAATCTGCTCGCGATTAACTTCCGGCAGGCCATAAATCGCTTCCGCCACCAGCTCCGGACACGCGTGCTCCATGCCATACCACTTCGACCAGATATCGAGGTCTTTGATCCGAAAGTCTGCTGCCAGATCGATCACCCGCACTCCACGCTCGAGTAGTTCTGCCGCCTGTTGCATCGCGATACCGTTGGGTGTGGCAAAAAACACCAAATCACACTGCGCCAGCACGTCCACTTCAGGAGCAACAAACGCCAGATCGAACAGGCCTCGCAAGTTAGGGTAAAGATCGGATACTTGCTTGCCCGATTCGGCTCTGGAGGTGATGACAGTAATCTCCACCTGCGGATGGCGCGCCAGCAAACGAAGCAACTCCACTCCGGTATAACCAGTGCCACCTACGATACCTACCTTAATTGCCGCCATGCTGAGTTACTCCGGAACCTGTACAGATATAAAGGGCGTATAATAAGATGCTTGCTCGAAAACCGAAAGCGGGCAATTCAACATCCGCACAACTATCGTCAATAACAACCCGATGTCCTCACTTGCGAGTCATCTGAGAGAACCGTTTCCGTTATGCGTATGAACTCGCTCAGCCTCAACCACTTTCGACTTCGACTTGGCGATGTCGATGCCTTACCGCAGTGGGTGCTGATCGGTTTACTGTCAGGCCTGCTAACCGGGCTGATCATGCTGGCCTTCCATCACGCGATCAACTGGCCTTTGCAACAGTTATTACCCGATGGCAACCCCGCCAATTTTGAAGGACTTCCCCCAGAAGCACGGCTGCTGCTGCCCATCGCTGGCAGCTTGTTACTTGGCCTACTGCTATGGCGATTTTCCGGATCCTCTCAAGTCGGAATTGCCCATGTCTTGGAGCGCCTGAGTTATCACCAGGGCCGGATGCGACTATCCAACCTGCTGGTCCAATTCGTGGCTGCCACCATCAGTTTGATCAGCGGCCACTCCGGCGGTCGCGAAGGCCCCGCCGTCCATATGGGCGCTGGAGCCTCCAGCCTGATCGGGCAATACCTACGACTGCCCAACAACAGCCTGCGGACGTTGATCGGTTGCGGCACCGCCGCCGCGATCGCCGCAGCCTTTGACACCCCCATCGCCGGCATCATTTTCGCCATGGAAGTGGTGATGATGGAATACACCGTCGCCGGCTTCATCCCGGTAATGATCGCCGCGATTACCTCTAACCTAGTACTACGCGTTAGCCTGGGCCAACATGCCTCTGACGTCATTCCGGCGCTGCAGATGCAGACGCTACATGAGATCCCTTTTATTGTTTTGCTGGGCTTTGTGATCGGCTTGCTAGCGGTGCTATTCAGTAAACTGCTAACCCGCACTGCTCGCTGGCAAAAGCCGCCGTTGTTCATTCGCCTCCAGATCGCCGGCGTGATCACCGGAGTCGCGGCGCTGTTTCTGCCACAGATTATGGGCATCGGTTACGACACCGTCAGTAATGCGCTTTCAGGACAAGGCAGTTTTGAACTACTGGCGATGCTGGCGCTGGTCAAGCTGGTCGTCACCGCGCTAGCCATCGGCCTCGGGGTACCGGTTGGGATAATCGGTCCGACGCTGTTCATCGGTGCAACAGCAGGTGCGGCCATCGGCGCCTTGGGCATCTCGGTCGTTGATCTGCCGGTATCCGAACAAGGCTTTTACGCCATGCTAGGGATGGGAGCGATGATGGCGGCAACACTGCAGGCGCCATTGGCGGCACTACTGGCACTACTCGAACTCACACTCAACGCTAATATCATTTTGCCAGCGGCCCTGACGATCATCACAGCGACCCTGACCTACCGTTTTTTCTTCCACCAGGGGTCGGCGTTTCAGGCATTGCTGGTCAATCGTGGACTCGACTGGCGTCGGGCACCACTGGAGCGTTTTCTCGAACGCACCGCAGCAGTGTCACTAATGCAACCGGTCTCCATCACAACACCGCGCCATGTCGATCGAGTTCACGCCCAATCACTGGCTGACAATGATCAGGAGTGGCTGCTGATTACCCAGGACAATCAGCCGCGTGCCATCATCGCACGCAGCGACTTGACCATCTATCTGGAGACGTTGCGCGACGATTCGGCTCAGCCGGTCCCCAATGACAATTTCACCCCCTCAGAACCTGCCCTCTCAAAACAAGCCCCGGCCGAAGCGCTTATCGATTTGATGTCGATCCCGGCCCTGCGGCACGACCTGACTCGGGTCAGCGCCCAGGCAACCCTGTCTGAGGCGCTGCAGCAACTCAACACCGATAACTGCGACGCACTCTGGTTAGCCGACCATCAGGATCAGCCGCTTGGCCTGCTGTTGCGAGCAACCATCACCCACCATTTCAGCCACGAGAAGAGCAACTGATGTTACACGGTCTCTACGCCATCACCGACCAGACACTGACCCCCGACAGCAGCCTGATCGCACAGGTTGAGTCTGCCCTTAAGGGCGGCGCTAACGTGATCCAATATCGCGATAAATCAGACGATCAGCCCAAACGTTTGCAGCAAGCCAAAGCGCTGGTTGAACTCTGCCAGCGTTATCAGCGCCCCCTGCTGATCAACGATGACCCTCAGCTGGCGCTCGAAGCCGGCGCTGCGGGTGTTCACCTGGGTCAAGGTGATACCACGCTGGCTCAAGCGCGGAATTTGCTGGGCAACGAGGCGATCATCGGCATCACATGCCACGATTCATTAACACTGGCTCAGCAGGCGCAGCAGCAAGGCGCCGACTATGTTGCCTTCGGCGCATTTTTTACCTCACGCTCAAAGCCCGACGCCAACCCAGCACCGTTGGCGCTGTTACAGCAGGCCAGCAACCAGCTTGATATCCCGATAGTAGCCATCGGCGGTATCTGTGTGGATAATGCGGCACAAGTCATTAGCCAAGGCGCGGATATGACCGCAGTGATTGCAGATCTGTTCAGCGCCGACGATATCGAACATCAAGCCCGACGCCTGACCTCATTATTTGATGCCTAAGCTCTTTATTTAAAGATAAAGTCACGTCATTTAACGATAAGGTCTAGTCGTCAATTGCGACACATTTTTGGAGTATAGCCATGTCCCGCCCCACCTCTGACACTCTTTTCGAACAAGCCAAGCAATACATTCCCGGTGGTGTTAATTCGCCGGTTCGTGCCTTCAAAGCGGTCGGCGGCACTCCGGTATTTACCGAGCGCGCAGAAGGCGCATACCTGTTTGATGCCGATGGCAAACGCTACATCGACTACGTGCTGTCGTGGGGACCGATGATCTTAGGTCATGCCCACCCGGCCATCACCGCCGCGGTGATCGAGAAGATGCAGAAAGGGCTGAGCTTTGGCACCCCCACTGAGATTGAGACCGAACTGGCCGCCAAGATCTGTGGATTACTACCGCACGTCGAGATGATCCGCATGGTCAACTCCGGTACCGAAGCGACCATGAGTGCGATCCGATTGGCACGGGGCTTCACCGGCCGTGACAAGATCATCAAGTTTGAAGGTTGCTACCACGGCCACTCCGACTCACTACTTGTTAAGGCGGGCTCTGGCGCACTAACTCTCGGCGTGCCCAGCTCGCCCGGCGTTCCTGCATGTTTAGCCGACCATACTGTCACGCTGACGTACAACGACATCGAAGGCGTCAAACAGGCCTTTAGCGAGATTGGCGATCAGGTCGCCTGTATCATCGTCGAGCCGGTTGCCGGCAACATGAACTGTGTGCCACCTGTCCCCGGCTTCCTTGAATGCTTGCGCCAGCAATGCGACGACTCCGGTGCATTATTGATCATCGACGAAGTGATGACCGGCTTCCGCCTCGGCCTGCAAGGCGCTCAGGGCTATTACGGCGTCAAAGCCGACCTGACCACGCTGGGTAAGGTGATGGGCGGCGGTATGCCGGTCGGAGCTTTCGGTGGCCGCCGTGAGGTGATGGAGCAGATTGCACCGCTTGGACCTGTCTACCAGGCAGGCACCCTGTCGGGCAACCCAGTAGCGATGGCCGCAGGCCTGGCGCAGTTAGAGCAGATCAGCCAGCCCGGCTTTTATGAGCCACTGTTTGCCAAGACCGACAAACTGGTCGCCGGTATGCGCCAGCGTGCCGCCAAAGCGGGCATTCCGTTTACCACCAACCATGTTGGCAGCATGTTCGGACTGTTCTTCACCGAAGCGGAAAGCGTGACCAACTTCCAACAAGCGATCAGCTGCAATAACGATCACTTCAATCCGTTCTACCACGGCATGCTCGATCAGGGCGTGTATCTGGCGCCAGCCAGCTACGAAGCCGGCTTCATGTCTGCCGCTCACAGCGATGCTGACATCGAAGAAACGCTCGATGCCGCCGAGCGGGTATTTGCCACACTGTAACGTTTACAGCCGCCTGGGATTAGCCAATGGCTAATCCCGGACCTTTTTCTGACGCTTTACCCGTCTCTTTCGCCCTCTTTTTCAGCATCATGAAATCAATTCATTTTGCAGCGCACCCCGGCAGAACCCTTCAACCTCCTTCTGCCATAATTTAGCCAATCAAAACGCACAACTATCGAGCCAACCACTAAAAAAAACCCCACAAACATACAAAACAACTTTAGCTGACGGCTCTTACCGATTGCTGCAGCGCACATATCAAAACAAACCCTCGACCCGTTAAGGTGAAATAAACACAACCGTTCGGTGACAACCGACCCACTGCCATCCGATACAAGGGTGTTACACTTCCGAATCAATGGCTTGGCTAACTTTCAAAGATGCTTTACCGGCCAACCACAACTATATTTCTGCAATCATTCATTGTAATTACCCTAACTGAAACGCCTAAGGTGGTTCCTCCTTCATGAACAGATCCACAAAAGCTGTAGCACCAGAAGTCGCCAACGTCCATGAGCTACTGGCCAAACGCTTGCCTAAGGAAAAAGTCGCAGACGCCAAACGACTGGCAAGCCAATACTTCGAACACGACTTCACCCGAGAGATAGCCCGTCAGGCAACCGAAGACCTCTATGGTTCGGTGCTCTGTTTATGGGACCTGCTGCAAAAGCGAAGCGCCAACAAACCGGTCGTTCGGGGCTACAACCCCACCCCCGAAGACCACCGTTGGTACAGCACCCATAGCATTATCGAAGTTCTGGTCGATGACATGCCTTTTCTGGTCGCCAGTATCTCAATGGCGCTCGACAATGCCGGTATCACCATTCATCAGGTGACCCACCCAACCATTCGGGTAGAACGCGATAAACAGGGCACGCTGCGTAAAGTGTTAGCGCACGACGAAGCCAGCGACAACGCTATCGATGAAGCCATGATGCGTTTCGAGATCGATCGGCAACCCGACGATGACGCGATGAGTGCCGAGATTGATCGGGTACACACTGCGGTTAAATTGGTGCGGCAAGCGGTCGAAGACTGGAAACCCATTACCAACCAACTCGAAGCGGCCATCAAATGGAGCAGCGACGAAGCCAAGCACCCCGACACTCTCGAGTCGGATGAAGCGCTGGCTTTTCTACAGTGGTTGGGCGACAACCATTTTGTGTTTCTGGGTTACCGTTTTTACAACCTCGAGCAGCCCGATAAGAAATGTCCTGACCAACTCTGCCTGAGTTACCAGGAGGACTCCGGGCTGGGTATTTTTCGTGATATCCCCGAGGACGAACGCCACATCGAACTTGACGAGTATCTCAGTCAACTGGCGCAAACCCCGAACCTATTGGTGATCACCAAATCGATAACCCGTTCACCGGTACATCGCCCGGGTTATATGGACCGGATCGGGGTTAAAAAGATCGACGCCAAAGGTAAGGTGGTGGGCGAATGGCGCTTCTACGGCCTCTATGCGTCCGCCGCTTACCACGAACCACTGGCAGGAACGCCGGTGCTACGGCGTAAAGTCGAACGTCTACTGGAACGTGCGGATCTGCCGTCTAACAGCCACAGCGGCAAAAATTTGCGTCACCTGATCAGCACCTTCCCCCGTGACGAAATGCTGCAAGCCGACTACCAACAACTCGAGCAAACCCTGATGGGGATGCTGGAATGCGAAGAGAGGCGGCAGCTACGCCTGTTCCTGCGATCTGATACCTATGATCGCTTCATCAGTGCTCAGATTTTGGTCCCCCGCGATCATTACGACACCGAATTACGGCTCAAAATGCAGCAAATTCTGCTGGAAGCTTTCGAAGGCCACAGCAGCGAATTTAATGTCCGGCTGACCGAACATACGCTGGCGCAGATTCAAATCACCGTGCACTGCCCCAACGCCCACGCCAAAATCCTCGATATCGATTCGCTGGAAGCAAGAATGACCGAGGCGATGACCTCTTGGCAGGATCAGCTCCACCACGCCCTGTCGGAGAAGCTTGGCGAAGCCGAGGCCAACCGGCTGCAGCGCACCTTCTCTAACTCTCTACCCGTCGCCTACCGTGATGATTTCAGCCCACGCCGTGCTGTCACCGACTTGCAGCGACTGGCCGAGCTGCAAAAAAACCAGCTATCAACCTATCTCTACCGGCCGCTGGAGGAATACGACAGCCTCCACTTTAAGGTACTCGGTGCCGGTGACAGCCTGGCATTGTCCGATGTCCTTCCGATTCTTGAACAGATGGGTGTCAGGGTGTTAAATGCCCGTCCCTACGCCATTCGATGTAGCGACGGCAACGAGTTTTGGGTACTCGACTTCCGGCTATCGGTGGCCGGCAGCTTCGATCCGGAGGATAGTCACCTCAAGGAGCAATTTCAGCAAACCTTCATTCACAGTTACTTCGGTGAGATTGAAAATGACGGTTTCAACGAACTGGTAATCGCCGCCGGACTCAGTTGGCGCCAAGTGATGTTGCTGCGAGCGGTATGCAAATACCTGCTGCAGTTGGCGGTGCCCTTCTCGCAACGGTATATGGAGCAGACGCTAAACAACAATCCGCACATCAGCCGAAATTTGGTCAAGCTGTTCGAAACCCGTTTCGATCCGGATATGCGTCATAGCCGTGACAAACGCGGCCAGACACTGATTAAAGCAATAGAAGATGCGTTGGAGGCGGTAGAAAATCTCGATCAGGATCGTATCCTGCGACACTACCTGAGCATTATCATGGCGATGCTGCGGACCAACTTCTACCAGTTCGCCGACGATGGTAAAAACTACAAGAGCTACGCATCCTTCAAACTCGATACCGACGCCATCGCCGCTGCACCCCAGCCACGGCCACAATACGAAATATTCGTCTATGCCCCCTGGGTTGAAGGGGTCCACTTACGCGGTGGCAAGGTCGCGCGCGGCGGCCTGCGCTGGTCGGATCGACGCGAAGATTTCCGCACCGAAGTGCTGGGACTGGTCAAAGCGCAGATGGTTAAAAACGCGGTGATCGTACCGGTCGGTGCTAAAGGGGGCTTTGTCCCCAAACAACTACCGACCAACAGCCGCGAAGCGATGATGGCCGAAGGGATCCGCTGCTACGAAACCTTCATCCACGCCCTGCTCGACATTACCGACAACCGCAAGGACGGAGAGATCATCCCGCCAACCAACGTGGTGCGATACGACGACGACGACCCTTATCTGGTCGTTGCTGCCGACAAAGGTACCGCCAGTTTCTCCGACATCGCCAACCGCATTTCGATCGAATATGGCTTCTGGCTTGGTGATGCGTTCGCCTCTGGTGGCGCCAACGGCTACGATCACAAGAAAATGGGGATCACCGCCCGAGGTGGCTGGGAATCGGTCAAACGACTATTTCTTGAGCGTGGCATCAACTGTCAAAGCCAGCCCTTTAGTGCGGTCGGCATCGGTGATATGGCCGGCGATGTCTTCGGCAACGGTATGCTCCTATCGCAGCAAACCAAGCTGGTTGCCGCCTTCAACCACCTGCATATATTTATCGATCCCGATCCCGATCCGGCCAGCTCCTGGAGCGAACGCAAGCGCATGTTCGAACTGCCGCGTTCCAGCTGGGAAGATTACGATCAAGCACTGATCTCTGAGGGTGGCGGCGTCTTCTCACGCAGGGCCAAGTCGATCAGTCTGAGCAAGCCGATCCAACAACTGCTCGGCATCAAAACGACTCGGTTAACACCCTCTGAGCTGATTCAGTCGATTCTAAAAGCGCCGGTTGACCTGTTTTGGAACGGCGGTATCGGCACCTATGTTAAAGCCGCAACAGAAACCAACGACGAGGTCGGTGACCGCGCCAACGATGCCTTACGAATCAACGGTTCCGAGCTGCGCGCCAGTATCGTCGGTGAAGGAGGCAATCTGGGATTAACCCAGCGTGGTCGGATCGAATACGCCCGCAACGGCGGATTAATCAACACCGATGCGATCGATAATGCAGGTGGCGTGCACTCGTCAGATTACGAGGTCAACCTGAAAATTCTGCTCGATCAGGAGGTCACCTCACAAGATCTGACCGAGAAACAGCGCAATAAACTGCTGGCCAGCATGACCACCGAGGTGGCCTCGCTGGTGCTGGACCAAAACTACCGTCAAAGCCAGATTCAGAGTTTGAGCAACCGTCGCGCGGCAGTGATGATCGACGATCACCGACGCCTGATCCACCTGCTCGAAAGCGAGGGGCGGCTCAAGCGCAAACTGGAGTACCTACCCTCCGATGAGCAGATGGAAGAGCTGGCCCGCTGCAATATGGGGCTGACCCGGCCCGAGATCGCGGTATTACTGGCCTACAGTAAACTGCGTCTGTTCGACCTAATGATCGAAGGCGATATCGGTTCTGATCCGGACCTGGCACAGGAACTGCCGAATTACTTCCCACAGCCGATCCAGCAACAGTACCCCAAGAAACTTGATCACCACCCGCTCCGGGCAGAGCTGATCGCCACACACATCTCCAATCTAATCGGAAACCGGCTCGGTCCGACGATCATCCATCACTTGCAAGAAGCAACCCGTTGTCAGCCGATGGATGCCGTTCGGGCGCTAATGGCGGCTCGCGATATTTTCGGTATCCGAAGTTTGTGGGATGCTCTCGAAGCGGTCGAAACCGAAATCGAAAACGAGCTGTTCAGTGATCTGCTACTGGAGATCCAGCAGATCGTTAGCCGGGCAGCGTTATGGCTGTTACGCAACAACAGTGCGCCCTTGTCGGTTGCACGAATGATCGGGCTTTACCGCGATGGCGTGCAGCTGGTATTGCAACAGCTACCGCCGTTGCTGGCCAACGAGCAACCTCTGACGCCGCGCGATCTATTAATTCAGCAGGCTGGTTTACCCGATACCTTCTTACAGCTATACCGCTTCTACTACCCGCTCGATATCGTGCTGCTGGCACACCAGGCAGGGCAGAGCGAGCAGCAAGCTGCTGAGGCCTTCATCCTGATGGAAAACAAGTTGGGGCTGTGGGATTTGCGTGACCATATCGAGGCCCTCCCGGGCAACGACCTGTGGGAGCGTAAAGCGAGAATTAGTCTTGAGGATGAGTTGGACCGGGGCCTATCAACGACTGTCTCACGCCTGCTCAACACCACCGATATCAAACTACCGATGCCGCAGCGGATCGAAATCTGGCAGCAAGAGCATCAAAATATGTTGCTTCACTTCCAGTCAATTTGCGATGAAGTTAATTCTCAGGACGCTCCTAATCTGGCAATGCTGTCGGTCGCGGTGCGGGAGCTGAGTCTGTTGCATTAACTGCCCTCTACCCAAGCCACGACAGAGGGGGAGTTCATCCCCTTCTGTTAAGTAGCTCAGCAACCGAGCGCATTAATTTTGTTGGCACAACGGAATAAGGGCTGCCATATCGGCAATAGCTCTGCCTCACTTTCTACCCATCTCATCACATTGAATTTTATCTTCGAGATATGGTGTCAACGCACTGTGATGTGCTGCCTAGGCATGGAGGGTTTTCGCTCATTAATAAGGCCGCATTCTATGACAGACATTCCTCGACGAATTCTCCGTGTACCGACGCCCTACGCAATTTCAGCGAAGACCCAAGAGGTCAATGTTGGGCACGGACCAGAATAACGATTCTGGCAAATATGCGACACTGCATTAGTACACCGAAATCAGACAAATGAGCAACTATCCGGACTAGAGAGTAGTTATTCGTAGGTAGGGGCAAGGATAAGAAGAGGGTCAGTTGTTATTGTTATCTATATCGTTGGCTTGTTTAAAACTACAGTTAAGCAGCAAGGGTAATAAATGACAGTTAATCAACCTATTGCAGTAAATGAAGGCTCTTGCCGCATTAGAACCCGTAGAGAGCGGGTCGAGGATGAAACACTGTTGCGTGGGCTTGTCGCTACGCAGCGGCAGTGGCGTGGCGACATCATCTTCATTGATATGAACCGCGTTCAACAAGTACTTCTCAATTGTCCTGTGTTC
Source organism: Motiliproteus sp. (assembly GCA_036961355.1). Classification (GTDB taxonomy): domain Bacteria; phylum Pseudomonadota; class Gammaproteobacteria; order Pseudomonadales; family Balneatricaceae; genus Motiliproteus. Next base: position 16,926 of record JBALVL010000006.1, read on the forward strand.
TACCAACAGCCCCCCTTCGGTATCAAACCGATTCCCGGCTTCAGTCCAACCACAGCAAACACCTCCCCTCCCGGAACCGTTGTTACAATTGAATACACTTCTTTAGCCCAGCAATAGTAATGGCTCCAGCGGGATCAGCCCGATATCCATGATTCAGATCAATCCGGCTTCTGCCAGACATGCTAGGCTGCGATTTTTTCTAACAGGCTCAAGATTGAGCAAACAAACAATAATAAAGATCAAGGATTTAGAGCATGTCGTTAAAAGTCACCCATAAGATCGCCGTAGGATTCAGCTTATTGGTTTTGGCTATCATGATAGTGGGCACTGGTGGTCTATGGGGCACCGATAACATCAATAGCCGACTACACGAGATCACCGATCGTTCACTGCCGGTCGCTAACGCCAGTTTCAATCAGCTTATAGCCCTGCAACAGGCCAACATCTCGCTACTCAACGTCCTCGCTAACACCGACAACGAGCCCGCTGTAAGGCAACAACAACAGCAGAAATTTGACCAGCAGGTTAAGCAGTTCGACTCTCAACAGCAGAAATTAACTGTCCTGCTTAGCGAAAACCCGCAACTGCTTACACTGCTTCAAGATACCACCGACGCCAAGAACCAATTCGCCCGTAGTGCGCATGACGTCATGGTCCTGCATGACGAACGTGTTGCCACCGAAATTTTAACGCGTGACAAGGAGAGCCTGTTTCAACGCCAGATCGATACCATGATCACCTGGTCTTTACGCTATATATCCAAAAACAGCGGGGCCGAGTCGCTACCCCACGCGCGCAAATTCACCCAGGTTATTACCGCCCATAAAAACCAGTTAATCCGCTACAAGCAGAGTAATGACTTTGACGGCCTAACTACCGCATTGGCTAACTATCAAGGTAAGTTTCGTCAGGCACTGGACACCTTGATCAATAGCGATCCGAAGACCTCAGCCATTAAAACGATCGCGATTAATCTTGATCAGCAACTGTATGCCGATGATCAATTGGTCGCTCTGCACGGCAAGCTGCATCAGATCGAGGCGACTCTGCTGCAAACACTCAAAAGTACCGAACAACAACTGCAGCTAGCCCAGCAGGCTGCCGACAGTTTCAGCGCCCAGACACAAGCCAGATCCCAGCAACTGGGTAACGAAGCGGATAGCGCCAGTAACCTTAGCAACACACTTATTCTGGTGTTATTAGTCGGTGCCACACTGGCCGCCATTGTGATCAGTACGATCACGGTGCGGACCATCTCACGACCGTTAAACATGATGCTCAGTAACCTCTCTGCCGTTGCGGATGGGGACATGCGGGTCCAGTTTTATCAGTCTCGAAACGACGAGTTTGGCCAACTCGGCAGCGCCCTCAATGAGGTATTTTCCAAAATGGGGCAAACTCTCGAGCGTATTGCCGTCGCCTCGAAGCAACTCAACGATGCCGCCGAACAAAACGCCGTGATCAGTTCGCAGACCACTCAGTCGATGGCCGAACAGAGCCAGCAGCTGGAACTAACCTCAGCAGCCGCCTCCCAAATGGAGTCGACCGTGATGGAAGTCTCTGGCCATGCCCAGACAACGTTACATGCCGTACAACAGTGTGAACAACTGACCCTCGACGCTGATCTGTCGGTACAGAAAACGCTAACCAGTATTGAAACGCAGTCTAAAGATATCAACGAAGCGGTTGCGCTTAGCGACGAGCTGAGTCGTTACGGTCAGCAAGTTGGCAGCATCCTCGACACGATTGGTGGCATCGCCGAACAAACCAACTTACTGGCGTTAAACGCAGCGATCGAAGCCGCACGCGCCGGAGAAAACGGCCGAGGGTTTGCGGTCGTTGCCGATGAAGTACGGGGATTGGCAAAACGCACTCAGGACTCGACCCATGAGATCCAGATGATGGTTGAGAATATGCAAAACAGCATTATCCAGGTCAGTAAGGTGATGCGCCACAGCAACGAACAATCGCAACTGTGCGTCACCAATGCAAGCACCTCACAAACGGCTCTCAGCGAGATGAGTCAATCGATAGCCGCCATTGGCCAGATGAGCACCCAAATCACTGAAGCGGCAACACAACAAACCTGTGCGGTCGAAGAGGTCAGTCGAACACTGGTGATCATCAACGAAGCGGCATCCGAAACCAGCCTAGGCGCACAGCAGGTTAGTTCGACCAGCAGCAACCTGGTGCAGATAGCTCATGAGCAGCAACAGCTGATCAGTCACTTTAAGATCTGACTTAGCTCAAACGGGTCGGTTTTAGTGGCTGATGAACAGCGAAAACTGGCCCGAAACCCCCGAATATTGCTACCATTCACTCTTTGATTGAGCAGCACTCTCATCGCTGCTCTGATCGCTCGTCCAAGGAACTGATTGTATGCAACTGACTCATCGATTTCGTCGCCTCCGCCGTACCTCCGCGCTACGTGATCTGGTACGTGAAACCCAACTTTCGGTCGACGATCTGATCCTGCCGATCTTCATCGAAGAGGGTATCGATGCGCCCGTCGCGATCAAAACAATGCCTGGCATCAGCCGGCATCCCGAAGCGCAGTTACCGGAACTGGTAAAACAGGCGCAAGCCGCTGGCATCAAATCGCTCATCCTGTTTGGTATCTCGCATCATAAAGACGGTACCGGTTCCGACAGCTGGGACGATGACGGCCTGATGGCACGGATGATTCGCAGTGCCAAGCAAGCAGCCCCTGAGATGGTCATCATCTCCGACAACTGCTTTTGCGAGTACACCGACCACGGTCACTGTGGCGTGATTTGTGAAGATGATGTCGATAACGACAAAACGTTGGTCAACCTGCAAAAACAGGTGATTGTTGCTGCCCGAGCCGGGGTCGATATGATCGCACCATCGGGCATGATGGACGGAATGATTGCTGCGATTCGTGATGCCTTGGACAGCAACGGTTTCGAACATATCCCGGTAATGTCCTACTCAACCAAGTTCTCGTCCAATTACTACGGCCCGTTCCGTGACGCGGTCGACAGCTCCTTCAACGGCACCCGCGACAGCTATCAGCTCGATATTGGCAATCGCCGTGAAGCGCTGGCCGAATCGCTACGTGATGTCGACGAAGGTGCCGATATTCTGATGGTCAAGCCGGGCATCGCTTATATCGACCTGCTTAGCGATATCCGCCAGCACAGCTCGCTGCCCTTGGCGGTGTACCAGGTCAGTGGCGAGTACGCGATGATCAAATTTGCCGCTCAGGCAGGCGCAATCGACGGTGAAGCGCTGATGATGGAGAACATGATCGCCTTCAAACGCGCCGGGGCTGACCTGATCATTACCTACTTTGCTCTGGAAGTGGCCGCCTTACTCAACGCCAAATAACCTCGCGTAAAGCCTCCGGTTGATCTCTCTCTGCCGGAGGCTGCTGTATCGTTTGTCTCCACACACTCCCCGCTCGTCATCTCGATCATGCTGTACCGCTCATCACCTCGGCAATCACTCCAGCGGTGCAGACAAGGCCGTCAACTTCTTTTACAACAATTCGAGCCCTCGTCGACCACCCATAAAAAAATCAACCATTTAACACAAGGCATCATTATTGCAACAATATTAATTATCGAATGAGATCCGCTGAAATTTCGTAAAATCACATAATCCGCTGTATCTCTGAGCACCGATTAACAACTGATCCAATCGCCAGAGAAGGCCAAAAAGCGTCGCTGCCGCTATGCCAAAATTGATCTACGAGACACTGCCCTACGGTTACCTGATCGCAGGGGCGGGACTGATGCTAAGTCAGCAAGGGATGCTATTTGGACTGGCTGGGGTTTCGCTCTACTGCGCCGGCGCTATGTGCTGGATCACCCGTGCTTGTTATCGGCAACGCCACGGTAGGTGTTACCCCACCCAGGAATACAAAGATACCCCAAAACCCAGCATGTACCCGATCGATAACTACAAAAACAGTCTGCGCTTATCAAAAACGTTCTACGAAATCTTGCCGTTTTGCTACATCCTGGCTGGACTTGCCAGCTATCGGCTCTACCTCATGCAGCCACCGATCCATCTCCAGCAGCCACCCTCCTACCTATCGTTAATTGCCACCCTCCTCTTTTGCAGCGGCGGGTTTAGTGTTTGGATTCTTAGGAGCCATTACCGTGGCTACCATCAACACCATTCGCCGGTGATTAACGATTAATCAGCACTTAACCAACCTCATTGTCCTTTCTAGTTGCTGTATCTATCGGTAAAGTTATCGGTCAAACGTTATGAATTTCAACAAAATATCAATAAATATTTGATATAAATCACACGCACATGCTATTAATGCATAAAGCATGTAAATATAGGGATTGACGAGTACCACCAACGCGGTAGGCATCGATCCGACAACGCAAGCAAGGGAAACAGATGATTAAAACAATCGCTATAAGCGCTATCAGTGCGCTATTGCTGTCAGCTACCGCTCATGCCGACAAGATCAAACTTGGAGTGGCTACCGATATGGGCTTTGGCGTTACCGCCCAGCTCAACGATCAGATCAACGCCATGATTGGCAACGATGGCGCATCTATGGACTACATTTTCCGGCAAGGCGGTTTTGAAGGCCAAAATATGCCCTTCACCTGGTACGCGGCCGGAGGTGGGTTTGTCGGTTGGGATCACGGCTTTGGTCTCCGGCTACCGTTGGGACTGGACTGGAATTTTGCCAAGCGCTGGGATGCGTTTGCTCAGCTCTCTCCAGAAATCGATTTCGACGCCAAGAACGGCGACAGCGTTGACTTCGATCTGGGTGGTGCCCTCGGCGTCCGTTACGCCTTTTAAAACGTTTCTGCAAAGCCTGTTTGCAGATACGCATGTAATAATAAAGGAATGAAAAAGCCGATCAAGATAGCGCTTGATCGGCTTTTTCATTCCTGCTGATCGGTTACGTCAACTCTACTTAGTCGACCTCAACCAGTTCGTAGCTATGACTGATCTCAACGCCACCTTTCTCCAGCATAATCGACGCCGAACAGTATTGTTCAGCGGATAGGCTGACCGCGCGTTTAACGTGGTTTTCTTTGAGGTTACGCCCCGATACGATGAACTTGAGGTGTATTTTGGTAAATACTGCCGGCACGGTATCGGCGCGCTCAGCGCTAATCTCGGCACGACAGTCTGTGACATCTTGCCGGGTCTTCTTGAGAATCGTCATAACGTCAAAACTGGAGCAACCTCCAAGCCCTAATAACAGCATCTCCATCGGCCGGGGCCCCTGGTTCTTGCCGCCATGGTCTTCAGGACCGTCCATGCTATAGGTGTGGCCGCTGCCGCTAGTACCGTCAAAACGGGCATCACCAGCCCAATTAATAGTGACATTCATATCGATCGTTCACTCTTGATATCGGATTAAATAGATTATGCAGCCTTTGGGAACAGGCTAACCAAACAACGTTTGTAATTGCTGTCCCGGATCCTCTGCCCGCATAAAGGCTTCACCCACCAGAAACGCGTTAACCTGATGCTGACGCATGGCGCTGACATCATCGCGACTGACAATGCCACTCTCGGTCACGACCAGGCAATCAGCAGGAATCTGATCGAGCAGTTGGTATGTATTTTCCAGGCTGACCTCAAAACTGTGCAGGTCGCGGTTATTGATGCCGACTAACTTTGCATCCACCTGCAGCGCCCGTTGCAGCTCCTCAGCGTTATGCACCTCGATCAGCACATCCATCTCCAGCGACCGGGCCAGATCATGCAAATGGCTTAGCTGCTGATCGTCCAGCGCCGCCACAATCAGCAGGATGCAATCGGCACCCAGCGCCCGAGCTTCATAGACCTGGTAAGGGTCGACAAAAAAATCTTTGCGGATCACCGGCAGTTGGCAGGCAGCACGAGCCTGCTGCAGGTAGCTGTCTGCACCCTGAAAGAAATCGACATCGGTCAGTACCGACAAGCAGCTTGCGCCGCCGGCCTGATAACTCTTAGCAATTGCCGCCGGATCAAAATTCTCGCGAATCACACCTTTACTCGGTGACGCTTTCTTGGCTTCGGCGATGACGGCAGAACGCCCATCCGCAATGCTGTCGCGCATCGACCGGACAAAACCACGCGGGGTGAAACTGGCATCGGAACGCTGCTGGTCGATCTGCTGTTGCAGCTGAGCAATCGAAACCTTGGCGCTTCGCTCAGCGACCTCTTCATGTTTACGCTGCAAAATTTTCAGCAGAATGGTTGGGGTGTTCATCGATCAGTTCGCCCTTGAAGAAGTTCAGAGTAATAGAGAGACGGTGTGATTGTTACTTGTACTGTTACTGCGGCTGCGCCGCTAGCGTATTGGACACATCGGCCAACGTCTCAAGTTTGTGCAGCGCCACACCGCTGGCCAGAATCTCAGCAGCCCGATCAACACCGGCCTGTAATGAGTCAACCAGACCGGCAACGTAGATCGCAGCCCCGGCATTAAGCTTGATAATATCGGCAGCGGCACTGGCCTCACCCGACAGCGCACTGCGAATCAGCTGTAGTGATCCGGCAGCATCATCGACCACCAGACTATCCAGTGCCGAGGTCTCTATTCCCAGGCTCTCCGGGGTCAGTGTGTACTCACTGATCTGGCCGTTATTAAGCTCGGCAACAAAGGTCGGGCTGGCGATACTAATCTCATCCAGTCCATCTTCAGCGTGAACCACCATCACATGGCGACTGCCCAACCGCTGTAGCACTTCAGCCAGCGGCCGTACCCAGTCACGGCTAAAAACACCCAGCACTTGGTTGGGTGCGCCTGCAGGGTTGGTCAACGGACCCAACACGTTAAAAACGGTCCGCACCGCCATCTCCCGGCGCGGGCCAATGGCATGTTTCATCGCACTGTGGTGAGCCGGCGCGAACATAAAACCAACGCCAACCTGATTGATACAACAGGCTACCTGATCGGGCGTAGTATTGAGATTAACGCCAGCAGCTTCCAACACATCGGCGCTGCCGCTAGAACTAGAGACCGAGCGATTACCGTGCTTGGCGACTTGGCCACCAGCTGCAGCCACCACAAACGCACCGGCGGTAGAGACATTAAAGATACCCGCCCCATCACCACCCGTGCCGCAGGTATCAACAATATGATCACCGGCGACCGGCACCGCTGTCGCCAGCTCTCGCATGACTTGAGCGGCGCCCACCACCTCATCAACGGTTTCGCCTTTCATCCGCAATGCGATCAGAAAGCCGCCAATCTGGGCGGGAGTCGTCGCGCCGGTCATGATCGCTCGCATCACCGACTGCATCTGTTCAGCGCTAAGGTTGCCGCCTTCGGTCAGGGTTTTTATCGCCGCCTGAATGTCCATGGTGTGCCTCCCGGCTACTCGGTTGTTAGTTTTTACAGTGTTGACGCGCAGTGAAACAGATCGACTGGCGCTTAACGATCGAGGAAGTTCTTCAGCAAGCGATGGCCCGACTCGGTCAGAATAGATTCGGGATGAAACTGAACCCCTTCGATATCGAGTGTTTTATGGCGCACCCCCATGATCTCTTCGATGCTGCCATCTGGCTGCTCGGTCCAGGCGGTCAGTTCCAGACAATCCGGCAGCGACCCTTGCTCAATCACCAGCGAGTGGTAACGGGTGGCATTAAACGGATTAGCTAACTCGTGAAAGACACCCTGGTCATGGTGATAGACCGGTGAGATCTTACCGTGCATCACTTGCGTTGCCCGTACTATTTTGCCACCAAACGCCTGAGCGATACTCTGGTGGCCCAGACAGATCCCCAGAATCGGCAATTTACCGGCAAAATGGTGGATCGCCTCGACCGAGATACCAGCCTCATTAGGAGTACAGGGGCCGGGGGAGATCACCAGATGATCGGGTTTCAGCGCTTCGATCTGCTCAATGCTGATCTCGTCATTGCGGTAAACCTGAACCTCGGCACCCAACTCGCCAAAATACTGCACGATGTTGTAGGTGAAGGAGTCGTAGTTATCGATCATTAACAGCATAACGCGAAGAAAGCCTCTTATTTACTCGTCAAACCAGCAGGAATCCTAAATCATACCCGCAAACAGTCCCACATTGCACAGCGCTAAAATGGCTTTGGATTGTAGCCGCAACGCTTGCCGGAATCACTACCTAACAACACCTTTCAGGTCCGTTGATCAACTCACCAACCCCATCGAGTGGCCATGTAACATAGCCAGGCTTGGCCATAGGCGTCTACACGGTAGTCGGCTTCACTCTATATCCGGACGGTCATCCAGACTCACCATCAGTTCGCTCTCAACAGACTCATCGCCCTCGCTGATCTCGTTGATCACGTCGCTGGCACATTCGGGCATCGCCTCAATCACAGCGCCGGCAATATCCATTGATTGCTCCGGCGCCGCTTCTGATAAACGCGATACAAAATCCGCCGCATCCTGATTGAGCTCCTGAGCGGCTTGTTCTGCGGTATTGATGTGATCGATCGATTCGATCATCTCTTCGATCCCTTTATCACTTTGTGATTCTGACAGCGTATCGGCGTACTCGGTGGCGACCATAACCGCCGTATCCGGGATCGCCTCAACAACGGTGAAGGCGATATCCAGCGCCTGTTCGGGCACCATATCCGACATCTGCGAAACCAGGTCGATCGCAACCTGCTCTGACGTATCTTCTTCACGATCCGCAGGACGAACCGCCTCATACTCGGCCGCCAGTACCTGAGCATAGTAGTCTGCCACTTCGACCGCCGATTCGGGCGCTGACTCAACCGCTATTCGGGCCATATCCAATCGCAGTTCCGGATTATCATTACCAATCTGCGCGGCAACCTCTGCCAGCTGACCCGGTTCAGACTGGGCCACCTGACTGAGTAGCTCGTAGGCCAGCTCCGGGGTAGCGGTGACCATGGCGGAGGTGATGCTCTGAGTCTGCTCCGGCACGGCCTCGAGCATCAATTCGTGCAACCGCAGCTCGTCGACACCCTCCACGTTGGACACTGCGGCCGCCATTTCAGCCCCTTGCTCGGGCATGGACTGGGCAACAGCACGGGCCATCCTAACCGCCGCCGCGGGGTTTGAATCAGCAATATCGGTAACCATCACCACTTCAGGGCTGGGCGGCAGCTCGGGCTCAAAGTATTCGGTACGCGGATCGAGCTCACTAACAGACGCCACCGCCATCCCTTGCATAACGAACTGCTCTTGGTCTTCGATCGGCAATGCGTCCCTGGCAAACATGCGATACGCCACAAAGGCTGCCAACAACAGTTGGATCACACCCAAAAACCCGAACAGCGAGGCATTACCGAACAATTTCATCATCAGGGCGGTCGAATAGGGGCCAATAATACCGCCGACTGCAAATGCCAGTATCAGACAACCCATCGCCGCCACCATCTCACTTTGACGCAGTTTATCGAACGATTCGGAGATGCTCAGCGGATAGGTACAGGCGATAATGCCGCAGGTGATACCGGTTGCGATCGACATCGCCCAGAACCAGTTCTGGGCGGCCAGCAAGGTGACACTGAATCCCGCCAGCGCCGAGATCACCAAAATGATCAACAGGATGGTGCGTCGATCAAAGCGGTCGGACAGGTAACCAATCGGAAATTGCAGCAAAAAAGCGCCCAAAATGGCGGCGCCCATATAGAGCGACAACTGGAAGTCGACAATACCAAAATCGCGGGCAAACACCGGCAGCATGTTGAAGGCCGCCGAATAGATCAACCCCGAGATAAAACAGCTGACAACACCCAGCGGCGAAATTTTCAACAACTCCAGCAGCGACATCGACTCCACATCTTCGACCACCGGGCCGCTCGTGCGGCTGAGTACGATGGGGATGATGGAGGCGCAAAGCAAAATACCACTCAGCACAAACAGCATCGAGTCCTGAGGACTGGCCAGGTTGATCAGAAACTGCCCACAAAACAGGGCACCCAAAACGACTACCTGATAGAACGCCAACACCTGACCGCGATTGTCCTTGGTGGAGCTTTCACTAAGCCAGCTTTCCATAGCGGTAAAGGCACAAGCGTTACAAAAGCCGATAACGATGCGCAGCCCCCCCCACAGCATCGCGTCGGTATAGAGGCTGCAAACCAGAATGCTGACAGCCGCTAACGCCAGGGCTCCGGCAAACATACGGATATGGCCAGCCCGACTGATTAAGTGCCGGGCATAAACACCACCGGCCAGCATACCGACAAAATAGAGTGACAAAACCAAACCAATAGCATCGGTACTCATCGCTTCCAGCCCCATGCGGACCGGCAGCAGAATATTGATCAGGCCATTACCCATCATCATGATGAAACAACTGACGAGCAATGATGCAAGGGGGAGCAAGGTTAGTCGCATGGAAGAAAACCTGAAGATTGAAGCCTGAAGATTAGTCGTGCATTCGACAGTTATTTGATACCCATGCCGACGGGTAACTGGAGCGTAGCACTGTTACTGATTGATTTGCCGTTAACGCGGTTAGCCGCGGCTTAGCTCTTTCAGCAGAGCGTTGAACGCCTCGGTCAGCTCCGGATCGCCCGCGGACAACGACAAGCCTCGGCGGGCCAACTGTTCGGCACGTGCCCGGTCGTTCATATGCAAGCGCAAACGGGCCAGTTGCAGATAGACCATCGGGTCACGCGGGGCGATCCGCTGCGCCCGCTCCAGCTGCGCCAGCGCGGCTTGTTGATTGCCTTGCGACTCGTAGCGATCGGCCTGTTCCATCAATGCCAGCAATGCCGGTGGCGGGCCATCGTAGTGACGGGTCGATGGCGGGGCGGTAGATGAAACCGAGGGAGCCGCAGACGATGAATTCACTGGTGGCACACTTACCGGGCTCTTGGACTGCGTTGAGGTGCGGGCAGACGCATTCGAACGGTCAAGATCCGCCCCTTGATAGGCTGGCGCTGGGCTCGTGTCTGAGGATGATTGCTGTGGTGATGACTGATGCGACGGCGTTGGATACGCCGGCTGCGGCGCCCCAAAGCCTTTTTCCTCAACCGGCACATTAGGATTCGGCTGGCCGGCACAGGCGCTTAATACCGCCACAAGTCCAATGAGCACCAACCGTTTCATACGCCACCTTCGCCTATTGCATCAAAAAAGGCGCTCAGTTTAGCTCACATTGACCGACCCCGACACTCCCCATCACTAGTCAACGAGCAAAACCGCTCTAGTCGCCAAATAACCGTGAGAACCAGTCCTTGGCACGGTTGACCGGTGCCTGCAGACCACAATCGTTGTATTGCTGCGGCTCGGAACCCTTGATAAAGGGAATTAAACGGGCGTTGGGGCAACCTTGTTCAGTACGTACCGCCTGGGTTTCATCGACCCACAGATACTGTACATTGCCCGGCGGAATCGCTTCGAAAGTTGCCGGCCGCAATTGCGCCATCAGCTCTGACCAGACCTGTAAGGCACCACTACTACCGGTCAAGGGAGTGGGTCGGTTATCATCGTGACCCAACCAGGCTACCGCCAGATAATCACCGGTGAAACCGGCAAACCAACTGTCGCGCTGCTTATTGGTAGTACCGGTTTTGCCCGCCATATTGAGCGAACCGGGAAAACGCCGATACAGTGATTTAGCGGTTCCTTCGCGTGCGGTCTCTTGCAGTACATATTGCAGCAGGTGGATGGCTGCCGGATCAAATTGCTGAGTCAGCTCGAACGGATAACTCGATAGCAGCTCACCCTCAGCGGTCGCCACCGAACGGATCGCCCGCAGCGGTGTTTCAAAACCGTTCGCCGCGATGGTCTGATACATCTGCATCACTTCGATCGGTGTCAGGCTAAGCGAGCCTAGTAGGGTTGACGGATACTCCTTGATCTCGCGCCGAACGCCTAGTCGGTGCAAGGCATCGATCACCCGAGGCAACCCCTGCTCCATCCCCAAGTTAGCAGTGGCCAGGTTATAGGATTTCGACAGCCCCCAATGCAACGGCACCATACCGTGCAGTTTTCGGTCGTAGTTTTGTGGGGTCCAGAACGAGCCATCGGGGTTTTGTAGTTTGATCGGCTGATCGGCCACAGGACTAATCAGGGTATAGCGTTGCGGCTGTTCCAACGCCGCCAGATAGACCGCCGGTTTCACCAAGGAGCCGATCGGTCGTACCGCATCCAGTGCCCGGTTAAAACCCTGATAGCGCGGTTGTCGATCACCCAGTACGGCCACCACTTCGCCGGTTTGACTATTACTAACTACCAACGCGCCCTGAATGCCATCAAGGGTTTTTCCATGTCGCTTTTGTAGCCGCTTTACCACCTGTTGCATGCTCTGTTCGGCTCGCCGTTGCACGATCGGATCAAGGCTAGTGAAAACCTGTAATCCTTCGGACGAGAGATCCTGCTGCCGATAATCTCGGCGCAGTTGACGCTTAACCAGATCCAGATAGGCGGGAAACGCCCCTTTGGTCAGGCTGCTTTTGGAGACCACCGCCAGAGGTCGCTGCAATGCGCGCATCGCTTGAGCATCGCTGAGACTGCCATCCTGCCGCAGCAGATTAATCACCAGATCACGGCGGCCTAACGCCCGTTCAGGGCGACGGCGTGGGTCGTAATAGGTTGGCCCTTTAACTAAGCCGGCCAGCAAACTGAGCTGATCGTCCGATAAATTTTGCAGCGGTCGTCCAAAATAGTACTGACTTGCCAACCCAAAGCCGTGAATTGCACGTGATCCTGCCTGGCCCAGATAGACTTCGTTCAGATAGGCTTCAAGGATCTCGTCTTTGCTGTAATGCAATTCCAGCAACATCGCCATCGGCGCTTCCATCAACTTACGCAACAGACTGCGCTGACTGGTGAGGAAGTAATTTTTAACCAACTGCTGGGTCAGCGTACTACCGCCCTGCACCACTCGCCCTGCCCGTAGGTTGGCCACAGTTGCACGGGCAATTCCACGCAACGAGATGCCGTAATGACTGTAAAAACCCCGATCTTCGACCGCTATCAGCGCGTTGATCAGTAGCGGCGGAACCTCTTCAAGCTGAACGAGATCACGGTCTTCGTTGTCGGCGGGATAAATACCACCAACCAACACCGGCTCAAGCCGCGCCACCGCCAGCGGTTGGCCGTCACTCAGTAAGCGTTCCAACTTGCCATTATTAAAACGCAGGTCGAGCCGTCGCGGCTGCTCGGGGCCATCGGCAAAGCCGAATCCACGGCTGACCAATTCGACTCGCCACGATTGCACCTTGGCCTCACCCGGCCGCGACGGTGCCGCAACAAAGCGGTAACCCAACTGCTTCAACTCAATCTTGAGGTCATCGGCGGTCAACGTCCGACCGGCATACAGCTCCAATGGGCGTGCGTAGACCTTCGCTGGCAACGCCCAGCGCTTACCCTCAAAGCGACTACGGATGGTCGCATCCATATACAATAACGCCAGCGTCAGCATCACTAAACCGACAGCGGCCAACTTAAACAGCAATGGCCACCAGCTGCGTTTGCCAGCCTTCGAGCGGCGACGGCTTTTCTTAGCGGAAGAACTTCTCTTTTTTATCATGGGCCGCAGTATAATCACTCGGTTGACGATGTCGAATCAGCGTCAGTGGACAACGCTGTGCGCTTATTACGTATTCATACTCCACGCCCTATTGCCTAACTTGGTTCAGGGGCTTAGTTCTGGCGTTTAGTTTTAGGGGTCAGTTCAAGAAATTAGTTCAAGGGTTAAGTTCACAGGCTTAATTACCGAGACAATGGCTAACCGAACACACTTAGATCAACTGCAAAGGATGCCGATCAACCATGACAAACAATCCAGACTCGGCAAATCCATTGATCCAGACGCTGAAGCAGCCGCGGTATTACCCTCACACAGTCAGGGCTATCGAGCTGATCGAAACCCATATCTCTTGGGTGCTGCTGACGGGTGAGAGAGCCTATAAGCTGCGTAAGCCGGTCGATTTCGGCTTTCTCAACTTCACCACGTTACGCCAGCGCTTCGACGATTGCTGTAACGAACTGCGTCTTAACCGGCGCTTCTCGCCCGAGCTTTATCTCGGTTTGATCTGTATCCGCGGCAGCCTCGAGCAGCCGCAGATCGATACCGTCGACCCGCAGCATGAGTTCGATCCCGAGGCACTCGATTACGCCGTCTGTATGGTGCAATTTCCACAGCAGCAGTTACTCTCAGCACGGCAACAGCACAACACGCTACCGCAAGCCGAGCTACTGACACTGGCGCAACAACTTGCTCAGATCCACACGCAAGCCCCCAACAACCCAGAAGATAGTAGCCTAGGCAGTCCAGAGACTGTCGCCGGCGTCATGCTCGACAATTTCGCTCAGATCGCCCCCTACTTAGAGTTTCTGCCAGAGCACCGGCAGCATTTAGAACGCATACGGCAACTCACTCTGGGCGAGCTCGAACGGTACCAAGGGTTGCTTACTGAGCGTCACCAACAAGGTCATATTCGTGAGTGCCACGGCGACCTTCATCTGGGTAACATCGCTCTGTTCGGCGGCCGCGCCTGCCCCTTCGACTGCATCGAGTTCAGTCCCCGTTACCGCTGGATCGACCCACTCAGCGACCTGGCTTTCTTGTTGATGGATCTGCACTTACACCAGCAGCACTCGCTCAGCCAGCAGCTGCTCAATCGGTATTTGGAGCAGAGCCTCGATTACCGGGCACTACCTCTTTTACCGCTGTACCAAGCTTACCGGGCGATGGTGCGGGCTAAGGTGTTGCTTCTCAGCCACCCGATACCGACAAACAGCGACTCTAGTCGTGAAACACCAAGCCTGGACACCACCACCTTAACCACACTCAACCAATATCTGGAACTCGCCGAACAGCTACTGGCTCCCACTTGCGGGCGACTCATTCTGATGTATGGGGTTTCAGGCAGTGGCAAAAGCTGGATGTCGCAGCAACTGATTGAGCAACTACCGCAAGCCACTATTCGACTGCGCTCAGACTTGCTCCGACCAAGACAGGATAGCGATGACCGCTACAGTCGTTTGGCCGACGAGCATGTGTACAGCCAGTTACTGGATCTAAGCCGCTGCTTGATGGAGGCCGGTTACCAGGTCATCGTCGATGCTGCTTTTTTGCAGAGCAGCCAACGTCAACCATTCATCGAGCTGGCTCTCGAGCTCAACAAACCGCCTGTAATACTCTGTTGTATCGCCGATTTCGAGGAGCTACAAACAAGAATCGGCCAGCGCCTGCAGCACGGACAAGACCCGTCGGAAGCCACCACTGCGGTGCTTGAACAGCAGCTACAGAGTCAGCAACCGCTTACCCCGCAAGAGCAGCGGTTCTGCAATCCAATCAATACGGCACAAACTAAAGCGGTCGCTAAGCTACTAGCGCAACTTAGCGAGCGAGAGAAAGAGAAAGAACACCAAGCCGTATAGAGAGGCAATCGCTCAGAGGGAGCCTGGCTACTCAGACAAGGTATCGACCCGCGCCAGCAATCATCACGGTCAATACGCCAAGAGCGGCGTTGACGGTCACGATGTGACGAATCCGTCCCATCTGCTTACCGGCGGCCGGATACTGCTGCTCAGCCAGCGCCTGTTTCAGCAGCGCGAAAGGACTGACATAAAGAAAGATAAACAGGCCGCTCATCAGCAGGTATAGAGTCAGCATGCCGTGAATATGCCAACCGACGTTGGCAAAACCACCAAACACAGCAAACAACATCCATAGACCGGTCACTAACAACACCACAAGTGACAACCAGACCCAGACAAAAAAGCGCTTTAATGCGCCACACAGTAACGGCAATCGTAGTGGCGGTTCGAGCAGTTCAACCGCCGCCGGCCGCACCGCCATCAACATCACCAGCATACCGCCGACCCAAACCACCGACGCTAATAAGTGCAGCGCGATAGCTAATGCGGCAGCGATCAACTTTCACGCTCTAGGTCGCGGACAATATTACGCATCGTCTTCCAGGTTTCCTTATCGATAGGACCTGCATGGCGGTAACGGACAATCCCGCCAGCATCGAGAATATAGGTCTCAGGCGCGCCGTAAACACCCAAATTGAAACCCAGCGTACCTTCGGGATCGAAGATATTGAACAGGTAAGGATTGTCATACTGCCTGAGCCATTGTTTGGCCGCCTCCGCTTCGTCTTTATAGTTCAGACCGATAATCGGAATGCCGTCATTGCGGGCGATACTCACCAGCTGCGGGTGCTCAACCTTACAAGAAGGACACCAAGTCGCCCAGACGTTGACCAGTACCGGACGAGCCGGCAGATCAGCCGCCGTTAACAGTTGCTTGGGTTGCTGCAACGACGCCAATGAGAACGCCGGAAACGGTTTGCCGATCAACGCCGATGGCAGTTCACGTGGATTGAGCGACAACCCCTTCCACAAAAACACACCTAACAGCAACGCTATCAGGATCGGTAAAAACAGCAACGCACGACGCATATTCATTTTCTAAACCTCTGTGTCTATTGACACTGTACTAACAGGTGATCGACGGTCTGATACCTGAATAGCCGAGTTAAAATAACCCGATACCCAGGCACACTAATCAAGCAACCGACTTAGCCGTCTTATCGCGTTTACGGAAATAACGTTTATCCGTCGCAGCCAGCAAGCCGCCCATACCCATGAAGATCGCTCCGAGCCAGATCCAGCGAATAAACGGTTTGAACTGAACCCGTACGGCCCAGGAGCCATCATCGAGACGTTCTCCCAGCGCTACATAGATATCGCGGAACAGGCCGGGATCGATCGCAGCTTCAGTCATAATCTGCTTGGTGGTGGTATAAAAACGTTTCTGCGGTGCCAGCTCACTATAGAAGCGGCCATCGAGATGCAGCTCAAACACCCCTTCATCGCTGCTAAAGTTAGGACCCTCGACCTTGTGCATCTTCTTAAAGACAAAGGTGTAGCCACTCAATTCGACGCTGTCACCGACCGCCATCCGCAGATCACGCTCTTCATTGTAGAGCGTCACCATAGTGATGCCGACAATGGTGATACCGACACCGATATGAGCCAGCATCATGCCGTAATAACTGCGCGGTAAGTCTCTTAGTCCGGCCCACTTGTTTGACTTATTGGCCACCTTCGCCGACAGATCCTTAATCGAGGCTAACAAGACCCAGGCCATCAGACCGCCGCCCAGCGCTCCCCACCAGTCGAGTGCACCACCGTACAGGAACGGTGTGGCGATACCGACCAGCACACAGATCGCCGCCATGACAGCTAACGACCGCCACATACCACTCGCCCCCTGCTTCCAGCGGGTCAACATACCTACCCCCATGAACGCTGCCAGCAGACTCATAAAGGGCACAAAGAACGCATTAAAATAGGGAGGCCCGACCGATAATTTACCCAGCCCCAGCGAGTCGACAATTAGCGGATACAAGGTGCCCAACAGTACTGTGATAGTCACGACCGTCAGGATGACATTGTTTACCAGAATCAAACTCTCACGCGAGACCAGTCCAAAGCTTGATTCACTTCGCATGCTGGGTGCTTTAAAGGCATACAGTAGCAGCGAGCCTCCGACGGTAATCGCCAGCAGTATCAAAACAAACAGGCCGCGAGTCGGGTCTGTCGCAAAGGCATGCACCGAGGTGAGTACCCCGGAACGAACCAGGAAGGTGCCCAGCAAACTCAGCGAGAAAGCGAAGATCGCCAACAGCAAGGTCCAGCTTTTGAACACACCACGTTTTTCGGTGGCCGCCAACGAGTGAACCAGTGCGGTACCAACCAGCCATGGCATAAATGACGCGTTCTCGACCGGATCCCAGAACCACCAGCCGCCCCAGCCAAGCTCGTAGTAAGCCCACCAGCTGCCCAACGCAATGCCCAGCGTCAGAAACACCCAGGCCACGTTAGTCCACGGACGCGACCAGCGCGCCCAGGCGGTATCGAGTTTACCGCTAAGCAGCGCGGCGATAGCAAAAGCAAAGGCAACCGAAAAACCAACATAACCCATGTACAGCATCGGTGGATGGAAGATCAGCCCCGGATCCTGAAGCAGGGGATTAAGGTCGGCACCGTCGGCCGGAAAATCGGGCAGATAACGGCTAAACGGACTCGAGGTCAGTGCGACAAACAGGCCGAAGCCGAGCGTGATGATACCCATCACCGCCAGCACGCGGGATAACATCTCCAGCGGCATCTCTTTACTGAAGATGCTCACTGCGAAGGTCCAGCAACTCAGAATCCACAGCCACAGCAGCAGTGAGCCTTCGTGCCCGCCCCAGACCGCACTCAGTTTGAACTCCAGCGGCAGTGCGCTGTTGGAGTGATTAGCGACATACTGAACCGAAAAATCATCGCTCCAGAAAGCGTAGAACAGGGCAAAGAAGCTAATGGTCAGAAACAAAAACATACCGCTGGCCAGTGGCCGGGCATAGCGCATCATCTGCACATTGCCGGTGCTTGCACCCACCAGAGGGATAATCGCCAGGGCCAGACTGAGGCACAACGATAGGATCAGCGTAAAACTACCAATTTCAGGAATCATCTGCGGTCAACCCTCACTCTTCAGAGGCGCGGCATCCTGACCGTCAGCCGTTTTGCCTGCGTTATCCAGCGCTTCCTGGACCTCCGGAGGCATATAATTTTCATCATGCTTAGCCAATACTTCGCTGGCGATGAAAATACCCTGCTCGTTCATCGCACCCTGCGCCACGATCCCTTGCCCTTCACGGAACAGATCAGGCAGGATGCCATTGTATTCCACCACTACATTAGACTCGTGATCGGTCAGGCCAAAACGCACCTTGAGGGTCTCCTGGTCACGTTTAACACTGCCATCGACGACCATACCGCCAGCACGTATCCGCTGACCAACCGGTGCATCACCGGCAGCGATCTGGGTTGGCGAGAAGAACAGGTTTATATTCTGACTCAGCGCATACATCGAAAGACCGACTGCGGCGCTGACGCCGACCACAATGGCGATGACAAATGCCATCCGTTTTTTTCGTTTAGGAGTCATCTGCTACTACCTCTGAAATGCTTTGAATCTCTGCTCCGGCGTGGGTCACTGCACTTTTCTCTGCACATTGTCTCTGCATTACTCACTGCACCACCTCGTCGATCATAATCTTAATCAGCGTGTCATTGCCCGCCACATCGACAGGGCTGACGCCACCTTGAATATCACCCGCTTCGGTGCCGGGTCGGCCGGAACGGCTGACAATGGCTCGAATCTGAACCTGCTCGGCCGAGGACAGTTTCGCCATCGGCCCCATCGCCATCGAATCGTCAAGCGTGACCATCGTCGGTAAGTCTCGCAGCTGTAGCTTGGCGGCGGCCAATGGCATCTTCGGTCCGGCCACGGCCTGAGCGAAGACAAACACCGTCGTCTCCGGCGCCAGTCCCTGCTGTAACTGGCTATCCACTTCAACAAGGACTTTAAGGGATGCAGCAGGAGTTTTGGCTATGTCAGTAGCCGGTTCATTTACCGGTGTCTTTGCCGCAGCCTTAGCTAAGGCCTCAGGGTTGTACTCGATCCCTTGTTGGGCCATTTGCTCCTTGGCCTGATCGATCGCCTGTTGTAATCCTTCACGGTTTACATCGGGATTATCACCGTCCCGCAGCGTCTGCCAGACCGCAATCGCTTCGGGATACTGGCCCGCTTCGTAAGCAGCCATGCCGATTAAACCCAACGTACCAGGGTCGCTCGGATCAAGCTCCAGCGCCCGGTCGACCAATGCCTGAACCTCGGCGGTGAGCTGATTTCCATTGAGAAAATAAAGCGCCTGCGCCTTCTGACTGATAATTTCAGCATGCTCACCCACTAGCTCGGAAACCTTACTGAACGCATTATAAGAATCCTGATAACGTTCCAACGTCAGGTAACTGCGACCCAGCATGAACCAACCTTGCGGGTTCTCCGGTTCAGCTTCTAACCGAGCCTGTAGTTGTTCAACTTGTTGTTCAAAATCGGCCCGCTGGTGTCCTTCTCCGGACTGCGCTGCAGCAGGTTGAGTGGGGGGCAGCATCAGCTTATCGCTGGCGCCCAACTGCAGATAGAGAAAGACGCTCAAACAGGGCACCAGAATGCTCAGGCCAACCGGTAATGTCAGATTCCGTTGCGATGTCTGAGTCGCAATAGAAGGGCTATCGCTCGACTCATCGACCTCCTGCAGCAGACCCAGTTCCAACTCCTGCTTCAGGTTATCAAAACTACTCTGCTCCAGACTCCCTCGCGCCAGATCTTGTTCAAGCTCGCCAACCCGTTGTTTGAAGATCTCAACATTTTGGCGATTACGCTCAACCGCTTCTGAAACAGGAGGCTGCTGCGGCTGCTTTTTCAACCACGGCCACCAAATAAACAACAGTGCCAGCAGCAACAATGCAGCTAGCAACAACCAGAAGAGAGTCATCATAGTTATAAATACACCAAAGAAAGGGTTCAGATAGCTTGTTTACTGAGCCCTTAGGACAGCCAAATCAGGGAAAAGTTTACGAAGCGGGGGCATTATACTGTTTTACGAAGGCTTCGAAAGCGCTCAGAGGCACTGGCTTGGAATAGAGGAAGCCCTGAATGTAGTTACAATTGAGTTTGGTCAAGAAATTATTCTGCGCTTGAGTTTCAACCCCCTCCGCCACCACATCGAGCCCGAGACTGCCTGCCATGGCAATAATCGCCTCGACCAAAGCGCCATCACCTCGGTCATCTGGAAGGTCTTTGATAAAGGAGCGATCAATTTTGAGAATATCGATGGGGAAATGTTTTAGATAACTGAGCGATGAATAACCGGTACCAAAATCATCCATCGATAACTTTACCCCCAGCCCACGTAGCTGCCGCAGTGCCGACAGCGATCGCTGATCCTCGATCAGCATCGATTCGGTAATTTCGATCACCAAACGACAAGTAGCGACGTTAGAATCAACAATCACCGAACGGATCGTCTCAACCCCCTCGTTGCCAAAACATTGTTTAGGCGACATATTTACAGCGACCCGCAGATCACCAAAACCGCTCCCCTGCCATTGATTTAACTGCTGGCAAACCGTCTGCAGCACCCAACGCCCAATCGGTACGATCAATCCGGTCTCTTCAGCCAATGGTATAAATCGCGCCGGCGAGATCAATCCCTGTGTCGGGTGATGCCAGCGGATTAGCGCCTCGGCACCGGTTATCTTCATCGTCGCCAGATCCACCAGCGGTTGATAATAGACTTCAAACTGTTGATTAGTAATCGCCTGACGCAGGTCCAGCTCTAGCTGCGCCCGCTCCTCGGCTTCGCGGTTCATCGCTACGGTGTAGAAGTAGTAACCGACCTCCTCACTGCTCTCTTTGGAACGCCACATCGCCGTGTCCGCATGGTGCATCAACTGATCAACCCTGCGTGCATCGAGAGGATACAACGCGATACCGATACTGCTTTTGAGGAACGCTTCTCCTTTCTCTAGCTGAAAAGGTTTCGACAAGCGATGACCGATCGCATTGGCGGTATGCTCAGCATCATGACTGGAACGGATATCGGGCAAAACCACCAGAAACTCATCACCATTAAGACGTGCAACCGTGTCCGATTCACCAACCACCGATAACAGTCGTTGCCCGGTCAGTTTTAACAGCGCATCACCGGCATCATGACCATAGGTATCGTTGACCCATTTGAAGCGGTTCAGGCCGATATGCAATACAGCAACCTCCTGGCGTTGCTTCCGGGCACGCCGCAGCGCAGAATTGAGTCGATCCTGAGCCAACATACGGTTCGGCAGTTCGGTCAACAGGTCATAGTTAGCTTGCTGGTAAAGTAGCCCTTCAGTCTCTTTGCGCTTGGACATATCACTAAAAACGGCCACATGCTGCTCAACCGCACCATATTGATCTAGCACCCGTACAATCGACAGCCACTCGGGGTACATCTCACCGTTCTTGCGCCGATTCCAAATCTCCCCTTGCCAATGGTTATTGGTGTGGAGCGCCTGCTTCATATCACTATAAAACTGAGCATCGTGATGCCCCGAGCTGAGCATTCCCGGATCACGTCCGATCGCTTCTTGGGCGCTATAACCTGAAATCCGGCTGAAGGCTGGATTTACCATCTGAATAATATTGTCCGAGTTACTGACAATGATCGCCTCGGAGGTGGTATCAAAAACTGTGTTCGCCATTTTGAGTTTACTGTCTTTCAGTTTTTGCTCCGTCACATCCGTGCCGATCAAGACAAAATCATTCAACTCCTGATCATCAACGCTGACCGGGTAGATCGACGAAGAAGCCCAAAACTCTGAGCCATCCTTGCGTTGTTGCTGCAATTCACCGTGCCAGTTACTACCACTCCTGATAGTCCGCCAGATCTGTTGATAAAAGGACGAAGACTGGCTGTCAGACCTGAGAAAGCTTAGATGTCGCCCCAGCAGCTCGGTAGCCGAATAGCAGGTCGCCAAACAGAGACTGTTATTCACGTACTCAACCACACCTATATTATTAGTTATCGCGACTGCTACCGGACTCTGGTCCACCGCGGCATAAAGTTTTCGAAGCCGCCGGTCATTTTCTATCCGCTCCAGCTCTACTGCGGCTCGCGGCGCAAAAGCATCAAGCAGTGAGCGGGCCAACAGCGGCTTCGACAATGCCTGACAGCCTAACAACGACATAATACCGATCACCGTCCCGTTAGAACCAACCAGCCGGGTGCCGATATAGCTCTCAATAGCGTGCTCCGTTAGCCAGCTATCATCGGGGAAATGCTGCTGCACATCCGCGCTATAAACACACACACCCAGTTCGGCCAGCTCTTGGCAGGGCGTTCCTTGTAACTGATAGCTGTGCGTCACTACCGACTCGCCATCTTCTGACATAGCCACCACAAGCGCCTTTTCTGCGTTGGCATCAAGCTTCGCCACCAAAGCGTGGTTAAGGCCCAACACCTCTGCGATCGCCTTCATTAACGCGTCGAGATACTCTTTTCCAGCGATACCGGAAACCGCGCTAGAAACCTGGCCGAGAAGCCTTTCTGTCTGCTGACTTTGGGTGATATCGCGGCAGATCCCCTCCACGGCCACAACAACATTTTGATTATCACGAAGCACCTTAGCTGACTGCTGCAGCCAACGTTGCCCCCCCTCGTTATCGACAATCGCATAGCGAAATATTAACGGCATCTCGCCCCGACACAACGCATCCCAGTACAATGTGTACGAGCGAGCACTCTCTGGGTGAATAATTTTATCAATGGCGTTGGTCGAATTGACCAGAGACTCAGCAGGGTAGCCGAAGACATCGACGGCAGAAGCGCTTAAGAAGTCGAATTGTTGCTTACTAACATTGACCCGATAAAGGGTTTCATCAAGTCCTTCTATCAACTCCCGATACTTACGCTCACGAGCCAAAACCGCCCGTTCGGACCTTCTGCGCTCAGTCTCATCACGGCTGATGGATACCATCGCCAAAGATTGAGACAGCGGATCAATAATCGGCACCTTGACCGTTTCAAGCAACCGTTCTGTCCCCTGCACCGACGAGACCCACTCTTCGGAGCGCTGGCTCACTTGCTGACGAAGCAGCTGCGGCTCGAGTTGTTGAAACAAGGGCGGCATCGTTTGCGGGACAGATCACTATCACAGCGCTGCAATAACTGCTGTTGCTCAACACCAACATGCGCTGCAAAAGCGGCATTACAACCCAGGTAGTTGCCGCCCTGATCTTTACAGTAGATCAGATCTGGAACCTGATCGATCACCGCTTGCAGCAACTGACGCTGATGCTCCGACTCAGCCAATCGAGCGGCACTGGTGTTAACCCGTAACCACTGACTTAACCACCCCAGTGTCAGCACACCCGACAGCAACGCCAATAACCAGCCAGCCATCTCCTGCAGCCACCAAGCCAAACTACAACTCACCAAAACCACTGCGAACACAACCGCAAAAGGCAGAGCTCTACACCCCATTAACAAAACCTGTCCGACGTAACACTAATAGATGAGCAACAACAGCCTTCGACATGCTCTGCGAAAGCATTCTATTCTAGACAAATAACCTGACAAAAAGAATGGCTATTTATAGCGTACGAAGAAAAAACAACCACTGCATGGCATTCCGTTAGACCAACAAGCCCCGTGAAATTATTGAGACTAGGATAAATAGTGTTTGTTAGGTTGCCGCTGAAAAGCTAGGGCGAAGTCAATACTGAAGATTGACCGAAAAGCAGGCGCAGCTTCGTTGAAGCTGCGCCAGGTGTATTACTTAGACATGAACTCGATAGCAGCCTTCAGCTCCTCGTCGGTGCAGCCAGCACACAGACCTTTTGGAGGCATAGCGCCTTTACCTTTGACTGCGCTAGCAACTAGAGCGTCGATACCCATTTCCAGACGAGGTGCCCAGGCAGCAGCATCGTGAACCTTAGGAGCATTAGCAACGCCGGCAGCGTGGCAAGTCGCACAGGTTTTGTTATAAACAGCTTCGCCGTCGGCAGCAGAAGCAGAAACGGAAACAGCAGAGCTCAATAGAGCGGCAGCAGCAAATGCAATTACTTTTTTCATAATTATTAACCCATTACTATATTTAGCTTGAACGCTCCAGATGAGCAGCGAGTGAATATACCAGAAGCGAAGGGATTAGAATAACCGAGAATTAGTCTAACTATCACTTTCGCTAGGCTTTACCCTTGTTTTAAGCAGTTCTAATAATCTGATACTGGCCGCCATTGTGCTCAGACTTACCTTAACGGTGGCTGAATTAAAAAAACCGTGGTTCAACGCCCAAGCGTTTGTGCAAGTGGCTCTACGTCTTGGTGGGACGCTGACTACCTACCAATACCTTCATCACACTATGGCGTTGCTGCCGCAGCATCAATCGCCAACAACGGTTGATAATATGCAGGGTCATCCCAAGGCTTATTACCAACAATAACCCGATCAATTTTACCGGTCTGATCAACAATCAGCGTTTGTGGAAACGCAGCGATACCCAGCAGATCATTTGATACCCGCATCGTACGATCACTCAGCTGTAAAAAATCAAGCTGATACTCTTTAATAAACTGCTGAACCAGTTCCTGATCCTGATCGACATTGATCCCGATGACACGATAACTCTGCGGGTCTAGCTGCTTACTGAGCGACTGCAATGCCGGCATCTCTTCACGACAAGGACCACACCAGGTCGCCCAGAAGTTCAGCACAAGCACCTTACCTTCAAACTGGTTCAACGTAACAGATACGCCATCAAGCCGCGGTAAACTCAGGTCACTAACCGAGCCCCCAACGCCGGTCTTGGCCGCTGACACTACCGACTGAGCAGACCGCGGGTCCGTAACCCCTGATAAAAAATAATTGACCAGCAGTGATATCACCAGCAAAAGAGCAAAAAACAGCCCCACCGACCATGCTAAGACACCAAAACCGAACCGACTCGATTGTTCTGCCACTACTACTTCCTCATATAGTTCAAAAATCGACCGTCGCATCGCTGCAAAGGGGTAACTCAACGTTGCCTTCAACGCCATTCTACGATACTGACGACAGGGATAACTGTGCTGGATCAAGTCCGCTTAAGAAAGCGTGCATAGTATCAGGAAACCACCTTGGTCTGCGTTTTCACTTCCCTGCTCTCTATGGGATAATCACCGCTCATTTACAGGCTCCCAGAGATGCTAAATCGCTATGTTCAAATTTGCTGCATTACCGCTGACTGATCTTCTTAGCACACCGCTCCCCAAGCCAAGTCTGCCACTGCCTAAAGAGGCGCTTAACAAACTCACCATCGGCGTCATTCGGCAAGCCGGTCGCATCCCTTTCCCTTTGCAACGAACAGTGATGCTTAAACTGATGACACAAGCATTCCAAGAGCCGCTCGAAGACGGTGACTTTGAATTCCTTGAAGGCAAATGGCTGAAAGTTGAAATCAGCGACCTGCAACTCAGCTGGTTCTTTAGCTACTGCCCCGAAGACGGCTTAATCGCCAGCGCTGATGAAATAGAACATGCCACCATTCGCGGAAACCTGAAGGAGTTCATCCTGCTGGCATCACGAAGCGAAGATCCCGACAGCCTGTTTTTCCAGCGGCGCCTGATGATCGAGGGTGATACCGAGGTCGGGTTGGAAGTCAAAAACCTGATGGACGCGGTTGATCATGACAGCCTGCCACCAATGCTAAAACTGATCCTGACCCGCGCGACACCCTTACTACAAAAACTGGTGGGATAAAGGCCCGCGGCAAAGAAAACGCCGGACTCTGTTGCAGTAATTCGTCGTTTTTTTTTCGATCAGCTCGGTCTTATTCCTGAACTGTCTCCATAACTGCCTCCTCTACCGCCTCCTCGATCTCGCCAAGGTCTGCACTAAGGCTGATAGGTATTCACTAAGCCCGCATTCTTATACCAATAGCCGTTAACCGCATCGGCCGGAATCACCGGTATTTGGTCAGAATCGCCGTCAAGCTGATCACGAAACTGAGCGACCACCTGCGCCATCGACTCACCCTGGGCACTCAAGCGCACTACATCGACACCGATACGTCGCATCTGATCGAGCTCGGGTAACAGATTATAGATCTGCCCGGACAGCGTCTGAATGCCGTTGATATTAAAGACCGACTGATCCTCTTGACTGGCCAAGGGCAAACCGTCCGGGTAGTCGATGCAAGCCAGCTGGCACTGATCCTTCGGCAGGTTGCGTGCACGCGCGGTAAAGCAGCGGGCCGAAAATGCCAACGGCAGGTAACCGTAACTAAAGACTTCGGTTTCAATTTTGTCACCAAACCCCATGGCCTGGGCATCGCTGAGGATATCCGCCAGGGTCTCACCGGATAGCTCGACCGGCATCACCCAACGCTGCATCCCCAGACTGTGCATCCGCTGCAGCGAGTTGGCGTTATAGATATTGATCGCAGGACCAGTGACAAACGGTAGACCACGGTCAGACATCATCTGCACCGCGCCCATGTCGTTGGCTTCCACCATCAGATCGCCGTTGTCACAAAGGCGCCGCAAAGTCTTCATCTCAGACTCCGCTTCGATCAACACCAACGACGACAACACAACCTGCTTGCCACTGCTGGCCAGTTCACGCCCCAGATCGATCCAATCCTGTGTCTTGAGCTCACGTCGCTTGGAACAGACGGTTTCTCCCAGATAGATTATCTCCAGCGGCTGCTCGGCCATCTGGCGGTAGAACTGATAAGTTTTGTCACGCTGCCAGTAGAACTGCAACGAACCGAGAGAAAGCTTCATAAATTACCTCAAATACGCGTTAGCGGTTCGTGTGTTACTGCCACGGCCGTGAATAAGCACCCAGCGTGGTTTGCGCGCCTTCAGAGACACCACCGAGAGTATTCATCCACTGTTCGGTCGGCGCGTAATTCTCAGGATCCGCCTTCATAGCATCGATAGCCTGACGCCAGACACTAACCACCTGCTCAACGTAGGCAGGGCTGCGCTGACGCCCTTCGATCTTAACCGCACCGATACCCGCCTGGGCTAACTGCGGCAGTAGCTCTAATGTATTGAGACTGGTCGGCTCCTCCAGCGCATGGAAGGTATTGCCACCGACCTGAAAACGGCCTTTACACAGGGTCGGATATCCCGCTTTTTCACCCGCCTCGTAGCGGTCAATCAACACGCCATTGAGACGTGTTTCCAGTCTGCCATCAGATTGCTCTTCCCATCGCACCGCGCTGGCAGGCGAACAGGCGCCGCAAGTATTTGGCGATTGCTCGGTGACATAAGACGACATATAACACCGCCCTTCCGCCATGATGCACAATGAACCAAAAGCAAAAACTTCAAGAGCGACAGGGCTGTTCCCGGCAAGATGACGCACCTGCGACATCGACAGTACCCGTGGTAACACCGCCCGACGAATACCGAAGTTTTGATGATAGAAATTAAGGCTCTCATGATTGGTCGCCGACCCTTGTACCGACAGGTGCAGCCCCAGTTCGGGGTGTTTATCAGCCGCGTAACCCAAGACACCGACATCGGCGGCGATCAACGCATTTACGCCGAGATCTGCCGCCAGATCGACGGCGTTCTGCCAACGCTTCCAGCCGCTAGGCTGCGGATAGGTGTTAACCGCGACAAATACCTTGACCCCCCGATCGCGGGCATAGTCGAGCGCCCGGTGAGCCTTCTTATCGTTAAAGTTAAGACCGGCAAAGTGGCGAGCATTGGTATCGTCTTTAAAACCGATATAAACCGCATCCGCGCCGTTATCAACGGCTGCTTTTAACGACGGGTAATTACCCGCCGGACAGACCAGCTCCATAGCTGTTCCCTACGTAGATTGCGCACTAACGGCAGCACTCAGCGAGCACTCGTCGATAATGCATGGATTATGGAAGGATCTCTCAGCGCTGCTGAACACACTCGACCTCTGGCCGGGCACGGTAGCAAACCAATCCCTCGCTGCCCTTGACACGCATCAAGTTTGAAAAGGCGAGTATACCCCCTATTACCACAAATAAAGTACGCGTTAAGAAATGCCTTAGTTGATAATTGAACATGGATCAATGCGACGATGAGCCAGACAACGACCCTATTGGTGACCGGCCTATCAGGCTCGCACGCACTATCACTAACTTACGGTTATGGCGACCGAAGAACGCCTAACAAGGAAGAGACTGACGACGGGGATAGATTGATAAGAAAGGAGCGAGCGGCGAACAACTCGAGGCAATAATAAAAACAGTAATACCTGCATAACAATCGTAGTTTGCAGGCATTACGGTTACTGCAGCCAATGCCGCCTTGGTTTGTTAACGTCGGTTAGCTCAGCTCACTAAAAGCGATAAATTCAACTAGATCGCCCGAGCGAATCACGGCACCAGATGGAATCACGGCATAGCCATCAGCCCAAGCCAGCGAGGTCAGTACCCCCGAGCTCTGATTGGTGTAAGGCTGAAGCTGAGCACCCTGCTCTGTCGCAACGCGACGAACGCGCAGATACTCACGCCGCAGTTGAGCTTTACTGCGCTCAAATTGAATCGGCAACCGAATCGGTGCCTGATTTGATGATTCTGCCCCTTGCAGCTTCAGCAGTACCGGCCGTGCCAATACCTGAAAGCAGAGCATTGCCGACACAGGATTACCGGGCAGGCCGATAAAAGGCACGCCGGCGATCCGACCAAACGCTAACGGCTTGCCCGGCTTGATCGCCAGCTTCCACAGGCTAATTTCGCCAAGCGACTCAACCGCAGCTTTGATGTGATCCTCTTCACCGACCGACACCCCGCCGCTGGTGATAATACAGTCCGCCTCTTTCGCCGCCGCGGCCAGTGCCATTTCAGTTGCCGCACGGGTATCTTCGATGGTACCCAGATCGATCAATTGCAGATCGAGCTGCTGAATCAGACCGGTCAGGCTATAACGATTAGAGTTGTAGATCTGCCCCGGCAGAACCGGCTGGCCCGGTTGCGCCAGCTCATCACCACTCGACAGCAATGCCACCTTCAACTGTTTAAAACAAGGTGCCTTGGCGATTCCGATACTGGCCAACACTCCCAGATGTTGCGGCTGCAGCCGCACACCTGCAGAAACGACCGCGTCGCCCTTGCCGATATCCTGACCCCGACGACGGATATGATCACCATCATCCACCGTCGTCGGCATGATCGCCCGCTCGCCATCGAGGCTGACATTCTCTTGCATCACCACGGCATCGGCGCCTTCGGGAACCGAAGCACCGGTAAAGATACGCGCCACGGTTCCGGGCTTTAACGGCTGCGGATCAACCCCAGCCGGAATTCGCTGACTGATCTCCAGCGGCGCGCCAGCGGCTGCCAGTAGATCTGCTACGCGGACCGCATAACCGTCCATCGCACTGTTGTCGGCCGGTGGCACATCCAACCCGGAGCATTGATCTTCAGCCAGCACTCGCCCCAGCGCCTGCTGTAGCGGCACCTGCTCAAGCTGCTCTGTCGCCGTTACCGATTGCAGCAGCTGCGCCAACGCCTGCTCAAACGGCATCAGTCCCGGCTGACTACAGCAATCCTTCAATGGCGCGCTCATGCCCGCTCTCCTTTACAGAAGCCAGAGCCTTTGACCGACACCATTTCGACAAAATTACAGGGCCGATGACGAGCATCAAGTTGCTCTTTGATAATGCCATCCCAAGCGGTACGACACGCACCGGTAGAGCCAGGCATACAGAAGATCACTGTCCGATTTGCCACCCCAGCTACCGCTCTCGACTGGATAGTCGAGCTGCCGATCTGCTCAGATGATAACTGCCGAAACAACTCGCCGTAGCCCTCTATCTGCTTATCAAACAACGGTATAACTGCTTCAGGGGTGGTGTCTCGTGAAGTAAAACCGGTACCGCCGGTGATCAACACGGCATGGATTTGCGGATCTGCGATCCACTGCGACACTTGGGCCCGCAACAGATAAACATCGTCTTTGATCAACGCGCGATCTTGGTTATGGTGACCCTCGGCTTGCAGCCGTTCGATCAATGTATCGCCTGAGGTGTCTTCGGCCAGCGTTCGGCTATCCGACAAGGTCAGCACGGCGATATTGAGTGGAACAAACTCGGTATTGGCATGATGCGCCATATCATTCTCCAGAATAGACAAGATCGCTTCGCTGCTGCCTGAACCAAAAAAGCCTCTGCAGCGACGCTGTGATAAATTGCGATCGATTGTCTCAGCCCCCAATCTCGTTGACAATGCTGATTCGTCATATCGTTCAGCTCTTCAAAGTGGAAATTAACATGGATCAACTTTGTCACATTGATGAGATCGCCGAGGGCAGCAGCAAGGCCTTATCGTGGGGAGAGCAATCCTTAATTGCGATAAAACAGCAAGGACAGTTGTACCTCTATCTCAATCGCTGCCCCCATCGCGGCATCGGTCTGGAGTGGCAGCCCGACCAGTTCCTCGACAGTGAGGGCCAATTCATCCAGTGCTCCACTCACGGCGCGCTATTTCGAATCGAAAACGGCAGCTGTATCCAAGGACCCTGTCAGGGGCAAGCACTGCAACCGATCAGCTTCACCATTGAGCACGGAATTGTCTGTGTCGCCGCATAACCGACATTGCAGTAAAGTGAGCTGGCGCATTCGCCTAAGATCTGTTAGCTTTCGCGCCTGTTTTGATCGAGATCGTATAACAGCGGTCAAAATAATGTTGTGACCGAACCGACGCGAATCATTTTCAGAAAGACAACTTTGAAAATAACGCGTTAAATGGACAGATAGCGGCAACGTCCGCATGGATTGAGAGATAAGCGAGGCAGACTATGCCAAATAAAGATTCACTGCTGAAGCACTACCAGCCCTACCAGCCCAAAAAGGGCGAAGAATATATGAATGAGCTCCAGCGCGAGCACTTCAAAGATATTCTTAACGCCTGGAAACGGGAACTGATGGAAGAGGTTGATAGCACCATCAACCACATGCAAGAAGAGGCCGCTAACTTTGCCGACCCTTCCGACCGCGCCAGCCAGGAGGAGGAGTTCAGCCTGGAATTGCGCACCCGTGATCGCGAGCGCAAGCTGACCAAAAAGATCAACGAAACGCTCGAACGGATTGATCAGGACGACTACGGTTTCTGCGATTCATGCGGAGTCGACATCGGTATTCGTCGCCTTGAAGCGCGTCCTACTGCGACTCAGTGCATCGACTGCAAAACCTTGGCTGAGATCAAAGAAAAGCAGCTGGGTAACTAACTCCGGGCGGAGAAAACCTCCTTCCGCTGACGCCATGCTGGTAGCAACCCGCAATGGCGTCAACATCAACCGCTACTAACGCAGTTGTAGAATGACCGTAACCGCTGATCGCACATACATCGGTCGGTTTGCTCCCTCGCCTACCGGCTCACTCCATTTCGGATCTTTACTGGCAGCCTTAGCCAGTTTTCTTGATGCGCGCGCTAATCGGGGCCGTTGGCTGGTTCGCATGGAAGACCTTGACCCACCACGCGAGATCGCCGGTGCAGCTGATCAAATACTCAGAACTCTAGAGCAGTTTGGCTTCGAATGGGACGGCCCGGTATGGTATCAAAGCCTACGTCACCCCCGTTATCAACAACAATTACAAACGTTGCTTGAGCAACACAAAGCCTACCCCTGCTACTGCTCACGCCAGCAGATCAGCCTGCGTCACTCAACCATTTACGACGGTTACTGCCGCCATCGCCCGCCACTCGATCCGACTGCCGCTGCCGCGATCCGACTACAGGTAAAAAGCCAGCTAATCCGCTTTAAAGATGGTATTCAGGGCCTGCAACAGCAGCAGTTAGATCAACAGGTAGGGGATTTTGTCATCCGCCGCAAAGATGGTCTGTTTGCCTATCAACTGGCCGTTGTGGTTGATGATGCCGACCAGGGGATAAATCAGATCGTTCGCGGTTATGACCTGCTCGATTCCACCGCTCGTCAGATCTACTTGCAGCAACAACTGGGTTTAAGTACACCTCAATACAGCCACATCCCCATTCTGGTCAATACTCAGGGCCAAAAGCTAAGCAAGCAAACCTACGCCAGCGCTATCGATCCAGACAAACCTGAGGCCAGCCTGCTGCAAGCACTGCAACTGCTCGGCCAGCAGCCTCCCGAAGATTTGCGGACAGCCCGCGTGCATGAGATGCTGGATTGGGGCATCGCCCACTGGCAGCTTAATTCCGTTCCGCGCCAACCCCATCTGTCAGAAGCCTTACTGGAATCCTGAGATGTCGATATATCGTCTGATCGCAGTACTGATTCTAACCCTGTATCTGCTGTCGCCGAGCATGGTTGGCTCTTGGAGCGATGATAACCGCACTTGGTACAGCCCGTTTTTGATCTGGCTTTTATTAATCGTAATAACCGCCTGGCTGGAACTGAAACGGAGTCGTGATGACGTTTAGTCTGAGCCTGCTATTCGGCTGCGGTGTCAGCTTTCTTTTGCTCCTGTTCGCTATCAGTTTTGCTACCAACCGCAACATAATCCCGACTCGGATATCACGCCACCCCGCTATTTTCGTACTTGCGCTGGGGGTTTACGCCAGCGCCTGGACATTTTATGGAGCCATCGGGCTGGCGCAGGATTACGGCTATGCATTTTTAGCCTCCTATTTCGGCGCATCCGCCTCATTCATGCTGGCCCCTGTGGTCTTATTGCCGCTGTTACGCATTGCCAAAACCTACCAACTTAGCTCCATAGCCGATCTATTTGCCTTCCGCTTTCGCAGCCAGCTCGCCGGCACTCTGGTCACGATCCTGATGTTGCTCGCTTGCCTGCCATTGATGTCGATCCAGATCGAATCGATCACCGATAGCACCCGCATTCTGACCGGCGAGCAAGACAGCAATAAAATCGCACTGGTGTTCTGTCTAACCATCGCCTTCTTCTCAACACTATTTGGTAGCCGCCACCCATCGATACGACACCGTACCGCCGGATTAGTCATGGCGATGGCCGTCGGAGTGTTGGTAAAACTGCTTGCGCTGCTGAGCATCGGCCTGTTCGCGATCTACGGCGTATTTGGCAACAATACCGAAATGGAGCGCTGGCTTACCCAGCAAGCACCCCAGGTGCTCACCCTCTACCAACCGCTTGAGGGGGATCATTGGCGTACCTTGCTTATCGGCTTTATGACCTCCACCGTGGTGATGCCACATATGTTTCACCTGCTATTCACCGAGAACAGCGATCCACAAGCATTGCTCAAAGCCAGCTGGGGATTTCCGCTGCTAATGTTGCTATTAGCGATCGCTATCCCACCGATTTTGTGGGCTGGACTGGCGTTAAACCTCGACACGCCACCGGAATATTTCGGCCTGATGCTAGGGATTGCTACCGATACCCCGGTACTTAGTCTGATCGCCTATATTGGTGGATTGGCAGCAGCTTGCGGCGTATTGATCGTTGCCACGATTGCGTTGGCCGGAATGACACTCAACCACCTGATCCTTCCCTACCTCCCCAGTCAAGGCAGCAGTAAGATATACAGCCATCTGATCTGGAGCAGGCGAGTACTGATCCTAATACTCAGTTTGCTGGGGTACCTGTTCTACCGGGTAACCGACCAGCAGACCGCTCTGCACCAGATGGGGTTGATCTCATTTATCGCCTTCATTCAGTTTTTACCGGGGCTGCTGGCAACACTGTTCTGGCCCAGCGGTACCCAGCGTGGTTTCATCATCGGTCTGGTTTGCGGCATGCTCATCTGGCTCGGTTCGATGATTGGACCGATGTTTCCGCATACCGAGTCGCTAACTACTCTGTTGCAGATCAACACGGGAGATTGGCATGAACTCGCCATCCTGGCGTTGCTGGTCAACGTAATCCTATTCATCACAATCTCATCACTGAGTCGCCCCGGCAGCGATGAAAGATTGGCGGCGAACTCCTGCGCCCTCGGCGCCCTTCATCGACCACAAAGCAGCCGCACACCAATCCCGGACACCCACACGTTGATCCAGCAACTGGCACAACGGTTAGGGCATGAAGTGGCACAGCGCGAGGTCCATCAGGCGTTAACACAACTACAACTCAGCCCCGACGAAGCCCGACCGCAGCAACTCGAACAACTGCAAGACCAGTTGGAGATCAACTTATCAGCCTTGCTTGGGCCGGCCGAAGCAATCTCACTGCTAAGCCCCGAACAGCAGCTACCCGAGGGCGGTTACCGCCGCCGGGATATCCACCTGCTTGAGGACCACCTGGAGCAATCGCAGACACGACTTTCCGGCGTAGCCGCAGAACTCGACGAGCTACGCCGACTGCACCGTAAAACGCTGCAACACCTGCCAGTAGGCGTCTGCTCGCTCGGTGAGGCGGGTGAAATTTTACTGTGGAACAGCGCTTTGCAGCACTTTACCGGTGTCGCCGACCACCAGGTGATCGGCCACCGGCTCGATGTCTTACCCTCGCCATGGCGTGAGCAGCTAAGTCGATTCGCCCAACAGAGCGAAGACAGCCGACCTAACCAGCGCCTTACTATCGACGGTCAACCCCGCTTCTTCAGCCTGCATAAAGCGACACTATCAGAGCGTAAAACTACCCAGACCAGCGCCAGCAGCGATAGTGCAAACAGCAATCATCCACACGCCAATCAGGTGCTGCTACTAGAAGACGAAACCGAAACACAACTACTCGCCGATGAGCTGGCCCACAGCGAACGGCTGGCATCGATCGGCCGACTCGCTGCCGGTGTCGCCCACGAAGTCGGCAATCCGATCACAGGAATCGCGTGCCTGGCTCAAAACCTGCGATACGAAACGGAGCCTCAAGAGGTCCGCCAGAGCAGTGATCTGATTCTGGAACAGACCGCTCGGGTCGACAATATCGTTAAATCGCTGATGAGCTTCGCCCACACCGGCACTCAATACCGCCCCGGATCGCAACAAAACCTCTCCCTGCACCACTGCGTCAAACAATCGATAGAGCTAGTCAAGCTAGACACTCACCGCAAGCAACTCAACTACCTGAATCTGTGCGATAGCCAGCTAATGATTCACGGTGATCAACAACGGTTGTTACAAGTGTTCGTCAACCTGCTCAACAACGCCGCCGACGCGTCCGAACTGGGGCAGTCGATACGAATCCAAAGCTACGAAACAGACACCAGCATACTGATTCATATAGAAGATCAAGGCTGCGGTATTCCAGAAGAGCTGCAAAAGCGGCTGTTTGAACCGTTCTTCACTACTAAGGAGCCGGGCAAAGGGACTGGTTTGGGACTTATGCTGACCTACAGCATCATTGAAGAGCATTATGGCAGCGTACAGATTGAAAGCCCGGCCGATGTCGTTGAAGATAGAGGCACCCGGGTAATACTGACTCTGCCGAAAGCCAGTTCAGCCCTATACAGCGACCGAGACACCACTGCATGAGCCACATCCTGATCGTCGAAGATGAACGGATCATTCGTAATGCGCTGCAAAAACTGCTGCAACGTAACAACTATGATGTCAGCAGCGCCGAGTCGATTGACCAAGCGCTGGAAAACTTTCAGTTACAACAATTCGATCTGATCATCAGCGACCTGCGCTTGCCGGGCCGTCCCGGCACCGACTTAATCGATCTGGCAAAGGGAATAGCCCCGGTGCTGATCATGACTAGTTATGCCAGCATGCGATCGGCTATCGATGCGATGAAACAAGGCGCGGTCGACTATATTGCCAAACCGTTCGACCACGATGAGATGCTACTCAGTATCGCTGCGATACTGAGTCAACCCAAGCCTTCGTTGGAACAAGTTACTTCGGCAACGCCCGCTAAAACGGCCGCCAGTATCGATACTGCCACTCAGCCCTCCAGCAACATGATCGGCAGCAGCCAACCGATGTTGGAGCTGGCATCCAGAATTAGCAAGGTAGCTCGCACCGATGCCACGGTACTAATTCAGGGCGAATCCGGCACCGGTAAAGAGCTGGCCGCCCATTCTATCCACCAACAGAGTCGACGGGCACAGGAACCAATGATCTCGGTTAACTGCGCCGCCATTCCTGAAACTCTGATCGAATCAGAGCTATTCGGTCATGAAAAAGGGGCATTTACCGGCGCTGTCAGCACCCACCGCGGACTGATCGAAACCGCCAGCGGCGGCACCCTGTTTCTTGACGAGATTGGTGAACTACCGCTGGAAGCCCAGGCTAGACTGCTACGGGTGCTGCAGGAAGGTGAAATCCGCAGAGTCGGCTCAGTACAATCGATGAAAGTCGACATCCGACTGATAGCAGCCACACATCGCGACCTCAAAGCCCTGACCCGTAGCGGTCAATTTCGTGAAGATCTGTTTTACCGGCTCTACATTATGGAGATCGCGATGCCACCGCTACGCGATCGCGGTGAGGATATCGTCGAACTTGCGCAGAAATTTCTGATCAAATCCTGCGAACGAATGGCTTGCGGCCCAAAGCAACTTACCCTCGAAGCCCGCCAAGCTATTTTGGGCTATCACTGGCAGGGTAACGTCAGGGAACTGGAAAATGCGGTCGAGCGCGCCGTTATCCTGTGCGAAGACCAATGGATCAGTACCGACCTGCTCGGGTTAGACTACCAGCCCGTCATGCCGCCAACTGACCCGATCAGCACCGACTATCCAGTTGGCCAGCCTCCACAACCTACATCTCCTCCCCTCTCAACTGGCCCCGCTGAATACGCATCAACCGAACCCCATAGCTCCCCGGCACTGTCACTGGAGGACTACTTCCAACGGTTTGTTCAGGAAAACCAGGACAAAATGACCGAAACAGAACTGGCAAAACGTCTCGGCATTAGCCGCAAAACTCTTTGGGAAAGACGCCAACGATTGGGGATTCCGCGTAAACCACGCTGAAGCGGGAACAGCGATTAGCCCGCTAATCGCTATAACCCGACTATACTTTCCAATAGGACCTTTCTTTAAAGGGCATTTCTATAAAAATAGAGAAGCAAGGGCACCTCAGCAAGAACTATAGACTTATGATCTAGATCATAAGTGTTACCCTCAACGGAAGTGT
Organism: Motiliproteus sp.; assembly: GCA_036961355.1. Classification (GTDB taxonomy): domain Bacteria; phylum Pseudomonadota; class Gammaproteobacteria; order Pseudomonadales; family Balneatricaceae; genus Motiliproteus. The sequence continues at coordinate 54,185 of JBALVL010000006.1, forward strand.
TACGTAACACCCCACACAAGTGTTACGAAATGGGTAGACTGGGTAACACATTGCAACAAAAGCTCAGTGACTTAACGCAATTAAAATAATTTAACACTATTAAACAAGTGCTTAGAAAAGTTGGCACAGTGCCTGCTATATACCGTTGCAAGAACAATAAAAAATCTCGCTGTCAGAGCTCAATAAAAATAACAATGGCTCGCATGATTCGACGAGACTGGATCCCAGAAAAATAAAAATAAACGGGGTTCGCGCTGGTCGTTTGAAGCAACAGGGTTAGAGACCGATAAGCAGCAATAAAAATAACAATCTGCCTATCAACTCACTACCTGCTGATTCAAACGACTGGCTCTTCTTTATTCCTTCTGCTCCACTCAACAACACCCCACATACCGTCTGTTCAAACTCAACCACTGCCTTGCAGTAGTTTACTGACGCCAAAAATACGACTAATTCGCACTTTATCGAGCAATATCTCAGTAATTCACTCTACTGATGGCTCTGTCGCCAGCGCAGTTATTCTCTCAAACAATGGCCGATGGTATCATTGCGCTCCTTTTTCATTTGCTTTGCTGTTGAGCAGCCTTAAATTTTATGGATTCTACCCCCTACCTCGGTGCTCTGATCGCCTTACTGCCGTTTATTGCACTGGCATTACTACACTGGATCAACGCTCGTCCTGCCAACAATCAGGATGGTGACCAGTCACGCCGCTACAAAACGTATAAGAGTAACGTCATCGACACCCTCCCCTCAAAAAACCAGCAACAAGGCCCGGGCATTATTGGTCGCGACCAACACCATGTCACCCGTCGCCAGATCAGCGATAACGCACTTAAAGTGCTGTACCGACTCAAAGATGCAGGCTACGAAAGCTACCTCGTTGGCGGCTGCGTCCGTGATCTGCAACTTGGCGAGCACCCTAAGGACTTTGATGTCGCCACAGAAGCGCATCCTGAAGAGGTACACGACCTGTTTAGGAACTCCCGTTTGATCGGCCGACGCTTTAAATTGGTACATGTCCGTTTTGGTCGGGAGATCATTGAAGTCGCGACGTTCCGTGCCAGCCACGAAGCCAAACATAACGACGACGAGCAGCACGGCAAGCAATCCGATGGTGGGATGATTCTGCGCGATAACGTCTACGGTACCGTCGAAGAGGATGCTCTACGGCGTGACTTCACCATCAATGCCCTGTACTACACCATCGAAGATTTTAGTGTCCACGATTACGCGGGCGGCTGGCAGGACCTGCAGCAACGCACCTTACGGATGATCGGTGATCCGGAAGCGCGCTATCGTGAAGACCCTGTCCGGATGTTACGCGCAATCCGCTTTGCCGCTAAGTTAGAGTTCATTATTGCTCCCGACACACAGGAACCGATCAAACGCCTGGCACCGTTGCTACGTGATATCCCTGCCGCCCGCTTGCATGAAGAGGTGTTAAAGCTGTTCCTGTCAGGCCAAGGCGAAACCACCTTTATGATGCTGCGTCAGTTCAATCTGTTTGGTGCGCTATTCCCACTCACCGAGCGCGAACTAAACGGTGACAATGGTGACTACGCCGAGCGCTTGATTCTTGAAGCCCTGCGCAGCACCGATGACCGTATCGCCAGCGGCAAGAGCGTCACCCCAGCGTTCCTTTATGCAGCGATGCTGTGGTACCCCATGCTGTCGGTACTTGAGCGCCTGAAACAGCAAGGCGTGCCACCGATTCCGGCACTGCACCAAGCCACCCAGGAAGTGCATCAGATTCAATCCAAAGCGTCCTCAATTCCGCGTCGATTCTCGGGCGCCATGCGCGATATTTGGGAGCTTCAATACCGCCTCCCTCGCCGCAATGGCAACCGTGCCGAACAACTGGCCGAGCACCCACGTTTTCGCGCGGCTTATGATTTTGTCTTGATGCGCGAAAACAGCGGTGAAGATCTCGACGGACTGGGAGAATGGTGGACCGATTACCAAGCCGCCCGTGGTGAGCAGCGCCAAGAAATGGTCACCGAACTCGGCAGTGGCCCCGCTCGTAAGCGCCGCAACAGCCGCAGACGTCGCAAGCCACAACATGGTTAATTCATCCCACACTGAACGACGTCCAGAGCCGATCGACTGCTATATCGGCCTTGGCAGTAACCTCGAACAACCGCTACAACAGGTACAGCAAGCACTTGAAGAACTAAAGCACCTTCCCGATACCGAGCTGATCGACCATTCGCTGCTATATCGTAGTGATCCGGTCGGCCCGGCGGGTCAACCCAACTATATCAACGCGGTAGCGCAACTCCGAAGCCGCTTGCAACCCGAAGCACTGCTTGACCAACTGCAACAACTCGAGCAACAGCACCGTCGCGTTCGGTTGCAGCACTGGGGTCCACGCACCCTGGATCTGGATATTTTGCTATACGGCGACCAACTGATTGACAGCGAACGCCTCAACGTTCCCCACCCTTTTATGGCCGAGCGCAGCTTTGTGCTCTACCCACTGTTACAGATCGCTCCCACGCTGACGCTGCCTGATGGCCGCTCAATTCATCAACTAGTCGACCAATGCGATATGGGCACTCTCTCCCCGGTAAAGGTATAATCCGCTCATCGCCGATCACGGCTCAACGATTCGAACGACAAAAGCTATGAAAAACATCAATCTACACACACTGATCCAGATGAAACTCGATGGCCAGAAGTTCAGCTGCCTGACCGCTTACGACGCCACATTCTCACAACTGGTCAGCGAAGCCGGGGTTGAAGTTATTCTGGTAGGCGATTCATTGGGGATGGTACTGCAAGGCAACGACAGCACCCTGCCGGTGACGCTCGATGAGATGGCTTACCACACCGCTTGCGTAAAACGCGGTAATCGCGGCGCCTTTATTATGGCCGACCTGCCATTTATGAGTTACGCCACCCCTGAACAAGCGATGGACAGCTCGGCTGCCCTGATGCAAGCCGGCGCCCACCTGGTCAAACTCGAAGGCGCGGCTTGGCTAGCCGACACCATCAGTGCTCTGAGTGAACGCGGTATTCCAGTCTGTGCCCACCTGGGCCTGACTCCGCAATCGGTTAATAAACTCGGTGGCTACAAGGTTCAAGGACGCTGCGAAGACAGCGCTTCCACGCTACTCGAAGATGCCAAAGTGCTGGAACAAGCCGGGGCAGCCATGATTTTGCTTGAATGCGTCCCCTCGCCTGTCGCAAAAGCGATAACCGAAGCGGTCAGCGTGCCGGTGATCGGGATCGGAGCCGGGGCAGATACCGATGCCCAGGTCTTGGTGTTGCACGACATTCTAGGTATTACACCGGGCCGCAAACCACGTTTCGTGAAAGACTTTATGGCCGATGCCGACAGCATCCAGGGCGCGGTCAAAGCCTACGTCGACGCTGTTCGTAGTAAAGCCTTTCCATTACCAGAGCACGGGTTCGAGAAATAATGCGGACAGTCCATACCATTTCCGAACTGCGCCAGCAGCTGAATGCCGCCCGTCGTGCCGGCCAAAAAATCGCCTTTGTCCCCACCATGGGCAATCTTCATCGTGGCCACATGAGTTTAATCGAAGAAGCGGTTAGCCAGGCCGACTTTGTTGTCGCCAGCATCTTCGTCAACCCGCTGCAGTTTGGTGCCAATGAAGATCTCGACAGCTACCCCAAAACGCTGGAGAAAGATCAACTCAAGCTCAAGCATTATGGTTGCAACCTGCTATTCGCCCCCTCTGCGCATGAGATGTACCCGCGCGGCAGTGATATCCAAACCGTGGTTGAAGTGCGCTCACTCTCCGATGAGCATTGTGGCAAAAGTCGCCCTACCCACTTTCGCGGCGTGGCAACCGTGGTAACCAAGCTGTTCGGCATAGTTCAACCGGACATCGCTGTTTTCGGCAAGAAAGATTACCAGCAACTGGCAGTGATTCGTCAGCTAACAGAAGACCTAAGTTTGCCGGTCGAGATTATCGGGGTCGCTACCGGTCGTGCTGTGAGCGAGCTGGCGCTCAGTTCACGTAACGGCTATCTCACTGACGTCGAACTAAAAATCGCCCCCTCCTTGTATGCCACTCTGAAAGAGATCGCACTGCAGCTCAAACAGGGCAACTGCGCTTTTACTGAACTGGAAGAACAAGCCAATCAACTGCTGGAAGCCGCCGGATTTACACGCGACTACGTCCATATCGTTCGCCAGTGTGATCTGCAACCGGCACAGCCCGGAGATCATCTGCTGGTGATCCTGGCGGCCGCACAACTCGGCTCAGCCCGACTTATTGATAATCTCGAAGTGATCCTTAATTAGTACAACCCCCACTATTGTTGAGGGATCATAGCTGCTACGCTTCGATCCCGCGCTGCTGTGACCAGCTATTTTCTGGTCACAGCAGCGCGCTCATTCACCGTCAGTAGGTAGTCGCCGGTGATCTACCCGTTATTCCCTATTTCGATGAGGTCAATCTATGCGTGATGTTGTTATCGTAGCCGCTGGACGTACCGCCGTTGGCGCTTTTAATGGTTCTCTGGCATCCCAGACCGGTGCCCAACTTGGCGCAACCGTGATCAAGTCTCTGCTTGAAAAGAGCGGTATTGCTGCTGATCAGATCGACGAAGTGATCTTGGGCCAGGTTCTGACCGCCGGTTGCGGCCAAAACCCAGCCCGTCAGGCCGCTATCAATGCTGGCCTGCCTGTCACCACCTCTGCACTAACCATCAACAAGGTTTGCGGCTCAGGTCTGAAAACCGTTCACATGGGCGCTCAGTCAATCATGCTCGGCGATGCCGACATTGTGATTGCCGGTGGCCAGGAAAGCATGAGCCAGTCAGGTCACTATCTGCCGAACTCGCGCAACGGTCAGAAAATGGGCAACTGGGCCATGGTTGATACCATGGTCAATGATGGCCTGTGGGATGCGTTCAACGATTACCACATGGGTATCACCACTGAAAACATCGCTGAGAAGTACGGTTTCAGCCGTGAAGAGCAAGACGCATTCGCTGCCGCTTCGCAGAACAAAGCCGAAGCCGCACAAGCTGCCAATCGCTTTGCTGACGAAATCATTCCGGTTGTGATGCCTCAGCGCCGCGGCGATCCGATTGTATTTGATCGTGACGAACAACCACGTGCTGGCGTTACTGCCGATGCACTGGGCAAGCTACGCCCGGCGTTCAAGCGTGACGGTACAGTGACCGCAGCTAACTCCTCGACCATCAACGATGGTGCCGCTGCGGTTATTCTTTGCAGCGCTGAGAAAGCCAAAGAGCTGGGCCTTGAGCCGCTAGCCACAATCAAAGCCTACGGCATAGCCGGTGTTGACCCATCGATCATGGGAACGGGCCCAATCAGCGCCACCCAGACAACGCTTGAGAAAGCGGGCTGGACGGTGGACGACCTCGACCTGATCGAAGCGAACGAAGCCTTCGCCGCACAAGCGATGTCGGTTAACAAAGATCTGGGCTGGGATACCGCCAAGGTCAACGTTAACGGCGGCGCTATCGCTTTGGGTCACCCAATCGGCGCATCCGGTTGTCGGGTACTGGTTACCCTGCTGCACGAGATGGTCAAGCGCGATGCTAAGAAAGGTCTGGCCACACTGTGTATCGGTGGTGGCATGGGTATCGCTCTGGCAGTTGAACGCTAAGCCAATCACCTAACGCAAGATCTGAAAAGGAGCCTTAGGGCTCCTTTTTTTGTTTCAGCCTTCCATGAACGCTCACAGAAACTGATTCAATAGCGACCGTTCAGATCGCTCTCGGTCCCTTTTCACCACCTTTCAACAATTATCAACAAACTAAGCTAACCGTAGTGGATCAAATTATGAAACACCGCATCGGCGTCCGACAGATTTCGGTAGCCGTGGGCTCGATCTGCGGCAAAACGAACCGCCCCCCCTTTTTCTAATCCCACCCAGTCACCATTGATCAGCAGCTCCATCGCGCCACTGAGCACCACCACATGCTCGGTCACACCCTTGGCATGCGGCTCAGACAGTCGCTCATAACCCGGCAGCAGGGTTAACTCGAACATCTCAAAGCCAAACCGCTGCTCGTAGGGAAACAGTGATGACACCAGCATCGCATCGCTGGCAGGCTGCTGCCGCAGCAGATCTGCCGAGCGCAACAGCGTACCCTGGCTTTCTACCGGCAGAGGTTCGAGGAAAAATGATAACGAGGCATCAAAGCCACTCGCTATCTTCCACAGGGTCGCTATCGTCGGACTCGACTCACCGCGCTCTATCTGCCCCAACATCGCTTTGCTAACACCCGTTTTTTTGGCGGTTTGATCTAAGCTCCAGCCCTGCTGCTGGCGCAAATGCTTCAGCGTAAACGACAGGTGTTGATTCAATTCCTTCATATCCGATCCATCTACCCTTACAACGATTTCACAAGCCCGTATTGTGCGCTATAGCGCACAGGTGATAAAGTCTGATCAGCGTGCGCTATAGCGCACAAAGAGATTGAGAAAAAACGTGGATACCCACAGAGATAATCCCATGCTAAAACTGCTCAGCCTTTCACACCTGTCAGCTGGCTTTGTCTCAGTATTGGTTGGCTACACCAGCTCCGCAGTGATTGTATTCCAGGCAGCTGCAGCCGCCGGTGCTTCAACGGCTGAGATCAGCTCCTGGCTGTGGGCGCTTGGCATCGGTATGTCGGCAACATGTATCGGGCTGTCCTTGCGTTATCGCACCCCGATACTTACCGCTTGGTCGACGCCGGGTGCCGCACTGCTGATCACCGGCTTATCCGGTGTTTCACTGAACGAGGCGATCGGTATCTTCTTGTTCAGCTCTACCCTGATCACTCTGTGCGGGATCAGCGGTTGGTTTGAAATACTGATGCGACAGATCCCTCAACCGTTGGCATCAGCCATGCTGGCCGGAGTGCTACTTCAGTTCGGAATCAATCTGTTTGACGCTCTGGAAACGCAATACTTGCTCACCGGGACAATGCTGATCACATACTTAATCAGTAAACACGCTTTCCCCCGCTTCACTATCCCCATCACACTGGTAGTCGGGGTCACCATCGCGCTGGCGCAGGGGCAGCTTCAGTTTCAGACACTGTCATGGCAACTATCACAACCGGTATGGATATCACCGAGCTTCTCGGTTACTTCACTAATCGGCGTCGGCATACCGTTATTCGTCGTCACGATGGCTTCTCAAAATGTTCCCGGCATCGCGGTGCTACGCGCTAACGGTTATCAAACTCCCGCTTCACCATTGATCAGCTGGACCGGTTTGACCGGTATGGTACTGGCACCTTTCGGCGGTTTTGCCTTCAATCTGGCGGCGATCACGGCAGCAATCTGCATGGGTAAGGAAGCCGACCCTGATCCGTCTAAACGCTATATGGCGGCCATCTGGGCAGGCTTTTTTTACCTGCTCACCGGCCTGTTTGGCGCCACAGTCGCAGCTCTGTTTACCGCCTTCCCTACCGCACTGGTGATCACCATTGCAGGGCTAGCCCTACTGGGCACTATCGGCAACAGCCTGGCCGCATCGCTGACAGAACCCTCTTCTCGGGAAGCAGCACTACTAACCTTTCTGGTTACGGCATCCGGTATATCAATTGGAGGGATTGGCAGTGCGTTCTGGGGCTTGTTAATCGGTTTGGTCGCCTACCATCTGCAACGGATGGCGGGTCGATCCAACTAGCTTGCTACTTAACCGGCCATCAAAAATAAGCCTGAATACCACTAATCAAATCCAACCGCACCGGCACTACCGACACGCCGTGCTTCAGCTCACGACGAAGCTGCAAGCGATTACGCTCAAGCGCATCGAGCACGCCGTCGATCTGACGACCGTTACGGGTGGTTAACCTCAGAGGGGTACCAACCAGCCCCGCTAACTGCCGTACGGCCACCGGCTTGTAGGAGGGGTGATAGGCGATAGCCTGGTCCAACTGGCGCTCAACATCCGCCTTGCTAAGCTGCGCTGTTAACGGCGTGGGTGCTGGATTCTTTTTCGGTTCTGGCTTAGCTTCGGTGGGGCTGCCAACAACTTGAGCGGGGGCCAACTTAGGTTGTGCTCTCAACAACGCTGCGGCCGCAGCAATTGCATCGGTGTTAGCATCCGGCTGCCACTGCAAGGTAGAGACTTCTGACTGATTCAAGCCCAACGTTAGCGAAAAAGCGCTCCAACTGTCGGTTGAATGCTGTAACTGCTGCAAACTGACCGCGTAAGGTGCCAACAGCTGCAGCTTTAGCTGCACTGGCAAAAATAGGTAGTCCTGGTACGCGAATTCCAGTTCGGTTGAAGCAACCCACCCCTGTTGCTGCAAACTGTACTTAGCGATATTACTCTGACGAGCGACATAACTCCCTTGCACCAGCCCCGATCGACCGGTAGCACCGCAGTCAGCTAGCAGTTGCGTCTGAGCACCCAGATTGAAGAACTGTAACTCAGCACCTCCCAGGCCAACCTGTGTTGTGTCCAAGGCCAGCGCTAATCGTGACGAGCCTATATCCAAATCACTCGTTAGCTGCAGCTGGAAGCGCTCCTCGGCCGCCAGTTTCAGATCCGCATTAAGGTATTCACTCTGCGAATCAAAATGGTATTCAAAACTGCCATTAAACAGAACCGAAGAGATTACCGCAGAAGCGGTGTCAGCTTGTGGTTGGAAACAGCCCAGAAAGCGACGTGCACTAGCGCTCGGTAACACACTGGCTTGAGCGAAACGCGCCAGCTCCGGCTCGGCTATCTGGAATCGCAATTGCACCCAGTCGGGCAACGCGCCTTCCCTCACTAACGCAGCAGTCTGTGATAGCTCTCGCCAATGCTCGGTGATCAGTTGCAGCCGTTCAATACGGCTCGGTTGGCTCATCCCTTCAAGCTGCAACGTCGTTCCATAAAGATCGATAACACCGTCAAAACTTGAGTCGATGTCGTCATAACGTAATTGCACACTGGCAGGTAGCGAGGCGATACTCTGCTCAACCAACGAGGTGGCCGACAGGTGCAGATAAAACTTGGCACCAAGCAGTGCCAGCACGGGCAATAGCAACGGCAGCAAGGCGGCCCGCCGACTAAAACTTATAATTTTACGACCCATCAATCGAGTCGTTTGAGCAGACAATCCAAGTCTGTTAAGCGAAAACTTCTTCAATAACGCCACCGCTATCCTGAGCCTGTTTTAAAGAGATAACACAATCATATGCTGCAGGATCATAGCATTCACTACAGATAAACCAAAATAACCACTTAAATCAAAAGGTTTTACTTCTGCCTGCGCGAGTATCATAATTTCCGCAACACTAGCTCCGCCGCTGTTTCAGATATTGCATCATAGTCAGAGTCATTATATCGTCGCAACCAGCTAGAGCAGTGATGCGTCTGGCACAGAACCCTTAGAGACCGACCCCTTAGAGAAAGACAATGGACAGCCGTTCCCTGCGCCAATTCTTAGCCTTAGCTGAAACACTTCATTTTGGCCGTGCCAGCGCACTCAGCCATGTCAGCCCCTCAACCCTAAGCCGAGCCATCAAGCAGCTTGAGCAATCAGTGGGGGCCGAGCTGTTTCTGCGAGACAACCGTAGTGTCAGCCTGACGCGTGAAGGTGAACTGTTTCAGGATTACGCCCGCGAAGCATTGGCGCAGTGGGAACTATTGCAAGGTAGCCTTAACGCCGGTCAAGATGAGCTGCAAGGCGAAATCAGCATGTACTGCTCGGTAACCGCCAGCTATAGCTTCCTTCATGAAATACTCAGTGCTTTTCGCCATAACCACCCAAAAATTGAGATCAAGCTGCACACCGGCGACCCCGAATCGGCGATCAGCAGAGTCCAAAACGGCACCGACGATATTACCATCGCGGCACTCCCCAACTCGATGCCAACCGGGCTGGCATTCAAACATATCACCACCTCTGCACTGGTGTTTATTGCTCCGGCCAGCGGCAGCGCCACCGATTCCCTGCCAACTCAGGATAACGACTGGAGCGCGGAGCAATGGGCTGAAACTCCAATGATTGTGTCTGAATCAGGGCTGTCGCGAAAGCGGCTTAACCACTGGTTCCGGCAACAAGGGATTCAGCCTAAAATCTATGCTCAGGTCACCGGTCACGAAGCGATCGTCAGCATGGTAAGCCTCGGATTTGGCATCGGCGTGGTGCCTAAGATAGTGCTCGATAACAGTCCGCTAGTGGAGCAGATTGAGGTGTTATCCGTGACACCGGAACTCGGCGCTTATCAGGTTGGATTATTTGCACTGGAGAAGAAATTAAAGAACCCGCTGATCCATGCCTTTTGGTCTTCGGTATCAAAAGATGGCGGTCAGATCCGGGATTAAGAAACCGCCTAGCTTGAATACCCCCCGTTTGTTCAGTACACGGGGGATATCGTGATCCTCTTACGTCTTAGCAAATCGATAACCCATCAAGAACTAGCCCACAAAAATCATAATACGCTATTATCCCATCCACTTAGCTATCGCGAAAGAGGAAGGGATATAACTATGGACTCTCCAATACAGATCGAGAATTTCGAGAAATATTACGATCAGGCGATCGCAATGCTGATGCAGTACGGTCCCAAGTTATTACTGGCCATCGCCGTACTACTGATCGGCTGGCGCGTCATCGGAGCTGTGCTGAAGATGTTCGACCGCAGCATGGAGTCCCACAAGGTGGAATCCACGCTACAACGCTTCCTAGTCAACTTCAGTAATTTCATGCTCAAGACGATGCTGCTGATCAGTGTTGCCAGCATGATCGGCGTCGAAACCACCTCGCTAATTGCGATGCTCGGTGCCGCCGGACTGGCGATCGGTTTAGCACTGCAGGGCAGCCTGTCCAACTTTGCAGGCGGTGCACTAATCCTGTTCTTCAAACCGTTTAAGATAGGCGATGTGATCGAAGCGCAAGGTTATCTGGGACGGGTTCACGAGATTCAGATCTTTAACACCATCATGGTGACGCTGGATAACCAACGGGTGATCATTCCTAATGGCAAGCTGTCCAACGACTGCATCAAAAATGTCTTTGCCGAGCCAACCCGCCGAATTGATGTCACCTTCGGTATCAGTTATGACGATGATCTACTTAAAGCCAAAGAGGTGTTGTGGCAGGTGATCCGCTCCGATGATCGGATCCTCAACGACCCGGAGTCTGAGGTTTACGTCTCGGCCCACGCCGATAGCTCGATCAACCTGCTGGTAAGAGTCTGGGTTGATTCCGATAACTACTGGCCGGTTCATTTCAATCTGTTCGAGCAGGTCAAGCTGGCGTTTGATCGTGAAAAGATCACTATTCCGTACCCACAGCGCGATGTATACGTACGCCAAGTCAGCTAATCTCGACGCTGTCCGCTCGCCAACCGGGTACACATAACTCTCGGTTGGCGAGCGATTCTCTCCGGCAGACCCTCCATTCACCATCAACGCAGCAAGCTCAATGGAAATTTTTTTGATTTAATTTAACCCCGTTTTACTGCACCGGTCGTTTATAGCTACAAACCCACGATCGGAGTACGACCATGCACCACACTCTTTTTTCACCCCGCCCGCTGGCGATCGCTATTACTATTGCCGTTACTACCCCTCTCATATTTGGCTGCAGCACCGAACGCACCCCACTTGCCACGGTTGAATCCCAGCCTGCGACAACGACCCAAGCCCAGCAAGATGAAAAGTCCAACTCCAAGAAACGCGAAGTCGAGCTACGCACCGAGCAAGAACAAGCCCAGCGCTTAACCCAAGCAACATCAACCGATGTTGATCATGCATCTGCTACCCGCCACCTACCACAGCCGCGCCTGTTAGAGAGCAAAGCAAAAGCACCATCGTTAATGCGTGCCGAAAGCTACACAGGCGGCAAAATCGTCCAGCCAGCACACGCCCCTTATCCTCCGTTACACTATTCAGAGCCAGCTGCCACCAACGAACGCTTCACCCGCTTCACCGATCATCCGGTAAAGCTGGTTAGCAATGATCCGTTGAGCACCTTTGGCGTTGATGTGGATACCGCGTCCTACACCATCGCCCGTCAGGATCTTAACAACGGTCGCCTTCCCTCGGCACAGTCGGCCCGGATCGAAGAGTGGCTCAACTATTTCCAGTACAGCTACACCACCCCCGCCTCCGAAGAGCAGCCTTTCAGCATCACTACGGAGATTGGTCCCAGCCCCTGGGCAGACAATAAGCAATTACTGCTGGTCGGCCTGAAAGGTTACGAAGTCGCTAAGGCCGACCTGCCGCCGCTCAATCTCTGCTTTCTGATCGATGTATCGGGTTCGATGCACGCTCAGAACAAGTTGCCATTGGCCAAGACCGCACTGAAGATGCTGACCCGTCAATTGCGGCCGCAGGATCGGGTCTCGATCGTGGTTTATGCCGGTGCGGCAGGACTGGTATTAGACTCAGCCAATGGCAATGAGGAGGGGCGTATTACTCACGCCCTCGACCAATTACGTGCCGGCGGTTCAACCGCAGGCGGTGCCGGTATTCAGCTGGCTTACAGTACCGCGCTAAAAAACCACACCGATGACGCCATCTCCCGGGTAATACTACTCAGCGATGGCGATATGAACGTCGGTACAACCAACACCCAGGCGCTAAAGAAGATGGTTGAAAGGCAGCGTAACAGCGGTGTCTCGCTGTCGATATTAACCTTCGGCCGCGGCAATATTCGTGACGAACTGATGAACTCGCTGGCTGAGATAGGCAACGGTAATGCCGGTTATATCGACAGTGCGCACGAAGCCCGCAAATACCTAGTCGATGAGATGACAGGATCACTGATGACCATCGCCAAAGATGTCAAAACCCAGATCGAATTCAACCCCGAGCTAGTCGCCAACTACCGGCTATTGGGGTATGAAACCCGCCACTTGGAAAACCATCAGTTTGACGATGATCGACAGGATGCCGGTGAGATCGGCGCAGGACACGAAGTGACAGCGCTGTACGAACTGACCATGATAGGGACAGAGGATAGCTCGCTCCCCAAGCTGCGCTACGACAGCTCGACAGACCGCCAAAAAGAATCCACAAAAACCACCGTGGCGAGCGCCTACCCGCAAGAGCTGGCCTACCTGAAATTGCGTTACAAGCAGCCCAACGGTGACCACAGTAAACTCGTCAGCCAGCCGATTAATCACAACCAGCTCCGTTCAGAATTAGCCCAAAACAGCGATAACTTTCGCTGGGCAGCAGCGGTTGCAGGCGCGGCACAAAAGACCCGAGGCAATGCCTACATCGGCACTTGGGACTACCGTCAAAGCATCGATCTGGCGCAGCAGGCGATAGGAGCCGACACCATGGGGTATCGAGCCGAATTTATCCGCATGCTCCGCATGGCAGACAGCCTCGACCAACCGCCGCATCTGAGCCGATCGCCCACGGCTGATCTTGCTCGTTCGACTCAGGACCTGTCTGGCCGGGTACGCTCTAGTCTAAATTAAGCACTTCAGGTACGCTGCTGGTCCATGTATGCAACAACCACCAAAGCGGGTGCTATCGTAGGGACTACCAAAGGAGCTGTCGACGCGACGGACAATCCGATTGGCAACGCGAATGTCAGTACCGATGAAGGTTCTGACAATAGCACCGACGAAAACCTGATGCTGGCGTATGCGGGCGGCAGCTATTCGGCCTTCGAGACGCTGTACGGCCGCTACAGAGGCCCAGTGCTGCGGTTTTATCGGCGCCAGACCCAACCGCCGGCGTTGGCGGAAGAGCTATTACACGAGGCTTTCATTCGGCTGATCAAAGCCCGCAAACAGTACCAGCCGACGGCCCGTTTTCGGGTCTATTTCTGGCGCATCGTCCGCAATTTACTGGTCGATCATTACCGCAGTCAAAGCCGAACGTTGCCCGAGCCCTTCGGTGAAGCCGATCCCGAGTTAACCCTCGCCGATCACATTGACCAACCCGAAGTCCATGCGGAACAGAACCAGCAATTAACTCGGCTGCTGGCTCTGGTTCAGCAACTACCCGCCGATCAGCGCGATGCGTTTTTGCTGAAAGAGGAAGCGGAATTGTCGCTGGCCGAGATCGCCGAACTCACCGACTGCGGCACCGAGACGGTAAAGAGCCGACTACGTTATGCGATCATCAAACTTCGTAGCGGCATGGAGGAGCGCCAATGAGCGACGACGATATCTTGGATAGCTACCTGTCCGGCGACTCTGACATCTCAGCCCTGTATCAAGAGTCAACACAGAATCCCAAAGGCCCTTCGGCGGACACCGACCAAGCCGTTTTGGCAGCTGCCAAGCGTTCTATTGGTACAGGCCCTTCAGTGAAAAATCGCCGTCTGCGTCCATCCTGGCTGATCCCAGCATCGGCGGCCGCCACGATCGTGTTGTCGACCTCGATCTACCTGACCAATCAGCCCCTGCTCGATTCGGCCTCTGATTTTGACCCAAGCGGCTATAACGGAAGCTACGACCAAGCTGACAACAGCGCTGCCGAAAGCGAGTCTCTGCAGCCGCTGCACAGTAAACAAGCGAACCAGCCAGAGCTGCAACAACAGCAACGCAGTCTGCTTACCAAGCCGCAAAGCATGAAGGCGGAGGCGCTTACCGAACAAACAAGAGCCCGACCCGAGAAGAAAAAAACAGCCCTAGCCGACGCCCCCGCTTTGGCCCCTCAAATGTCCGCTAGCGAGGCAAATGAAGAAGCAAGCAGCGACAGCCTGAGCAACAGTCGTATTGGCGCTGAGCAGATCGTGCCAGCGGATACGATGTCCGCAGATCCACTACCCACAGAACCCTTGTCCGCAGCCAAAGAGGCTCATTTAGCCGAGCCGAAACAGCGAGCACCGCAACCTACTGCGCCCCAGGCACTCACCAGCGTCCCGCAAAACTACCGTTCCACGATACCTCACTGGTTAGCCGAGATTGAACGATTGATCGATCAAGGCGAACTAACAATCGCGCTAGACGAACTCGAAACGTTCCAACGAGAACACCCCAACCACCCGCTTCCAGAACAGATCAGGGCGTTTCAGCAAAGCCAGCAGCCTTGATGATCTTTGAACTGCCACCTTAACAAAAGAAGAAAAGGCACCTCGCTGAGGTGCCATTGAGAATTACGCAGATAAGCCAGTTAGACCGCAGTTCAGCGCCTGACCAGTCCGAGCCCTGCCAAAGCCAGTCGCATTAATGCGAGCGCTCGGCGGTAAGTAACGAGAGTGTCAACAAAGGCCGCCTTCACACTTGGGCCGCAGCGATCGCTGCCAACTTAGTACGAATAAACTCTTTATGCGGCACATACATCAAGTCGGCCACTTTACGGATCAGATGGTCTTCATGTTTATCCAGATAATCATCGGCAAGAGCGACCTGCCACAAATTAAACACAAGCTGGCTCTTTTGCTCGGGGTTGTAATGCTCATTAATGAGCCGGGTGAACTGATACAACGAGATGGCCTGCTCTGCCTCCTGCCGACCCAGATCAACCAGCGTCCTCAGCTCCTCATCAGTCAGTGTAAATTGTTTGCTGAGTAGTTCGATTACCGTCTCCTGCTCACTCTCCCCGACGTCAAAATCAGCGCGTGAAACTTCAATCAGTAATGCGGCGGTAGCGAGCTGCAAAGAATGGCTGCTGCTTAGGGAGTCGGCATCTTCACTTAAGGTCATATGGCTACTGAAGAACTGGCTGATTAGACGAATCATAAATAGAGGCCTGAAAAATAACGAACGGTATAAGTTGAAAAAGCTAAGTGATAGCAGGCAGGCAATACCTGCCATGACAGTTTACTCCTTTACCCACCAACTGACCCGATCGTGCTTTAATCGTTCAGTTTGGCCGATTAACACTATTGCCATCGCTGCCAAACGGGGTTGATAATTGCGCCCCTAATTATTCAATCCAACCGGTCGGAGAGAACCATGAGTATTACCACCAACCATGTTGTTAGCTTTCACTATCGTTTACAAGATGAGGCGGGCAACGAACTGGAGAGTTCTCATGATTCCAGCCCGACACTCTACCTGCATGGCCATAAAGGGATCATCCCCGGACTGGAGAAAGCGCTGGAAGGCAAGTCAGTAGGCGATAATTTGAGCGTGACACTGGCACCGCACGAAGCTTACGGACCTCGCCGTGAGGGCAGCGAACAACGGATACCGATCAAACACCTGCAGATAGACGCTAAGACCAAACGTATGCTGAAAAAAGGGATGGCGGTGCCGGTCCAAACCGAGCAGGGCAGCCGTTCGATGGTTGTGGTCAAAGTGGGCAAGTTTAATGTCGATCTGGACACCAACCACCCACTGGCTGGCAAGACGCTGACCTTTGCCATCGAGATTGTCGATGTCCGCGATGCCACCGAAGAAGAGAAGACCCACGGCCACGCTCACGGTGTCGGCGGCCATCAACACTAACCGGCTACATTCCTTTTGAGATGAGGAGCTTATTGACCGCAATTTGGTCCGGCTATTGATGCCTGCCGGGTTGCCGTCACGATGGAACGGCCAACAGATCTCCCCGGCGCGGAGCCAGAAGTTTAACGGCTGTATTCCTATCAAAGCTGTCGGAATTACATTAGGTTGATCTAACAATAAAAATGCAAAGAACTCGGAGTTGTTTCAACAATGTCTATTACCCTCTACGAACTTGCTGGTGCCGATGAGAATAGTCGTTTCAGCCCTTATTGCTGGCGCAGTCGATTAACTCTGGCGCACAAAGGTCTCGACGTTAAAACTGAGATCATTCGATTCACCCAGAAAGACAAAATCGCCCATTCAGGCAGCCCGACGGTACCGGTGATCGATGATGGCGACAATACCGTCAGCGACAGCTTCAATATCGCCGTTTATCTGGATCAGGCCTACCCGGACGCACCGGCGCTATTCGCTAGCGAGACCGAACGGGGCCAAGCAAAATTCATCGAAACTTGGGCTAACACCCAGGTTATGGGGCCGATATTTCGCATCATAATTATGGACATCTTCAATGGGTTGGACGAAGGTGACAAAGCCTATTTTCGTGAAACCCGCGAAGCCCGCTTCGGCATGACATTGGAGCAGTTTCACAAAGACGACGACGAGCAACGCGCGGTGGTGGCGCAAGTGCTAACGCCGGTGCGGATGATGCTAGCGGCTCAACCCTTCTTGAGCGGTGAGCAACCCGGTTATGCTGACTACATCCTGATGGGGTGTTTCATGCTGGCTCGTTGTGGTTCGAACAAGCCGGTCCTCAACGACGATGACAGCATTCACCAATGGTTGGACCGAATGCTCGACCTCTATGACGGCCTGTGCCGCAAGGCATAACGGGATAAATAGGGAGCTGTTTAGCGCCCTTTCAATCCAACGCTACGAACGCTTTTTTATATCTTCTCAGGGAACACCACGTGCAAGATCAACAGATAATCGAATCGGTCCGACACTGGGTCGACACCCTGATCGTCGGCATGAATCTGTGTCCGTTCGCCAAACGGGAACTGGTCAAAGAGAGGGTTCGTTTTTTGGTCTCACCGGCAACTGACGAAGCACAGCTGCTGGCCATTTTGACGGTCGAGTTAGAACGACTCAACCGAGACCCTGCCATCGAAACCACGCTGTTAATCCACCCCCAGGCACTGACCGATTTTTACGATTTCAACCAGTTTCTCAACCAAGCCGATGACCTGTTGATCGAGATGGGAATGGAAGGTATTTTTCAGATCGCCAGTTTTCATCCGGACTATCAGTTTGGTGGTACCGAGCCCGACGATGCCGAAAACTACACCAACCGATCACCCTTTCCGGTATTACACCTGCTGCGCGAAGCCAGTCTTGAGCGGGCAATCGCTAATTACCCTGACGTCGACAAAATCCCGGATCACAACATCGCACTGATGGAGAGTTTGGGGACCGACAAACTAAAGGCGATCATGCACAGCTGCCTACATCGCCCCGCCTGACATAAAGCTAACACTTCGGGGCAGCCCCGAAGCTCTCTATTCTTCATAGCGTTATTTCTCACGATGCTCTTTCCAAGACGCTGTTTCTCACGATGCATCTCTTACGCCGCTAAGATTCACCGCGTCGCTACCAATTTGACAGCGCCCACCGAGAAATAGCTAGTAACTATCAACGTCATCATTTTGATTGATTACACAAATCAACAGCATCGTCTTATCCTGAAGTTCAAGCTCTCAACAACCCCGAGAGCTTCGATTAACAATCACCGGGAGAATGACCATGGATGTTACGATGAAAAATAAAACCCTAACCACCGCCACCGGCTCCCCTGTCGCTGATGACAACAACAGCATTAGCGTGGGCGCACGCGGCCCCTTAACCTTCGATAATCACTACACCTTCGAAAAGCTGGCGCATTTTAACCGCGAGCGCATCCCTGAACGTGTGGTGCATGCACGCGGAACCGGCGCTTATGGCACCTTCACCGTTACCCATCCACTGAGCCAATACAGCATCGCCGATTTCCTACAACAGGCTGGGCAAACCACACCGCTGTTTGTGCGCTTTTCAACCGTTGGTGGCGGCCAGGATTCGAGTGACTACGCCCGTGATCCGCGCGGTTTTGCCATCAAGTTTTATACCGCTGAGGGTAACTACGATGTGGTCGGCAATAATACGCCGGTGTTCTTTCTACGCGACCCTATCAAGTTTCCTGACTTCATTCATTCGCAGAAAAAGAACCCACAGACCAACCTGCCCGACCCGGCAGCGATATATGAATTCTGGGCCAATCACCCGCAATCGTTGCACCAGATGACCATTTTGATGTCCGATCGGGGTATCCCCAAATCCTACCGTCATATGCACGGTTTCAGCTCGCATACGTTCAGTTTCTGGAACGCTCAAGGCCAGCGTTTTTGGTTCAAGTGGCACTTCAAAAGCAATCAGGGAATCGCCACTCTCAGCAATGAAGCCGCAACAGTTGCGCCTCCTTTCGGCGCGCAGCAAGATCTTATTGAGGCGATCGCAAACGGTGAGTTCCCTAGCTGGACAGCCAAGGTACAGATCATGAGCGAGCAGGACGCCCAAGAGTACGCGATCAACCCGTTTGATCTAACCAAAGTGTGGCCACACGCCGACTTTCCGTTAATCGAAGTGGGTCAGCTAGAACTCAATCGCAACGTCGACAACTACTTTGCCGAGACCGAGCAAGCCGCGTTCGCCCCCAACAATTTGGTACCGGGAATCGGCACATCACCCGACAAAATGCTGCAAGGGCGCTTGCTCGCATATCAGGATGCACACCGTTACCGGCTTGGCGTCAACGCAAACCAGCTACCTGTAAACGCGGCCAAGTGTCCGGTTCACCACTACCAGCGTGACGGCGCCATGGCTGGCACCTGCCCTGCCGGTGGAACCAATCCACAGCAGGGAGGCGGGGTCAATTTCTACCCCAACGACCAGATCAATAACGGTGCCGCCGCTCCAGATCCATCCATCGCCGAGCCTCCCATGCCGATACAGGAGGATGCCTGGATCAATCGCTATACCAGCGAGGAGGATGACCACTTTAGCCAAGCGGGCGATCTCTACCGATTAATGGATCAAACCCAGCAACAGCAACTGGCTGCCAACATCGCCGCAGGACTAACGATGGCAACGGCCTCGGTTCAGCAACGCTTGTTGGCTCAATTTGCCAAAGCCGATCCGGCGTATGCGACGCGAGTAGAGCAGGCTCTGCAGCAGATTTCCGGCTGAGCCGTCAATGCAATCCAGCCAAAAAGAAGGGATGAAAACCTGATACCCTCTGTTCTGGTCGACAGAACAGAGGGTGAACAGTTTTGATTCAAGCAACAATTGAGAAGATGGTCAGACCAAAAAAAAACGGCAGAAACGGCCTATTGAAGAAGAAACCTAAACCGGCAGATGCCCCACTTTGACCCAGATTAGCGTCTCCTCCTCAACGTAGGGATGGTGCTGGCTCATGTGCGGACTGCGAATCCAACTGCCGGCAGGGTAGCGGCCAAATTCATCACAAAATTCACCGCTAAGCACAAAAATCTCTTCGCCACCAAAATGGCGATGTGATTGAAACCGTTCACCGGCCGGCCAACGTACCAGCGCGACCTGCTCTGGCCCAAAGCTGTGTAGGGGCATCACCTGCAACCGCCCCTGTCCCGGTAGCCAGTCGCCATGGCGGGTATCGATATTGAGCTGGCTATTATCGCCTTCAGTAAACTGATGCAGTTTAACCAGCAGCGTGCAGCCCTGCTCGCTAAACGGTGCGTGCTCGGTACCGGGCGGATTGCGAAAATAACTACCGGGACCAAAATCACCAAACTGATCGGAGAAGGTCCCTTCAAGCACCAAAATTTCCTCGCCTGCCGGATGCTTATGCGATGAGAAATGGGACCCCGGATCATAGCGAACAACACTGGTGGCATGTCCCTGTTCCGCCTCTTCGCGTGCCAGTGGCTTACGCCAAACACCGGCCATCGGACTCGGTTGCCACGGCTGCAGTTTGGTATCGATAACCACACGCTGGCCAAAATCCATATTTAGCATCATCTACCCACCTTTTATGTCCCAAACCTCATTAAACGGCGAAACCTGTTCCGGTCAACCATTGCGCTAATGATCCCCGCACCGATATACTGTACAAACATACAGTCGAAAATAGAGTAAAACAACGGAGTGACTATGACCATCCGCACGGTCCATCAAGTAATCAGCCCTAAAGGTTCAGTCATCGGAGAATATATGGATCTCAAAACAGCCAAAGAGATGGATAACCGAACCGATGTTCTTTACTACGTCGCCGACCTCGTCGAGGCGCTAGCGGTTGACGAGAAAACCGCCGAAAAGGTCGCTGAAGCGATGCTTGACGATCAAGTGCGTCCAGAACTGCTAGCCCGGCTTAAAAGCGTTAAAGACCTGCCCCTGCCGGAAACCACTGGCGAACAACAATAGCACCCGACCGTCGCTAAATCGCCAACGGCCGTCATACCACCGTTGGCCTCGTTGATAAACGAG
Source organism: Motiliproteus sp. (assembly GCA_036961355.1). GTDB lineage: Bacteria > Pseudomonadota > Gammaproteobacteria > Pseudomonadales > Balneatricaceae > Motiliproteus. Next base: position 75,045 of record JBALVL010000006.1, read on the forward strand.
GTAAGAAGAAATGGTAAGCGAAAAGAGTAAGAAAAAAGAATCAGGACGAGATATGCGCTTCCATCTCGGCGCCAATCTTCTTACGCATATCCATCAGCGTGATCGCCGACTGGTGCAACCGCTTATCATCTTCGCTCTGGGGTATCCATTCAGGCACCGGTGATGGTCGACCCGCATCATCCACCGCAACCATAATGACAATGCAGTGGGTGGTCAGGTGACGCTCCGGATTCTTAGGATCGCCAGCCCGAACATCGATCACCACATGCATCGAAGAACGGCCTGTATAGATCACCTTGGCGCTGACCTCGACCAGGTTGCCGACCAAGATCGGCTGTACGAAGCGAATCCCCCCGGCGTAAGCGGTAATGCAATATTTTCCACTCCAGCCTGCGCCGCAAGCATAAGCCGCTAAATCGATCCACTTCATCACCGCACCGCCGTGCACTTTGCCGCCAAAGTTTTGATCGGCTGGCTCGGCCAGGAACCTCAATGTCTGCTGTCTCTCTAGTCCTGCCATGGTGCTCTCCGGTTGGGATATTCAATCTATTTAGGTAAGTTTGATATAAGTCAGCACAGTATCCCTATAAATGGGTATTACCGAAACCGCTATCGTTCACTATCTCGTAACTATCATCGACCGAGAAGATGATGCAAGGTGGCGCTCACTTGATACCTCAAAATGCACGCATTCTTCGGCGATAACGGCAACATTGGGTCGATTTTCAGTATATCCGTACCACCCTTGATCTAGGCCATAAAACCCACAGGTTTGGCCATAACTTTCCTGATAAATTCTCTATATTCACAATTTACATAGGGATATGAAGTTGCTATGCGCAGTACTCAGGGATCCGTTCAGCAGTTTTTCTCCAAGGTGTTACGTGCCTGGGCATTGCTGATCAGCCTATCATTATGCTGGGCGGCCTACAGTGGCCTGCAGGAAACCCTCGATTCAGCCCGCGTCGAAGCCCTCGCCTATCACAACAGTGTCAATCTGTTCCGCCACTGGGTTTCTGATCAACAACGCGTCTACGTACCGACCAGCGATCACACTCCCCCCAACCCCTATCTCACTCAGATTCAAGGTCGTGATCAAAGCACGCTCACAGGCACCGACCTAACTATGGTCAACCCAGCTTATATGACACGTCAGTTACAGCCATACTTCAAGGAACGCTTAGACATCAACCTACGCCTAACCAGCTTAAAGTTGGTCAACCCCAGCAACGCACCGGATCCTTGGGAATTGGAGGCACTGCAAGGGTTCGAGCGTGGCGAGCGCCGGCCCGCAGCGAACTGAGTTTTATCGACAGCACGCTCTACATGCGTCTACTGGAACCGTTACGCATTAAACCCTCCTGCTTGGTATGCCACAGCAAGTTGGGCTACAAAATTGGCGACGTTCGTGGCGGGCTAAGCACCTCAGTTCCAATCAACAAATATCTGTTCAACACTTCCGCCAATATCGCAAAGATGTTTCTCGCCCACCTGACCATCTGGATCGTCGGGGTCATTGCGATCCGATACGCTCGCCGCTCATTTATCAACTACCAACACGAACTTGAGCAATCACTCAATGCCATAGAGGCCAATGAAGAGCGTTCGGACCGTGCTCAGGAGATCGCACAGATAGGCAACTGGGAGTGGAATGTCGTAACCGGCGAGCTGTTCTGGTCCGACGGAAATTACCGAATATTCGGTGTCGAGAAAAGCGACACTCCGCTGGTAATCGACAGTTTCATGGACCGGATTCACCCCGATGATCGCGGCTACCTGCAGCAGCAGGTCGAAGCATCACTCAAAGACAAAAACATTCCGTACCATACGACCCACCGCATCGTACTGCCCGACGGCACTGAGAAAGTGGTGCGAGACCGGGGAAAAGTGCACTTTGACGAGCACAACAAACCGCTGAGCATGAACGGTATTCTTAGCGACATCACCGATGAATGGCATGCAAAAAAGGAGCTGGAGCGAGCCAACCGGATCGAAAAACTGCTCAGCCAATTGTCGACGCTATCCATCCAATCGCTAAATACAGATGCCTTTCTGCAACAAGCCTTGGAAGTGACACTCAAAAGTCACCTCATCGACTCACCTCAGGGGCTGATCTACAACCTCAGTTACGTGCAACAAACGCCAACAGCAACATTAGTAGCCGGTTACAGCACAGGAGCCCACACAGTAGACCGGCAACAATGTCAGCATGAGCTGGATCAGATGACCGCAGATCCACAATTTAGCCAATACTTAGGGCGAACGCAGATCCATTTCATCGCCGCGGCCAACCTACCGGCAAGCCCAAATAACGCGCCACTCTTTTCGAATAACTACTACTGCATACCACTGCCTAATCATCACAGTAAGCTTGGGATATTGTTGCTGCTAAATCAGCAAAATAATGAAGATTTTAAACTGTTGCTGCGTATCTCCGAGGTCATCAATTTAGGGTTGTCACGTCGTGTTGCCGAGCAAACTCTTGAACACCAGGCATACCATGACTCGCTAACCGGTTTACCCAACCGCCTGTTACTCAACGAGCGTCTCAACCGTGAAGTGGGGCGGGCCCGGCGGCATGATGACCGAGCGGCGGTCATGTTTCTGGATCTTGATGACTTCAAGAAGATTAACGATGCCCTCGGTCATAATATCGGTGATGAGGTACTTAAAGAGATCGCCCGTCGTATCAGCCACAACGTCAGGGACAGAGATACCGTTGCCCGTATCGGCGGCGATGAATTTATTATCCTGATCACCCGTCTGCAGCACGAAAGCCACCAGGTGGTGAACCATGTCCACCAGATCGCCGAGCAGATTCGCACAGCAATCTGTCAACCAATGGTGATCGACGGTAAGACGCTACATCTCAGTTCAAGCATCGGCATCTCTATCTTTCCCGAACACCATCAGGATTCCGACATGCTGATCCGCCACGCCGACACCGCGCTGTATAAAGCCAAGGAGGCCGGTAGAAATACGGTTCATTTTTTCGACCCACAGATGCAGCAACAAGCGACACAGCGCTTATCGATCGAATCAGACCTGCGCGACGCCCTCGAACAGCAGCAATTTATTTTGGCCTACCAGCCGCAGGTTGATGACTTTGGCACCATCATCGGCGCCGAAGCACTGATTCGCTGGGTACATCCGGACAACAGTATTATCTCACCGATGGACTTCATCCCTGTGGCTGAAGACACCGGTTTGATCATCCCTATCGGTCAATGGGTGATGCACCAGGCAATGACGATGGCCCGATCGATAGAGCAACAAACGCCGGCAGGACACTCAGTACCGCATATGGCGATAAACATCAGCCCAAAACAGTTTAATCAAAGTGATTTCGTTGCACAGGTAACCCAGGCGCTAGCAGTCACCCAAGTGAACCCTCAATGCATTGAACTGGAGATTACAGAGGAGATGATGATCGATAATGTCGCCGCAACGATCGATAAGATAAATGCCCTCAAAACGCTGGGGATCAATTTCTCGGTCGATGACTTTGGTACCGGCTACTCATCTCTGTCCTACTAAAAAAACTTCCGTTGGACAAGCTCAAGATCGATCAATCGTTTGTTCGCAATGTCGATCAGGACCAGCAAGACGCCGCTATCGTCGAAGCGATCATCGCTATGGGAACCCATCTGGGTATGCAACTGCTAGCCGAAGGTGTTGAAACGGCCCAGGAATTGGCCTTTCTTAGCAGCAAGGGTTGCACCCGTTACCAAGGCTACTACTTCTACAAGCCGATGCCGGGCGCGGAATATCAGGCTTTGATTAGCGGTGCGGTTACAGGCTAAAAAAAACTCATAGCTCGGTTCAGCGTCCGACGCCACTGCTGGCATTAAACTACCCCTCCCCCTCGACAAAAACACGACATCAGCCCACTCTGCCGAGTGTGTCCACAAATCACAGAGCAAAGCTACCAAAAGACAAAAAATGCGAAATATCAGCACCTAAGGCTGGTTTTTCTCGGGTCTTACTATATGTTTCATTGTCAGTACCCCGTCTTTTAGCAGTGAGCCTACCTATGAGCAGTTCCCGTTCTCTTACCGCAGTTTGTCTCTTCGCCCTGCTCGTCGGTTGCAGCAGCCACCCCAACATGACCTCACCAACAACTGCTGCTGAATCATCTCAGCCCACACAACCCGCCACCAGCGAACCGGCAACTGAAGCGACTGCTGCAGTGGCCAACGCACCGACTCAGCCCCAGGAGTGCCCTCAGGTGAAAGCGCAACAATGCCCGAAGCCTTCGGCTGATAGTCATAAAATTGTTATTGGTGAAGCCGAGCGTCTATTGGTATCACCACCCGGTGTAACCATGGCCGCCAGAATCGATACCGGCGCCACCACCACATCGATTGATGCCCGAGAGATTCAGCAATTCGAGCGTGATGGCAAAAACTGGGTCCGCTTTGTATTGGTCGACGATAAAAAGCAACGCCATACACTGGAGCGGCCGATCAGCCGCATCGTAGAGATCAAACGTCATGGCGGCGACAACCTTGAGCGGCCGGTGGTAATGCTGAAACTAGAGCTGGCAGGGGAAAAACTCAACACTGAGGTGTCGTTAACTGATCGTGACAATTTTGAGTTCGGTTTACTGATCGGTAGAAACTTCCTAAAAGACACATTCGTGGTCGACGTCAGCAAAGCGTACGCGCAGAAAACATCCGCCGTTACCAAAGGGGCTGACCAATGAACTCACGGGCTCAGGTCTACCTGTTCGCTATTTTACTGTTGGTACTGGGCAGCGGCCTGACCTTCTATAAACACAACTCATTGGGTTTTCCACTTACCCCGGGAGAGCTGGATCAGGTCTGGACTATCGAGGCATCGGTTAATTTCGATGCTAAGGGTGACAGTATCAAAGCCAACCTTGCACTACCGGATCTTGGCGGCGAATTCGAATTTATCTCCGAATCGTTTAGCTCCTCCGGTTTTGGTTTCGACAGTATTACCGAAGACAACGGCCAACGTCGGGTTGTCTGGACCAAGCGTAAAGGTAACGGCAACCAGCAGCTTTACTATCGCTTGCAGCTGGTTCAGCACGAGGATGCTAACCGTACAGACAAAGAGCCACCGTTCGACGAAGAGCTCACCGCGCCGGAGTGGAGCGAAGCCGCCCAAGGCGTCGCACAGAGCTTGATCAAAAAGGCCGAAGAGCTATCCGCCGACATACCGAGCTTAACCAAGCAGCTATTACTGCAACTCAACGACCCGAAAAGTGCCGATGCTTCTTTCCTGCATGACGAGTTACCCAACGACACTACCGGCGATCTGGCCATTAAAGTACTGACCGAAGCCAATATCCCGGCACGGCAGATTCGTGGGTTAGCACTCGTAGAAGATCGTAAAAATATTCAGGCCGACGAGGTACTGGAGGTCTGGGGTGGCGAGAGCTGGACCCCCTTCACACCGGCTGATGCCAAGCAGGGATTTCCACCCGGATTTTTAGTGTGGCAGCGTAGCGGTATTTCGATGCTGGATGTGACCGGTGGCGAAAACTCTCGCGTTCGCTTCTCGATGATCAGCAACTACCTACCCAGCAAATCGGTGGCGATGAACAGTCCGTCGCGCTCGCATGTGCCGCTGCTGGACTTCAGCATCTTCACACTGCCAGTCGACAAGCAAAACGCCTTTAAGTCGATCCTGCTGATACCGGCCGGTATTTTGGTGGTTGTAATCTTCCGGGTACTGATCGGCCTGAAAACCTCGGGTACCTTTATGCCGGTGCTGATCGCGCTGGCCTTTATCCAAACCAACCTCACGACGGGTCTGATCACCTTCTTGAGTATCGTCGGTGTTGGACTGTGGCTACGTTCCTATCTCAGTAAGATAAATTTACTGTTGGTAGCGCGAATATCGGTGGTGGTGATCATGGTCATCATCCTGATGGCTGGGTTCAGCGTGATCAGTTACAAGCTCGGTATCGATGAGTTGATGGGGATCACCTTCTTCCCAATGATCATCATCGCCTGGACCATCGAAAGAATGTCGATCCTGTGGGAGGAAGACGGCCCCAAAGAGGTAATGAGCCAAGGCTTTGGCAGCTTACTGGTAGCGGTTTTCATCTACTTGGTGATGACCAACGGCTACATCCAACACATGACGTTCAACTTCCCCGAGACGCTATTAATTGAGATGGGAGTGATCCTGATTCTGGGCCAGTACAGCGGTTTCCGTCTGTTGGAACTGTACCGTTTCCGCTCACTGGGTAAAGGCCTATGAACCTGTTCGCTACGCCCAGCCAACTGCGAAAATTCGGTCTATTGGCGATGAACCGCCGAAATCTGGATTTTATCAGCAGCTACAACGACCGCAGCCTCTATCCCCTGGTGGATAACAAACTGCTGACCAAGGAAGCAGCATTAAATGCGGGTATCGCCGTGCCTGACATGATCGGCTCAATTGAAACGCCGTTCCAGATCCGGCAACTGGAGAAGATCATCGAAGGCTATGGCCAGTTTGTGATCAAGCCTGCACGCGGTAGTGCCGGCAAAGGGATTCTGGTCATCACCGAACGCGACCAGAATACTTTCTACAAACCCAGCGGTGCTCCATTATCCCTGCAAGATCTCAAACGAGACTTGAGCAACATCCTCAGCGGCCTCTACAGCCTCGGCGGCAAGCCCGATACCGCACTGCTCGAAGCATTGATCGAGTTTGATGATTCGCTGACCAAATACAGCTTTCAGGGGGTCCCGGATATTCGGGTGATCGTCTTCAAAGGTTTCCCGGTAATGGCGATGTTGCGCTGCTCGACCGCGGCATCCGATGGTAAAGCCAACCTACACCAAGGTGCCGTCGGCGTAGGGCTCTCTATTAGCAGCGGTAAAGCGCTCAGCGCAGTTCAGGATGGTGATCTGGTGGAATCGCACCCAGACACTGGCGAACGTTTTGAGGAACTGGCGATACCCTACTGGGAAGAAATATTAAAGCTAACCGCACGCTGCTATGAGCTAACCGGGCTCGGTTATTTAGGCTGCGACGTGGTGATCGACAAAGCCCGTGGCCCGTTGATCCTCGAACTTAACGCCCGCCCCGGACTCGCAATTCAAATTGCCAATCAAAAAGGCCTTTACGCCCGGCTGCAGCAAGTTGAAGGGCTGACCGAAGCGCATTCTATTGATGAGCGGGTAGAGTATGCGATCAGGGAGTTTGGCGAGTAACGCTCGCCTCGGGTTCTATGTTCCATCCTCTCCCAGTCAGAGGCTGTAAAACAGCCGTCCGTCTAACCTGATATAAAAAGGGACTGCTCGCGCAGGCCCTTTCTTGCTATGCCAATGACAGTTACAACCACCGTTACAATCACCGCCAACGATAAGCCGCGCTGACTTCTGTATCCCTTTCCCCCTGCTTCTTAGAACATTCAGACCATTAGCAACAGCGGTTGCACCTCACCTCAAATAGCTCCCCAAAGTTCGCCGTAGCAAACCAAAAAACAAGAAGTAACAACTCTTGCTTACTACCCCAACTGACAAACAAAAGACTAGATTAATCAGTAGCATTGCCTCAAAATACCGATCGTTTATTAGACAATAATTGATATAGATCCCTAGGGAAGGTCCCTTATATATGGACGCACAAACCAAGCCTGAATCCGGGCAACCACCGCCGTCAAAGGCGGCGGAGCGACGCAGTCCGGAACAGCAGCGAGTCAACAAGCGGGCATTTATCCAGCGACTCAAACAGGAATATTTTTACGATATCCTGCGGGCCAAAAGCCATTCCAAGCATTTCCGTCATACCCGCGCGCTCTATATCGGAAGCCGGGTACGTACGTTGTCGTTAATTCTGGCGATCTTAATTCCCGCCTGGATTGCAGTCGATGCACTTTACCTGCCCGCCGATGACCTCTTGATCATCGCATTGATTCGAATCGTCACCGGTGTTTCATTCCTTGGGCTTAGTGTCTGGAGTAACGATGGCCACACCCTAAAAACGGCCCGTTTTAAACTGGCACTACTGGTCATCATCCCCTCAGTATTTCATACAGCGACCTATCTCTATTTAACGTCCGGCGATCATCCAACCTTACCCGCCGGCTACCATTTCTTCCCATTTTTAATCATCAGCCTAGGCGCTATCTTCCCGCTAACTATCCTTGAGGGAGCTTGGCTGGCTTCGTTTGTCGTCGGCCTGTACGTCGCCACCTCGCAATATATCGGCAACCTGTTTGCGTTGAAGAGTCTTAACGACATCTGGCTGCTAGCCCTGCTGGCCTGCATTGCTGGCTGGGCAGCTCTAACTCAGCTCAATATGATGATGCGGCTATACCGGCAAGCCCATCGGGATCCGTTGACCGGACTGGCAAACCGTCGTTCTATCATGAATTTTCTGGAGCGAGAGGTGGAGTACTCTAGTACCATCGACTCCCCGCTCAGCATTTTATTGATGGATCTGGATAAGTTTAAACGTATTAATGACGTCTATGGTCATGCGGTCGGTGATGAAGTGTTGTGCAGCTTTTCCCGGTTGATGATCGACCAATCACGCGCCGAAGACCTGGTCGGACGGTATGGCGGTGAGGAGTTCCTAATGATCCTAAGTTCAACGTCCAGTAGTAGTGCACTACAGATCGCGGAACGGTTACGGCAAGGTTGCTCCGAGTTAGAAGTGGACGGCAATACCGACATCCATTTCACCACCAGCGCAGGTGTAGCAACCCTACAGCCAGGCGAGACGATTGAAGAGATGATGAAACGAGTGGACGATGCGCTCTACGCGGCCAAGGGAGAGGGCAGGAATCGGGTTGTGTTGGCCTGATGTCTGATTTTTCGTCATCATCCCCCTCCGACCCGACTGCCAACTTCGATGCCCAACTCGATTGGGACAAAGGGCAGCCACTATCTCAGCGCTTTAATGATTATTACTTCTCCCGCGCCAATGGTCTGGAGGAGAGTCGCTATGTCTTCTTGCAGCACAACCAGCTACAACAACGCTGGCAAGCCCTGCACTGCGGAGAAACCTTTGTCATCGCTGAAACAGGCTTTGGAACCGCGCTTAACTTTCTGTGTTGCTGGCAACGCTGGATCCAGCTGCGATCAGATTCCGGACGTTTGCACTTTATCTCGATCGAGCGTTTTCCGTTAAACCGACAGCAGCTGCAACAAGCCTTGGCACTATGGCCTGAACTGGCCCCTCTGGCGCTTGAACTGTTAAGCCAATACCCCGATGTCTGTCAGGGCAGCCACCGCCTCCACTTTGATCAGGGGAGGATTAGCCTAACCCTGATCTTCGACGACGCTTGCCAGGTTTTAGAGCGCCTAGATAGCACCGTTGACGCTTGGTTTCTTGACGGTTTCAGCCCCGATAAAAACCCACAGATGTGGACTCCCGAACTCTTCCGTGGATTAGCCCGCTGTAGCCATCAAGGCACCACCTTCAGTACATTCACAGCCGCCAGCGCAGTGCGCCGTGGGCTGCAGCAATGCCAATTTGAGGTTAAACGCGCCACCGGTTATGGCAAGAAACGCGAAATGCTGTACGGTCAGTATTTACACAAGACGACTGAAACAGCAGCGCAATCAGCCAAGCCCTGGTTTGACCGCCCCTTCGTCCCAACACTCGATAGCGACAGCACAATCACGGTTATCGGTGCGGGTATTGCTGGGGCTAGCAGCGCCTTTGCACTGGCGCAGCGCGGTTACAAGGTTGATGTCATTGAACGCGGTTCAGAACCCGGCAGCGGCGCCTCCGGCAATCCTCAGGGGGTCCTCTACGCCAAGCTTCCTGCGATACCGACGCTACACAGCCGGATTCATCTAAGCGGCTACCTCTATAGCCTGCGATTACTGCATCAACAGCTCGATGCGGGCCAGCTATGGCAACCTTGCGGTGTCTTGCAACTGGCTCTGGATCCAAAACAAACACTCAAGAACAAGCAGCTGCTCAATCTTGGGCACTACCCCCAAAGTCTTGTCCACGGTGTCGATCCGCAACAGGCCAGTCAGATCGCAGGCATACCACTTAGCCACGGCGGACTATTTTACCCCGACGCGGGCTGGGTCAGTCCGGCAGAGCTATGTCGCCGATTGCTTGACCACCCCAATATTCGCTGCCGTTTCAATCAACCGGTCGACACGATCAATTTCGATCCCGATCGACAACAGTGGGCGCTCAAAGACTCGAACGGCTCCACCATCGGTGACAGCAGCATCCTGATCGTTGCTAATGCCCACGATGCTCGCCAGTTCTCGCAGCTAACTTCTTTACCACTCAAACCGATCCGTGGCCAAACCACCTCGGTCAGGGTGCCTGCCCCCCTGATTGAGGCATCGGGCCATCCAACACTGAAAACCGTATTGTGTGGCAACGGCTACCTATCCCCGGCAAAAAACGATCGCTACTGTTTTGGCGCCAGCTTCAACCTGCATAATTCAGACCCGCAGATCGACCCTCAGGACCATCAACACAATCTCGAATTGGTCCGTCAAATGAGTCCGGACCTGGCTCAGCAGCTGGCCCCACAACTGGAATCAGCACAGGGGCGAGTGGGGTTCCGCTGCGCAGCTTCCGACTATCTGCCTATCGCCGGAGCAGTAGCCAACGAAGAAGCCTATTTAAATGACTACGGCCAGCTTCGAAAAGATGCCAAGACAGTGATCACAACAGCACCCAGCCACCACAAAGGTTTGTTCATCAACGTGGGGCATGGCTCAAAAGGGATGATTACCGCCCCGCTCTGCGGCGAGTTACTCGCCGATCTCATCGAGCAACAACCATTGGCAATTGAGCCCGAATTAGCAAATTCTTTAAATCCGGCACGATTTATCATCAAGAAGTTAATAAAAGGGACGATATAGTGTCTAACAGGAAAAATAGTTGATCAGCTGTTCAAGGATAAGCACCGATGGCGTTAGTGATTTACGACGCAGGTATCAGAATTCAAACCCCGGCATCTTCACTACTCAATAGAGGTGGTGTGGAAGCGCTGACCGAGCTTGGCCGTTCACGCGACCTGCCCTCGTCCAAGAACCGGGCGCAAGATCTGCCCACTGCTGGTGACAGGGCAGCACTGCAGCCCCGGATCAGTCGCGAACAACAAAACTACTCCAACAAGGCCAAACAAGCCTATCAGACTACCCAGAAACTCAACCGGCGCACACAGGACACGCAAAGCAAGCCTTCAGTGGTGTCCCAGATCATGACCTCACCCGTTTTTACTGTACCGATAGGCGCAACTGTCGAGCAAGCCTACCAGCAGTTTCTCAGCCATCACGTGCGCCATTTAGCGGTAGTCAACGGTAACGGTCGCTGTCATGGCATGATATCGGACTACGACCTGTTCAAGCGCAGCAGTCCGCTCAGCCAAGCCGGACCGATCCGTACAAACTTGTCGATAGAGGGGACCTATTCCAAGCAACTGATCGCAGCGACACCCGACACTTCGATTCAGCAGGTAGCGGTAACCTTTCTCAAACGCCGCCTGACCTGCCTGCCGGTGATAAATGAGAGCGGCCAGCTACAAGGGATTGTGACGCATAGTGATCTGGTCCATCTGGTGGCAAACGAGGCGGGCCGTGAACGCTGGGCCTAATACGAAGGTGCCTTTGATTCAGTCCGATAGTCTTTCTACAAAGACGGTATTGCGCGCTCTGTAACCGCAGCAACTGCGAATAGCGCCTTCTTAGGCAAAGCCTACCACGGTGCAACTACCCTTTCGGGCACAAGAGAAATATACCCACCCCCGAAACGGCTATTTATCCTCTCATGAGATCAACGGTGGTTGCGGCTTATCATCATGTCGGAACAAACGCAGTAAAAACCCAAAGACCCGACCGATACCTCGTATGATTTTAGGCAGCAGCCATACCAGCAGCACCAAAAATAGCACTAGCATCGCTAAGAACAGGTAGGGATGATTCAGCGCAGCCCAGACTCCGGCGATCACGACCACATCCTCACCGATCGATGCTCCCCAATTACTAAAGGGCTCCGGAGAAGTATTAATCATCACCCGGCTACCGGCCTTTAATGCATGGCTGGCCGTGGCTAAACTACCTCCGACCAGTGCCGCGGCTACCTCGACCGGAGCGGAGACATCACCAACGGCTGCCGCAGCCAGTGCAGCTCCCGCCGGAATCCGAATAAAGGTGTGCAGCGTATCCCAGGCCGTATCGACACCCGGCACTTTGTCGGCAAAGAACTCAACACAGTACATCAATCCGGCGGCCATCAGAACCAGTGGTGAACCCACCACCGCCAACTCGGGTGGTAACTCAAGATGGCCACCATTCGACAATAGACCCAGGGTCACAATCGCAGCATAAAGATTGATACCACTGGCCCAACCGACGCCCATGGTCAGCGCCAGCGTGGCAATGATCTGATCTAAATTTTCCATAAAGGCCTCCGCCAATAACCCGAAGATCGCACGGAGAGAAGAGATGTGATTACCGAACGATCAGCCTCAGTCTACGCTCGCAACACTGAATGGTCGATGAACCGGGCCAGATCAAACCGCACGCAGGGCAACGAGTGCCGACCTATATGGTGCCGGTATAACTCGACAGGTTACAGCTGGTCTGGGTACTGGCTTTGCTGCTCTTGCTGAAGCAAGGCGTTACGGTACTGCTGCTCGGTCAGAATGGTCACGCTTTGCAGGTGCGCATCGAAACAGATCACCACGTTGCCCTGATCAAGCTGGCGCCTGACCTGAGCGATCTTATCGACCAGCGAATACTGATAATCACCGTAATCGGTACCCTCGCGTCCGACAAAATCCTGCAGCAATGCATCCAGGGCATCAGGGCTTAGTTGATCATGAGGGATTTTCATAACGTTGAGTCTCCCGCCTGCAACAACTCCAGCAATTTCGCTTCGTCCCATACCTCAATCCCAAGAGCCTGCGCTTTGGCCAGTTTGGATCCTGCCTTAGCCCCTGCGATCAACGCATCGGTTTTCGCCGTGGGCACACCGGTGGTGACTTTCGCACCCAGCGCTTCCAACCGAGCCTTAGCATCCGGCCGCGCCATCGCTTCAAACTTACCGGTGATGGCAAAAGAGCGGCCTGCCAACGGTTGCTGCTCGGCACTAACCACTTTGACCTCAGGCCACGTGACCCCGGCCGCTGTCAGCGCTCTGATCGATTCAAGGTTCTGCGGCTGCTGCAGAAACAGTTGCAGATGTTGGGCGACCACCGGCCCTACATCCGACACCTGCTGTAGGTCTTCCTCATCGGCGGCAATAATCGCATCAAGGGTTAAGAAATGTCGGGCTAGCGATCCAGCAGTCGCTTCGCCGACTTCACGGATCCCCAAACTGTAGAGGAACTTGGCCAGCGTGGTCTGCTTACTCAGTTCAATAGAAGCTAACAGATTGTCAGCTGACTTATCCCCCATCCGGTCTAAGCCGGCGACTTGCGGATGTTGCAGCTGATAGAGATCGGCCAACTGCTGCAATAACCCCTTATCAACCAGCAGGTCGACCAGCTTATCGCCGAGTCCATCGATATCCATCGCTTTGCGCGACACGTAATGTTTGATCGCCTGCTTACGCTGCGCCGAACAGCTGACGCCGCCGCTACAGCGCGCCGCCGCTTCACCCTCAATCCGTTCAACCTGCGAACCACAAACCGGACAGGCTTGGGGCAGTTCGACAATGCAGGCACCGTCGGGACGGCGCTCGAGCACAACTCGGGCAACCTGCGGGATCACGTCCCCGGCTCGGCGTACTACCACCGAATCACCGATACGTACATCCAGCCGTTCCACTTCGTCCATGTTGTGCAACGTCGCGTTACTGACCGTTACACCGCCAACGAAGACCGGCTCTAGGCGGGCAACCGGCGTCACCGCACCGGTACGGCCAACCTGGAAGTCAACATCGAGTAGCCGGGTTATCTCCTCCTGGGCCGGAAATTTACGAGCAATGGCCCAGCGCGGAGCTCTAGCCACAAAACCTAGCTGCTGCTGCAAGGCCCGCGGATTCACCTTATAGACGATGCCGTCAATCTCGTAACCTAAACTCGCGCGTTTTGCCGCCAACTGCTGATAATAATCCAGACAAGCCTGAATCCCGTTCAGGCTAGCCATCTCCGGGTTGATCGGTAGCCCCCAACGTTTGAACTGCAGCAACAATTGGGTATGGCTATCAGGCAGCCGATTCTGCCCTTCGGCGTATTCCACCACACCGAAACCGTAGGCACAGAAAGTCAGTGGCCGGGTGGCAGTAACGGCCGAATCCAGCTGGCGTAAACTACCGGCGGCGGCGTTTCTGGGGTTAACAAACTCTTTCAGATCACTAGCACGCATCCGCGCATTAAGCGCATCAAAGCCAGCTTTGGGCAGGTAGATCTCTCCACGGACCTCTAACCGCTGCGGCCAATCCGTTCCGCGAAGCTGCAACGGTATCGCATTGATGGTTCGGACATTGAGGCTAATATTCTCACCCACCGCACCGTCTCCGCGGGTTGCTCCGCGAACCAACTGCCCTTGCTCATACAACAAACTGACCGCGATACCATCGAGCTTCGGCTCGGCACCGTATTCGATCGGATAATCGTCGCTGAGCTTTAACCGGTCTCGAACACGTCGATCAAAATCAACCAGATCCTGATCATTAAAGGCGTTATCGAGCGATAACATCGGCACTTCATGTTGAACCTGTTGAAACGAACCAAGGGCTGCGGCGCCGACCCGCTGGCTTGGCGAAGAAGCGATTAACAGTTGCGGGTGCTGCTGTTCCAGCTGCAACAGCTGTTGAAACAGACGATCATATTCCGCATCGGGAACAGAGGGCTCATCTTCAACGTAATAACGGTAGTTATGTTCGTCAATTTCGCAGCGAAGTGCCGCGATCTGTTGTTCAACAGTCGATTCTGTCATCGATAAAGTCCGACTAGCAGCGCTCGTTTACAAGCGTAAGGGAAGGATACAGATTAGACCCGGCGGGTGAGTTGCTTGCGCTCATACTCACGAACCTTCTGACGGTAATGTTCAATCGTCTGGGTCCGCAAACTGCTGCGATTCTCATCCTTGAGTTCACCATGAAGGTTATCTGCCACACACTGCGCGGTCGCCAACATGCATTCAAATGCATTCATCCGATCGGTTGGATCGGCCAATTGCAGGAAGAAAGTGATGGCGGGTGTGGAAAACTGATCAGCATTGTTCAGGTCAAAGGTGCCCGGTGCGATCGCATTGGCCATGCTAAATTGCAGCGCGCCCTGACCGTCATCACCTTCGTAGCGGTGGTAGATACCCATCTCTGAACCAAATTCTAAACCGCAGGCTGTTACTAATTTAAAGAGTACCGGGCCAGCAAAGGGCTGTCGCTTGGCCTGTACATTGATAATCAAAACCTGCGGCTCAACAGCTGCTTCAGGCGGCGGGGCGGTATTCGGTTCGCTCGGCTTGACCTTCTTACGACGACGGCGTGATTTTGGTTTTGCGGCAGGGGTCTCAACTTCAGGCGCCAGATCAGGGTGTAGATCAAAGAAAGTCGGTTGCTCCTCAGCCCGCGGCTCCGCTCGTTTGCGGGACGCCGTCTTAGTCGTTTTAGCAGGTTTTGCCGAGACCGGTTTTTCGACGGCTGGCGTCTTCTTGATGCTTTTAGTGTGATCAGGGCTGGGAACCGGCTGCGCCATTTTATCGGCGGCCGGGTTAACGTCGCTCAAATCGACATCGGTGGCAGCGGATGTCGCTGTTTGTTGCCGAACCAATAGTTCATGAACGGGTCGTTCAAGGTCGAGAACCTCATCCGCAACCAAGCTGATACTGGCGCTATCGTCCTTACCGCCCATAACAACAGAATCAACCGTAGGATTTTGGGCAACGACCTTCTGAGTTGACGGTTCAATCGGCTCTTGGATTGGAGTCTCAACGGCAACGCTATCCGGCTCAATCACAGAAAGTTCCGCTAATGTATCGGCTAGCGTATCGGTGCTATCAAACGCCGTAACCTCGTCGCCTGCGGACGATTTATTGTCCTGTGCAATGGCCTTTGCCATTGTGGGCGGCTCGACAGAAGGCTCGGCTTCAAGGCCGCGTGACTCGTGTTGTGATGACACAGTCGGCTCAGCCCAACGATCAGCGCCCTGTCCAACCCCTTTAAATTCACGCTCCAACAGCAGGTCAACCTCAGTATCACTGCTTCGGTCGCTTCCTAACAGCGGGTCAACATCCCAGCCCTTACTCTCGTCATACTCTCCAGTCGACGCTGGCGATGTCATTAGAGCATCATCAACGATGACCCGTTTTTTTGCCTCGGATTCGACCGTGCGTTGCTGTCCAGAAGCGGCCGATCTAATCGGTGTTTCGGTTAATGTGGGCTCGCGATCATGACTGTCCCCACTAACAACCCGAGCACCACCGTTTGGCAACTCAGCACCCATGTCAATATCGGGCAGACCGGAGAATTTCTTATCAATCGACAGGCGCAACTTGCCACGCTGCACAAAGCGACGTACCAGGTCGGCGATGACACCTAATAAAATCACTACGCCAACAACAATTAACCAGTCACGAATACTCATCATTCAACCTGTCAGTTTTCGACATACCGGGTTAATCGGTATCTTTATCTTTTAATAAACGCTGCAGTTTTTCTTGATCTGCAGATTTGCTCTGACCTGGCTTATCACCAGCACGCCGGCGTCTGGCAGTAGCCAGTACAACCAAGCCACCGATAACCAACAACGCGATCGGCCCGTACCAAAGCACCATGGTACTGCCATCACGACGGGGGCGGTAATTGACGAAATCGCCATAACGCGCCACCATAAAATCGACCACGTCTTGATTACTCTGCCCTTCGGTCACCATCCGATGTATTTCACGTCGCATGTCGGTGGCGATCGGTGAGTTGGAGCCGGCCAGGTTCTGATTCTGGCATTTCGGACAACGTAGCTCCTCAGTTAATAACTTGTACCGATCGTGTTGTTGATCGTTATCGAACTGATAAGCATCGATCACAGCCTGCGCCGACCAAGAGGTTAGCAGCAATACCATCAACACGATGGAGCGCGCTAACATCGACCGTAGCGATGAAATACCCTCCGTAATATATCTCAGTGTCATTTTAATCATCATACCAATCTCACTTTTGCGTCTCTGATGTTTGTCGCTGTGCCAACCGTTGCTCACGCTGAAGACGTTTACGGTAATTCGCCATAAACTGCCTCTTGCGTAAGATTGGGCTAGCGATATTAAAAACCACAATCACCAAGGCGATGGAATAAGCCAACCAGACATAAAGTCCATGCCCCCCCATCGCGATAAAATCTGCCAACGAGTCGAAATACATCAGTTTGCCTCCACCAACTCTTTAACCCAACCGGTGCGTTTCTCCCGCTCAAGAATTTCAGTACGGGTACGCAGCATCAGTATAACGGCGAAGAAGCAATAAAAACCGATCACCATCACCAGCAATGGCATCCACATTTCGGGCGCCATCTTAGGTGCCTCGGTTACCGAAAACGTTGACCCCTGATGCAACGTGTTCCACCACTCTACAGAGTACTTAATGATCGGAATATTGACCACGCCCACCAACGACAATACCGCCCCGGCTTTACCGGCATTAAGCTCATTATCAATGGTTGAGTGAAGGGTATAGACACCAATATAGAGGAACAGCAGGATCAGCATCGCCGTTAATCGCGCATCCCAGACCCACCATGTTCCCCAGGTCGGCTTGCCCCAGATAGCACCGGTTGCTAACGCAAGCAGTGCCAGAGTGGCACCGATAGGGGCGCAACTCTTGCCCACCATGTCAGCCACTTTCATTTTCCAAACCAGGCTAACCAGACCCGCAACCGCCATCAACAGGTAGCATGACTGAGCCAAAATAGCCGCAGGGACGTGGATATAGATAATCCGGAAGCTGTTGCCTTGCTGGTAATCCGCTGGCGCAATCGCCAGCCCCCAAACAAGACCGGTAATCAGCATTAACAACGCAACAACTGCAAAGCCGGGCAGCAACTTGCCCATAATTTCAAAGCTCCAGCGCGGCGAACCTAATCGGTAAAACCACCTAGGCATGGTCCAGCTCTTTGCCATTATCTGTCTCTCATCATTTATCAGTTACTGACGCTGATCCGCAATCCAGCGGCCACGGCCAACGGTGCCAATACAACTCCTAACGCAAGAATCGCTCCCATGATCGCCAGATAACCCTCCACCGGCAAACCTATAGACGCTGCTTGGACCGTTCCAGTTCCAAAAATTAATACCGGAATATACAACGGCAAAACCAGCAGTGAAATAAGGACCCCGCCTTTGCGCAACCCGACTGTCAGTCCGGCTCCGATCGCACCGATCAAACTCAGTGTCGGGGTACCCAGCAACAGGCTGATCACCAGTGCCGACATCCCCTGCTCCGGTAGAAACAACATCACACCCAACAACGGTGCCATCAACGTTAGCGGCAGACCACTGATCATCCAGTGGGCGCAGATCTTGGCAAACACCAGCAACGCCAACGGTTGCGGACTCAACAGCATCTGCTCAAGCGAGCCGTCATCAAAGTCGGATTGAAACAGGCTATCCATCGATAGCAAGGTTGCCAACAGTGCCGCGACCCAGACCACACCCGCGGCAACCTCAGACAGAAACTCCGGGTCAGGACTAACCCCCAGCGGGAATAAGGTTGCCACCATCAGAAAAAACATCAACGGACTGATCAGGTCATTACGGCGGCGATAGGCCAACATCAGGTCGCGGCGCAACGTGATCCAGAAAACTCGCCGTAACGACAGGTCGCTATTATCAGGACTGATCATCAGTGCGCCGCCTCTTTGGATTCGAAGACAGGATCGCCCAAGGTCACTTTACGCAAGTTGTCACGGATCGCCAGCTCATGATGCGTCGTCAGGATCACACTCCCACCTTGTGCCGCATGCTTGGCGATCAACGCCTCTTTGCGGGCTACACCACGCTTATCGATGGCGGTAAACGGCTCATCAAGAATCCACAACGGCGCATCGCTGAGATACAAACGAGCCAAGCTCACCCGACGATTTTGCCCGGCCGACAACGAGTGACAAGGGACATCTTCAAAACCAAACAGGCCTACGCTTTCCAACGCCTGCGCGATTCGCTCCAACCGGGTATGCGGATGCATCGCGCAGTACCAGCGCAGATTTTCCTCGGGGGTTAAAATGGCCTTAACTCCGGGTAGATGGCCAAAGTAGAGCAGCTCAGCGAGAAACTCGTCGCGAACATCACCGATGGGCTGATCATTGAACAGAATGTCGCCTTCAAAGTCTTGCGACAGGCCACTGAGAATCCGCAGCAGCGTGGTTTTACCGCTTCCGTTAGGGCCTTCGACCTGCACAATCTCACCGGGATTGAGACAAAAATTAAGGTTTTCGAACAACACCCGTTCATCGCGTTCGCAGAACAGGTCTCGTACCTCAAGCAAAGGGGTAGACAAAATCGACAAAACCTTCCATTACAAAGTGATGACAGTCAGACAGGCACTAAGCGGTGCCGTTCTTCCTTAACCGGATAAATCAGCGCATTATATACGAATAATACCGACAGGCAGAGCCTTGCGCGCCATTATCGAGCGATGCTGTAGCACCTGAAAATCGTTTACTGCTGGAGAGACTATTGGTTGACCTATTAAACAGTGCCAGCCGCCAACCACTGCCTAGCGATGTCGCGTCAAGCATACGCCGACTTGAGGCAATGCTGACGCAGGGACAACCACGCACTGCACAAGTGGTACAGGTTACGCCGCAAGCACAAGCATCGGCACAAACCGCGATAGCCGCTACCACGGCACCGATCAATACTGCCACCGGCAGCCCTGTTCCTGCAGCTAACAGCGGCCCACTATCGCCGACAGCCGCAATAGCCGGCAGCGCATCACAGGCTCCAGCATCATCGGCTTCGACAACTAATGCCTCAGCAGCCTCAACGCCACTTCTTTCATCACCTCTTACGCCTAATTCGACTGCAGGCACAGCTGTAGGTACGACAGCGCCCTCATCGACCGAACTGTTTAAAATACAGGTACGACTTGAAGGCCGGCTATTTGAATTAATCGCCCAAAAACCGCTCCCCCCCGGCAGCGAAGTTCAGATTAGCAAAGACAGCAACAACCGAATCAGCCTGCAGCTACCGCCCGCAACGCCACAAGGGCGGCAGCCGGCGGCCAACGCGGCGCCAACAACGGCATCTACCAACCCGGCAAATAACGCCGCAGTTGCGCAACGCGGCAGTACACCCAGCAATCCACAGGCTTCCGGCCAACAACTCACCAGTGGGCGTGCGCACAACGCCAGCGGCATACAGAGCTCCCAAAACGCACTCTCTACATCACAAGCCGCCCTGAGCAGTGGCCGCAGTCCAGCTCAATCCAGCAGTCAGGCCAGCGCGACATCGCCACAAACAACAGTACAAACAACGCCCCAGAGCAACAACCAAACCACGGCTCAATCAAGCCCTACCAGCAGCACAACGAGACACAACACGCCAAACCAAGGCCCGCTTGAACGAATCGCGTTACAACCGACCAAAGCCGACCTACCGCTACGCCTCGGCCAGCGCGTCAACGCTGAGGTGATCAGTTCACGCCCTGTCGTCGCCTCGCAAACAACGGCAGCAACATCAGCGTCACCACAGCGAGCAGCAACATCTGCCACACAAAACCAAGCGTCCGCCGCGCCACCCCAAACAGAGAGACAGCTGCTTCGTCTTAACGTTCAGGGTCAAAAAATCGAACTGATTAGCCCCAAGCCCCTTCCTCCGGGAAGCGAGTTACAACTGGTTAGGGACAACAAAGGCCAACTTTGGGCCGAACTCCCTACCGCCAAAACCAAAGCGATCGAACAGGTATTGCGTGAACATCTGCCACAGCAGCAATCTCCGGCACCGCTGCTCAACCTTCTCAACCACTCTCAAGCCAGCGGCCAGCTGCAACAAGCCAAACCCTTATTAATGAACCTGATCAGTTTATTGACCGGGCGCTCCCTCACTAGTCCACAACAAACCAGCGCTGAGAGCGTCAAACAGCAGGTACAGAGCAGCGGCACGTTAATGGAAAGCAACA
The DNA here is from genome assembly GCA_036961355.1 of Motiliproteus sp. Taxonomy (GTDB): domain Bacteria; phylum Pseudomonadota; class Gammaproteobacteria; order Pseudomonadales; family Balneatricaceae; genus Motiliproteus. The sequence continues at coordinate 96,051 of JBALVL010000006.1, forward strand.
TCGCCCGTGGAGATACGCAGAACCTAGGACAGGACCACAAAGCGTTGCTGCTTCGACTGGCAAACCAATTGAGCCAGCCCAGTACGCAATCAGATCTACCGAAAACGCTCAGCGAACAGATCATCCAACAAACACAACAGGCATTGAGCCGAGTACTGGTTAACCAAATCACCAGCGGACTTGCCGGTCAAGCTCAGGACAACAGTGCCGACACCAACACCAACCGGGCGCTGGCATTGGACATCCCGGTCGCCTGGCAGGATAAAACCGAGAATTTACAGCTAAAAATTGAACGCGAAGCCGCTAGTGCGGATGAAACTGGGGAGATGCAATACCGCTGGAAGATACGACTCAACTTTGAATTTTCCGAAAACCGTAGCCTCGAAGCCGAACTGACACTGGAACAAAATCGCGTCAGTGTCATTTGGAGTGGTGATAGCAGCATTCGCCGCAAGGTTGAGCAGCAGCTCGACCAGCTACAACAACGACTCGAAGAGCTTGGCCTAGAGGTCCAAACACTGGGCGTACGCGACAACTTGCCCGGAAGCGACACCCACATCAAACCACCCCGTAACCAATTGATCGATATAAAGACCTGACTATGGACAATCCAACTGAAGAGAACGATAGCCGTGCGATTGCGCTAACCTACAACCAACAACGTGCACCGTATTTGTCGGCCAAAGGTAAAGGGCTTGTCGCCGAAGAGATTATTCGTATCGCGGCAGAAAATGGCATCCTGATCCACGAAGACCCGGCGTTGGTGGAGACGTTATCGCTGCTGCAGCTCGGGCAGGACATCCCAGAATCGCTCTACAAAGCGATCGCAGAAGTGATCGCCTTCGCCTACAGTTTGCGGACCGACAAGGAAGAGTTCACCGATCAGATCTCAAGGCCGCAGCCCCTTTAATCTCCTGATGGAGCAGCGCCATCAGCTCAGCCTCAGGTCGGGCAATGCCACAGGAACTGACTAGGTCTTCTACCTCAGCCCCCATCTCCATCAGTTTTGCAGCTTGATTGTAAGCCAGTGTACCTGGATCACGATTTTCCAGTTCAAGCTGTTTTTCAACGGAGATATTTAGCCGCTGTTCAACCTGCTTCAAACGACGCCCCATCCCCATCGCACCACTATTAGTGATACGAATTTCATTGCGCAGCACATTAAGCAGCGCAGCGTAATTACGCTGCTGATTTCGCAAGCGACGCTGTATTCGGAACAACCAAAAAAGCGCCGACAATAAACCTATTGCGAGCACGGCAATTGTCAGCAAAAGCAGAGGGGATGACATAGGGGTTCAACAGGTCCCAATCATTATATCAACGAGATATCAGACCATTCATCTTCGGTCATCATCTTATCAAGCTCAACCAAAATCAGTAACCGATCGTCTTTGTGACAGACGCCCTGGATGAACTTAGTGCTCTCCTCAGTACCGATATTAGGCGCCTTCTCGATCTCTGACTGATTCAGATAAACCACTTCAGACACCGCATCAACAAGAATACCGATCACCTGTTTCTCCACCTCAATAATCACCACTCGGGTGTTATCGGTGACATCAGCAGGCATCAGACCAAAGCGCTGCCGGGTATCTATGACGGTAACAACATTACCCCGCAGGTTAATGATGCCCAGTACATACGAAGGCGCGCCCGGAACCGGAGCGATTTCGCTATAGCGCAACACTTCCTGAACCTGCATAACATTAATGCCGTAGATCTCATCCTTTAACAGAAAGGTGACGTACTGCAATACTGAATCATCACTACCACTGGCGGCATTAATGCTCATACGGTTTTCCTCTTATCCGGCGATTTGCCGGTTTGGTCGCTAATTATTTCTGACATATTGCTTGCGATAGTAGGGCTTCAACGCCATCGATACAATAGATACACTAAGGGCGTCGCGTCAGGAGAGTTGATTCATCTGCGCATTATCGACCTGGCTTTGGCGCAGCAATTCCATCAGCGCAGACACATCCATGATCGCACACATATGATCGATGACAGTGCCCGCCAACCAAGGCCGGCGGCCACGATCACTACGCCAGCGAACTTGATCGGGCTCAAGGGTGATCGCATCTTCGACCGAATGGCAGGCCATCCCCCACTCACTACCCTCCATCAAAATGACGTATTTAAAATCCTCCAATCCCTGTTCAGGATACTTTTCGGGCATGACCCAACGGGCAGTGTCGATCGCTTTCACGGTGCCCGCCGTTTTTGACGGCAGCAACCCCAGAAACCAGTCGGGCTGTCCGAACAGTGGCCGCAGCGCCTCTTCAATCACCAGCACACCGCCCAATTCGACCAGCGGCACGGCAAGGGTTAATCCGGCTACCTTGAACAGCAAACATTCGAAACGCTGTTGAGCCCAATCGGGATAGCCGTTATGCCAACGATCAGAGCTCGACACCGTCTCGGTCTGCAGCTCAGTAGCGGTTTCCACCAGTGACTCAGTGATGGTTTCAGCTAGCGGCTCAAGGACAGAGTCGGGGGATACGCTCTTATCAACTACCTCCGTTGCTGTCGCAACACTGGCAGCCGTGATCTCAACAACCGGCAACGTTTCGGTAGCTACCACCGGCTCCACGACAGCAGTCAACACCCGGGCATCCTCTTGCTGAGCTTGGGTGGTCGCATCGCTTAACAACGCATCGAGGTAATCCTGTACCGCCTGCTGTGGTGCCAGCGTCGTAGTTTCCGCGGAAACGGTCTGTGGTTGCACCTGCGGTTCAGGCTTATGACTGCTTGGTTTCATAACGTGATCGCGGTCTCTGTTTAAATCTTGGCTGATTGCTTTTCTTGTTCTTGCAACCAGCGCAACAACATACCGTAGGAGCGAACCCCGTGTGAGGTGGGATCTAACGCTGAGGGAACGATACCTTCTGAGCTGGCGTTACGAAGTTTGGTATCCACCGGGATGATCGCATGAGCAACCTGAGCAGGGTAAGTCTGCTTAATTTTTCGCAAACTTTGCATCGACGCTTGGGTACGTCGGTCAAAAAAGGTCGGCAGAATATGGTAATCCAACTTACGGCTACGGGCTTTATTAATCATTGATAGCGTTCGCACCATTCGCTCCAGCCCCTTTATTGCAAGGAACTCGGTCTGCACCGGGACGATTAACCGATCGCAAGCCGCCAATGCATTAACCATCAAAATACCCAGCACCGGAGGGCTGTCGATTAACACATAATCAAACTGATCCCAGAGCTGCACCAGCGATTGCGAAACCATCAACCCCATCCCCTCGCTGCCGACCGAACGCCGCTCGAGAGTCGCCATCGCCGTGGAGGCCGGAATCAGGCTAATACGATCGTGTGAAGTCCCCTGCAGCAAGCCGGACACTTTTGCCGGCGTTGACGTACCCGCTTCAAAAAGATCGTAGGCAGAGTGCTCTAGCGTGTCGGGATCATAGCCAAAGTAACTGGTCAGCGAGCCGTGCGGATCGAGATCAACCAACAAAACATCCAGCCCCTGGTCCGCTAACAAACCGGCAAGGGTGACGACGGTTGTGGTTTTCCCCACACCGCCTTTTTGATTGGCTACTGCCCAGATATGCACTCTGTCACCCTCATATTGTAAACACTGCTGGCTACCGCATCACGGTTTAACCAAGACTTACTGTTGATTCAGCAGCACTGCATCATCTATCGCTGGCGCTGGACCTATGGGTTGCTGCTGCAATGTTTTCTGCGCCGCATCGTCACTAAAATAATGGCTTTGATCGTTCGCCAAAGCACGCTGTACCGTTTCATCGCGTGCAACAATGATCACAATCCGGCGATTTTTACTTCGCCCCCTGGCAGACCGATTACTGACTTTCGGCCGATTCTCACCGTAGCCGATCGCGGCCATCCGCTTCGAATCAACACCAAAATAAGCGAGTATCCTCACCACCCCGGCAGCACGGGCTGCCGATAACTCCCAATTAGAAGGGTACCGATCGCTCTGGATCGGCTGATTATCGGTAAAGCCCTCAACCTGAAGCGGATTATTATAGGGCTTCAAAATCGTTGCCAGCCCTTCAAGCAGAGCATCAGCGTTTTGATTCGGCGCCGCCCGGCCACTTTCAAACAATACGCCGGAACCGATCTCTATCTCCAACCACAGCTTATTAGCCGAGACCGAGATCTCTCCATCGGCGATAAGCTCCTGAAATCTAGCCTTGGCATCGGACTGAATCTGCAGCAACTCCTGCCCCTGTTGCTCGCCGCCTTCGATCCGCCCAGGCTCCTGCATGGGCTGTTGTTCGAGCAGACCGATATCACGATTGGGATTACGCAGTGACAGATCACCAACAGCAATCTGCTCAAAACTTTGATCAACCCCCAGAAAGATTCCTGATAACGACTCGGATAAAACCTGATATTTGCCTTCGTTAACCGAAGAAATCGAATACATCACCACAAAAAAAGCCAGCAGCAGGGTGATAAAATCAGCATAAGAAACAACCCAACGGTCTGCGCTGGTTTCAGGTGCCCGTTCTCGGTATCGCCTAGTCATCTATACCTCCCTTACCTGAGGTAGCTTTCTAACCGCATCCGAATCGCCAATGGATTATGCCCCTGAGCAATCGATAAAAAGCCCTCAAGCATCATCTCATGGTACTGATAGCGCTGCAGAATGATCGATTTCAGCCGGCCGGCGATCGGTAACAGCGCTAAGTTAGCCAGCCCGACACCATAGATCGTCGCAACAAAGGCAGTGGCTATACCGCTGCCCAGCATGTCGGGGGAACCGAGATTGGTCATCACGTGAATCAGCCCCATAACCGCGCCGATAATACCGATGGTTGGTGCGTATCCGCCCATGCTTTCATACAGACGAGCCGCTTGCAGGTCGCGTTGCTCGCGGATATTTAGCTCCATCAACATCAGGTCACGAATCGCCTCTTTCTCATTACCATCAGCAATTAACTGCAACCCTTTTTGCAAAAATTCATCGCTATCAATCTCTGCCTGTTTTTCTAATCCCAGCAAGCCATAACGCCGGGCTTGCATGCTCCAGCCAACAATTTTATCGATCCCTTGCTCAAAACTCAGCCGCGGCGGGGAAAACACCCAACCAAACATGCCCAGTGCTCGCTGGGCTTCAGGGAGAGAGAACTGCAGCAGTCCTGCGCCCAGCGTGCCACCAAACACAATCAGTGCCGCAGATCCATTAAGCAGCGTATCGAGACTGCCGCCCTCGACTAGCTGGCCACCAAAAATGGCGACGATAACCAGCACAATACCTACCAGACTAAGGCGATCCATCAGCAGTTTAAAACCGACAGTAGGTGTGGAGTGACATCCCGCAGATCGACAATATGATCTGACAGATCGGCCTGCGCTATCGCTTGAGGCATGCCATAAATGACGCAGCTCTTTTCATTCTGTGACCAGATCGTTGACCCACTATTCTTGAGCATCCGTGCGCCATCGCGACCATCGGCGCCCATCCCGGTCAAGACGATGCCCAACACCTGATTTGAGTACCCTTTCGCGGCGGAACCGAAAGTCACATCAACGCTGGGCCTATAATTGAGTCGTTCATCTCCGGGCATCACCCTAACCCGACCGCCTTGCCGGGCATCGACCAGCATCTGCTCTCCGCCAGGGGCCAATAGCGCCAGCCCGGGCTCCAGACGATCGCCGTCTTTGGCCTCGCGAACCTGAACCTGACACTGCTGGTTAAGGCGCTCGGCAAAAGCTCCGGTAAAGGTCTTAGGCATATGCTGAACAATAAGGATCGGTAGCGGGAAGCTGGCTGGCAGAGCGGTTAACACTTTTTGAATAGCGACAGGCCCACCCGTCGACGTCCCGAAGATCACCAGTTTTGTGCGGCTGGCCAACGATCCCGGTTTTGGTGCAGGCGAGTCAGGAATCGCCTGCTTCTCAGGAACCAGCGATCGACGAACAGCCGAAGTCGCACGACCAGGCTCGGTTCTGCGCGCAGCGGTACCCGCCAACGCAGGGCGCGTCGAAGTGCTACCGGCGGCCGCAGTCGATCGGGTCGATAGTCCCGGACGCGGTAAACGACTACGGGCAACCGTTAATACACGATCGACCAACACCTGTTCAAGACTGCCTGGACCATGCCCCATTCGCTCATAACTTTTAGGCAAATAATCGATAGCCCCGGCGTCCAGCGCTTCCAACGTAATCCGGGCACCTTCATGGGTCAGCGATGAGAACATTAATACCGGAGTTGGACACTGACGCATGATTTCAGTCAGCGCGGCGATACCGTTAAGAACCGGCATCTCATAATCCATGGTGATAACGTCAGGTTTTAGCTGCAGAGCTTTCTCGATAGCGACCTTGCCGTTTTCTGCCACGCCAACGACACTGACCCGCGGATCGGCATTAAGCATAGTCGTGACCCGCTGTCGGAAAAAAGCGGAATCATCAACGATCAGAACTTTGACCGACATCAAGGGCTCCTACAGTAGTGTGAAATCCATCTCTGCAGCTATGACAAGCGCAGTAATTTCAATATTGATTCCACATCAGCGGCATATCGCCCTGATGCGGGATCATCTAATCAGTGCGATGCGTAGTGCTTTAGCATGCTGGGGATATCCAGAATCAAAGCAATTCGACCGTCTCCGGTGATAGTCGCCCCTGCCATTCCGGCCGTGCCCAGCAGCATCTTACCCAGTGGTTTGATCACCACTTCCTCTTGGCCAACCAACTGATCGACGATGAAACCGATCCGCTGAGTACCAACAGTCACGATCACAACATGACCGGTATCGGGTAGCGGCTCACCAACACAGCCTTCGACCAACCAACGCTTAAGATGGAACAGCGGCAGTGCTTTCTCGCGCACAACCACTACCTCCTGACCATCAACAACATTGATCTGGGTAAGATCCAGGTGGAAGATCTCGTTAACATTGACCAGCGGTAGTGCAAATGCCTGGTTTGCCAACATCACCATCAAGGTCGGCATAATCGCCAGCGTCAGCGGTACTTTAATCTCAATACGAGAACCTTCACCCGGTACCGAGTCGATATTTAGGGTGCCGTTAAGCTGGGTGATCTTTGTCTTGACCACATCCATGCCAACACCTCGACCAGAGACATCGGAGATCTCTTTCTTGGTCGAAAAGCCTGCTGCAAAGATCAGATTGAATGCTTCGTTATCACTCAATCGATCAGCCGAATCCTGATCCATCATCCCTTTTTCAACGGCCAATGAACGCAGTTTATCCGCATTCATACCGGCACCGTCATCCTGAATCGACAACAGGATGTGATCACCCTCCTGCTCGGCTGACAGGATCACTCTACCGATACGTGATTTACCTGCCGCTTCACGAATTTCAGGCGTTTCTACCCCGTGATCCACCGCATTACGCACCAAGTGGACTAGCGGATCCGCCAGTGCCTCGACCAAGTTTTTGTCCAGATCGGTATCTTCACCCTGCAGCTCGAGATTAACCTCTTTCTTAAGGGTGCGGGCCAAGTCACGCACAACTCGCGGGAAGCGACCAAACACTTTCTTGATCGGCTGCATTCGGGTTTTCATCACCGACATCTGCAAGTCGGCAGTAACCATATCAAGACTACCAACCGCCTTACCGACCTCTTCGTCGGCAATGGTCGCACCCAGGCGGACCAAACGATTACGCACCAGCACCAGCTCACCGACCATGTTCATGATCTCGTCCAGGCGTTGCGTATCAACCCGTACTGTCGTTTCGGTTGCAGCGGGTTTATCGACTTTCTTAGCGGCGGGTTTCGCCGCTGGTTTGGCAGCAGGCTTAGCTACTGGCTTAGCTGCGGGTTTCGGCTCGGCCTTCAGGGGTGCAGAAGCCGCGACAGCCGGCTCAGTAGGAGTAGCATTGGCTGCAAACGCGCCTTTGCCTTGCGACTGCAACTCATCGAGCAGTGCTTCGAACTCATCATCGGTGATCACGTCATCACCACCGGCAACAGGAGCCGTCGCTGGCGCTGCAGTCACTTCTGGAACGGCAGCCACATCTAGCGCGCCGCCATGCTTGCCTTTGCCGTGCAACTCATCCAGCAAGGCCTCAAATTCATCGTCGGTGATATCATCACCGCCTGCAGCAGGCACCTCTGCTACTGGAGTTTCGCCACCAATCGCATCAAGTAACTGGTCAAATTCCGCATCCGCTGTCGCAGCAGCAACTTCCGTTACCGGCGCAACTGCAGGCTCTTCAGCAGCGCCAGCAACACTCTCACCCCGAGTCAACGCATCGAGGTTGGCTAATAGCTGAGGTTCTGCAGCCACCAGATCGGTACCCGCACGGACACAGTCAAACTGCTCGTTAACCGTATCAAGAGCTTGTAACACCACATCCATTAATGCGGTGGTGACCTGAATATCATTATTACGCAGCTTATCGAAGACGTTCTCAGCGCAGTGACAGCAAGCAACCAACTCCGTCAGTTGTAAAAAACCGGCACCGCCTTTGACGGTATGAAAGCCCCGGAAGATCGCATTCAATAACTCACTGTCTTCGGGACGGTGTTCCAGATCAACCAACTGCTCAGACAGCAGTTCGAGAATCTCGCCCGCTTCAACTAAAAAGTCTTGTAGGATCTCTTCATCTACATCTAGACTCATACTTCAGCTCCTCAGAATCCAAGACTCGAAAGCAGGTCATCAACATCATCCTGACCTGAAACCACATCGATCTGTTCTTCTTCCAACACCTGCGGGCCATGGCCCTTGATATTGCTGTCTTCCTTTTTCTTAGCTGCTGCTTCGACTGGCTCATCATCCAGATCCCGGTTAACACCGGCGATGCTATCAACCTTGCCTGCAACCACAACTAAATTGACCAAACTCGATTCAACATCATGGACCAAGCCGTTAACCCGCTTGATCAACTGTCCGGTAATATCCTGAAAGCCCTGGGCCAGTAGAATTTCGGTGTAGTTTGTTTGTAACTGCTCGGCCCCTTTCTCTATCTCAAGCAGAAAGCTCTCGGTAGTACGGCCCAGATCTTTGAGCTCCGACATAGACCCCTGAGCGTCAGCCATCGCCTGCCAGTCTTTACGCAGCATCTTGGCCTGCACGCCAAGCTCTGCAGCAACCGGCATGCTGGCATCGACCATATCCATGGTCTTGTTGGCAGCGGACTCAGTCAGTTCGAGTACGAAATTTAACCGCTCATGGGCATTAGACACTTCACTCAGCGCATCCTGGTCATCATGCTTCGTGACCTGAAGTGCCGCCGTTTGCTCAACATCAATATTGAACTGCTTAATTGCCGTATGCAGCCCGCGAGTGAGGCGCCCCACCTCTTGATACATGATGGTATTTCGCGCTTCGCTCAGCTCAGCCAGAATATGCATCGCTCCGGAGAACTCACCGGTTTCAAGCAGCAATAGTAATTCCTGCGCTTTCTCCTGCAGAGTAACTTCAAAACTCTGCAGATCTGTGACTTCCTCTACAACGGACATGACCGCAGCTCCTTAAACTCGTTCAAAGATTTTTTCGATCTTTTCTTTGAGTACAGCCGCAGTAAACGGCTTCACTACATAGCCGTTAACGCCAGCCTGAGCGGCCAAAATAATCTGTTCGCGCTTAGCCTCCGCCGTTACCATCAACACAGGCAGCTTTGCCAACGCCGGGTCAGAGCGAACTTTCTGCAACAATTCCAGCCCCGACATACCCGGCATATTCCAGTCGGTAACCAGAAAATCGATACCGCCACCCTGCAATATCGGCAACCCGGTGCTACCGTCGTCGGCTTCAACCGTATTATTAAACCCGAGGTCCCTCAGCAGGTTTTTGATAATTCGTCTCATTGTTGAAAAATCATCAACGATGAGAATCTTCATATTTTTGTCCAAGATGACCTCCGTCCTACAATCTGACTCTGAACATTACGCTCAAACTCTTTCGGTGGGTTATTTAGCGAAATCTAAAAAAACCAATATATTCAATATTGTCCAAACACTCAACGCCAAGAGCTCAGTCGAGATCTCAAGCGCAAAGCCGCCTGAGAGTGGATCTGGCTGACCCGTGACTCACTGACGCCAAGCACCTGACCAATCTCTTTCAGGTTCAACTCTTCGTCGTAATAAAGCGCGAACACTAACTGCTCTCGCTCCGGCAACAATCCGATGGCCCCTGCCAACGCTTTTTTAAAGGCGCCATCTTGATGCAGTTCATCCGGATGGGCATCATCGCTGGCAATCTCTTCGCCAGCCGATTGATCATTGCCCTCGCGCAACTCATCAAAACTAAACAAACGACTACCCGAGCTATCTTTAAGCAGCGAGTAGTATTCATCCAGACTGACGCCCATCTCTGCGGCAACCTCAACATCCTGAGCATCCCGTCCGATGCGCGCCTCGACGATCTTTATCGATTCGGCGACCCGTCGACCATTACGATGAACCGAACGCGGTGTCCAATCGCCCCGCCGAACCTCATCAATAATGGCGCCACGAATCCTGATTCCTGCGTAGGTTTCAAAACTCGCACCCTTGGCCGCGTCATACTTACGCGCAGCCTCAAGCAACCCGATCATTCCCGATTGAATCAGGTCGTCCAATACCACACTTGATGGAAGTCGGGCCATAAGATGGTGCGCGATACGCTTAACCAAAGGTGCGTGTCGCTCTACCATTTCAGTCTGACTATCAGCCCCCTGTAAGTTGTACATGCACTCCCTTAATCAATTATCGCGAGGAAGCACCACGCACCAATCGCTCAACAAAAAATTCCAGATGCCCTCTCGGCGCCGACAAAACAGGCCAACCAGCTACCTTAATTGCCAGTTGCCCAATTGCCAGTGATGACTTACTGCGAGGAAAGGCACGAAATACAGGCTGCTGTTTTTGCACAGCTTTCCGCACTGACTCATCATAAGGGATCGCCCCTATATATTGAAGCGTCACATCAAGGAAGCGATCCGTCACCGTAGTCAACTTAGCAAACATATTGCGCCCTTCCTGATTAGAACGCACCATATTTGCTAAAACACGGAAGCGAGACATCCCATAATCTCTATTAAGCAGCTTAATCAGAGCATATGCATCTGTAATAGACGTCGGCTCATCACACACCACTACCAGCACTTCCTGCGCTGCCCGAACAAAACTGACCACCGATTCAGAGATTCCGGCCGCCGTATCAACAATCAAAACATCGATATCATCAGCAACTTCAGCAAACGCATGAATCAACTCAGCATGCTCATGCGCACTCAAGCCCACCAGAGACTGTGTTCCGGAGGACGCCGGAACTATCTTAAACCTTTCTCCGGCCGAAACCATGATGTCGCTCAACGTACAGTCACCTGAGAGCAAATCTACAATGGTTTTTTTCGGCCGCAACCCCAACAGCACATCAACATTGGCCAAACCCAGGTCCGCATCCATCAGGACCACTCGCTGCCCAGCCTTCGACAACGCTTCAGCCAAGTTCACCGATACATTAGTTTTACCAACACCACCCTTACCACCAGTGACCGCAATCACCTGAACCGGATGAACAGCCCTCATAACCAACCTCTCATACTGCATCACTATGCTGTGTATGCAGCACCACAGGTTTCACTCGCGACTGCTGACCACTAGCCAACACTACCGCCCGACTAACCAACGCTTTGGCCTTGGCCACCTCAATATTATCCGGAATCTTCTGACCATCAGCCAAGTACGCCACCGGCAAGCGCTGCTCGACCACGGTACTGATCACCTCACCCAGGCTTACCGATTCGTCGACCTTACTGAGCACGGCACCATTGAGCCCGATCGGCTTAAAATACTCATAAGCCGACTGCAATACCTGCTGCTGCGCAGTACAAGGCAACACCAAATATTTTTTAATCCGACAGCTTGATTGCACCAACATCTGCAACTGCTCTTCACGCTGCTGATCCATACCACCCACACCCGCGGTATCGATCAACACCACCCGGCGATCACGCAACGACCGCAACGCTTCATCAAGACTATGGTTCTCATCAACCACCCTGACCGGGATATCCAGAATCCGGCCAAATGTTCGCAACTGCTCATGAGCCGCAATTCGGTAACTATCCGTAGTGATCAAAGCCACACCTGAACTGCCGTGTTTTAACACGTACTGCGCTGCCAGCTTGCCAATAGTTGTAGTCTTACCAACCCCTGTCGCACCAACGAACGCCAGCACACCGCCCCGGTCGACAACATCCTCACCCGCCACGGGCAGCGACTCCACCAAACGCGACAGCGATATCTTCCACGCCTGATTCAAATCAACCCCTGGCTCCAGCGCCCGTATCAGACGCTCACTCAAGGCCGCACTGATACCTACTTTCCCCAAACGGCTACGCAACTTACCCAGCACCGGATCTTCGCCAACCTCATTACCCTGCTGCTGCGATATCTGATCGCGCAACATCTGCTTTAAATCTTCAATTTCGGAGCGCATTGAGCGCAACATCTCGCCATCGGCAGAATTATTCAACGCTGCAGCCGGCTTAGACGACGATTGATCGGCATGCACCGAGGCCAATACCTCATCCCAAGCCTGATCATCAATACTGCTAAGCTGACGATTACTGGCAGCCTGAACCAGACTACCGCTACCTTCAGAGGCTGCACGTCGCTTAGCCAATTCGGCACGAGTACGCCCTAACTCAACTCCCAAACGATCGTCACGCTTACGCCCTTCCAGCGCACTCAAGTGCCTACCCTTTGCCGCCTTACGAGGCCGCGCAGCAGCCACGATAGACTCGTCATACTCCAACGCGACAACAACCTCCACACCGCCAGCAACACGGCTATTTGACAGAATCACAGCGTCGGAACCCACCTCATCACGAACCAGCCGCATCGCCTGGGCCATATCCGGAGCAAAAAAGCGTCTAACTTTCACAAAGCCTCCTTACACGCGCCGTATTGAGTTGCTGTCAACAAAACCACCATCACTATCCACCAACCGAAGCCACAATCGTGACCTGCTTATTTTCCGGAATCTCTTGATAAGACAACACATTGACCTGCTGCGAACCATAACGAACAAATTTCGCCATCAGCGGCCGAATCGGCGCCGCCACCAACAACACCGCCGGACGACCTTCTGCCTCAAGCCGCGCAGCGGATTCTTCAAGCGCACGCTGCAACCTCTCTGCCATACCCGGCTCTAGGGCCAACCCTTCACTACCACCAGCCTGCTGACTTTGCTGAAAAGACTGCAGCAATAACTGTTCCAGCTGCGGGTCCAGTGTCATCACAGGCAACTCGGTCTCGCTCCCGTAGATCTCCTGCACGATAAGCCGGGACAGCGAGGTACGTACAGACGCCGTTAAAGCGACAATATCTTGACTAATAGCAGCTGCATCCGTCAAATTCTCGGCAATAGTTCGAATATCCCGAATCGGCACCTGCTCCTTCAGCAAACCCTGTAACACCTTCAACAGCGAACTGATCGGCAACTTGCCCGGCAACTCCTCGGCCAGTTTCGGCGAACTCTTCGCCAGCAGATCCAAGAGCCGCTGCACCTCTTCGTGACCGATCAACTCATAAGAGTGGGATGACATCACCTGGTTCAGATGCGTCGCCACTACCGTACTGGCATCGACCACGGTATAACCCAACGTTTGCGCATGCTCCTTCTGACCTGGCTCGATCCAAACCGCCGCCAAGCCAAAAGCCGGATCCTTGCCTTCGATCCCCTTCACCGTGCCAAACACCTGGCCCGGATTGATCGCCAACTCCCGATCCGGATAGATTTCAGCCTCCCCAGCATCGACCCCCATCAAGGTGATCCGGTAAGCTCCCGGCATCAGATCCAAATTGTCACGAATATGCACCGCGGGTACCAAAAACCCCAAGTCCTGCGACAGCTTCTTACGTACGCCACGAATCCGCCCCAATAGCTGACCGCCCTGAGCCCGATCAACCATCGGAATCAACCGATAACCAACCTCCAAACCGATCATGTCGACAGGACTAACGTCATCCCAACCCAGCTCCTGAGGCTCAACCTCTTGGTCGACCTCTTGCTCTTCGGGTGCTGGTGCCTGTAACGCCAGCGCATCTCTCTTCTGATTCCGCTGATGGATCCAGTACGCGCCCGCTACAGCCGCCCCACCCAGCCCTAAAAAAGCCACATGCGGCATCCCCGGCACCAGCCCCATTACAATCAACACTGCCGCCGCAATACCCAATGACCTAGGGGTGGCAAACATCTGATCGAACACCTGCCCGCCCATATCAGCCGACGAATTTGTCCGGGTCACCATCAACGCCGCCGTAGTCGACAACAACAGCGAAGGGATCTGCGCAACCAGCCCATCCCCGATTGTCAGCAGTGAATAGAACCTCACAGCCGTCGCGAAATCGAGATCATGCTGCGCCATGCCGATACCTAGTCCGCCGAAAATATTGATCACCAAAATCATGATCCCAGCCACCGCATCACCACGAACGAACTTACTGGCACCATCCATCGAGCCGTAAAAATCTGCCTCCTGCGTCACTTCAGCCCGGCGTGTCTTGGCTTCGTCTTGCGCGATCAAACCGGCATTCAAATCAGCATCGATTGCCATCTGTTTACCTGGCATCGCATCCAACGTGAAACGTGCACTAACCTCGGCGATCCGCCCCGCACCCTTAGTGACTACCACAAAATTAATAATGACCAGAATGGCAAATACCACCAGACCAACAACATAGTTACCGCCGATCACCACCTCTCCAAAGGCTTCAATCACCTTACCGGCAGCGTCTCCCCCTTTATGCCCCTCAAGCAGAACCACCCGGGTCGAGGCAACATTTAGCGACAACCGCAACAGTGTCGCCACCAGCAAAATCGTCGGGAAAACTGCAAAATCGAGCGGCCGCAAGCTATAAACACCGACCAGTAACACCACCAACGACAGTGCAATATTGAAGGTAAACAGCACATCCAACAGGAACGGCGGCATTGGCAACGTCACCATCGCCAACACAATGAGCAGCAGCAGCGGAACGCCTAAATTCCCCTGCGTCAAACCACGCACTGTATTTGTCAGCAACGCCTTATCCAAAAAACCAACCCCGCATACAAACCATCTCTAAAACATCACCGCCCACAAAGCGTCATTATATTGACTAAAAAAGTCTTATAGAAACAGATAAGTGCAATAATCCTGCCATGATTTTTTTTGACGTATAAGAACAGTCCAGCCTCCGCCCAAGCGAAAGCCGGCAGACACCACACTCTGGGGCGGTTAAAATGGAGGGCAATAACAACAAGAAGAGGAAGAATTTAACCAGAACAACAGGGGACAACCAAAATCAGCAACAGCCCTTTTTTAATCAATCATGGCGCAACTCATCAGGAATCGGCAGGTCACCCGGCTCGCCCGGCTTTTTAGCACGACGCGACTGGTACTCGTTCAACTGGTAAACATAAGCCAACACCTGAGCCACCGCGACGTACAGGCCTTCGGGGATCTCGTCATCGATCGGGGTACTGTAATAGATCGCCCGAGCCAGTGGAGGCGCAGCCAAAATCGGAACATCGTACTCTACCGCCACTTCGCGTATTTTTAGTGCCATTTGATCGACACCTTTCGCCACCAACACCGGCGCTCCTGCGCCACCGTCGCTGTATTTCAACGCCACAGAATAGTGCTCAGGGTTGGTGATAACCACATCAGCTTGCGGCACTTCGCTCATCATCCGACGCTGCGCCATTTCATGCTGCAACTGACGAATCCGTCCTTTAACCTCGGGCTTACCCTCAGTATTTTTCATCTCATCTTTGACCTCTTGCAAGGTCATCTTGAGCTTCTTGTTATGATCGTAGAGCTGAAAAGGAACATCGACCGCAGAAATCAGAATCATCGTCGAGCACATCAACACAAATGCCCAACCCAGCACTTGCATTCCATGTTCCATCGCCGGAATCACATCCTCATTGCCCATGCTAAGCAGCTCAGGCTGCTGCTGCAGCAAGATCACCACGCACAACGACCCAACCACCAAAAATTTGGCAATCGCCTTAATCAGCTCGATCAACGATTTGGCCGAGAACATCCGCTTTATACCCGATAGCGGGTTAATTCGACTCGCCTTAGGCGCCATCGCCTTAGCACTAAAATTCCACCCTCCAAGCGCTATCGGCCCAACAAGCGCCGCCACAACGATAACACCGTAAAGCGCCAACAAGGCCCACAACATCTCCACTGCCGATGCAGACAAGTGACCAAACATGGTTTGCGGATCGAACAGATCCTGGCGCTCCAGGGTAAAATTGAAGGCCATCATGTGCGCCATGCTATTAGCCACACTGGGGCCGAACACCATCAAACCCGCAGCAGCACTTAACAGCACAACCGTCGTAGTCAACTCCTTAGAGCGGGCGATATCACCCTTTTCACGCGAGTCTTTCAGCCGTTTTGGCGTGGGCTCTTCTGTTTTTTCCTGACCTGTTTCTTCTGCCATTGCATTGCTGCCGCTTATACACCTGCGCTAAACAAAGAAGCTACCAACATCAACACCTGCTCGGACACCCGCCGGTACTGCCCAAAAAAACCCGCCATGCTGACCCAGGTAATAAACAAACCGAACAGCATGGTAAACGGAAAACCGATTGCAAAAATATTCAACTGCGGCGCCGCTTTAGTCATGATACCGAAAGCAAAGTTAACCACCAGCAACGCAATAACCGCTGGCAACGCCAACAACAAAGCACCGGAAAACATCCAACTGCCGGCCGTGGCAACCTGCCATAACACATCGGCAGGCACGACAGCCCCCACCGGCATCACATCAAAACTACCAACAATCACATCGATCAACACTAAGTGACCGTCCATTGCCAGAAACATCATCATCACTATAGTGAGGTAGTACTGTGCCAAAATCACCACAGAAACCCCGTTGGTCGGGTCAGACATCGAAGCGAAACCCAAACCCATCTGTGAAGAGATCATCTGCCCGGCAACCACAAAAAGATGGAATAAAACCTGCACCATAAAGCCCAGCAAAAAACCGATCAGCATCTGCTGCACAATAATGCCGACGACTTCCGCTGATAACCCCTCATAAACAGGCATTGGCGGCAACAAAGGAGCGATCAGCGCAGTTAGAATCACTGCCAGCCCCAACCGTACTCGAACAGGAACCAGCTGAGAACCGATCATCGGCACTGCCATGAAAAAGCTGGAGATCCGAAATAGCGGCCACATGAAGCGATTCATCCACTCGACAAGCTCGGGGATACTCAGCTCCAGCATGGTGCTAACCGATCAGAAAAGGGATATTGGTGAAAAGAAAATTAAACAAGCCGGATATCTCACCGACAATCCAGGAGCCGGTCCACATCAACGTTGCCAGAGTCATGATTAAGCGCGGCAAGAAGCTCAGTGTCTGCTCATTGATCTGGGTAGCGGCCTGGAAGGTCGCGATAACCAAACCGACCAACAAACTGGGCACAATCAGCACCGCCACAATGACGATGATCATCATAAAGGCTTCACGGTATAGATCGAGCACCACCTCAGGCGTCATGATTCTCTCCCGGTTACTGCCGGTAGGATACGCAAACTATGTACCAAAGCTGGCGGCCAAGGTACCCACCACCATCGCCCAGCCATCAACTAATACAAAGAGCATAATCTTAAAGGGTAGCGAAATAATCACTGGCGAAAGCATCATCATACCCATCGCCATCAGCACACTGGCAACAACCAGGTCGATCACCAAGAACGGGATAAACAACATAAAGCCGATCTGGAATGCCGTTTTCAATTCACTGGTAACAAAGGCTGGCACCAAAATACTGAACGGTAAGGCTTCGGGCGATTCTACTTGTTCAATCTTGGCGATCCGTACAAACAGGTCGATATCGCTTTCACGGGTCTGCTTCAACATAAAACCACGAAACGGCTGTGCCGCTCGCTCAATCGTCTCCAGCGCCGTCAACTCTTCGTTAAGATACGGCTGCACCGCCACCGTATTCACCTCGTCAAGCACCGGCGTCATGATGAAGAAGGTCAGGAACATCGCCAAACCGACCAAGATCTGATTCGACGGCGTCTGCTGTAACCCCAGCGCCTGCCGCAAGATAGAAAAGACAATGATGATCCGCGTAAAGGAGGTCATCATCATAACGATGGCTGGCAGGAACGTCAGCATCGTCATCAGGATTAAGACCTGCAACGTTACCGAATAGCTCTGCGCACCATCTTCACCGGTAGTCACCGTTACCGCTTCGAGCCCACCCAACTCTGCCAACGCCAGCTGCGGCACCAGCATGCCAAACAGCATCAGCGACACGGCAGCCAAACACCTATTCATGAGAACTTCCATGACTATCGGTTGCTGGCGGTTTGGCCGAATCCGACCGGTTCATCGACTTTTGCAACCAGTGTGAAAAGGAAGCCTGCGGCGCGGCAGGTGGTTCGACCAGCGGTTGATCAAAACTCTCTAGCAGATTGACCCGGCCTTGCGCCACACCCAACAATAACTGTTTAGAGCCGGCTTCAATCAATACAACCCGTTCGCGTGAACTAAGCGGCAGTGACGCTACCACTTTCAATCCATGCTGCGAGAACCCACCAGCCACACCGGTGCGCTTTACAAGCCAAGCGAGCCCCAGAAACACAACTAACACAAGTACCAGCCCAGCCAACAGCTGGCCCAACGCAGAAAAATCGAAACCTTGTGATAACGACACCGCAGGCTGCGGCTCGCCAGCAACCCGTGCACTGGTGATTTTTGACGTTGCAGCGGCATCCTGCGACAAAACCGTCGTATTTACCGACGGTAAAGCGGCCACATGCTCCGATTGGACTGTCTCAGGCACCGCTGGTACAGCTTGCGAAACGGCAGCGGCGCCAAATGCCAGCCCACAGCTTAGCCACATCAACAGTACCGATAAAGTTCGATTCAACGCAGCTTCCTGATTCGCTCTGAAGGACTCACAACGTCGGTTAAACGGATACCGAAACGGTCGTTGACCACCACCACTTCGCCGTGCGCAATCAACGTACCATTTACCTTCACGTCCAGCGGCTCTCCCGCCATTCGATCAAGCTCAATGACTGAGCCCTGACTCAACTGCAGCAGATTGCGGATAGCAATTTCGGTACTCCCCACCTCCATCGATAAGGAGACAGGGATATCCAGAATCACATCGAGATCAGGATTATCGCTTAATTGTGCCGGTAAGGAGTCATCATGCAGCTCATCAAACGCTACCGCATCTGCATCGGGCTCGATACCTTGATCGGCTAGCGCTTCAGCCCAGATATCGTCGACATCGCTACCACCGGACGCTTCCTGGTCCTCCAGCGCAGCGGCCCATTCGTCCGCCATCGCTTTCTCATCGGGATTCTGTGTATTGTTTTCGTCACTCATGCCACGGTTCTCTCAGGAGCTAGTCATCTTTTCATTTTCACCACTGCGATATCGACAGTGGTTTGTGTGGCGGTATGATTTAACTGTACCCGCCAGAGGCTACGAATATATCGATCAATGCAACCAGTTATTTCTCACGCTTTATCTGATCAACAATTTTAACGGCCAAATTACTGCGTGAGACTCCCAACTTACAATCAAAGGTTGGGACGCCATTGGCGGTAAGGGTCAACAACTCCGGAATCTCTACCGGAATCACGTCACCGGCATCCATCGCCATAATATCGCGCAATGTGATCTCCCGCTCAGCCACACGCATCTCAAGATTCACCTTCGCGCCCATGATGTCGGAGCGCAAGGCTTTGCTCCAACGCTCATCTTTGCCATCCGAATCACTCTGAACCCCGGAATCCAGCACCTCCCTAATAGGCTCCAGCATCGCATAGGGAATAGTGACATGAAAATCACCACCGCCACCATCGAGTTCGATATGGAACGTGCTCACCACCACAACTTCGCCCGGACTAACGATATTAGCCATCGCAGGATTGACTTCCGAGTTCACATACTCGAAGTCAATCTCCATAATCGGCGCCCAAGCTTCACGCAGGTCGACAAAAATCTGCGTCAGCAACATACGCACAATACGGTTTTCTGTCGGAGTAAATTCGCGCCCTTCAATCTTGGCATGACGACCGTCACCACCAAAGAAGTTATCGACCAATTTAAAAACCAGCTTGGCATCCATAATAAACAAACTGGTGCCACGTAGCGGACGGATCTTGACCAGATTAAGGCTGGTTGGCACGTAAAGGGTATGGACGTATTCGCCAAACTTGAGAATTTGCACCCCACCGACCGAGACATCGGCACTGCGACGCAAAATATTAAACAAACTGATACGGGTATAACGCGCGAAACGCTCGTTGACCATCTCCAGAGTCGGCATCCGACCCCGAACGATACGCTCCTGACTGGTTAAGTCGTATGAGGAGGCCTCACCTTCTTCAACCTCATCTTCGGTTTCAATATCGCCGTCGTCGACCCCGTGCAGAAGGGCATCAATTTCGTCTTGTGATAGTAGATCCTGAACGCTCATCGAGTACCGGCGCCTATTGCATCACAAAATTGGTGAAAAAAACCTCTTCCACCCCGGGTTTGCCGATCTCTTGCTGCAACAACTCCTGCAGCTTACGAGTCGATTCTTTGCGTAACCGCTCTTTGCCTTCGGCGGTTTGCAGGTCAGAAAAAGACTGACTGGCGAACAGATCAGACAAGTTATAGACAACCAGCGGCATATGTTTGGTCAACCCATCAGCAACTTCCTGATCCCTTGTCAACGCTTCGGCGTAGATCTGAAGGTAACGCTGACGGCCGGTTTTCTCAGAAAAGTTAGCGATAAAAGATGGCTTTCCGCCAGGGGTTCTGAGCTTGACATAAATGGCTGCCTTACGAACAACCTGATCAGCAGAGACTGAAGTATCGGCACTATTACCGCCACTGAAGAAAAACCACCCGGCACCGCCCGCCGCTGCCAGCAACAGCACTGCCGCAACAATGATGATCAGTAACTTCTTCGAAGATTTCTTTTCAACTTCCGGGGCTTCTTCAGCCATAGTGTTCTCTTAGCCCGCTAATACAGTGCCGAATACCTGCCACCCGATCAACGGCGACACAAAACGGGGACTATACCATAAAACCGACGCCCGGTAGCCTGCACTTACCTCCCAAGATCAGGCGTAATAATCAACCAACGACAGCGACATCTGTGTTGCAATCTGCGCCCCATCCTGTTGATTTTCTGAATCAATCTCATCAACATCATTTCGGCCGGAGTTTGTCGCAGAGCGCTCATCGTCAGACCCTTTTGGCTGGGATTGATCGGACACATCGGCCTGGTCCAGCTCGATGCCGTTTTCGGCCAACATCTCGCGCAAACGCGGCATCTGCTGCTCTAACACTTCACGCACATGTGCATGCGGACTGCTGAAACTCAAGCTGGCCTGATCACCCTGTATATTGAGTCGCACACTCAAACTCCCCAGCTCAGGCGGATCTAACTTTAACTCTACGCTTGAAACATTCTGACCCGCCATCCATAAAATTCGCTGCGAGGCGGCCGGAGTCCATTTCTCACCACCAAATCGCTCACTCATGCCTAGCGCCAACCCACTTGCTGTCGATGTTTGGTAGGCCTGCTGAAGCTGCGCAAGACTGCCACTTCGACCCGCTTGCAACAAACTCCCAGCCTCAGCCGACTGCGTAGAAGCGCTCGACACCGCTTTAAAATCGACATCACTTTGAGCCAACTTCTGCCCCTGCGCGGCAACTGAATCTCGCAACTCAACCCAGCGCGATAATGACTCACGCCGACCTTGCGGCGGCTGCTCCTGCTCCTTACCACTCGCCCCTAACGCAAGTGCTTCCTCGACTCCGCCTTTCACAGGCTCAGCGGCAAGCGACTGTACGGTCGCGGTTGGCGGTGCAACCGGAGCCGTCTTCACCGCCTGCGCTTCGCTGCCCGCTACTGCAGTTGTGGCCGGAGTTGACTGCGCCTGAAGGGCTGCGACTTGAGCCCGATCAACGACAGCCTCTACCGCATCAGCCCGATCACCCTCCGGGGCCACCTGCTGCGGCTCCCTAGATACAGGCTCACTGTCTGCCAAGATTGAGCGATCCACTACCGTCTCACCTGGACGATTAGACAGATCCTGTGACGCAGCCTTCGAATCATTACTGTCGAGTAGCGCCTCGGTAGCCTGCTGCCTAGCTACTGCGGCGTCGTTATCGACACGACTAGCAGCTGTTTCATTGGCTTGTGCAGCTGCTTGCCGTGCGAATTCAGTCTGTTGTTTAGCCAGCCGCTGCAGCGCAGTTTGTTGCGGCTCTGCGGCTTGTAAACCACTGCGTAAACGATCCGCCAGAGCCAACAACTCACCGAGCGAACGCTCTTTATCCGCCCGACCTTCGGAGTCATCCGGTTCGGTTGACGAGGATCGAATCGTATCCACCAACTGAGCCAACGGATCTGACCAGCCCTGCTTTTCAAGCTGAGCATCCTGCACCAGCAGTGCCGCCTGGGTTAGCCGCTCAATCTGCTCTGGTGGCAAGCTCTCAGCTGCAAGCTGTACAACCAGTGAATCCAACTGTTCGGCTTGCTGATCGGACAACTCGCCCTCTAGCTGACCGGCGAACTCACTCAGCTTCGCCACCAGCTCCTGCAATTGCTCTGACGACAGCTGCTCTGACGGCAAAGACTCGCCGTCAAGCGGCAAGGCGGTACCGTCAACAGGCGATTCCAGCGACGCCTGAAGCTGCTGCATCAACTGTTCGAACATCTGTTCTAGATTATCCGCACCACCGGCATCGGGAAAGCCCGTGGTGGTGACAGAAACATTTCTGGATGGGGTGGCCGCAGCTACCGACATCAAAGACATAGCGCTCTCCTCGTATAAAGCTTCATGATTAAATGCAAGGAAAAGGCCAATTAAAGAAACAGAGGAGAATAGAATGGTATAACGCGTAATTTAGAAAAAAATAATACCAACAATCAGAGCAAGCCTCGCCCTCTGCGGTTCTGGGTCATCTCATCAATCTGTTTCTGCAGCCCTTTCTCTTCCTGCTGCCGCTCCTGCTCTTGAGTTCGCGAGATCAACGACCCCATCGCCTGCTCACGTCCCCGTGCCGTTTGCCAAACCAATTTGGCTTGCTCCAACAACTGCTCACTGAAACTGATCTGTCGCTGCTGCTGCGTAACTGCGTCCAGCAAACGCTGCTTGAACACTTGCAAACGTTGCAACTGCTCCATCGTTACGCCAGCACGACCGGTAGTCAGAAGATCTTGCTGATAATCATCAAGGTAGGTTTGCAACTGCACCAACTTATCCCGCTCAGCCGATAACTGCTGCTGCGCCAAACCCAATTGCTGCTCAGCACTCTTGCGGCGCTGCTCGGCCAAATTTTGGACCGGTTTCAAACGTTTGGAGCGCTTCATCTATAGCCGCCCATCAATCCAACGACCCAAAGCCAAGACAACCCAATGAACGACCACAACAATCAACTCCATACTCACTATCTCCGAGGCATGGGAGCCAACTGACCCACGGTCGCTGCAGCCTGCGGCGGCGGTATAGGGGGATTCAGCACTTGATGCAACTGCTGAACACTGTCGCTAAAACTAAAGTTTTCATTGAGCCCTTGCTGCAAGAATGCTCGGAAGTGAGGTACCCGCTCGATCGACTGATCGATCTCAGGGTCAGAGCCGGCGACATAGGCACCAACACTGATCAGATCTCGATTTTGCTGATAACGCGAGTAGATCTGTTTGAGCTTTTGCGCCATTCCCAAATGCTGCGCCGACACGACCGCAGGCATCGCTCGGCTAATCGAGGCCTCAACATCGATCGCCGGGTAATGCCCCTCTTCGGCCAACTGCCGCGACAACACCACATGGCCGTCAAGAATGGCCCGCGCCGCATCGGCTATCGGATCCTGCTGATCATCGCCTTCGGTTAACACGGTATAAAACGCCGTAATCGAACCACTCCCAGACGCCCCGTTACCGGCACGCTCGACCAGTTTCGGCAACTTCGCAAACACGGAAGGCGGATAACCTTTGGTCGCCGGAGGTTCGCCAACAGCCAGAGCGATCTCGCGCTGCGCCTGAGCATAACGAGTCAGCGAATCCATCAGCAGCAACACATTTTTACCTTGATCGCGAAAATGCTCGGCGATTCGCGACGCCAGTTCAGAGGCACGTAAACGCATCAACGCCGAATCATCCGCCGGAGAGGCAACAACAACCGCTCGCGCCAACCCCTCAGCACCGAGACTATGGTCGATAAACTCCTTAACCTCTCGCCCTCGCTCACCGATCAGGCCAACAACGATAATCTCGGCCTCGGTAAAGCGAGTCATCATTCCCAACAACACACTCTTTCCCACACCAGAACCAGCAAACAACCCCATTCGCTGCCCCCGACCCACGCTCAGTACCGCGTTAATCGCCTTAATCCCGACATCCAATGTCTGATGAATAGGCTGACGTGACAGCGGGTTGATCGGCGAACCGCTAAGGGAGACCTCCTTTTCGGCACGTAGCGGCCCTTTACCGTCGATCGGCTGGCCGGTACCGTTGAGCACCCGGCCCAGCAACTCAGGGCCTACAGGCACTTTACTGCCGCCACTCATCGGCCGAACGACCGCGCCCGGATAGAGGCCATCGATCGGTACCAAGGGCATTAAATAGATCGAGTCATCACCAAAGCCAACCACCTCGGCTTCGACCCGAGTCTGCGGGTCTACTTCAATCTGGCAGTAAGTGCCGATCGCGGTTCGCAACCCTTTGGCCTCAAGCGTTAGCCCGACAAGACGGGTAATACGCCCTTCAACTTCCGGCTTCGGCGATCGTAGCGGTCGTTGACTCAGCCGCTGCAGACGTTCAACCAGCGGAGTCATCAGCACCACCATCAGGATCTTGCTCGGCCAGCAACACCTGTTCAACAACCTGACTGAAACGCTTTTCGACCCGGTAATCGAGATAACTGCTCTCGCCGCGCACCCGCAAGCCACCCCGGGTTAAAGCAGGATCCGCCGCAATCTCCCAACCCGCACGTTGCTGTTCGCGTAGCTGTTGCATCACAGGTTCATCATCGGGGTGAACAAAAAAACATAACTGCTGAGCCTGCTGCGGCAAGGCGTCAAGGGATTCGCGCACCGCCTGTTGCAGCAACTCGGGACGCGTCGCCAACTCCTGTTTTACCACCACTTCGCAAGTATCAACAACCAACCGAATCAACGCCTGCTCCAGCGCCTGGTCCTGCAGTGCAATAGGTCTTTCCAGCGCCACCTGCATCGAGTGCAACCGAGCCTTTAGGTCGTCAATTTCAGCTTGAGCCTTAGCATAAGCCGCTTTATGCCCTTCGGCCTGACCACTTTTAAGACCCTGCTGATGGCCAGCCGGCTTGCCTTCAGCCAACCCCTGATCAAAACCTTGCTGCTTAGCTTCGGCACGCAACTTCTCAATCTCACCAACGGTCAGTGGCCCAGAGCTGACCGCCATTTCATCGACCGCTTTCGCATTGGCCTGTGATTGCCTCTCTTTGAAGGGCGAGCGCACCACATGCGCGCCAGCCACGCGCGGGAAGTCCCAGGCTTTCAAAGAGGGGAGATCGCGGGCCGCAATCAACCCTCCAGGTTTTCTGCGATTAGTCATACCAACCTCTGACAATTGCGGATCGGTTCACTAAACCATCTCTTCGCCACCGCCGCCCAGTACAATCTCGCCTTCATCGGCAAGACGGCGGGCAACGCTGAGAACCTCTTTCTGTGCGTTCTCTACATCACTAAGCTTAACGGGAGGGGACGCTTCAAGGTCATCTCGCAGCAATTCTGCGGCACGCTTGGACATGTTCTTGAACACTTTCTCCTGCATCTCGGTATCAGCGCCTTTGAGCGCGATCAGCAGCACATCGGTAGAGATTTCGCGCAGAATAGTCTGAATACCCCGGTCATCGACATCCGACAGGTTGGCAAAGACGAACATCAGATCCTGAATCTCTTCTCCCAGATCATCGTCAACCTCTCGGATCGACTCCATCACCGATGCCTCGGTCGCTGTATCAAAGAAGTTCATGATATCGGCGACGACTCGCACTCCACCCATATCGGTGGTTGCCGTTGAGGCGCTGTTAGCAAATTGACGTTCGAGAATGTCATTGAGTTCCTGCAACGCATTGGGCTGCACCGTATCCAGCGCCGAAATACGCATCAAAATATCAAGCCGCACCTTCTCGTCAAAAAAAGCCAGCACTTCTGCCGCCTGATCGCTGTCCAGATAGGAGACTACGATCGCCTGAATCTGCGGATGCTCGTAGCGCACCACATCGGCCACTTGCCGCGCTTCCATCCACTTCAGAGTATCCAAACCCCGGGTATTACCACCTTCCAGAATCCGGTCGATAACACCGGCGGCCTTTTCAGTACCCAGAGCCTGGGTCAGCATGTTGCGGATATAACCGTCCGAGCCAACCCCCAGGCCGGTCTGATTACCGACACTGTTAAGGAAATCGGACATCACCATCTCAACCTGGCTTTGCTCAATATTCGCCAGCTCCGCCATCGCGGCACCTACCCGCTGAACCTCTTTAGGCCCCATGTGCTTGAGGACCTCGGCAGCATCACTCTCACCCAAACTCATCAGCAAGATAGCCGAGCGCTCAACCGAACTTAACTTACCGTCACTCATCGTCAGCCAACCACTTCTTCACTACATTGGCGACTCTGCCGGGATCTTCCGCCACCAGCGTTCGCACCGCATCCATCTGTCGATCGTAACCATCATTCGCGCCAGGCAACAAACTATCGCCCGACACGCTGATCTCCGGCTCATCACCCAAGCCACTATCCAAACCATCCAACTCTGTACCAAAGCCGCCCTCGGCCACCGGTGCCGCTTCAGATAAATTCTTCAAGATCGGCCGTAATACACCAAACACAATCAGCAGTACGAACAGCACACCGCCGACTTGCTTGGCCACATCCCAGAACCACGACTGCTCCCAGATCTCTAGCTCTGGCATTGCATCGATCGGTTCGGGAATCGCAAACGGCGCATTGATCACATTGACACTATCACCGCGCGCGGCGGAATACCCCACCGCATCACGCACCAGCAGTGTCAGTCGCTTCAGGTCGTTCTCATTCCAAGGCTGACGGGTGATCTCACCGGAGGCCGGATCGCGACGTGCCAGATCATCAACTGCGACAGCGACTGTCAAGCGACGCATCCGCCCTTGCTGATGGCGGGTATAACTAATCGTACGATCAAGCTCATAATTACGCGTCGCCTGACGTCGTGAGCTATCCCCCCCAGCCACACCGATACCTCCAACCACACCGCCAACACCTTGTTCAGGCGCAACAGCCGCCCCCGGAGGCTGGTTTGATAACGCACCAGGCACACCCTGGGCGGCATCACCGGTCATCCGACTCTCACTCGAGGTCTGCTCTGAACGCAGCGACGGCAGATCCGGATTAAACAACTCGTCGGTCTGCTCTACCGCGGTAAAATCAACATCGGCGGAGACCTCTGCACGAAACCGCCCCATGCCGACCACCGGCTCCAAAATCCCCTGAACCCGCGCATTCAGTCTCTCTTCGACTTTGCGGACGTATTCTAACTGCTTGGCAGCAAGCCCAACCTCTTCGTCGATATCACTACTATTGAGCAGACGGCCTTTCTGATCAACGACGGTAACATCACGAACATCAAGACGTGAAATACTAGAAGCAACCAGATTGGCGATCGATGAAACCTGGACTTTATTGAGCTCACGTCCGGCATAAAGCTCAAGAAAGACCGACGCTGTGGGTTTACGGCTATCTCGCACAAACACCGACTGCTTTGGCATCGCCAAGTGCACTCGAGCAGATTTAACCGCAAGCAGACTCGAGACAGTACGCGCCAACTCTCCCTCTAAACCCCGACGAAAACGGGTAGTCTCCATGAATTGACTCGTACCCAGCGCCTGCTCCTGGTCAAGCAACTCAAAACCGACTGTGTTTCGATTATTCAACCCATCGGCCGCTAGCTTAAGACGCGCTTGATGGATCTGATCTGCAGCTACCAACAGCGCGCCGCTATTGCCATCAATCCGATACGGGATCTGACTCTGCTGCAACGAATCGATTATTTCATTAGCATCGAGACTGTTGAGATCACTCAGCAGCGGGCGAAAATCTGGCTCTTGCGACCACAAAACCACGGCAAAACCGATCGCCACGCTTGCAGCCAACCCGACCATCAAGCCGATCTGACGAAAGATCCCCAGCCGATTAAAGCCCGCCACAGCACCCAGCCCACCGGCTGCTGAACTTGTTACTGCTGGTGCGTTATCAACCGCCACTTATCAAACCCCTACCATTAAATTGGCATCTTCGAGATATCTTCATAAGCTGCAACCAGCTTATTTCGTACCTGCGTCATCGCCTGGAACGAAACACTGGCTTTCTGCAAACCGATCATCACCTGCGGCAGATCAACCGTCGGATCGCCTCTCTCGTACGCCGCCGCCATATTTTTGGCAGTCGATTGCGACTCATTTACACCGTCAACCGCTCGTTTGAGCAAATTACCAAAACTACCCGGCTCAACCTTTCCAACGGGTGAAGCACCAACCATGCCACCCATCGCATCAGGTGAAACAGGCGCAACAACTCCTTGCTGAACCTGGCTTTTAAGCACCCGCATCTGGTTCAAAACGTTTTGAATATCGACTCGCTCAGTCATCCAACCTTTCCTCGCACACCACAATTGCGCCTATGTCACTTATCTGACGCATTATATCCAAATCCAAATAAACGCCCACCAATAACGACAAAAAAATGTCACATAAGCGCAGAATCTATTGATTTAGCCAATAAAATGCAACATTTAAGCCACAATTAGAAAAAACGATACCGAAGAAGGGGGACCAGTAAAGAAAATACCAAGGACTATCGAGAGAACAATGGAAGAACAAAGAGAAAACAGTTGCCAGCCTCTTTCTGGAAACAGAAAAGAGGCGACAACAACAACTACAGGAGCCGCTAAACAGGGCTAAGTCGGAGCTTCACCGTACTTGAGCCGCACATACATCAACGCCACAGTAATCGCATCACCCAGCGCGGTATGACGCTGCAGGATTGGCAGGTCCAGCTTACTGGCGATGGTATCAAAACGCAGGTCGACATCACCGCCAACATATTTCCACTTTATGATATCCTGATACACATGCGACAGCTCGATCGCCTTGTTAGGCAAGCCAAATCCGTATTTTGGCCGCAAGAACTTATCCAACATCTGCACATCGAACTTAACGTAGTAACCCAGAATCGGCCGGTTTCCGACAAACGCCAACACCTGTTCTAACGCCTCATCGAGCTCAACACCCTCAGACAGATCCATCGCCCGAATTTTATGGATAACGATCGAGTCACCCGTCAAGCTCTTAGGTGGCTTAAGCTTGATATCTATCCGCTCGCTGGTTTTAACTCGCCGGCCCTTAATTCTGACGGCACCAATCGACAATATTTCAGCTTCTTTGACATCAAGCCCCGTGGTTTCACAATCCAGCGACACCACCTCATCACCCTCATAGGGCTCAAAGAGATGACCGTAAGGGCCATTCTGATGCCGCTTTCTCTCTTTGTAAATTTTGTATTTGCGTAACACCACAACTCTCCTTCTCAGCGCCTAACGATCGAGATGAAACTTCAATCCCAGGTGCTTCTTGAACTCTTTAACCACCTTTAACGCTTCGCGTAACAGGTCCTTATCGAGTCGATCCAGCCGCTCGGGCATTATCATGTTGGGTGAATCGTGAAAGTCCTCTTCATCCATCCGTATCAACTGCTGCTCCAGCCGGATCTGTATAAAGATCGACAATGCTTCCCCCAGATCACTGCCCTGCTGCTTCTGCAATACGCCAGCCTCAACCAGTTTATCAATGCGCTGAAAGGTATTGGCTTTTAAAATTCGATGCTGCAACGCCAGTGTACGAACACCATGAACGATCGGAAAAACCCCACCTTTCTTGATATCGATCGCCTCATCTTTGGTCTTGATACTGCCAAAGAAGGTTAGCGGTGTATCAAACTCAAGCGATGCTTTAACAAAGTGGGAGAAGAACACATCATTGTCGTGCATTCGACGCATGAACCAGTTCCTACCCGCCTTAAACAGCGCGGGATTCCCCGCAACAGGCTTGGCATCAACGGCGATCGCCAGATTCATTAGCGACTCTCCGTCGGCACTATTGGCCCAGCGCTCCATCCTTGAAGTAAACGCACCCAGATGCTGAACCCAATACGGATTACACACCATAATATTGCCGGGACAACGCGGATAGCCAAATCCAATCAAGGTGTCGGTAAACTTCTGCAACAACACTTCACGATCAGGCCAATCCAAGCCATCTCGCATGATCACTGCATTGTCCTGATCGGTTTTCATAATCTGCTCGCCACGCCCTTCACTACCCATCACGATCAGACAAACATGCGGCAAAATATCCTCTGGGATCAGCAGATTAAATAGCTTAGCCATCACCCGCTCATTCATCGCCGAAACAAGATCCATAGCATAGCGTGCTTTAACGCCGTGCATCACCAATGAACGAATCAGGTCATTAAGCCCATGCGCTGCTAGCGACAGATCCTCAATCGTAGAGGCACGCTGAATGCGCAATCCTATGACGTGTGAATGACTGGACAGGTAGCTCAGCACGTCAGTCAGCTCCACTATCCCAAGCAACTCTGCCTCACGCATCACAACAACCCGCTCGATATGTTGCTGCGTCATCAGAATTAATGCATTAAACAGGTAATCACCAGCCTCTACAGTGATTAGTCGATAGCTGGCGATATCCGCCACCAGTGTATCCAGCGGCAGCTCCTTCAAGACCACCGCATTCAGCAGATCGGTGCCGGTAACCATACCGTACCGGCCGCCACGCTTGACCAACACACAGTCGGCATGATGCTCACGCATCATCGCCGTGGTCTCTTTAACCGTGGTGGTGTCCAGCACAATCAATGGCTCACGCATAGTGTCGCCATCGACCTGCGCCAGCATAAACTCGGCCATGCTTTGATCTTCGCCGTGCTCCTCGTGGATCTCAGTTTTGGCGGCCAGGGTTCGGCTGAAATAATCGCCGAAACGGGCATTAGAATAGACCAACTCAAGCAGTGATTTGGTCGGCAGGATATGAGCGATCGTCTCCTCTTCCGCTGTAAAGTTATGGATAGCTTTGCCCTTTAGCGCCGACCAGGCGCCAAAATAATCTTCATCGCTATAGTGCACGAAGACATGCTCTTCCTCGCCGTCGCGGGACTCGCTCTCCAACACCTTACCCTTGAGGATAATAAACAACCCCTCCGGGGCCTCCCCTGCGGTAATCAGGTGCTCACCTTTTTGGTAGTAACCGATATCAAGGTTACTCTGCAGTAGTGCCAACTCCTTCGACTCCAGCAGACTGAACGGAAGGTTCGCTGCATTAAATTCCTGCGCCATTCATACCACTCCCTTGAAAAACGGTTAAAACAAAAGCCCATCGTGGCCAATCTTTTAACCACTCTTTGGTGATCTCGCCCATCACCTCTCTACAAAAAAAAAGGCACACCTGCAATCATTGCCGGTGTACCCCTTGTTTCAACGAGTGGCTAGCCGATACGACTAACCACCGAGTCTACTTAGTGCGCGTGCGCTTCACCAACACCGCGTGGAATACGGATACTCTCAACCAACTCCTGAACTTCAATAGGAGGCGGAGGTGTCATTGAAGACACGATAAACGCAGTCGCGAAGTTCAGGATCATACCGACAGTACCGAAGCCTTCGGGCGATATACCCAGGAACATTTCGTCTTTGGTACCACCCATGAACTTGAAGTAGACGATGTAGGCCATGGTAGAACCGATACCCACGATCATACCGGCAACCGCACCTTCCTTGTTCATCCGGGTAGAGAAAATACCCATGATGATGACAGGGAAGAACGAAGAGGCTGCCAGACCGAAGGCCAAAGCTACCACGATCGCCACGAACCCTGGCGGATTGATACCGAAGTAACCGGCAACACAGATAGCAAATACTGCAGCCAGACGGGCATACAACATCTCCTGCTTCTCGGTGATATTCGGATTAATGGTCTTCTTCACCAAGTCGTGTGCGATGGCAGTCGAGATTACCAGCAGCAGACCTGCAGCCGTCGATAGTGCCGCAGCAACTGCACCAGCAGCAA
The DNA here is from genome assembly GCA_036961355.1 of Motiliproteus sp. Classification (GTDB taxonomy): domain Bacteria; phylum Pseudomonadota; class Gammaproteobacteria; order Pseudomonadales; family Balneatricaceae; genus Motiliproteus. The sequence continues at coordinate 128,146 of JBALVL010000006.1, forward strand.
CCAGTGCGATTACCCAACCCGGAAGCTGAGCGATCTCGGGGTTAGCCAGTACCATGATGTCACGGTCAACGTAGACTTCGTTAGCAAATGGCTGCTTAGCCGCATCGAAAGAACCATCGTTGCTATTGGTCGTTACACGCGAACCATTAGCATTACGGTTTTCACCGTCAAACGCAGGCTTACCCTTACCGGTAAACGCCTTACCCGCAGCGTACTGAACCTTGCCGTCACCGTTGTAGTCGTTCCAACCGATCAGACCGGCGGTTTCCCAGTTCTTGAACCACTCGGGCATCTCTGTGTAAGCAACACCGGTGTTATCAGGACCGTTAACAGTCTTGATCATGTTGTACTTACCGAACGCCGCCACACCAGGAACCGCAGTGTAGAGGATAGCGATGAACGCTAGCGCCCAACCCGCAGAGGTCCGTGCATCTTTCACTTTAGGTACAGTGAAGAAACGTACGATTACGTGCGGCAGACCCGCAGTACCACACATCAGAGCAGCCGTCAGGAAGAACATATCCAACGTCGACTTATTGCCAGCGGTGTACTCTTTCAGACCCAGCTCGGTTGATAGCGAGTTGATTGTTGCCAGTACTGACTGACCGTCACTCAAAGTTGCACCCAAACCAGTTTGTGGCAGGACGTGACCTGTGATCTGGAATGACAGGAACAGAGCAGGAACGGTGTAAGCCAGGATCAGTACACAATACTGAGCAACCTGGGTGTAAGTGATACCTTTCATACCACCCAATACCGCGTAGAAGAATACGATCGCCATACCCAGCACAACACCCCATTCGACGCTGACACCAAGGAAACGAGAGAATACGATACCGACACCACGCATCTGACCGGCCACATAAGTGAACGAGATGATGATGGTACAGATAACCGCGATAACCCGCGCGAAGTTGGAGTAGTAACGATCACCAACAAAATCAGGCACGGTGAACTTACCGAACTTACGCAGGTAAGGTGCCAGCAACATCGCCAGCATTACATAACCACCGGTCCAGCCCATCAGGTAAGCTGCGCCGTCTCGACCAATAAAGGAGATGATACCGGCAAGTGAGATGAATGATGCAGCTGACATCCAGTCAGCAGCAGTCGCCATGCCGTTAGCGATTGGATGTACACCACCGCCAGCAACATAGAACTCTTTGGTTGATCCAGCGCGAGCCCAGATCGCGATACCGATATACAGCACGAAAGACGCACCGATAAAGGTAAAGTTAAGAATATCTTGGGTTTCCATATAGAAAGCCGTCCTGTCTAATTATTTATTGTTATATGAGCTGTTATTCGTGAACGTCGTATTTCTGATCAAGCTTGTTCATGCTCGATGCATAAGCGATGATCAAACCGCAAAATACGTAGATCGATCCCTGCTGAGCGAACCAGAATCCCAATTGAAATCCGAAGAAATCAATAGAGTTAAGCTCTTCAATAAACAGGATTCCGCAGCCGTAAGAGACTACGAACCAGACTATGAGGTAGGAGAAAATGATCTTAATATTCTCTTTCCAATAAGCCTGGGCATCTTCTTTACTAATGCTCATGGCACATTCCTTCTTAGTTGTTGTTATTTATTTGTTGTTATTAGGCTCGGGTGGAGGCAATACAGTTGGGAAGTTAACAAAGTCCGTATGCAAACAAACCTCAACTTTAGTCTGAACGATTTATAAAACCGACTCATCGATCGCAAACAACTCGTAAAAAACTATTATATTCAACGCACTAGCAGATTAACATAATTATCAACAGAGGCCGCTAGACGATGGTCTTAAACGCCCTGATTTCCGACTTTGGTATGATGCATCTTTAACCTGAAACCGGACCACCTTATGCAAAACCCCCTGCTTGACGGCTGGTTTATAATTCTGATCTCGCTGACCTATGTAGGCGTGCTTTTTGCGATAGCATCCTTCGGCGAACGCCATGCCCGGCAGATCTTCAACTCCCGCACCCGGCCGATCATCTACAGCCTGTCACTGGCGGTTTATGCCACATCCTGGACCTTCTATGGCGCTGTCGGTCGCGCCAGCACCAGTGGCTGGGAGTTTCTAGCAACCTACCTGGGGCCGATTCTGACCTTTATCTTCTTGTGGCAGGTGTTCACCAAAATTGTCATGGTCAGCAAGCAGCAGAACATCACCACTATCTCGGACTTTATCGCATCACGTTATGGCAAAAGCCAAAGCCTGGCCGTTCTGGTTACCTGCATCGCTGTACTGGGGATCGTGCCGTATATCGCGCTACAGCTAAAAGCGGTAGCGATCAGCTATGACGCTCTCACCGCTGCCGCCGGAGAAGCATCCAGCGGCAGCGACACGGCATTATTTGTGGCCCTATTGATGGCGCTATTTTCGATCCTGTTCGGCACCCGTCATATTGACGCCACCGAGCACCACGAAGGGATCGTATTAGCGATCGCGTTCGAATCGATCATCAAACTTGCCGCCTTTATCGCTGTCGGGCTGTACGTCACCTTTGGTATTTTTGATGGCTTTGACAACCTATTCAGTCAAGCCGCCGACGAGCTGGCAAACAACGAGAACTTTCGTACCGATTTCATCGAAACCAGCTTCCTGACAGAGACATTACTCGCCGCGGCCGCCATTATTTGCCTACCGCGCCAGTTTCACGTCGCCGTGGTCGAAAACGCCGACCCCCGCGATCTGCGGTTGGCCCGATGGATCTTTCCCGGCTACCTGATCCTGGCCAGCCTGTTTGTGTTACCGATCGCCACTGCAGGCATGCTGACTTTCCCGGACGGGAGCGTCGACGCCGACACCTTCGTCCTGACTCTGCCACTGGCCGCACACCAGAATGAGCTGGCGATGTTTGCCTTTATCGGCGGTCTGTCAGCCGCAACTTCGATGGTAATCGTCGCCACCATCACGCTCAGCACCATGGTTTGTAACGACATCGTTATGCCGATGTTATTGCGCCTACCCTGGCTCAAGTTGTCGCAGAACAAAGATCTGGGGGCGTTGTTACTACGAGTGCGTCGTCTTACCATCTTCAACCTGATGCTGCTAGCCTACTTCTATTACCGCATCTTCGGTGATACCGGCTCACTGGCATCGTTCGGTCTATTGGCGTTTGTCGCTGTCGCCCAGTTCGCTCCGGCTCTGCTTGGTGCTGTGCTATGGAGCAAAGGTAGCCGCCAAGGCGCTTTGGCTGGCATCAGTGTCGGCTTTATCATCTGGCTATACACGCTGGTCTTCCCGATCATGTCTAATGTCGGCCTAGTTCCCGAGTACATTGACGCGTTCATCTGGCAGAGTCATTGGCTCCATCCGAACGCACTGTTCGGTATCGAATTTCCCGACCACCTCAGCCACGGAACGTTCTGGAGCCTGACGTTCAATATCGCCCTGTTCGTCATCGTATCGCGCTACTCCAATTTGCGCTTAATCGACAGAATTCAAGCCAGCACCTACGTCGACACCCAGGATATCGGTGGCAGCCAGCCCGCTCATGCGCTTAGCGGCACCACCACGGTTGGCGACCTGCAACTCTTAACCGAGCGATTCCTGGGTATCAATAGGGCCCGCAGCGCCTTCGACAGCTTCGCCCAGCAGCGCGGTGACAGCCCACCGGTCAGTGGTGATAAAGCCTCGAACGAGTTGATCGATTATATTGAGCGATTACTGGCAGGGGTTATCGGCGCCTCATCGGCCCGAATACTGGTCGCATCAACGCTGCAGGGGCGCGATATGCAACTGGGTGATGTCGTCACCATTGTTGACGAAGCCAGCAAGGTGCTCAAATTCAACCGCTCGTTGCTACAGTCCACCATCGAGAACATCAACCAGGGAATCAGTGTAGTCGATCAACAGATGCGTCTGGTGGCCTGGAATCAACGTTATCTGGAGATGTTTGACTACCCCAAAGACCTGATCTGCATCGGCCGTCCCGCCGCAGAAGTGTTCGAGTACAACGCTAAAATGGGGGAGTATGGTCCTGGCGACAGCAGCAGCCACGTGGCCCGCCGGATGGCGATCCTCACCTCAGGCGAGTCGCACTCCTATATCCGCTACCGCCAGAACGGCACGGTACTGGAGATCCAAGGCAATCCGATGCCCGGCGATGGCTACGTCAACACCTACCGCGATATCACCGAGCATAAACGTACCGAAGAGGCACTGCGTGAAAGCGAGCAGAGCATCCGCCTGTATACCGACAACGTGCCGGTGCTGATCGCTTACCTCGACAAAGAGAGACGCTATCTGTTTGTCAACAAAGCCTATGCCGAAACCTTCGGAATCCATGACCGCCACCGAGTCTCCGGCACCCCCTGTTATAAAGTACTGCCGCCGATGCAGTACGACAGCCGCACGCCCTTCATCAGCAAGGTATTAGAAGGAGAGCGACAAAACTTCGAGATCAAACTGCCACCCCGCTCCGACGGCCAAATTCGTTATGCCGACGTCACCTACATCCCTCATGCCGGTGAATACGGTGACATCATGGGTTACTTCACCCTCTACCAAGATATCACCGAGCGCCGTATGGCGGAGGTGGCGCTGCAAGAGACCAATGAAAACCTAGAACTGCGGGTACACGAACGAACCCAGGCGATCTCAGCCATCAACCGTGAGCTACGCAAAGAGAACACCATCCGCTCCCTGATGGAGGACGAACTGCGCCAAGCCAAGGCCGATGCTGAAGCCGCCAACGTCGGCAAGACACGCTTTTTGGCGGCCGCCAGCCACGACCTGCTGCAGCCACTCAATGCCGCCCGGTTATTCGCCTCGGCGCTGGCACAACAAAATCATGATGAGACCACAGGAGAGCTGGTCCATAACCTCGACGGCTCGCTCAAAGCCGCCGAAGAGCTACTGGTTACCCTGCTCGACATCTCCAAGCTGGATGCCGGCGCACTGGAACCCAAATTCAGCCACTTCAGCCTGGCACGACTGTTCGGCACGTTGGCTGCCGAATTCACCGCAATGGCGAACGAGAAAGGGCTTGAGTTCCGTAATGTCAGTTGCGACAAAGTGATCTATAGCGATCAGCAACTGTTGCGACGGGTGTTACAAAACTTCCTCTCCAATGCCATCCGCTACACCCAGTCGGGGAAAATCCTGCTCGGCTGCCGTCGCATCAATAACTGTCTGCGCATCGAAGTGTGGGATACCGGAGTTGGCATTCCCGATAGTAAGATCAACGAAGTGTTTGAAGAGTTCCGTCGTATCGACAACCCCAAACACTCACAGGTACAAGGGCTAGGACTTGGCTTGGCGATCACCGAGCGGATCGCTCGTATCCTTAACCACAAGCTGCAAGTTCGCTCCTGGCCCGGCTCCGGCACGGTGTTCAGCGTCGACGTTCAGCTGGGCGATCCAAGCCAGGTCAAACAAGCCATAAAGTCTGCCGGCCCGAGCAAACGAGCCAGCAACCTGGCGGGCATCAAAGTGCTGTGCATCGACAACGAACCAAACATCCTGCAAGGGATGGCTGCACTTCTACGGGGCTGGTCATGCGAGGTGCGGACTGCGGTGCACGAAGATGAGCTGATCGAGTCGCTAACAGAGCAACCTTTCCAACCGGATATCATCCTCGCCGACTACCACCTCAGCGAAACGCACACCGGGGTGATCGCCCTGCGTCGGCTTGAGCCTTACTGGTCGCAGTCGGTGCCTGCCATTGTCATCACGGCCGATCGTACCGACGAAGTTAAGCAGGATGTGGCCGAGCAAGGGCGACAGCTATTGCACAAGCCGATAAAACCGGCGGCGCTTCGAGCGATGATGAATACCGTGCTAGCGCACCGCTAATGCCCACGAAGCCTTCGGCTAAAGCCACCACATAAATGTCAGGCACAAAAAAACCGGGTGACACCCGGTTTTTTTACAGCGATTTTTCTAAAAAATAGTGCGGCGTTACATCTCGGTTTTGGGTGGCTCAACCCCCATCCGGTTAGCCTCAATCACTGCCTGTGTTCGGCTATGAACACCGAGCTTACGTAAAATCGCGGTGACGTGTGCCTTGATCGTCGCTTCGCTGACGCTCAGCTCATAAGCGATCTGTTTGTTGAGTAAACCCTCGGTCAGCATCATCAATACACGGAACTGTTGCGGCGTTAACGAGCCGAGCTTTTCCGCAAAGATCGCATCTTCAGAACTTACCGTAGCATCGCCGTCAACAACCTCCTGCGGCAGCCAAACTTCGCCTTCAAGGACAGCCTGAATTGCTTCGGAGATGATCTCCAGTGACGATGACTTAGGAATGAAACCAGACGCACCGTATTCGACGGCACGTAACATCACATGCGGCTGTTCGCTGCCCGAGACAACAACAACCGGCATACTGGGATTTTGGCCACGCAAGTAGGCCAAACCGGTAAAACCGCTGGTGCCCGGCATATGCAGGTCCAACAACACCAAGTCAGCATCGGCATGCGCCTGAACCGTCTCCTGTAGTGATGCCAGCGAGTCTGTTTCGATCATTTCAACACCGCTAACCGCTTGAGAAACGGCCTGTTTGAGCGCCGCTCGAAACAGCGGATGATCGTCGGCAATAATAATTTTCTGGGCTAGCTGCATCCTATTCGATCCTCGATAAGCTTCCGTTGCAGAAAGCACTATGCCAAAAAAAACTCCCCTAGTGTAAAACACTCAGGGGAGTTTTCAACCGGCCAACAACCGCTTAGCTAATATATATCAACAATAGCGGTTATCTTTAACCGTACTAACACCTAACGATTACTTACGGTTCTGACGGTTATCGATCAGGTCATCAACGACCGTAGGGTCAGCCAGTGTTGAAGTATCGCCCAACGCATCGAAATCGTTTTCAGCCACTTTGCGCAGAATCCGACGCATAATCTTGCCTGAACGGGTCTTAGGTAACCCCGGCGCAAACTGAATCAGATCCGGTGTTGCGATCGGCCCGATCTCGGTGCGCACCCAGTTACGCAGCTCTTTGAGCAGCTCATCGGACTCTTCCTCACCCGCTTGCAAAGTCACGTAAACGTAGATGCCCTGCCCTTTGATCTCATGCGGATAACCGACCACGGCAGCTTCAGCAACTTTAGGATGCGCAACCAGTGCTGATTCAACCTCGGCAGTGCCCATGCGGTGACCGGAAACGTTGATCACATCATCGACTCGACCGGTGATCCAGTAATAGCCATCCTCATCACGACGAGCACCGTCACCGGTGGTGTAGAAGCCTTTGAAGGTTGAGAAGTAGGTCTGCACGTACCGCTCATGATCACCCCAAATCGAACGCCCCTGACCCGGCCAGCTATCGGTAATAACCAGATTGCCGTCGACCGCACCTTCAAGAACATTACCTTCGTTGTCGACCAGCGCAGGCTGTACACCAAAGAACGGACGTGTTGCAGAACCTGGCTTGGCTGGCGTTGCACCCGGCAACGGCAGAATCATCAAGCCACCGGTCTCGGTCTGCCACCAGGTATCAACGATCGGGCATTTTTCATTACCCATGATGCGGTGGTACCACTCCCAGGCCTCAGGGTTGATAGGTTCACCGACCGAGCCCAACAGCTTCAAGCTGGACATGTCAGAATCACCCAGCACGTCTTCGCCTTGCTGCATCAACGCACGGATCGCCGTTGGTGCCGTGTAGAACTGATTAACCTTATGCTTTTCGATCACTCGACCGAAACGTGACATATCTGGGTAGCTGGGTACGCCTTCGAACATCAGCGAAGTCGCGCCGTTGGCCAGCGGGCCATAAACAATATAGCTGTGACCGGTAACCCAACCGACGTCGGCAGTACACCAATAGATGTCGCCATCTTTATAATCGAAGGCGTACTTGTGGGTCATCGCGGCATAGACCATGTAGCCGCCAGTGGTGTGCTTAAGACCTTTAGGCTGCCCCGTGGAACCGGAGGTGTAGAGGATAAACAACGGATCTTCCGCCGCCATCTCTTCCGGTGCGCATTCGCTAGACACATCGGCGGTGATGTCTTCGTACCAAACATCACGGCCTTCGTTCCAGGCAACATCGCCACCGGTACGCTTGACCACAACAACGGTCTTACAGCAGGCCGTGCCCGGCTTTTCCAGTGCCTTGTCGACGTTAGCTTTCATCGGTACTGCTTTACCACCACGCAACCCCTGATCGGCGGTAATTACCAGACTGGATTCGGCACCTTCGATCCGCGCCGCAATCGCATCGGGAGAGAAACCACCGAAAACAATAGAATGCACCGCACCGATACGCGCACAAGCCAGCATCGCTATCGCAGCTTCCGGAATCATCGGCATATACAGCGTGATCACGTCGCCTTTCTTTGCGCCTTGGGCTTTGAGGGCGTTAGACAGCTTACAGACGCGCTCGTACAGATCACGGTATGTGATGTTAGCGTCATCGCTGGGGTCATCGCCTTCCCAAATGATGGCAACCTGGTCACCACGCGTTTCAAGGTGACGATCTAGACAGCTGACAGAAGCGTTCAGGGTGCCGTCTTCATACCAACGAACATCGACATTGTGCGGATCGAAGGAGGTATTCTTAACCTTGGTGTAGGGCTTGATCCAATCGATGCAATGTCCCTGCTCACCCCAAAACCCCTCAGGATCGTTAACCGACTGTGCGTACATCTCTTCATACTTGTCGCTATCGATCCAGGCGTCTTTCGCAAAATTAGGATAGATGGGATAGGTCTTTACTTCGCTCATCGTGATGCCTCTTTGTAGTAAACTTTTAGGAGTCTGTTACTCAAGCGCGACAATTTGATTATCATTGTCGGTTCAGAGATATTGCATCGATGGCCACCCATTCTTTATACATCAGTAACACTCCGGGTAGCGATCCGTTGTTATTAGCCTTGTTTTATACCCAAACGGACTCACCTCTCATAATTAGACATTGGTCTACGCGGCACCTAAATCGCGCATTTTTACGACCAATTGGCAACACACAACCCACTATTTGGAAGTCACTTTGACCCCAACATTGATTATCGCCTGTGAAATGAGCAGCTACGAAGACGACGCTTTTCCGATCGCCATCTCTTGGAGTATGGCCGACGGCTGCATCAAAACCAGCCTGATTCGCCCAGAAGATGAATGGTTAGAGCAGAGCGGATACCTGGAGATCGACCCCGACCAACTGATGATGGAGGGACACAGCGCCAAAGCGATTTTGGAGGAGCTGCAGGAGGACCGGAACAACGAACCGCTGTACTCTATCGATATCGAACAGACCCAAAAAGCACTCGATCTGCTTTACGATAGCCTCGGAGGTTGTAACGACCTGCCGTTGCAGCCGCTGCACGAATTGCTCGACGACGTTCCAGCTGAAGAGATAGAAGCTTGTCGGCAAGAGTGTCTTAGCCTGCTGGAATTCGACCCCTACAGCGCCGAAAGCCAGGTCCGCCTATGGCAGGCGATCTATGCCCGACTGGGCGAGCAATAACACCCTGCACCGTATTGCGGCAACCCAACATCGCCGTGAGGACACGGCTCCCACAGAAAACCACACCCCTGTAGGAGCCCAGCCCTCTGGGCGATAGCGCAGCAAAGAAGACTATCCCCTCAGCAACAAGGCAGGGATCAAGATTCCCACAGAAAACCACACCCCTGTAGGAACCCCGTCCTCTGGGCGATAGTGCAGCAAAGAAGGCTACCCCCTCAGCAACAAGTCAGGGATCAAGGTTCCCACAGAAAACCACACCCCTGTAGGAACCCCGTCCTCTGGGCGATAGTGCAGCAAAGAAGGCTACCCCCTCAGCAACAAGTCAGGGATCAAGGTTCCCACAGAAAACCACACCCCTGTAGGAGCCCAGTCCTCTGGGCGATAGCGCAGCAAAGAAGGCTACCCCCCTTAGTCATAAGGCCAAAAAAGAGCTAAGACCCCACTGCTGTCCCATAGTTTGGAATAAATGAGAAAGCCTGAACCCAAGTGATTAA
>JBALVL010000067.1:0-17587 GCA_036961355.1 Motiliproteus sp.
GCCCCTGACGAACACCTCCGAACTATACATAGTTGAGAACTACGCATAGGTGTCGAAAGCAGCCGCCTAAGTTAAGATTTTGAGTGATCGCTTTTACCCACTCGTAGTTTTACTCTAGCAATGTACATTTGCCACATAACAAACAAATGCAGTTGGAAGCAACCGTGCTTAATTTCGAGACTGAAAGGATGTTAATCCGGCCGCTGTCATTGGATGATGCGCCGGCTTTGACCGCGATTCTGAGCGACGCTGAAGTTATGAAATACTCCGTCCGGGGTGCTTGTGATGAGGCGGCTACTTCTACTTTCATTAAATGGTGCTTGTCGTGCTACGAATCCCATAGCATTGGACCTTTGGCACTTATCGACAAAGAGTCGAGAGACATAATTGGCTTCTGTGGCGTTGGTCCTGAACCCGTTGGAGAGGCCGTAGAAATAAATCTAGGGTATCGCCTCGCTAAGCGCTACTGGGGGCTTGGTTTAGCAACTGAATCGGTGCGAGCAGTTTTGGCCTATGCGCTTGGTGAGAATGCGTTCAAGTCGGTAGTCATGATTATCGAACCAGAACATGGCGCGTCCATGCGTGTCGCTGAGAAGGCTGGATTTACTGATTTCAAAAATACACGGTTTCATGGTCGCGAAGTCCGGTTGTATCGTATGACCAGCGAGCAATGGAGCAGTTGTGTATAACAAATCATTCAACGAGTGCCCTTCGGGCTCGGACCTCCAAAACGCTACGCGTTTTTCCGGCCCGTTAATGAGGCTTTTTGTATCACCTCTTCAGGCGTGTCGACCCAGCTCATCATTTAAGTTCCAAGCCTACATCCCTCGGCAATAACACGAATACTTAATGACAACGTCGGCACGCGCTAGCGCAATATCCAGTTGCGGTTTTAGCAGTGCCGCTTCCCTCTTGTACCCCAGACGACTAAGACATTCGTGCATGCCGTGCAGGCTCCAGACGTTGTTGGGGTGCTGGCAGGCGCGTGCCAGGGTATTGTCAAAGCCGAGATCGGCGCGATAGATCGCCTCCGCCTCCTCGATTCGGTTCTGCTCAAGCAGCAACGCACCGAGCGCATGGCGGGTGGGTTGCATCCAGCCCCAGGGTTCGTCGTAAGGCAGATTGTCGTCCAGCGCGACCGAGCGGCGCAGATGATCAAAGGCCTGATCAAAATCGCCCTTGCGGTAACTCAGTTCGCCTTCGAGCATCGCCTCGGCAACTCCGAGAATGTCGGTGCAGGTGTTATTAAACAACATGCGCGACTCAGGCACGGCGGCTTTGGCGGTACGAAAATCATCACGGGCAGCTTCGGCCCCGGCAATATCGCCAGTCGCGGCATAGGCAACCGTTTTTGCATACTGGATCAGCGCGGTTGTCATGGCGTAGAAATTGGGATCGTCTGGCAGCGCTTGGGCCTTGATGTCGTCCCACTTGCCGAAGCGGATCAGCACATGCTGCTTCATCGGGTAAAACGGTTCTAGCCAGTCAGCCATCGGCTCAAGCACATCGCGGGTCAACGAAGCTGTAAGTTCATTGGCAGTATCGACGGCAACCTGCCTTTGCCCAAGGAACATGGCACCGTAAATTTTGAAATGATAATTATGGCAACGATAGATGGTGTAGAAGTTCATCGGGCCGGATTTGGCCAGATATTTCTGATCGGCCTGAATCGCCTTGTGGTTGCGCAGCACCACATTTTGATAGTCGCCACACAACACGTCGACATGGGTGGCCATGTGTAACAAGTGGCCGGCATCGGGGACCAGCTCGCTGAGGTTATTACCGGCATTGAGCGCTTTTTCGGGGTGCGGCGACATCTCCATCAAGTGTAAATACATGTGCAACAACCCTGGGTGCTGGTTCGACCCCTGGTCGGCCAGCCGGGTAAAGGCGGTTTCGAGCACATCGATCGCCTCTTGTGTATTGGCGCCAGCAGCGGGTTTTCCGGTCGACAAGTCCCACAGCTGCCACGGCGTTCGGTTCATGATGGCTTCTGCAAAGAGGCAACAAACGTCCATGTCGTCCGGGTGATCCCGGTACAGCTTTCGCATCGCGTCGGCAAACGCATCGTTCCAGGGGCCAAAATCCTCGATCGAGGCATCATCGGGGTAACGCTTTTCAAGCGCTTCAATCAGTCCAGTTTCAAGATCGTTGGCCTGGTTCAGGTTCTGTTTGGCGTTAGCGACGGCGTCATGTGCCTCTTTGAGGCAGATTTTCTTTTCATCGTCGTCGAAATCGGTCCACTGTTTGTTGTAGTTGGGTCCGCTGGCGTAGGCAATGCCCCACTGCGCCATCACACAAGCGGGATCCTGTTCGAGTGACTTTTTAAAACATTCGATCGCTTCCTCGTGGTGATAACCATAATTCCAAATCAGTCCACGATCGAACCAGCGTTGAGCATCGGCTGACTCGGTTGATATTTTGCGGCTGTAGTCGCCGAGATCGTAATAATCGTTCATGACGTCCCCCTGTTTGTTGGTGACTGCAACCGAAATAATAGTCACTTTGTGGCGAACATGACGCGTTGGCCGGGTATATGTGACTACTACGTAGCTATCTACGTAGTTCTACGCAAAAAGGGCTAATAGACGCTGGACAGCACCCCTTTGGCGGGGGATTCTGTGGTTTCTAGCCGCAGACTGTTGTGCCCGAATGTCGTTAAAAACAAAAATAATACTGCTAGCCATCGTTCCACTACTACTGGTCACCATCAGCGTCACCCTGATTGCGCTTAAGCAGGCAAAAACGTTGGGCGAACAGGAGGTACAGACCTTTGAGCGCAATCTAATCGCCTCCAAAGAGAAGGAGCTGCGTCACTACGTCAGCCTGGCGTTGACCTCTATCGATCACATTTACTCGAACATCGATCTGCACCCCGAAGACGCGCAGGCCCGGGTCAAAGCGATCCTGCTTGATCTGACCTATGGCGATGATGGTTATTTCTTTGTTTATGACGATCAGGGGATCAATCTGGTTCATCCGATCCAGCCCGAACTGGCGGGTCAGAACATGATTGACCTGCAGGATCGCAACGGCGACTTCATCATTCGCAATTTGTTGAAACGGGCGCAGGAGGGTGGCGGTTTTCATCGCTATCAGTGGCTCAAACCTTCCCGTGACGAGATCGAAGATAAACTCAGCTACGTGGTGATGTTGCCGCATTGGAACTGGATGCTGGGAACCGGCCTTTACCTGGACGATATCGGCCGTGAGGTCACCAAGATCAAGGCCCAGGTCAACCAGAATATCCGCAACACCTTCTTCACCGTGCTGGTGATCACCTCGATCACCGTGGTGCTGATCATCCTGTTCGGTATCGCTTTCAACATCCACGAGCACCGCCTGGCCGATGGCCGCCTGCGTGAACTGGTCCATCGCTCGTTGCAGTTCCAGATTGCCGAGCGCAAACGCTTCTCCCGAGAGTTGCACGATGGCATCAACCAGCTGATGGTGTCGGTCAAGTACCGGCTGGAGCTGGCCCGTGAGGGGATTCGCAACAGTGAGGATAGCGCCATAGCTCACCTCGATCAGGGGGAGTTGATCCTCAACGAGGCGATTCGGGAGGTTCGACGGATCTCCCACGATATGCGCCCTACCGTGCTCGATGATCTGGGGCTGATCCCTACCCTTAACAGCCTGCTCGATGAGTACGCGTTACGTACCGGCATCCGGGTCGAACAACAGGTTGAACTGGCCGACCGCAAGCTTTCCGAAGAGATCGATATCACCTTTTACCGGGTAGTGCAGGAGGCGCTGACCAATATCGAACGGCACGCCGATGCCAGCCATGTCTGGTTGCGCGGCCGTTGGCAGGGAGACAGTTTCCAACTGGAGATCGCCGACAACGGCTGTGGTTTCGATACCGGCGATAGCAAATGTGCCGATGGCATCGGACTGCGCAACATGCGCGAACGCATCGAGCTACTTGGCGGTGAGTTCAGCATCGATACTCAACGAAATAACGGCACCCGTATCCGGGCAAAACTGTCACTAGAATTATATAGTTAGCTTATGAGTGAGATAAATAAGATACGCGTTCTGCTGGTCGATGATCATCCTCTGGTTCTGGACGGCATCCAGGCCCGCTTAACTACCGAACCGGGGATTGAGGTTGTCGGACGGGCCAGCAATGGTCAAGAAGCCTTGGACCAGGCCGCACGGCTGATCCCCGATGTGGTTCTGATGGATGTCAGCATGCCTGTGATGAATGGGATGGAAGCAACCCGACGATTCCAGACGGAGTTTCCCGCCATCAAGGTGCTGATTCTGAGCATGCACGATAACCGCGAGTACATTCTGCAGTTGATGCAATCGGGCGCGCACGGCTACATTCTTAAAGATGTCTCGTCGATGGAGCTGATCAAAGCGGTAGAAACCGTTTTTCTGGGCAATACCTATTTTAGCCAGAGCGCCTCCCAAACCCTGTTTAATAACTTCGATGCGGCACCGGCTCAGACCCCTAACCTGACCAAACGTGAGGAAACGGTGTTAAAACTATTGGCGGAGGGGCTCAGCAACAAAGCGATCGCCCGAGAACTCAATATCAGTGTGCGCACGGTGGAAACCCATCGTCAGAACATCAAAGGTAAGCTGGGTATCCAAACCGCCGCGGGCCTGGCTAAATATGCCATCGAACATAATCTAGTATCCCTGTCCTAATCACCGGTGGTGTATTCAATATCGTCCGCTAGGCCCCGGCGCTTGTTAATTAAACGCCCCGCCTCCTTGCCTTTCCAGCATGTTTATCGGTGCTGCTGACCGCTTTGGTTATCACCGGTGAAGAGTTGGAGCGGTGCAGACCACTCCTCTCTCCCCCCTCTCTCCCTCTCTCCCTCTCTCCCTCTCTCCCAGCTTTCGCTGCTAACCGTAGGCGGTAGCGGGTAGCCAGATCACCAGCTGTGGCCAGAGCACCAAGACTAACAGCGCGATCAACTGCAGGACGATGAACGGAAGAACCCCCTTGTAGATATCAGACAGTTTGATATCGGGTGGACAGACCCCTTTGAGGTAGAACAGTGCAAAACCCACCGGCGGGGTTAAGAACGACGTCTGTAAGGCCATCGCCACCAGCATCACAAACCACACCAGTTCGGGACTATCGACCACGCCATGACCGTCGATATCAAAGCCCAGCGCGGTTATAACCGGCGCCAGCAACGGCAGTATAATCAGTGTGATCTCGATCCAGTCGAGGAAAAACCCGAGCAGAAAGATGATGAACAAAATAAAGGCGACGATGCCGTAGGGACCGAACGGTAGCCCGGTAAGGAACGATTCGATCAGCTCGTCGCCACCGAGTTCGCGCAGTACCAACGCAAAGCAGGTTGCACCGATAAAGATCATGAAGATATAAGCGGTGGTGTTATACGTCCCCTGCATCACCTCTTTGAGTACCGGGAAGTTAAAGCGGCGGTTATACACTGCCAGCAAGGTTGCCCCCAGAGCGCCGACGCCCGAAGCCTCTGTCGGGGTGGCGATGCCACCAAAGATCGAACCAAGCACCACAAAGATCAACATCAAGGTCGGTAGCATCGCCTTCATCAATCCAATAAAGGCACGCCAAGTCACGCGTTTAGCATCGGCGGGGATCGGTGCCGAGTCAGGGCTCAATAACCCGACGACGACAATATAAACGATGTACATGGTGCCCAGCATCAAACCGGGGAATACCGCGCCCATAAACAGGTCACCCACCGACAAACCAAGCTGGTCTGCCATGATCACCAGCATGATGCTCGGGGGAATCAAAATACCCAAGGTTCCGGCTGAGGCGATGGTGCCAAGCGCCAGGGGTTTGGAGTAACCCTGCTTTAACATCGCCGGCAACGACATCACCGCCAGCAGGACTACCGATGCACCGATGATGCCGGTTGATGCGGCCAGGATAATGCCGATCGCGGTAACCGTGATCGCCAGACCGCCACGGACCTTGCCGAACAACTCCTGCATCGACTCCATCAGCTCTTCGGCAACGCCGGATTTATCCAACATGATGCCCATAAAAATGAACATCGGTAACGCCACCAAGATCCAGTTATCCATGATCTTGTAGAGACGATTGACCACCAGTCCCAGGGTTAGGAAGTCGAGGCCGGTCATGGTGTCCATATACATATCGGCGAGGTAACCGATGCCGGCAAAAGCCACTCCGACACCGCCCAATACATAGGCGACCGGGATGCCGGTAAACAGTAGCGCGATGAATGACACAAACATCGCGATGACCAGAATTTCATTGATTTCCATGATTATTCTCCCCGTAACAACAGCACGGTATCGCGGATCAGGCGCGATACCACGGCCAATCCCAGCATGCCGAAGCTGAGCGGGATAATAGATTTAACGGCCCAGCGCCAAGGCAAGCCTGACGGGGATTGAGACGATTCATTGATGCGCCAGGAGTCGGCTACAAAATCGAGACTGTGAATAAAGATCACTGTAATAAACGGCAGTACCAGTACCAGGATGCCGATAATATCGATAATCCGTTTGGTCTTGATTCGAAAACTGCCATAAAGCAGATCAACTCTGACATGCGCATTGTTGATCTGGGCATACGACAGCCCAAACATGACACCGACCGCATACAAATGCCACTGCAACTCTTCGAGTAGGATCAAGCCGTTGGAGAAACCTTTGCGCAGCAGAACCTGGGCAATGATGACAAGGATCAGGACCACATAGGTCCAGGCGATAAGATTGCCAACTTGGCGGATCAGGCTGTCGATTCCGTCTGCGATGGCAACAGGATGTTCTTGATGCTGGTGTGTATTCACGATGCTAACCTCTCAGGATCGGCTGGGAAAAAACACGATGAAAAGCGACCGGGGGGAGTCCCCCCACGGCCGAAATTCAAACTGTGTTTTGAGCGATTACAGAGAAGGTTTAGCGCGAGGTAGGAAAGCGTGAGCTTCCCACAGATCGTAGCCGTCACGGAAGGTGGTCAGGTCAGTGTAAACCTTGTTGAAAAACGCATCTTGATTCTTCTCTTCCACCACTTCGTCCCAGGATGACTTGAACAGCGTCAGCATCTCGTCGTTCCAGTAACGGATCTCAACACCGTTCTCCTGTGCTTTGGCCATTGCGTCGAACTGCATCGCTTCACCTTCGGCGATTGAGTTGGTCATTGAGGCTTTGCAAGTGTTTTCCAGAATCGCCTGGTTAGCCGGACTCATCTTGTTCCATGCATCTTTGTTAACCAGCAACTCAAAGACGGTGGACTGCTGATGCCAGCCAGGGAAGTAGTTGTACTTGGCGATCTTGTGGAAGCCAAGACGTTGATCGATGGCTGGCTGAGAGAACTCGGTTGCATCGATAGCACCTTTCTCCAGTGCGCCGAAGATTTCACCACCGGGCAGTTGTGACGTGCTGACGCCTAGCTTCTCCATCACACTGGCGCCCAGACCAAAGAAGCGCATGTTCAGACCTTTCAGGTCCTCTGGCGAATCGATGGGCTTCTTGAACCAGCCCGATGTCTCAGGAGAGATTATGGCGCAAGGCAAGACTTTGACGTTGTAGCCGGAACTGTCGTACATCTCTTGATACAGTTTGAGGCCGTTGCCGTAGTACATCCAGGCTAGGTATTCACCGGCTTCCGGACCGAAAGGAACGGCAGAAAACAGTGCGGCCGCAGGCATCTTCCCTTGCCAGTAACCGGCGGTTGAGTAGCCCGAGTTAACTTTGCCGCTGGCAACAGCACCGAGAATTTCAGCCGGCGCAACCAACTTGCCTGGCTCGTAGATTTTCATCTTTAGCTTGTTGTCGCTCATGATCGGTAACTGCTCGGAAACCCACTTAATCGGGGTGCCAAGAGCGGGCAGATGAGAGCCGAAAGCGATTGGCGTTTTGAGCAGGGTCTTCTCTGCCGCCATCGCGGGAGCGGTTACGATTACAGCAGCCACACCGGCGATTGCTGCGGATAAAACTAGTGATTTGAACTGTTTCATAATATATCCATCGTTTGTTATTTTTTGATATTGTCGATTTTATGTCGTACCCGAACAACAATTTCGGGGCCGCCCGACACGCGGTGTAGAAGCACTTTTATTAATGGAAAAACTGACTTCTAACAACCCTATAGCACAGGGCATGCCAACGACGTAACATACTGTTATTAAACATAATGATTGAAGCTTGTTTTACAATGTGTCTGGAGTTAAAGACACTGTTTGTCCACATAGAAGATGAGCGTGTCTTGTTTTTTGGACGCTCCCTGCGGGATGCCAGATTGACCTGTTGATCAGCTCGCGTCATACACGTGAGGCCAGCGCAAAGCCAGGGAGACCAACTGCGTTCGATTATCAACCTCAAGCTTGCGATAGGTGTTATGAAGGTGTGTTTTAACGGTGCTCTCCGCCAACTTTAACTGTTCTGCAATCTGACGGTTCTGCCACCCCTTTCGCACGCGCCCAACAATTTCTAGCTCGGCTTTTGACAGATATTTAAAGGCGTGTTCGGGGTGTGTGACGTGATGGTGATGGGCATCAGTTGAGTCGTCGGCATCGGGGAAAAACTCTCTGCCCGATAGAACTTCTTGCAAAGCGACTGTGAATTGCTGCACAGGCAAGCTCTTGCAAACAATCGCACTGGCGCCTGCAGCTTGAATCGTTCGGACGAACTTAGGGCTGGCATTTTGGGTGGTAACAACAAGGGGGGAATGACAAAGTTTTTTCAGCGCAAACAACTGCGATATTGACTCCAGTCCGCTAAGCGCAGAATCAACAACCAGCAGCCCGACAGCCTTTGCCGTACGAACATAATGCTCAAGCTGATACCAGTCTGAAATCTCTACAAAAACAACCTCTACCTGCAGTCTATTTGCAGCGATCTTAAAAGCGTTTCGGTAAATTGGTGCACTATCGGCAACCACAATCTCAATGGGATCTGTCATCTAAACCTCTTATTGTATGATTACCAAAACACCGAACATCAAACTTTGTCGTGTAAGCTATGGCTTAACCTCAACACACAAAATGAGTCGGTAAGTTTTTGGCTATCCTATTTGGTGGTTTAGGGTTAGCGAGTTACATGCCAAAACGTTAAATCGCATAAATAACAACCTGTTGGAATGATTACCACTCTTGCCGATCTGACAATCTGTACACAAATATCGGCTGCAGTGACCAGAACGCTGGACGACTGTCTTCATAACGAGACAGTCTTGAGGATGCGGTGATCGCGACCTAGACAATTTTTTGAAAAGGCTTGCTTGGCGGCCTAACCTGGCGCTAGATTAAGATCACATTTCTCCCGTAATGAGACCGCAAATGGATGGTGTACAGTCACTGATCGAAACGCTCGATCTCGATAATAGCCAAAGTTTTGCTCTACTACGCTTGCTCGATAGCAGTTGCGAAGGCTCTGTATTGGTTGATCGTGACTGCCGTATTGTTTGGGTCAGCGAAAAATACCAACGTTTGCTGGACCTACCCGGTCAGGTTGATCCCAGAGGGCTTGATGTCGAATCATTGATCCCCAACAGTCTGATGCGTCAGGTGGTCAATACCGGACGCGCTCAACTACTCGACCTAATGCGTTTTAAGCAGCGCTGGTTCGTGGTGACCCGGCTACCACTGCGTGATCAGTCAGGTCAGGTTTGTGGTGCACTCGGGTTGGTGTTCTTTGATGAGCTGGCTCACCTTCGGCCATTGGTGGACAAGTACACTCGACTGCAACTGCCGCGTCAAAAGCCGGTAGAAGGCGCTGCTTCTCGCCAAACCCGCTACAGTTTTGCTGATTTGATCGGTAGCAGCAACGCTATGCTGGCTCTACGACAACAGGCACTACGTGTAGCGCCACTTAACAGCACCGTATTGTTGTTGGGTGAAACGGGTACCGGGAAAGAGCTGCTCGCACAGGCGATCCACTCGGCGTCGCCGCGAACCGGCGCGCCCTTTGTCAGTATCAACACCGCGGCACTACCCGAAACTCTGGTTGAAGCGGAATTATTCGGCGCGGCTGCGGGGGCTTACACGGGTGCCGACCCTAAGGGACGGATCGGCAAGTTTGAATTGGCCCAGGGTGGCACGTTATTCCTCGATGAGATCGGCGAGATGAGCGCAGCGGTACAGAGCAAGCTGCTAAGGGCGTTGCAAGAGCGTGAGATCGAACCGGTCGGTTGCAATCGGGTAATACCGATCGATGTCCGGGTTATCGCTGCCACTAGTCGTAACTTGGAACAGTTGGTCGCCGATGGGGGGTTTAGGGCTGACCTGTATTACCGTCTCAATGTCCTGCCGCTGCTGTTACCGCCACTTCGAGAGAGACTCGAGGACCTACCCCAACTGGTCGACACCATCACCACCCAACTTAGCCAACAATTAAGCGGAGAGCACCTGATAATCACCGACTGGTTAATTCAGGCCTTCGCCCAATACCATTGGCCAGGCAACATCCGCGAGTTACGCAATGTGCTAGAGCGGGCAACGCTTTTCTCCGATCACGGCCAAGTCACAGAAACCCTACTCGCAAACTTCTTACCCAGCATTCAAATTGCTGACCGACAAGACGAACCCGAGTCCGAGATTGCTTCCACGGCCGTCAATCGGCCGCCGTTAAACCTGTCTGAGCAAATTGCAGCCACCGAGCGCAGGGCGATTCTCGCCGCAATCGATTACTGCCAGGGCAACAAACTCCAAGCGGCCAAGCTGCTGGGGATATCTCGTGCCGCGCTATACGAAAAGTTCAAGCGGCTTGGGCTGTAAAAACACCAAACTGCCTTGTTGCTTGGACACTGAGTGAAGACAAGGTGTCTTATAAGCCAGACAGTTTGCCGTCTACTCACGCTAATTAAAACCTTAACCTCCTGTTTTTTAACAAGACGTAACACTTGGCACAACTCTGGCTATAGCACAGTGTGAACCCTGCTCCTGGGGCTACATCACAAAGACACTGGAGATAGCCATGCTTGCCATCTGTAAAACCAACGGCGCGTTTGAAGACACCCTGACCTCGGGGAAAGAGTATCTAGTTAGAGAGCTGCGTAACGCTTCGGTCATGATCGTTGACGATCAGGGCGACACGCGCTGGTTTGGAATGTCACGGTTCACCTTAGTCGCGGCCTGAGTCAGCGTAATTCAGGCTGCGCGGTAACCGCGCCAAATCATCTGTCATCAAATAGGAGGCCATATGTCAGCTCCCCAGTCATCAGGCGCACAGATCACTTTTGATAAGCGGGTCGACGCCGAACAAGCCGTGGCGTTAATCCGCTCAGGCGACACCCTCGCCACTGCCGGATTTGTGGGCGTAGGCTTTCCCGAGCTGCTGGCCACCGCGCTGGAAGCGCGCTTTATGACAACCCACACCCCTAATGACCTAACACTGGTTTACGCGGCTGGCCAGGGTGACGGCAACAGCCGTGGGCTCAATCACCTTGCCCATCAAGGCTTGATCAAACGGGTGGTCGGCGGCCACTGGGGACTGGTTCCGGGTTTGGGAAAACTCGCGCTGAGTGAACAGATCGAAGCTTACAATCTTCCCCAAGGCGTCATTTGCCAACTGTTTCGCGATATCGCCGCCGGGCGTCCCGGTTGCCTGACCCATGTGGGCTTGCATACCTTTGTCGACCCCCGTCACGACGGCGGCCAGCTCAACAGCAGAACGACTGAACCGCTGGTTGAATTGATGCACATTGGCGAGCAGGAGTATCTGTTCTATAAATCGTTCCCGGTTAACGTGGCGCTGTTACGTGGTACCACGTCGGACCGGTTGGGCAATATCTCGATGGAGCGTGAAGCGTTACCCCTGGAGAGTCTGGCGATTGCCCAAGCCACCCATAACAGCAGTGGCTCTGTGATCGTGCAAGTCGAACGGATCGTTGAACAGCATGATCTTCACCCAAGCATGATACAGATACCGGGTATTCTGGTGGACAAGGTGGTGCTGGCCGATCCTGAGTATCACTGGCAGACCTTTAGCGAACGTTACAACCCCGCCTATACCGGCGAGCAAAAGAGCGAGGTCGCCCTGCCCGCACTGCCGCTGGATCTACGCAAACTGATTGGCCGCAGAGCGCTGCTAGAACTGCAGCCTGGCGCTATCATCAATCTGGGTATCGGTATGCCCGAGACACTTGCCCCGATCGCCGAAGAGGAAGGTTTACTCGATAGCGTCACCATGACCATCGAACCCGGTGGCATCGGTGGCCTGCCTGCAGGTGGCTTAAGCTTCGGCGCGGTGATCAATCCACACTCGGTAATCGATCAGCCGGCGCAGTTTGATTTCTACGATGGCGGCGGGCTAGACCAGGCATTTCTCGGCATGGCTCAAGTTAATGCCCGGGGCGATGTCAATGTCAGTCGATTTGGTAACAAAATCGCCGGTGCCGGCGGTTTTATTAATATCAGCCAAAATGTTAGCAAACTGTATTTTATGGGCACCTTTGTCAGTGGTAATGCGGGGTTAAGCATCACCGATCAGGGCCTAGAAGCTCGTGCTCATAATCCCGACGTGGTTAAATTTGTCCGTGAGGTCGACCATTTGACGTTCAACGGCCGCTACGCCGCTGAACTGGGTCAGACGGTGTATTACATTACCGAACGTTGTGTCTTTCAGCTGACTACAGAAGGGATAGAACTGATCGAGATAGCCCCGGGACTGGAGCTGGAACGCGATATCCTCAGCCAGATGGCATTTCGGCCACTGATCGCCGAAAACTTAAAACGTTCTGACATTCGTCTCTATCAAACGGGTCCGATGGGTATCCAAACGGAAAACCGATCAACGGTGGATTGATACCTGCCACTAGGCTGCATAACCAGAACAAGAACCTACTGAAGCGGATCTGCCCTTTCCCCTCGATCAGGCCTTGGTCGAATCAACCGTACCGTATAACCTGTCCGCCTAGACACTTCGTAGATCTTTTCAGGGTTAGACAGATGCCAGAACCGTTAAAAAACAGCTTCGGACGCGATATCCCTATTTGGATCGCGGGCCGGATCAAGGCTGAGCACCCTGCTTTCGATATCGAGCACTTTCTAACAGAGGTGAACGACGGTTACGACGACCTCGAACTAACCCCGCGCGGCTGGCGTATCACCCACTGCCTGCAGCGGCATCTTCCCGCCGAATACCCTGAAGCGCTGGCGATTGTGCTAGCTTCGCTAGGCCCACAGATTAGCGACAACGAGCTAACCGGCATGGAGCCATTTCGGTATATGCCGCACCTGTTTTTCGTTGCCAGCTATGGGCTCGACCATTTCGAACTCTCGATGCAGGCGCAATATCTGCTCACGCAACGCTTCACCGCTGAATTCAGCATCCGTGGTTTTATCGAGAAATACCCCGAACAAACCCTGGCTCGTCTACGCGAATGGGCCGTCGACGACAACACGCATGTGCGCCGGTTAGTCTCAGAGGGCACTCGCCCCCGCCTGCCCTGGGCTTCACGGCTGCCGCAATTCCAGCGTGATCCCGGCCCGGTACTCGCGCTACTGGAACTGTTGAAGGACGACCCCGAACTCTACGTGCGTCGCTCTGTGGCCAACAATCTCAACGACATCGGCAAAGACAATCCCGAACTGTTGGTTAACACCGCAGCACGATGGTCCCAAGGGGCGTCGGATCAACGGAACTGGCTAATCCGCCATGCGCTTCGTTCGGCGGTAAAACGGGGGGAACCCAAGGCTTTGGCAGTGTTGGGATTCAGTGCTCAACCCAAGGTTGAGATCCAACAAATTGAGATCGGCCCGCAGCAAATCTGTATCGGTGACAGTGTCCGGCTTGTTTTTGATCTGGTGGCTTGCGATACAAGAAAACAACGGTTAATGGTTGATTTTATAATTCACTACGTTAAGGCCAACGGGACGACACGGCCTAAGGTGTTTAAATTGCGAACTGTTGATCTGGCACCGGCTCAGTCTGTGCGATTGGAAAAAAAGGTCTCATGCCGAGAGATGAGCACGCGTAAGCATTATCCGGGGCAGCACCGTATCGAACTGATGGTGAACGGTCAGACGTTTCCGCTGGGAGCATTTGAGCTGCTGCCTGGCAAACAATAACCTCCTAAATATTTCCCCTAAGGTTTGCTTACTTAGTCCTTTGTTTCCTGCTCTCTGCTCTCCAATAAGATGCCGCGCCAGACAGACGATTGCGGACCAAATCGCTGTCGAATTAAAGAAGCTGAAGCGTTTACACAAGCAATGGCAATCGGATTGCCTCTGACGGCAAGGGTCTGCCGTCTGCAGGATAAATTAGTCCATTAAGTGACGGTTTTTATGGGCAAAGCACAATGCGTATCGCCCTGAAATCGCCTTTTAATCAGGTTTGATTGTTCTCATAAAAAAGATAGGCCGCTTGGTTGGTTTTTTGCATACAAATCAGACTCTAAAGCAATCAGGAGCTGCAACATGCTGCCATCTATAAGCCAAAGCACTGAATCAACCGGCCTGAGTACTGAATCGGTCAACCTGCTGCAACGTCGTGGCTTGTCGGGCCAACAGGTCGAGGATTTTGCCACACTGCTGGATAAAGCTCGCGACCAACGCGAACAAAATATATCGGCCAAACAGGTATTGTCGAAACTGTCTGCCGAAGAGATGAAACTGCTGCAACAGGCCACCAGTCTGGCCAATCCGATCCAGGTCAACACATTGAGCAACGAAGGTGCGACTAACCTGCTAGCCCAACCCGACAAGACCGGCATGGTCGACTTGAACAACGATGGCATCGTCGAGGTCGGAATAGGCAAGATGATCACCTTCCCTCCCGTCAATGCACCCGCACATGTACAAGACGCCTGGGACAAAGCCACCGAAAACATGTCGGAGGGCGACAAAATGACAATGCAGCTTCACATGCACATCGCGACATACGGTGCTCAGATAGACGGAATCTCAACCAAAGCCCCTCTTTCCCCAGAGCAGCAATGGTCGCCAGAAGGCTGGCAGAAATTACTGGAAGAGGTGCGCGGCGCGTTGGATTTCTCTGTGTCGATGGATGGCTGGACCCGGACCAATTTGGTGCGGCAGGATTTCTTCGATAAGTTTGAGAACCAACTGAGCCACCAGACGAGCTAGTTGAGTTAGTTTTCGATCGTGAAACGCCCCTTCATTTCTGAACCTCTTGTGAAGGGAGTTGCGAGTCAGTAGTTAGAACTCCAAACCGCTGTGCGCTTTATCGTCCCGTTACTGTAGCGTTGCTGTTCAACGACTAATTTTTATTATTTAAATCAAAAAGATTGGGGGATTTTAATTTTTAAATAAACACTCATCTATCAGCGACTGAAGCTGATAATTGAGATCCAATTGTCGCCCAATCACCGGTCGACAAATCTTTAACTGATAGATAGGTATATTGTCCCCGGAACACCTGAGTACTAACCTTCGTCATAACCTCGCCAAGGATATCGAATTTCTTGACCGCAAGCCCTCGCAGTTCAATGCTTGCTTGCGTTGGATAAGTACTCGGCAAATCAAACTTGGAGATTCGAATATTTAAGAGAATGAAACAATGAGTACCACTAAAAAGATTAGTGCCGAAGCCAAGGATCAAAATACGGAAATTCTGGCGACGTTCCAAAAAGCTGAGCAGGATGGTCTCAGGCTGGCTATCAAGGGACGTCTCGTCGCTATCGTGCTGTTAGTCCTGTGGCTGATGTGGTCTCGGGGAATGGGGCCTGCCATCGAGATTCTGATTGTCGGCGGAACTTTTGCCGTATTGGGGTTATTCCACTTCAATATTATCGCTACACGTTGGGATAAGCCTTGGTCGAAGTATGCATTTCTGGGGCTGGATGTGGCGATATTATCGATTCTGGTTGCGATCGCGCCAGTTGAACCACGAGTTGATCTGCCGCAAGCATTTATATTCAGGTTTAATATCTTTTACTACTATTTTCTGTTCGTCGCTATTGCAGGCTTAAGCTTTTCACCTGGACTCGTCTTATGGGCGGGCGTGGTAGGCAGTATCGGTTGGCTCGGGGCCTATTTTCACATCTATCTGACGACTGAAAATCCGCTGCTATGGGAGGATATTCCTCTGGAGACGACTCGGGATGAGTTTCTGGCGGTTTTTCTAAGTCCGGATTTTCTCCCCGCGGGCAGTCGATTTCATGAAGTCGTGATACTTTTGATCACCGCCATACTCTTGGCCGTGGTTATTCAAAGGGCCAGGGGAACGCTCCTCGCCCATCTCAAAGCAGACGCCGAACGGCGCAGCGTGACCGATATGTTCGGGCGCCATGTGCCCAAAGCCATTGCCGAAATGATGATTTCAGACAAAGGTGCGCTAGAGCCAATTGAACGTGAGGCAACGGTACTGTTTGCCGATATTGCAGGTTTTACCACACTGACTGAGAAACTTGGGCCGAGCGGCATCACCAATGTTCTGAATGCCTATTTTGATAACGCGACTGACACCATCAGCAGGTACGGAGGGGTAATAACCCAGTTTCAGGGCGATGCTGTTCTGGCGGTATTCAATGTGCCGGTAACTGATCCAGCCCATGCCCGAAAAGCCCTGGATGCAGCGGTGAAGTTGTCGAGCATGACAAACTTGAAAACCTATGGTGGTGAATCTTTATCCATTCGAATTGGCATCAGTACGGGCCACCTAATAGCGGGCAACGTCGGTGGTGGTGGACGTCAAACATATACAGTGCACGGAGACACGGTAAATATGGCGGCGCGACTGGAAGCAATGAACAAGGAACTCGGTACCCGTATCCTCATCTCGGAATCAACAGCCGATCGTATAGTCGATGCCAATTTGAGAAAGATTGGTCACGTAAAAATTCGAGGGCAAAGTGGAGAGTTCCAAATTTTTACGGTCGAAAGCCATTAAATCATTGGTGTCAGTACTCCAGCGGAACCCAAATATATGGCAAATAAAACAGGCCTCCTAATAATTGAATTTGGTATATTTACGGACACATTAACTAGCAAAGCAGCAACAAAAATGTGTCCTCACGCACCGCATAACAATGGCATTCAATCGGACGCGACAGCGCTGCTGGTGCGATGCGTTAACTTATATGGAGACAATGTGAAGTATTTTGCATACGGGTCAAATATGTCACTTCCTCGATTGAAGGAAAGAGTTCCAAGCGCTGAAAGAGTCGGCGTCTTTGCTCTTGCAGAACACACTCTGAAATTTCACAAAGTAAATAAGAAAGACGGCTCTGGAAAGTGCGATGCACAATTCACGGGAAGCCCCGATGACGTTGTTATTGGTGCTCTATTCGAAATATCAGATAACGAAAAAGTGGCGCTGGATAAAGCAGAAGGGCTCGGCTATGGGTATCAGGACAAGACGGTCCAGATTAGAGATGAGCAAGGCGAAATGATTGAAGCGGTCACATACTATGCGACTAATATTGACCCTTCACTAAAGCCGTACTCATGGTATCTATTCCACGTCGTCTATGGAGCAAAAGAAACGGGAGTTGCCGCGAGCTATCTGAGCACTATAGAGTCAACAAAAAGCATCGAAGATCCCGATAGAAATAGAGATGCGCGAGAACGTGCTATATACAGTTAACAAGACCTTTGGAAGACTAAATACAGCAAAAAAAGGAGACGATGAAATGAAAGGAAGCCGGGGATTCAGATAATAAGTGCGACACTTTATGTTGAAGGGTGAGAGGTGGTCA
>JBALVL010000007.1:0-131956 GCA_036961355.1 Motiliproteus sp.
TTATGGCGGATTTCATGATGGCAGAGAGTTTTCAACATTTAGCACGAACATAGCCGTGTTTTTAAGTATATTTTCTTTGATTGTCTTCAGGTCTGAAATATCATAAACAAACTTCGATGCGCCACCATTCTCATTGATAGTGGGAAGGACTAATTCCATCGTCCACTTATTTTTATCAATGGTGACCCCTAACTTAAAGGTGATGTCATCATACAGGTCTTTGGTTGTCTTGATGTACTCAATACTTTGTTGGTGCTTGGCGAGTTGATTATAAGACCGATCCAGTAAAAAATTTAGTTTGATTGAATCTGATTGTTGATTTTTGAGGAGATTGTTGAATTTTTTTATTTTATTTTCTAGATTTTCTTTAAAGTTTGACGGGAACTTTTTCCGCCATGTTTTACCAATATCTTTTTGATAGGCGATTTGATAGATATGGTCGCTATCGCTAATGCCCTCGACCTCAAGATAGTTTAGCGTTGATGTGTTTTTTAGCTCTTCATTGAATACAGGGAGATAGATTTTGCCGTAGTTGTTTCCCGCTAGGGCAGCAGATATTTGCGTGATGAATTTCTGAGAAATATTTTTATGGTAAATGATCGTTTGTGATTCAGCGAACTCTAATTGCTGGCTGGACTGTTTTATCCCTAACCCACCGATGACGATAACAATTAAGATGAAATGGGTCAGGAGCAGTTTGTATTTAATACTGTTAAACATTACTGGTTGCTTTCAAAAAGATCGATAATGGGTGTCGCACAGGTACCATTTATACAGATGGCGCTGTTGTCGACATGGCACTGGATGCAGATTTCAACACCGAAGGTGGGGTGCAGAGCGCTGATATCATTGCCGGCTCTGTCGTAGGTGCCGTAGATCGGTTCACCGGCAATATGCTCGGTGACGAAGATAATATCGCTGTCTTCGTAGACGCCGACTGCCGTCGGGCCGTCCTGATAAGGGCCGTGTGTTTGGTAGGAGACGAGCTTTTCCTTGGGCACATAAATGTTGAGTTTTGTCCCCTTGCCATCATTGATCCAGTTATAGGTCTTGACCGTATGCTGAAGGAATAACGGGGTGTCCTCGGGGAGCTCGACATCTTTGCCCGGGATGAAGCTCTCTTTGACCAAGACCCACTCTTTCAGGTCTTGTGGAAAGCTGGCTATTGATTCGGCAAATACGGTTGAGCAGCTAAAACTTATCAAGCAAGTCAGAACGGTAACTACTTTCATATCGATCCATCAAGTTGTGAATTACGTCGTTATTGCCAATGTTTGCCGGGATGGCCATTTGTCGGAATCAGATAATCCTGGAGGCATTATTAAATACTCTATCAATTATTTCAATCAGCCGCTTGCGCGGGGTAAGTGTTGTACTTGCGGGCGCTACTGCGAACCTGGTCGGCTGGGTATTTAGCCTCGTTGAGGCGGGTCTTGCGGGCAACAGCGCTGAGGATGTCGATATCGAGTTGGTCGGCCAGTCGCACCAGATAGACCTGAATGTCGGCGATCTCGTCGCTGACCGCCAAGTGCTGATCAGGGGTTAACTTGTGAGATTGCTCTTCGCTAAGCCATTGGAACTGCTCCAGTAGCTCCGCTGCTTCCACCGTCAGTGCCATCGACAGGTTTTTGGGCGAGTGAAATTGCTGCCAGTCCCGCTGCTTGGCGAAGTCACGCAGGTAGAGTTTGAGCTGGTGCAGATCTTTCATGGCAGACCCTTTCGTAGCAGGCATGGTTGCAGGTTGAGATACGGGCCGTAAAGGTTCGCCCGTTCTCCGACTGATCACCTTGCGTCCATTCTTCGTCGGGGTCAACTCGGTTTACCGAGGTAAAAAGTCAAATGGCTGAGCGGCTAAGTCAGGCATTCTCACAGTATGATCTGATACACTACGGGTTTTCCATTATTTGTCCGTGTAGGGAGCTCAGTTATGCATTTTGAAGGTACCGATCAGTACGTAGCAACCGATGACCTGCAGATGGCGGTTAATGCTGCGATAACCTTGCAGCGGCCATTGCTTGTGAAAGGCGAGCCGGGTACCGGCAAAACGATGCTGGCCGAAGAGTTGGCTACCGCGTTGGGCAAACGGCTATTGCGCTGGCATGTGAAATCGACCACCAAGGCGCAGCAGGGGTTGTACGATTACGATGCGGTATCGCGGTTGCGTGACTCGCAGTTGGGTGACGACCGGGTTCATGACATTAATAACTATATCCGCCAGGGGATGCTGTGGCAGGCGTTCGACGCCGACGAGCAGGTGGTGTTGCTGATCGATGAGATCGACAAAGCCGATATCGAGTTTCCTAACGATCTGCTGGTCGAACTCGATAAGATGGAGTTCTTTGTTTACGAGACCGGTGAGCGGGTACAGGCCAAGCACCGGCCGATTATCATCATCACCTCCAACAACGAGAAAGAGCTGCCGGATGCCTTCCTGCGCCGTTGTTTCTTCCATTACATCCAGTTTCCGGACAAAGCAACGATGCAGTCGATTGTCGATGTGCATTTTCCTGACATCCAGCAAAAACTGGTACAGCAGGCGATGGAGATCTTCTTCCAGGTACGCGAGGTTAATGGTCTGAGGAAAAAACCTTCGACCTCCGAACTGATCGACTGGCTGAAGCTGTTGATGGCCGACAATATCCCGCCTGAGCTGTTAGCCGAGCACGACCCGACTAAAGCGATTCCGCCGCTATACGGCGCGCTGCTCAAAAACGAGCAGGATGTTCATATGTTGCAACGGTTGGCTTTTATGGCCCGGCGTGACGCCCGCTAATTCGAGTGACTGACCATGCTGATCGATTTTTTTGGCGCGCTTCGTCAGGCGCGAGTGCCGACCACCCTTAAAGAACTACTGACGCTGATCGAGGCGATCGAACAGGGGTTCGCTTTTGCCGACCTGGAGCAGTTTTATCTGCTGGCGCGACTTTGTCTGGTCAAGGATGAAAAACATTTTGACCGTTTTGACCGCGCCTTCGGCGATTATTTTAACGGTTTGGCGCAGCTCGAAGGGGAGGGGCTGGTTGACGCGCTAATTCCGGACGAGTGGCTCAAGGCGGACTTTCTCAAACAGCTGAGTGACGAGGAAAAGGCCGCGATCGAGTCGCTTGGCGGGCTTGATAAACTGATGGAAACGCTCAAGCAGCGACTCGATGAGCAGAAAGAGCGCCACGCAGGTGGCAATAAATGGGTCGGTACCGGCGGCACCTCGCCGTTTGGCCACAGTGGTTATAATCCGGAAGGGGTGCGTATCGGTGGCCAGAGCAAACACCGGCGGGCGGTTAAAGTGTGGGAAAAACGCCAGTTCCGCGATCTTGACGACAGTGTTGAGCTCGGTACCCGTAACATCAAAGTGGCGCTGCGTAAGCTACGCAAGTTTGCCCGCACCGGTGCCGCCGAAGAGCTGGATCTGGACGATACCATCCGCTCGACCGCTAACAATGCCGGCTATCTCGATCTGAAGATGGTTCCCGAGCGTCACAATGCTGCCAAACTGCTGCTGTTCTTTGACGTCGGCGGCTCGATGGATCCCTTTATCAAGCAGTGCGAACAGCTTTTCTCTGCGGCTCGAGGAGAGTTTAAACATCTGGAGTATTTCTACTTCCACAACTGCCTCTACGAGAAGGTGTGGAAAGATAATTCGCGCCGGTTTAACGAGTCGATCCCAACCCAGGATCTGCTTCACACCTATGGCCCGGACTACCGGGTGATCTTTATCGGCGATGCTTCAATGTCACCCTATGAGATCGCTTATCCCCACGGCAGTGTCGAGCATTACAATGAGGAACCGGGTTCAGTGTGGCTGCAACGGGTGCTCGATACCTGGCCTAAAACCATCTGGCTCAATCCGATGGCTGAGCAGTATTGGAGCTACACCCAATCGATAGACATGGTCCGTCAGCAGTTTGAAGAGCGTATGTATCCACTGACCCTGGAGGGGATGGAGCAGGGGATTCGTAGCCTGTCTCGCTAGGTTTTTCATACCCAATCCTATCGGCGATTTCTTGTGTGAACCTAACGGCGTTTGGTCTGATGAGCTATCGAGTGCTATAGCTTGATCGATTACGATACGGCGGTAGAGAGCATCGGTATCGGATTGACCAGTCAACGACTGGCTGTCGCTGATGGTAGGGCAAGGGAACCTACCGACCTCAGGTCGCTGTTGATTCAGACAACCAGATCGAGCTGTTGCAGAGTACCGGCGTGGCCTGACTCTGAAAGGTAAACGCCGGTAGCGCGAATCCGCCCTTGCAGCTCATTGTCGCTGCCTTTGAGGTCGAACGGGGTGTCGGTTGAGCCAAGATAGAGTGCACCTACCCCCAACTCACGCAGACTAAGCAGCTGATCATTGCCCTGATCGTCCTTGACCCAGACCTGAAGTTGGTTGAACACCGAATCGGCCTCGTCGATAAAGTCGTTACCGTCCTGATCGTATTGCTGCAGATCGGCAAAGCCGTCGCCGCTGAGGGCTCCGAACAGTTCGCTGCCATCGTTGATTGTGCCATCACCGTTTTTATCCAACGCCAACATGCCACTGTGCGACGCCAGTTGGTGGATCTGATCCTGCTCGCCGTCAGCATCCAGATCGAACGTAAAACGGTTGTCATGCAACTCCGCCGCCTTGCCATCGAAGTTGATTACCAACGGATCCTTCAGCCTTGCGCCGGCTTCAATCACTAACGATTGTTGCTTGGAAAAATGACGTGTCATCGATAATCCCAGCGTGAAATCGATCTCGCGGCCATCGCGCGTGCGCACCTTGCCTTGCGCTTGGAATGTGGTCTGCTCAAATTCGTCGACCGAGTCTAAGCTCTGATAGCGCATACCTATCTGGATAGGGGCCGGAGAGCTTTCTGTAACTGCAGTTTCGGGCGGCGTTTGCTGGCGGGGTGAACGCTCTGTCGCTAGTTCTGCGGAGCCGTTGATCTCCAGGCTTTTGCCGAGCATTCGTTCCAGTATCGCCTTGATCAATTGGGTGCGAGGGTCAAGCGTGGCTTGTTCAGTTTTGTCGGGACTGGTGTTGTCGATGTTGCTGGCAGCGGTGATGGGGCTGCGGATCGCGGCTAAGGGATCGGATGTTGCGTTGTTGGCTTCGGTATTGGGCGGTAGTGCTGCTGCCTGCTGCTGAGCCTGTTCGGCTTTGAATAACGCATTGTTTAATCCGGGGTCCTGGCGATTGACGCGGACGGCCATCGCTTCAGCTGTTCGCTGCAACTGTGCACCGTTGATTTCAACTGACGCTTGTCGGTTGCCCTGCTGATCGGTTTGAAACAACTGCAGCGATTGGCTCTGTTGTTGCTGTCGGCTGGCCTGGTGCTGGGCAGACAGGGAGATAGCGCTGTTGTCTATAATCATAACTGCCATCCACTGATGGTGCGGTTGTTGCCGGGGTAAGTTAGGTTATCGGCGGCGTGGTATGGTTGTTTAATAATTGATCAAGATTAGTTGCTGCGCTTTCGTCCTCGGCTGTACGCATGAACGTCTTGATAATCTCGAAAGAACCGGTGAAATGCTGATCAATATAGGGTGGCTTTTCTTATCCATACCCTCCTGCTTACAGCTATGTTAGCGACGACGCAGTTTGGCTTGGATCGTGATTAATGCGTTTGCCGTAAATAATATTTATCCCCGTCGCGAGTGGTTTTCTCTATCGAACCCGTTTTAACTGTTTGTATTTGCTGGTTATGCAGATCGTGAATCAGGGTGTGTCACTATTTCGATTGTCGCTTGGTCAAGATTGACCTAGTCTCTGTTGGGTATTTTCAACAGTCTGTGCTTATTGCGATTCGTCGCGTCTACTCAAATCACGCGTTGTTAGTTCACGTGTTGTCGGTAGATATATAACAATAAATTAATCGGGAACTGATGATGAAAAAGATGACCACCCTGATGGCCGGAGCAGTATTTACGCTGGGCTTGTCACTGACCGCGCAAGCGGCCACGCTGAAGATGGCATACGATGCCGATCCGGTATCGCTTGACCCGCACGAGCAACTGTCTGGCGGTACGCTGCAGCAGTCACACCTGAACTTTGACCCTTTGGTTCGTTGGAATAAAGAACTGGGCTTTGATGCGCGCCTGGCCGAGAGCTGGAAGCGAATCGACGACAAGACCGTTCGTTTCAGCCTGCGTAAAGGCGTGACCTTCCACTCCGGTAACAAACTGACCGCCGAAGATGTCCGCTGGACGTTTGATCGCCTGAAAGATAGCCCTGATTTCAAAGGGATATTTGCGGCGTTTGAAGGCATAAAAGTGGTTGATGAGAACACCTTCGACCTGATCACTACCGAGCCATACCCGCTGGTCATGCACTCAGCGACCTATATCTTCCCGATGGATTCTAAGTTTTACACCGGTAACGATGCCAACGGCGAACCGAAAGGCAAGCTGGTTAAGCACGGCAACTCGTTCGCCTCGACCAATGTTTCCGGTACCGGTCCGTTTGTTGTCAGCAGCCGTGAGCAGGGCGTAAAGGTTGAGTTGGACCGTTTTCCTGGTTACTGGGATACCGCTTCAAAAGGCAATGTCGACAAGATCATCATGACCCCGATCAAAGAATCGCCGACCCGTGTTGCAGCGTTGCTGTCGGGCGACGTTGATTTTATCGCGCCGGTTCCACCAACCGATCACAAGCGGATCAATGAGAACGGTAAAGTTGATCTGGTTACCCTTGGTGGTACCCGCATCATCACCTTCCAGATGAACCAAGAGCGTCGCGATGAGTTTAAAGATGTTCGTGTTCGTCAGGCGATCGTTCATGCGATCAACAACGAAGGCATCGTCAAGAAGATCATGAAAGGCTTCGCCACCGCCGGTGCCCAGCAAGGCCCTACCGGTTACGCCGGTTACAAGGCTGAGCTGACGCCACGTTACGACCTAAACAAAGCCAAGCAGTTGATGAAGGATGCCGGTTACGAGAAAGGTTTCACCATCACGATGATGGCGCCTAACAACCGTTATGTGAACGATGCCAAAATCGCTCAGGCGGTGTCTTCAATGCTGTCCAAGATCAACATCAAAGTTGACCTAAAGACCATGCCTAAGGCGCAGTACTGGCCCGAATTTGATGCCCGCGCAGCGGACATGATGATGATTGGCTGGCATGCGGATACCGAAGATTCGGCTAACTTCACCGAGTTCCTGACCGCTTGTCCGAACACCGAAACCGGTGCCGGTCAGTACAACAGTGGTAACTACTGCAACACCGAAGTGGATGCGCTGGTTAAGCAGAGCAACACCGAGACTGACCCTGCCAAGCGTGCGGCACTGCTGCAGCAGGTTGAGCAGACGCTGTACGATGAGGCGGCTTTTGTACCGCTACATTGGCAGAACCTGGCCTGGGCTGCTGGCAAGAACGTCAAAGTTGAGTCTGTTGTCAACGTGATGAACTTCCCGTACCTGGGTGACCTGGTGATCGAAGAGTAACGATCATTGGCGACAGCAGTGCGGATGTTGAGCTCTGCTGTCGGCATATTGGAATTCGGCCGTGGCGTATGTCGCGGCCGGGTTTTGACTCTCAGGTGACGGAGCCGGATTGAGCATAGATTCCAGTCCTGTCGCAGTATTTTCCGTCCCCTGAAAGTCGAAACCGCCGATAACTGTTGTTCGTTTGCTAGTCAGTTAGATAGTGAGTTTTATCGCGCAACAGTTATATCAATCGTCAGGCTATCCGCACCGACCACATCTTTTTTTATCTGTCGATCTGACTGATGTGATCTGCGCCGCTGGTGCTGTTCCGGTTTATCGCGTGGTGTTGTTAACACAGCACTGCGCCGTATGAGATTCATTGTCATGATCGCCTTTGCCATACGACGCCTGTTTCAGGCTATCGTCGTCATGTTTGTTATCAGCCTGCTGAGTTTTTCGATTCAGGATAATCTGGGCGATCCGCTGCGCGAGCTGGTGGGTCAATCGGTCTCTGAAGCCGAACGTCAGGTGTTGCGCGACGACCTAGGTCTGAACGATCCGTTTCTAACCCAGTACCTGCGTTTTGCCGGTAATGCCCTGCAGGGCGATCTGGGTACCTCCTACTTCTTTAAACAACCGGCACTGGATGTGATCCTGAAAAAGCTGCCGGCAACGCTGGAGCTGGTGTTTGGTGCCACGCTGATCATCATCTTTCTGTCGGTGCCGCTGGGGGTCTACTCGGCAATCAAGCCGCACAGCTGGTTCTCCAAAACGGTGATGGGGGTCAGTATTATCGGCATCTCGGTGCCGGTGTTCCTGACGGCGATCCTATCGATCTACCTGTTTGCGGTGGAACTGAACTGGCTGCCGTCGTACGGACGGGGCGAGGTGATACCGCTATTCGGCAGCTGGGAGACCGGTTTTTTCAGTCTTGACGGTTTGGCGCACCTGTTGCTGCCCTGTGTGTCGCTGGCGTCGATCATGCTACCGCTGTTTATCCGTCTGATTCGTTCGGAGATGATGGAGGTGCTCGAATCGGAGTACATCAAGTTTGCCAAAGCCAAAGGCTTACCGCTAACTCGGATCTATTTCCTCCATGCACTGAAAAACACCATGCTGCCGGTTATCACCGTCGGCGGGGTGCAGATCGGCACCATGGTGGCGTACACCATCTTGACCGAAACGGTATTTCAGTGGCCGGGAATGGGCTTTCTGTTTTTGGAAGCCGTTAACCGGGTCGACACGCCATTGATCGTGGCGTACCTGATTGTGGTTGGAGCGATCTTTGTGGTCACCAACACCATCGTTGATTTGATCTATGGACTGGTCAATCCGACCGTGAAACTGGCGGGAGCGAAATAATGACGACCGACGTATTAAATGCAGCGGCACCAAGTCGCTGGCAGCGCTTTAAAGATTCGCACCTGTTCCACAGTTTTAGCCGTGACAAGGTGGCGATCGTCAGTTTCAGCATCTTTGGACTGTACGTGTTGGCTTCGTTGCTGGCGCCGTTGATTGCGCCGTTTGATCCCTACGATCCGGCGATGATGGACATTATGGATTCGGAGATTCCGCCATCGTGGCAAGAGGGTGCCGACGAACGTTTCCTGCTGGGCACCGATGCGCAGGGCCGTGACATGCTCAGCACCATGCTGTACGGCACCCGCACCTCATTGATGATCGGCTTGTGCGCGGTGGCGCTGCAGATGTTTCTGGGAATCATGATTGGGCTCAGTGCCGGTTATTTTGGTGGCCGAATCGATAGCTTCCTGATGCGTGTTGCCGACATCCAGCTCAGCTTCTCTACCTTGATGGTGGCGATCGTGGTACTGGCGGTATTCCAGGCCTCCTTTGGTGCCGAGCTGTACGCCGATCTGGCGGTGATCATGCTGATACTGGTGATCGGTATCGCCGAGTGGCCGCAATACGCGCGTACCGTGCGTGCCTCGGTGTTGGCTGAGAAGCATAAGGAATATGTCGATGCGGCGCGGGTGATGGGCTTTAAGAGCTCACGGATCATGTGGCGGCACATCCTGCCGAATACGTTATCGCCGATTCTGGTGATCTCGACGGTCCAGATTGCCAACGCCATCATCTCGGAAGCGTCGTTGAGCTTTCTGGGCCTGGGAATGCCGGTATCGCAGCCGTCGCTGGGCTCACTGATCTCCAGCGGCTTCGAGTATATCTTCAGCGGCGCCTGGTGGATCACCGTGATTCCTGGGGTCGTGTTAGTGGTGCTGGTGCTGGTGATGAATCTGCTCGGTGACTGGCTCCGTGACGTACTCAATCCGAAACTCTACAAGGGCTAAGTATATGTCTTTACAAAAGTTCTCTGCAGAGGTAGTGATGCAAAACTGCGTGACGTCCTGCTCTTTAAATCCAGCAAAACTGTACAAGGGGTAAGTGACGATGGCGTTATTAGAAGTCAATAACCTCGAAGTGACTTTCGGCTTACGGCAGGGCGCGGTAGTGGCGCTGCGTGATGTCAGTTTTACTGTCGAGCGTGGTGAGCGGGTTGGCATCGTTGGTGAGTCCGGTGCCGGTAAATCGGTGGCGGCGTTTTCGATTCTGAATCTGATCAGTCGTCCCGGCAAGATCACCGGCGGTGAAATCTTGTTTGAAGGCAATAACCTGGCTGAACTGAGCGAGAAGCAGATGCGCCACATCCGCGGTGACCGCATCGCGATGATCTTCCAGGATCCGATGATGACGCTTAACCCGGTGCTAACGCTGGGCCAGCAGATGATCGAGTGCCTCAAGGCCCACCGCAAGATCAGTAGTAACGACGCCCGTATCATCGCGATTGAAAAGCTGCGTCAGGTGCAGATTCCGTCGCCCGAAACCCGTATCGATCAGTATCCGCACGAGCTATCGGGTGGCATGCGTCAGCGCATCATCATCGCCATCGCGCTGTTGCTCGATCCAGTGTTGATCGTTGCCGATGAGCCGACCACGGCGCTGGATGTGACTATTCAGGCCGAGATCATGGAGTTGCTGCTGGATCTGTGTGAGTCCAATAACGTTGGCTTGATACTGATCACCCATGACCTTGGCGTGGTGTCGCAGGTGACTCAGAAAGCGATCGTGATGTACGCCGGTCGGATCATCGAGCAAGGGCCGACCAAAGAGATCATTAACGATGCGCAGCACCCTTACACCCAAGGGCTGATCAACGCCTTGCCGCAGCAAACCGTGCCGGGGCAGAAGCTAAACCAGATTCGGGGTTCAATGCCGGGATTGCAGAATATCCCCAAGGGTTGTTCTTTTAACCCGCGTTGCGACTTTGTGATGGATGAATGTACCACCCGTTTGCCGGAGTTCACCCAGTCGGGTGGCTGTTCGGTGGCGTGTCACATGGTACGGGCGATGAAACAGAACGCCGAGACAAAGATCATCGCTGACGGCGATGCCGATGCGCAGGGTTGAGGATTAAATGATGAATGCACAACAACCGCTGTTGCAGGTCCGTGATCTGAAAAAGCGTTTTAATATTTCCGGTGATTTTCTCGACCAGCTCAAGTTTGAAGGCGGCAAGATCGTTCGCAAACAAGAGCATGTTCATGCCATCAACGGCGTTAGCTTCGATGTGATGCAGGGCGAAGCGCTCTGTGTGGTGGGTGAGAGCGGCTGCGGTAAATCAACCGTGGCGCGTACCGTGATGGGGCTGCTCAATCCCAGTGGCGGTAGCATCCACTACCGTGGTGAGCGGATCGACCAGCTTAGCGATCGCGAGATGCTGCCGTACCGTAAGAAGATGCAGATGATCTTCCAGAACCCCTATGCGTCGCTGAACCCTCGCAAGACCATCACCCAGACGTTGGAGGAGCCTGTACGGTTTCATAATCCGAAGATGACCCAGGCCGAAATTCAGGACCGGATCAAAGCGGTGATGTTCGACGTCGGTATCGATCCGACCTGGGGCGTGCGCTACCCGCACGAATTCTCCGGCGGCCAGCGGCAGCGGATCTCGATCGCGCGGGCACTGACCCTCGAGCCCGAATTTATCGTCGCCGACGAACCGATCTCAGCACTCGATGTGTCGATTCAGGCGCAGGTGCTAAACCTGATGATGAAGGCGCAGGAGGAGCACAATCTGACCTACCTGTTCATCACCCACGACTTGTCGGTGGTGGAGCACTTTGGCACGCGGGTGGCGGTGATGTATCTGGGTACCGTGTGTGAGCTGGCACCGACCAAGGCGTTGTTTGCCACGCCGAGGCACCCGTATACCCAGGCACTGCTGAGTGCGATTCCACGGCTGCAGGATAACCGGCCGAACCATATCAAGCTGCAGGGTGAGGTGCCGACGCCGGTCAACTTGCCGAGTGGTTGTGTATTTCACGGTCGCTGCCCCCACGCCAATGACCGTTGTAAGCAGCAAGTGCCCGAGTTGATCGCCCAGAGCGACGGTTCGCAGGTGGCTTGTCACGGGGTTGAAGAGGGGCGTTTGTAACCCTCTCTATTAGTCTGGTTCGATTGCCGCGTTGAACGGTGCTCGGGACCCTCGTGTAACTTCCTATTGATGGTAAAGTACACTCAGGTTCCGGTGTTCCGTCCGGCTGCTATAAGCGCTCTCTAATTTGCGCTAAAATTACTCAGCATTTGTGGTTACCAGGCGTTATCGATGGATCTTAAGTGGCTTGAAGATTTTCGCGCATTGGCGCGCACGCGGCACTTCTCGCGGGCGGCCGACGAGCAGAACGTTAGTCAGCCGACCTTTAGCCGTCGAATTAAGATGCTGGAAGAGTCGTTGGGGTTGATGCTAATCGACCGCAACACGCTGCCGCTGAGCCTGACGCCTGCCGGGAAATTGTTCCTGGAAAGTTCGGAACGGATCAGTCGTGATCTGCGTGAAACCCGTGAAGCTTGTCTTGATCTGGAGCGTGCCGAACTGGAGAAACTCAGTTTTGCGACCAACCAGACGCTTTACCTGAGTTTTTACCGCGACTGGGCGCAACAGCTGGGGGACGGCTCGGAGCTGGCGCTGAACCTCAACTCGACCGGCTGGGTCGGTAATGATTTTGTCCAAGCCTTGCAGCAGGGCGATTGTGATCTGGTGCTGTGTTATTGGCACCCGGCGATCGACTTTTTACGACCGCTTGAAGGGCGTGATTTTATCAGTCATACCTTGACCTCCGAACGATTGTTGCCGATGACGGCCACCCACGATGATGGCCAGCCAAAGTATCAATTGCCGGGCCTTGATGGCGCACCGCTTCCCTATATCGGCTATAACAGCAGCACCTTTTTGTATCCGGCTATTGCTGATCACTTGCGCCGAGTCGCTGAACCGCCTTTTCTGTTACAGGTGAATCAGAATTCGCAGGCGGTTAGCGTTCAGGCGATGATTAGTCAGGGTTATGGCGTCGGTTGGTTACCACAACGATTGTTGCAGCAAGGCGGCGATCGAGGGCTGGTGAGTGCCGGTGGTGAGCAGTGGGTAATTGAGCTGGAGTTACGGTTATACCGCTTGCGTGACAGCAACTCGCCGCGACTTGAGCGGGTCTGGCAGCAGATTATCGACAACAGCGAAAAGTTGCCGTCGAATCTAGTCTCGATCCGCTGATCCTGTACGGTTTTACTACCCTTTTATGTGTCTTAATTATGAGCCACTAATTCTTTTGGTTTGTTAATTCACCTTCAAATTTACCTATTGTTTTTCCAGGAGTTGTCATCGCATGAGCGCACAGCCATTGTCCGTTGAAGCCTTATTTTCCCGCCATATTGAGATTCAGCAAAGCCGGATCGAGTTGTTGCTTACCGATCGAACGCTAATGCCCGAAGGCCTGGACCAATTGCTGATCTTTAGTGGCTCGAATAAACACTGCTTTGCCGATGATCATCACTACCCGTTTGTTAGTAATCCTTATTTTCGCCGCTGGTTACCACTGCCATTTCATGCTGACTGCGCGTTACTGCTGCGTGCCGGCCATAAACCCCGGTTGTACTATGCCAACCCTACCGATTTTTGGCACCTGAGTGCGGGCCAGCCGCAAGGGTTTTGGGTCGATGCGGTCGAGATTGTTGAAGTGCGGACGTTGGCACAGATCGGTGAACAGTTACCGATGCCGCAACAGACCGTTTTTGTTGGCGAAGAGACTGCAGTGGCACAGCCGTGGGGAATCAGCGCGGTCAACCCGTCATCGGTATTGTCAGCTTTGGACTGGCAGGCGGGAATCAAGACCGACTACGAACTCGAGTGTCTTCGACAAGCCAGTGATATTGCCGTTGAAGGGCACCAAGCAGCCGCGCTGGCGTTCGCCGAAGGTTACAGCGAATTTGGCATCAACCTGGCGTACCTAGCTGCCACCGGACAGCGCGAATCTCAGCTGCCTTACGGCAATATCGTGGCGCTAAACCAGCACGCGGCGACGCTGCACTACCAACAACTGGCGCAGCAGCGGCCGCAAAAAAAGTACAGTTTCTTGCTTGATGCCGGTGCCCAGTGTCAGGGCTATGCTGCCGATATCACGCGTAGCTATGTCTCCGAAGGGGCCAAGGCCCATACCGCCGCCGGGAAAATTTTTGCAGGATTGATCGAGTCGGTCGATCAAATGCAGCAACAGCTCTGCCAGCAGGCGGTTGCCGGCCAGTGTTTTATCGAGCTTAATCAGAGCTGTCATCAGCAGCTGGCCGAAATTTTGGCGACTGCCGAGTTGATCAAGCTGGAGCCGCAGGCAATTATCGAGCAAGGGCTGACACGACCGTTTTTGCCGCATGGTCTGGGTCATCTGCTAGGGGCGCAAGTACATGATGCCGGTGGCCAACAGCAAGAGCGTAGCGGTGGCCGTATTGCGCCTCCAGCCGAGCATCCGATGCTTCGGCTGACCCGTCGTCTGGAAACGGGAATGGTGCTGACCATCGAACCGGGACTGTATTTTATCGAGCCGTTACTGGCGGAACTGGCAGCGAGCCCGCAGGGCGCGTCAGTCAACTGGCCGTTGGTTGATCAACTGCGGCCGTATGGTGGTATCCGAATCGAAGATAATATTCGGGTGCTCGATGGGGCGATCGAAAACCTGACTCGCGATGCGTTCGCAGCCACTGCTGATTGAACTGAAACAGCAGGCGGCGCTGGCGGTTAGCGGTCCGGTTTGTCGTTGACTGGCCGGAAGCGGATCTCTCCGGCATTGGCCGGAATACAGCCGACCTTATCGGCGTAGAATTCACGAATCTGTTTGAGATCCGCGTCGACATCGCCGCTGAGATAGAGGGTCGGCCCAAAGCCAAGGCGTTTGGTTTTAAAGCAGATGTAAGCCAGTACCACCGGGATGTTGGCGCTCAGGGCCAGATGGTAAAAACCCGAGCGTAAGTACTCGGTGTGGGAGCGAGTACCTTCGGGGGTGATCCCTAAGACCAGCTGCTCTCGTTGCCGGAACTCGTCGGCCAAAGCATCGATAAATCCTTTGGTCTGCGAACGATTGACGCCGATCCCCCCCATGGCTCGCATCAACGGTCCGAGAGGCCAGATAAACAGACTGTGTTTGGCGATCCAGTTAAACGGTAATCCAACAGCCCCTTTGAAGAGCATAGCGATGATGAAATCCCAGTTGCTGGTGTGTGGATAACCGATCAGCACATAGCGCTTAACGACGGGTAACTGGTGGTCAAAAGTCCAGCCAGTCTGGTGGGCAATCCAACGGCACAAACGACGCATGGCCTGAAGACTCCTTGGGTTGGATTTGTACGCTGTACGCGCTTTCGCTTTCGCTTTCGTTAGCGGCTAGTTATTTTGGCTGCTCGAAAAACACGTATGGGGTTGAGTAATCACTGAATTCGAAATACACCTTGCTCTCGCCAGCGTCTTTGATGCCATTGAGGTTTGCGTCAAGAATGCCGTAGCCGAAACGATAAGGGCGAGGTGTTGAGTCGTTGGTGCCAACGGCGGTAGAGAGCTTGTCGATCTCTAAAAAACGTTTTATCACTTTGTCTCCGGCGAAGACTTCGAGTACGCCGTTGGTGCCGGTCCAATTTTGCATGGCGCGGCCCAATTTATTTTGCGATTCCTGAGTACAGCCAGTGACGAATAATGTGGTGGCAAGCAGGGCGAAACCGATGATATGAGAAGGTCGGCCTGTGTTAATAAGAGTGCGCATAAGGGTATCCAGCGGTTAACAGTAAAGGCTAGATGGTACCCAAAGGCGAAGATGGCGGGAAGGGCGGGTTCCGCAATGGTTGTAGATAACCCGCAATATCGGCTATTTAAGCTTTTGACTCAGCGCAACGAAGGCGCTCTGCTGATCATGGATCACTTGCTGGCAGCTAGGTCGTTGGGCCATCATATCCATGAAGGCTCCAACACCTGATAGCGGTGCCAGTGGATCGTGATTGCTCAGTTTTGCCATGATCGCCTGGCACATGTTGAAGGTCATAAAGGCGGCCAGGTCGGCGTGGCTCAGTTGTTCTCCCGCAATGAAAGGGCCGAAGTCGGTGATCTGGCTGAGAGCGCGGAAGTTATGGGCCAACTGTTCGCTAACCTGATCGACATGGCTCTGTTCATATTCGGCGTTAAAAAAGGCGGCCGCCAGCAACGTTCGAACAGGGTCGTCGATATACAGGTCGATAAATTGATGCACCTGTTGAGCCCTTGCTCCCCGCTCGGCTTCAGTGGGGTAGAGCCGTGGCCTGGGGTGAAGTAGTTCCAAATAGAATAGGATCGCCTGAGATTCGGAGATGAACAGGTTGCCGTGTTGCAGGTAGGGGATTTTTCCCATCGGGCTGTAGG
Organism: Motiliproteus sp.; assembly: GCA_036961355.1. Lineage (GTDB taxonomy): Bacteria > Pseudomonadota > Gammaproteobacteria > Pseudomonadales > Balneatricaceae > Motiliproteus. The sequence goes on from JBALVL010000007.1 coordinate 16,130, forward strand.
CTAAAACGGTTTTATCTTGAGATGGTGGTATCTGGATCTCGTCGAATGGCAGGCGTTTTTCTAACAGAGCCAGTTTGACTATGTTGTAGTAGTTGCTGACGGCGATTCCGTACAGTTTCATGTTGGACCTCCCGGGGGCGGTGGAGGAAAGATGACTGCGGACTATCCGGCCTAAAGTTGTTGTGTCGCTCTGCACAATATTCTGTGTGCAACTCTCTTAGTTTAGCAGCTCCTTAGTTTAGCAATTCATCAATGTTAGCAACGGTCTTGTCTGCGCTTAGCCAAGGTCGGCTTCTAGCGGAAGGATCTGGGTTTTGGCCGCTTTACCCGGGATATCACGAGCAAGTTTGGGAACCAGGTAGCCGGGCAGGCGAGCGGCCATCTGTCCGGCAAGCAACCGGGCTCGCGTTTCGTCCAGATCGAAGTGGGCCGCCCCTTCGACTGGATCGAGCAGATACAGGTAGTAGGGCAGAATGCCGCTGGCAAAGAGCTGTTCACTTAAGTGAACCAAGGTGTCGCTGTTGTCGTTGACGCCTTTGAGCAGCACACTTTGATTAAGTAGGGTGATACCACCGCGTTGCAACGGTTGAAGCTGTTGTTGTAATGCAACACTGATCTCGTTGGAGTGGTTGATATGTAACACCAGCACCACCTGTAAGCGCGACTGTTGTAATCGTTGGCTCAGCGCGTCGGTTAGGCGTTGCGGGATCACGACCGGCAGCCGACTGTGAATTCGTAGTCGTCGAAGCTGGGGAAGCTGCTCCAGATCATCAAGCATTTTGAAGATGCGATTGTCGGGAGTGGCCAAAGGATCGCCGCCGCTGAAAATCACCTCTTGCACTTCTGGATGCTGACGGAGGTAGTCGAGGACCTGTTGCCACTGTTCACTGCCGAGTTGGTTGTCCTGATAGGGAAAATGGCGTCTAAAGCAGTAACGGCAGTTGACCGCACAAGCGCCGCTGAGAGTTAACAACACGCGGCCGTGGTATTTGTGGATGATTCCCCGTTGCGGGTTGTGATTTGCCTCTTGTAGCGGGTCTCTGAGATAACCGGGCTGACTCAACAGCTCTTGCGCTTGCGGCAACACCTGCAGCAGTAACGGATCGTTGAGGTTACCGGGCTCCATCAGATCAAGGAAAGGTCGAGGTACGCGTAGCTGAAATGACTCACCGGCGCGTTGCAGTTGCGGCAGTATCGACGGGGGTAGTTGCAGCAACTGAATCAGTTGTTCGGGGTCAGTAATTGATTCTGCCAGCGCTTGTTGCCAGTTTTTATTGATTTCAGTGGTCTTGATCGGGGTTAGAGCCTGCACAGTCGCGTCGGTTCGTTGTATCATTGTCACTTTTGCCCTCCGGGGCTCACAGCGGATGTCTCTACAGGCATTTCAGCACGGTTTTGGTGAGGGAAAATGGCGAACTATTCTACCAACGAATTCAAGTCAGGTCTTAAAGTGATGGTCGATGGCGATCCTTGCTCAATGGTTGACGTTGATTTCGTCAAGCCCGGCAAAGGGCAGGCGTTTACCCGGGTTAAAATGCGTAACCTCAATACGGGCCGGCTCTGGGAGCGAACGTTCAAGTCGGGTGAATCGCTTGAAGGCGCTGATGTGATGGAACGCGACATGGAATATGTCTACACCGACGGTGAGTTCTGGCACTTCATGCTGACCGATGGCTCCTTCGAACAATTTGCTGCGGATGAGAAGGCGGTTGGTGAGTCCATCAAGTGGCTGAAAGAGCAGGATGTGTGTGTTGTTACACTGTTCAACAACGCGCCACTGGCCGTTGCAGTGCCCAACTTTGTTGAGCTGGAAGTGACCGAGACCGATCCTGGTCTCAAAGGTGATACTGCCCAGGGAGGCTCTAAGCCCGCAACACTGAGCACCGGTACTGTGGTTCGTGTACCGCTGTTTATCAACCGGGGTGAGGTCTTGAAGATCGATACCCGTAGCGGTGATTACGTCAGTCGCGCTTAAGCGAATTGCGTATGTTTTATCGTTCGAAAAGGTCGGCATCGCCGGCCTTTTTTGTGTCTACCGTCACCGCCCGTAAACAATGTGTTAGTGGTGATGTAGCGCAGCAAGCGAGTTGATCAGCGTTGACTTAGCCTGATCTAATCGTGGCAACAACCTATGGTTTGGATGAGTAGACTATGCAGTGGCAACCCTCAGCGTCAATACCGGTAATCCGGGCACGGGCTCAGTTATATCGCGATATTAGGCAGTTTTTTGCTGATCGTGACCTGATGGAGGTCGATACTCCAGTATTGTCGGCAGCGGCGGTGTCCGATCCGCATCTACAGCCGATGATCAGCCAGTACCAGGGACCCGGCTTTGATCAGGGTTTACCGCTCTACCTGCAGACATCCCCTGAATATGCGATGAAGCGAATGCTGGCGGCCGGCAGTGGCCCGATCTACCAGTTAGCCAAGGCGTTTCGTAACGGCGAGAGCGGTCGAAAGCATAATCTGGAGTTCTGCATGTTGGAGTGGTATCGGCCCGGCTTTGACGATGGTCTGTTGATGGATGAGGTGGAGGCGCTGGTCGATGGCGTCCTGAGCTGTGCGGGGGGTGGCGGCCAAGAACGCCATCAACCGAATAACACCACTGGTTCTAAAGAGTTTCACCGGATCAGCTACCGGCAGCTGTTTCAACAACACTTGGGTTGTGACCCTCACGTCGCCTCTTGGCAGCAACTCAAAAGCCTGAGCCTTGAGCATTTAAACACCGAGCTTGAGAGTGATAACCCCGATGATTGGCTAAACTTGTTGATCGGCCACCTGCTTGAACCGCTATTACTCGAACCCACCTTTATCTATGACTATCCGGCCAGCCAGTCGGCGCTAGCGCGGGTTGCGATCGACGAGCAGGGGCAGCGGGTAGCCAAACGGTTTGAGCTGTTCGTTAATGGAGTGGAGTTAGCCAACGGTTACCACGAGTTGACTGATGCGCAGGAGCAGGCCAGGCGTTTTGAGCAGGACTGCAGATTGCGAGCGGAGTTGGGGTATCCACACTACCCGGTCGATCGTAATTTGGTAGATGCGTTAGAAGCGGGAATGCCCGATTGTGCCGGAGTCGCACTGGGAGTTGATCGGTTGTTGATGCTACAGCAGGGGGTGCAACATATCGATCAGGTGTTAGCTTTTCCGCTGGCTAGGGCCTGAGCAAGCATTATCCTAGATAAACAGAGCTGAATAAACACAGCCTGAACAAGAAGAACCAAGATGTATTGTGCTGTAGTGGAATAAAAAGAGGCGGTTATTGTGTTGCGCCATGAGACTTCCAACTGCGTTGCTCTGTTTTGCTAGCGCGAAGTTGGCGAGCCTGCTCGGAGGCTGAACCGAAGTTACAGTTGCGTAGATCGCCATATTGCATTTTCGATTCGATATCGACGCCGCCTTGTTCGATGTAGCCGATCAACTTGTCGCGGCAAGCCTTATCCAGCGTAGATTGCGGGGTTTTGAGCTGAGTCAGTTGCACAGCGGTGACTGTTGGCGGCTGCTGATAGTAATACGTGACCAAGGCGATCATCACCACGATAGAACAGCACAGGCCAATGAGCACTTTTCGATGTTGTGGCGCTTTCTTCTCGACCCTTCCAGAACCTTCTGTTTTTAATAGTATTTTTGACGTAGCCATCAGTCTGGTCTGTCTCTGGAATAAAGGTTGCTCGCCTGCTGATTATACAAAGGTCGTTTTTTTAAGCATTGAGTTATATCAACACAATGGCGAAGTGTTGAATCGGACGGTGAGAAGATGGCATTAGGGCTGCCATGGTGGCAGCCCTAGACGGGTAATGCGGGCTCTGGTTGAGGTGATGGCTAGCAGCGATGTCTTACGCTAGTGTTCGGCTCTGACGCTAAGCGGATTTTACGGCGGCGCGTATCCGTTTTACAGCTTCTTCAACCTGTGTACGGTTACAACCGAAATTCATCCGCATAAAGTGGTCATCGCCAAAATCGACCCCCGGTGACATGCCGACACCGGCCTTTTCGAAGAAGGCGGGTGGGTTATCGAGCTGTAGTTCAGAGACATCGATCCAGGCTAGATACGTCGCCTCAAACGGGTCGAGCCGTAGCCCTTCAATGGCATTTATTTCTCGTAGTAAGTAGTCGCGGTTACTGCGCAAGTAGTCACACTGCTGCCGGTTCCACTCGTCGCCATCACGGTAGGCGGCGAGAGTGGCGGTGTAACCCAATAAGTTAACATCCGGTACGATGCCGCGACGAACCGAACGAAATCGCTGTCGCAGCTTGGGATCAGGAATGATCGCAAGAGAACAGCCAAGGCCTGCGATGTTAAAGGTCTTACTGGGAGCCATCAGCGTGATGGTTCGCAACGCCGCTTCGGGGCAGAGCGCAGCTGCGGGTATGTGCTCGAGCTCTGGCTCAAGGATCAGATCACAGTGGATCTCATCGGAACACAGGATCAGGTCGTGGCGCTGGCAAAGTGCAGTTAAGCGTTCCAGCTCGTTTTGGCGGTACACGGCTCCCCCAGGATTATGCGGGTTGCAGAACAGAATCAGTTTTGTATTCGGTGTGATTGCAGCTTCCAGCGCATCAAAATCGATCAGCCAGCGATGGCCACTCTGTTGCATCGGAATGCGGATCAAAGTGCGATCAGATAACCGGGGTGCAGACATAAATGGAGGGTAGATGGGGCTGGGGGAGACCACCTCCGAGCCGAATTCGCCAATGCTGCGGCAAGCCAAGTGTAGGCCGCAAACCAGCCCTGGCAGCCATACCAGCCATTCTGCTTCGACTTGCCAGCGATAGCGCTGTTGCAGTCGCTGTAGCATCACTTCGGTCAGCTCTTCGGGGGGCAGCGTGTACCCGAACACGCCATGTTCGATCCGTTGCTTCAACGCTTCAATAATTGCCGGGGGGGAATGAAAATCGGTGTCGGCTACCCACATCGGCAGGATGTTGCGGTCAGGGTATTTGTCCCATTTCTGACTGCTGGTTTTGTAGCGGTCGATCTCGGCATCAAAGTCAGGTTTGAACTGCGGTGTTGTGGTCATTTTTAGCGCCTGAATACTGGGGGATTCAATTATGCCTTTAGCTGTCGGGCTATGGGCTTGCAATCGATCATTTTAGCGGTAATATTGATCCCATTCATATCCTCAATGTTGAGTCATCATGCAATTCACTTTCGGCCATAAAACAACCGCGACGGGCGGCACTCAGCCAGCTTTGGGTGCGGTGTATCAGGTCGCTTGTCCGCTGCTCCTGCGACTGCCGTAAGGCAACGTATCGTATTACCTCAACCACGTTTTACTACTTCCCTTTTTTGTTTCGAGGCAGATAATCAGCACCTCGCCGGAGCCATACTATGAGCGACAATCATGTAATCATTTTTGATACAACCTTGCGAGACGGTGAACAAAGTCCCGGCGCGTCGATGACAAAAGATGAGAAGTTGCGCATCGCCAAAGCGCTGGAAAAAATGAAGGTCGATGTGATTGAGGCGGGTTTCGCTATCGCCAGTCCTGGTGACTTTGATGCGGTAAAATTGATCGCCGATACCATTAAGGACAGTACCATTTGTAGCTTGTCCCGGGCTTTGAACGGCGATATCGATCGCGCCGGTGAGGCCTTGGTGAACGCCAATTCGGGCCGAATTCATACCTTTATCGCCACCTCGCCGATCCATATGCAGTATAAATTGCAGATGGAACCCGACCAAGTGGTCGAGCAGGCCATCCATGCGGTTAAACGGGCCCGTAACTTGATCGATGATGTTGAGTTTTCGCTCGAAGATGCGAGTCGCTCGGAGCTGGATTTCATGTGCCGTATTATCGAGAAGGTGATTGATGCCGGTGCCCGTACTATCAATATCCCTGACACCGTTGGCTATGCCGTACCGGAGGAATTTGGCCGTACGATTGCGCAGTTGATCGAGCGTATCCCCAACGCCGACAAGGCGATCTTCTCGGTTCATTGTCACAATGACTTGGGTTTGGCCGTTGCTAACTCGTTGGCAGCTGTTAGTAATGGTGCACGTCAGGTCGAATGCACCATCAATGGTTTGGGCGAACGGGCGGGCAACGCGTCGCTGGAAGAGGTGGTGATGGCGTTGCGGACCCGCAAGGATATTCTGGGGCTTGAAACCGGTATTGATGCGACGCAGATCGTTCCGGCCTCACGTTTGGTCTCAGGGGTTACCGGCTTCCCGGTGCAGCCGAATAAAGCGATTGTCGGTGCCAACGCCTTTGCGCATGAATCGGGTATTCACCAGGACGGCATGCTAAAAAATCGTGAAACTTACGAGATCATGACAGCGCAGGATGTCGGCTGGAGCACCAATAAAATGGTCTTGGGTAAGCATTCGGGTCGCGCTGCGTTCCGTGCCCGGCTGGAAGAGTTGGGGGCCGCTTTTGATACCGATGCCGAACTTAATACCGCTTTTGCCCGCTTCAAAGACTTGGCCGACAAGAAGCATGAGATCTTCGATGAAGATTTGCAGGCGTTGGTCTCTAATACCCGTAGCGAAGCGCTTAACGAGAAGTTCCGTCTGAGTTCGCTAAAAGTGACCTCGCAAACGGGTGAGACGCCGGTTGCTGAGGTGGTGGTGATGGTCGATAACGAAGAGGTCCGGGCCACCGCAGAGGGCAGCGGTCCGGTGGACGCGGCGTATCAGGCGATAGAAAGTATTGTTACCACTCAAGCCAGCCTGGAGTTGTATTCGGTCAATGCGATCACCAGCGGTACCGACTCACAAGGTGAAGTCACCGTGCGGCTAGAGCGTGGCGGGCGAATTGTTAATGGTTTGGGAGCCGATACCGATATTGTGATCGCTTCGGCCAAGGCATACCTCAATGCGGCTAACTTGCTGTTGAGTGATGTCGAAAAAGCGCATCCGCAAGTCTAATCAGAACTGAAACCGGAACGGGAACTGTTGTGACGACCTCCACTCAAGCCTCACTCACTGCTCCTCAATCGCCATTGGTGGCTCAGGAACTGTTGCGGCAGCAATATCTGGCTGCGATGGGTGTCACTTCGTGGTTGCCACGTCAGCCGTTGCCAAGCGCAGCGCCATCACCACAGTGGCAGTGGCTTGATCCGGCCTCTGGCGGCGACACGGCTACTCGCACTGCGGCGCAAGCCGGGCGAGTCACGCCGGCTCAGGGTGTGTCTGGCGTGGCTCAGGCACGCTCGGCGCTGGCGGGGTTGATGTCGACGCAGCCGGGTTCACAAGCCAAACCGCAAGTCGAGCCGCAATCCGAATCACAAGCGCCGACGGCGGTTGTTCCATCCGGGACCTTGGTTGCTAAGCCTGCTGCTGTGGATCATTTGCCGACGGCTGTCACTGTGCAATCGCCGCCGTCGACAGTTGGTAAGGAACTGGATCAGTCTAAGACTAAGACAAACTCTGTCGCTACGGTAACCGCGGCGTTAACCCGCCAACTCTCCGCGTCACCCGATGAAGTCCCTCGTTTTCGCCTAGCGTTACTGGCCTATCGCCACTGTTTGGTCGTGACCGAGTTGCCACTTCGACACGCCCAACCCTGGAGTGACGCACATCAGCAGTTGCTTACTGCGATTGTCGCGGCGATCGGTCTGACAGAGCCTGAACAGGGGCCGCTAAATTACCGTGAATTTCACTGGCCGCTCGACCCCGCGGCTGTGTTTGATCAGTCCGACGTGGTGGCACGACACACACTCGAGGTTGAGTTGGCCGAGGTTCGCTTACCCGAGCAAAGGGCGTTGTTGCTAATGGGGGACAGCGCTGCCCGTTATCTGTTACCTCCTGATCAACCGACTTCCGATCAATCAGCTCTCAATCAATCGCTGCAGCAAGGTGTGTTGCTGGGTGATGACCAACAGCGGGTGCTTTGCTGTCATGGTTTGAATGAAGTACTACGTCTGCCCGGCCTCAAAGCGGAGCTGTGGAGGCAGTTGCAACCCTTGCGTCAATTTGCCTCGACGCTAACGCTGCTGGCTTCGACAACTCCCGCAGATCAGCCTGAAACCGCTCAAGATTGATGCTGATTCGACCGATGTTGGCGACCGATATTGAGGTCGTTGAGCAGCTCGAACAACAGCTTTTCTCTTCACCCTGGAATTCGTCCCGGTTACAAAAAGCGCTAACCGGCCAGCATTGGATGTGGATTTCAGAAGTTGTCGAAGTTGATAAAGCGGTTTCAGCTGGTGACCGACCTTCGCCGCTTTCGTCCGCCCGACGTGTTGTCTGCGGCTATCTGATCGCCAGCTACGGCGGTGGGGTAGCAGATCTGTTATCGATCGCTGTGGCTGCTGATTTTCAGCGTCAGGGTATTGCCAGGCAGTTGTTAAAGGCGCTGATTGAGCAGTTGTCCAGCCAACAGGTTGAATCGTTGTTTTTGGAAGTGCGCCGATCTAATCACAGTGCGATCGCTTTGTATCAACAGTGTCAGTTGCAGCAGGTTGGTATCAGGAAAGGGTATTACCCATCTGTACAGGGCCGTGAAGATGCGGTTGTGATGCGCTATGGTCCGCGCCAAGACTGACCCGGTACCAAGATGACCAAAAGAGCGAGGGTTGCAGTTAGTCAATACACCCCTCGTTAAAGCCCTTGCACCGATGTTATCAGTGTTTGGGCTAGTAGAGCTTTACCCGAGCGAGTCAGTCGCGATGCGATAGTCGGGATCTTCAGTTTCATTGATCTCGACCATGCTGCCTGCTTTCTTAAGCAGTACTCGGCATTCCGGGCTTAGGTGGCGAAGGTGTAGTTTCTTGCCTGCATTGGTATAACGCTCAGCCAGCGTATCAATCGCTTCCAGACCTGAATGATCCGATACTCGTGAGTATAAGAACTCAATCACCACATCATCGGGATCGCTGGCGGCATCGAACAGCTCCAGAAAGTTGTTGACCGAACCGAAGAACAGCGGCCCGTGTAGGCGGTAGATCTTGGTCTTGCCCTCCATGCTAGGGACGACACTGATATGTTTGGCATGACTCCAAGCAAACACCAGTGCAGAAACGATCACGCCAACGACAACCGCTATCGCTAGGTCGGTTGCTACCGTCACACCGGATACCAGAATCAGTACGAAGGCATCGGCCTTGGGGATCTTGCGCATGATGCGGAAGCTGGACCATTCAAACGTACCCAGCACCACCATGAACATCACGCCGATTAGTGCGGCTACCGGGATCTGTTCGATCAGGTCAGACGCAAACAGGATAAACGCCAGCAGGCTCAACGCGGCGGTGATGCCGGATAGGCGTCCACGGCCGCCCGAGTTGATGTTGATCATGCTCTGGCCGATCATGGCGCAACCACCCATGCCACCGAAGAAACCAGTGGCCACATTGGCGGTGCCTTGCGCGATGCATTCTTTGTTGCCTCGGCCACGGGTGCCGGTGATCTCATCGATCAGACTTAGTGTTAGTAGCGACTCGATCAGGCCGATCGCCGCCAGAATGATGGCATACGGTAGAATGATGATCAGAGTTTCAAGGTTGAACGGTACCGACGGAATCGCGAAGGCTGGCAGGCCACCGGCGATCGACGCAACATCGCCAACGGTCTTAGTATCGAGGCCGCCGAAGATAACCGCAAGAGTGACGGTCAGGATCGCCGCCAGTGATGCAGGGACCGCCTTGGTCAGCTTGGGCAGGAAGTGGATGATCGCCATCGTTAGTGCGATCAATCCCAGCATGATGAACATTGCATTGGCCTGCAGCCACTGTTGTTGACCGGCTTCGTCGATAAATTTGAACTGACTAAGCTGTGCCAGGAAGATCACGATCGCCAAACCGTTAACGAACCCGAGCATGACAGGGTGCGGGACGATGCGGATGAACTTACCCAGTCGCAACACTCCGGCACCGATCTGCAAGATCCCCATCAAAACCACGGTGGCGAACAGGTATTGCACTCCATGATCGGCGACGAGCGTAACCATAACAACGGCCAGCGCACCGGTGGCGCCTGAGATCATACCGGGACGACCACCGATAACGGCAGTAATCAGACCCACCATAAAGGCTGCGTAGAGTCCGACCAGCGGATCTACACCGGCGACGAAGGCAAATGCTACGGCCTCGGGGACCAGAGCCAGTGCCACTGTCAGGCCGGACAGGACATCGTTCTTAATATTTTGGGAGCGGTTTACAACGAGGTTGAACATGCGGTGTCTCAGGTTGTGACAAGCTTAAGACCGGCTAGCGAGAGTCTGACGTATCGCGCTTGCTGATTAGTGACAGCAAGCGTTGGCGGACGGCTGTAGCGTCAGACTGTCGTTTGGGGTGGGTTAAGCGTGCGGGTAGAAATAAAGGGGGGCAATTATACAGGCTGACGTGCGATGCACAATCGCCACTGGGTGTTTTTTGAACGATGCCGAACGATCGGTTTTATGGCTGTTTTCGGAGTTTATTCGATCGCTACAGCTTTTTTACCATCGGTAACAGTGGTTTTCAGCGTCGCAGTTGGCTGTCGTTAGCGATATACTAGCGACCCATTTTTTAGAGTGGTGGAGGTCTCTGGCCACGCCGCTGTTCGGTGCATCTCGTTAGATTTGTGCTCCCAGTCGATCATTGGAAAGTAATCCCCGTTATGAGTCAGGTTAGTCAGCAAGTCGCCCAGCGCCGCACGTTTGCCATTATCTCCCACCCTGATGCCGGTAAAACCACGATTACCGAAAAGTTACTGCTGTTGGGACAGTTGATCCAGAAGGCGGGAACCGTAAAAGGCCGCAAGAGCGACCGCCATGCGACCTCAGATTGGATGACGATGGAACAGGATCGGGGTATTTCGATCACCTCGTCGGTTATGCAGTTTCCGTACAACGATCGAATCGTCAATCTGCTCGATACACCCGGACACGAAGATTTCTCCGAAGACACCTACCGCACCCTGACGGCAGTGGATTCGGCGCTGATGGTGGTCGATGGCGCCAAAGGCGTCGAGGCGCGCACCATCAAGCTGATGGATGTCTGTCGATTGCGTGATACGCCGATCTTCTCTTTCGTCAATAAAATGGACCGCGACATCCGCGATCCGATTGATTTACTTGACGAAATCGAGGCGGTATTGAAAATTAAAGCCGCGCCGATCAACTGGCCGATCGATATGGGTAAGCAGTTTCGCGGCGTCTATAACCTCTACACCGATACCATCGTCAAATTTAAGCAGGGTCAGAATGCATTGCTGCACGAAGATGAGCAGATTCAAGGGCTCGATAGTGACGAAGCGCGCGAGTATCTGGGCGACCTGTATGAAAGCGTTTGCGATGAGATCGAACTGGTACGTGGTGCCTCACACCAGTTTGACCGGCAGGCGTTTCTGGAGGGTAAGCTGACACCGGTGTTCTTCGGCACCGCGCTGGGTAACTTTGGTGTACGCGAGATGTTGAATGACTTTGTCGAATGGGCCCCGGCACCGATTGCGCGTGCAACCATTGAGCGTCAGGTCGAAGCTAACGAGGAGAAATTCTCCGGATTTATTTTTAAGATTCAGGCCAATATGGATCCTAAACACCGTGACCGGATCGCCTTTATGCGGATCTGTTCCGGCAGTTATCGCCAAGGGATGAAGATGCATCACTGTCGGCTTGGCAAAGACGTAAAAGTTGCAGATGCTGTGACCTTTCTAGCCGGTGATCGTTCGAATGTTGAGCAGGCCTGGTCCGGCGACATTATCGGCCTGCATAATCATGGAACCATTCAGATCGGCGATACCTTCACTGAAGGTGATAGCTTGAAATATACCGGCATTCCTCACTTTGCTCCGGAGATGTTCCGCGCAGTTCGTCCTACCGACCCGTTGAGGATGAAACAGTTGCAAAAAGGGCTGCAGCAACTCTCCGAAGAGGGGGCTGTGCAGTTGTTTATGCCACTCAAAAACAATAATTTGGTGTTGGGGGCTGTAGGACAACTGCAGTTTGAAGTGGTGGTGTTTCGCCTCAAGGATGAGTATAAAGTGGAGTGCGTATACGAGCCGGTTTCTGTGCAAACGGCCCGCTGGGTCGACTGTGATGACGAGAAGGTGCTCGAAGAGCTTAAGCGCAAGGGGCATGACAATTTAGCGATTGATGGGGGTGGCTTGTTGACCTATCTGGCACCGACGAGAGTGAACTTGTCGTTAGCCGAGGAACGCTGGCCCGAAGCCATGTTCCGATCAACCAGGGAGCACTGATTGTGATCTCTCGAAGGTATGCTTAGCCTGGCGTCACCGAATAATAAAAAGCCTGCATTAGCGGGTTTTTTATTATTCGCGCTGTCGTAGTTAAAAAACCGTCTGTTTTTTTTACGCTACAGCATATAGGGTGCTTGGTTAAAGGAGTGAATTGACAGTTATTTCAATCGCTTGGTTATGTGGCAGGATTTATGCAAAGAACTGTTTGAACAATTAAGCATCATTGCTGATTTGCTTTCATATAGGTTGTGAACAGCCCAGCAGGAAGGGCAATAGCGCTCGTTGGGAGAAGGCATTTGTATATACATAAATCGGTCTATGAGGCTCTGCCTTATTTCTATATAACGGCCAGTATCGTCATCTTTTTTGTGTTGGATAATCCGTTAATCTATTTCTCTGCCGCAGCCCTTTATTGCGCAGGCGCTTTGGTTTGGGTGACGCGTTCAGCGTATCGACGAAAAAACTCCCGGTTTTGCATCGAGAACCGTAAGGGCCGATTACGGTTTCCCGAGCGGCTGTATGAATTTCTCCCGTTTATCTATCTGGCTATCGGAGTCGTGATTATTGTAACGATTCCTGGGGTGTTTGGTTTAGCTCCCGGAGGGTTGTTCTGTTTGGCGGGAGTGCTGGTTTGGATTATTCGGGCGATCTATCGCAGCCATCCAGCGCCTATAGCGAGTGCTTGAGCCTATCTTATTGTGATCAGAGAGTGATCATCATGGCTCCAGTCAGTATCGCGCTGTTCTGGTGGTTTTGCCATCTACGCTATGAATCGGTTCTTTAGTCTCGCGTGTTAGGTCTGTTCAGTCTCCCTGCTTAAAATTAGTGTTGTTTCTCGTATCGTTAGTATTCGGTCTTTCCTTGATTGTGATTCCTATTAAAGGCATACGGACTATGGGTGTTGAAGGTTTATGCGATAGTCATTGTCATTTGGATTTTGAGCAATTCGACCCGATACGCGAGCAGGTATTGCTGGAAAGCTATCGAGTTGGTGTCCGCGATATCGTGGTTCCGGGGGTCGAGGCTCAATATTGGGATCGACTGTGTCAGCTTTGTTTCAGTCAGCAACAACACGACCATCCGCGTCTGTGGGCATCACTCGGTCTGCATCCCTGCTTTATCGAAAAGCACCAGCCGGGTGATTTGGCGCGGCTGGAGAAGCTGTTGAGGGCAAGGGGGTCAGGCAGCCTGTGCCGTGTAGTGGCTGTTGGCGAGATAGGGTTGGATTTTTGGTTGCCTGATAGTGATCGATCGACACAGTTAGCACTTTTTAGTGAGCAGTTGGTGCTGGCGAAAAAGTTCGATCTGCCAGTATTGCTGCATGCCCGTAAATCACACGATCAGGTCCTGCAGCAGCTCCGCGGTACCCCGTTAGGACGGGGCGGTATCGTCCATGCTTTTTCGGGTAGCCTGCAACAGGCTGAGCAGTATATCGCCTTGGGCTTTAAGCTGGGAGTGGGCGGTGCGGTAACCTATCCGCGAGCAACCAAGCTGCGATCGACTATTAAGTTGTTGGGTGAAGAGCACTGGGTGTTGGAGACAGATGCACCCGATATGCCGCTTTATGGCATGCAGGGCCGAATCAATCGACCCGATAATATACCGTTAGTTTTACAGGCGTTGGCTGAGTTATTCGAACGGGATGAGCGGCAGTTGGCCGTGCAGTTGCGCCAAAATGCTGAAACGGTGCTGCCAGAGCTAGCAACCGCTTAAGAGTGTTTCTGTGTGAGGTAGGCTATTAGCGTTCTTCGTGGTATCGCATGCGGTTCTCGGCGTCGAGTACCTTCCATGCAGTTCGTGAGGCGGGGTGGGGAGATAGCTGATAGCGGCCCTCTTCGAGAGGTGTGACGATATAGTCCTCATCCGGTGGCGTTAGCAGCAGGTTGGCCAGGTCAGAACTGCTGCTGAGCTTGCTCCAATCATAGCTATCCGCGACGTTCCAGTATTGAAGGATTTCATTCCGGTGACTGTTGGACACGATTAGATCCAGTGAGCGGCAGCTCGCTGTGCTGCCCTGGCATAGTACTTTAGCTTTGATGTCGAGCACTAATTCTCCCGGCTCAACCTGAGGCAGAGTGCTGGTACAGCCAGTAACAAATAATATGGCAGTTGCGGTTAATGTGAACTTAGTGATTAGTTTTTTCATCATAAATAGTGGCTGGTATCAGCACATGTCCTTGTAGGGGTTGCAGATATCCAGGCTAACTGGCTGAGCGTAGCCGGGAATGCGGATCTGTTTAGCAGTGATGTCGAGTTGCTCGCCTTCAAGTACGTTGTGGCCAAACAGGTATGTTGGGCGGATCAGGCCGGCGCAGGCTTGCTGGTCATACTCGGTGGCGGTGTGCTGTACCTTCTCGTTTCGCTTGAAATACTCGACCATCGCTTGTTTGCCGTGTTTTTTCTCCAGCATTTGAGTGGTGATATGCGGCGCTAATACAACGGCACTGGCGTTGTTACCGCCGAAACCCTTTGAGTTCAGCAATACGCTATCCATGCCGGTGGTACCGACTTCAAGATGCTGCTGGTCGAGTCGCAGGTTGGATTGGTGAACATCGTCTGCAACACTATCGAGTGTGTGGATTCCGGGAATATAACCGTACTGCCAGGTTCCCAGCGAAAGCGTCAGTTGGTCGCCGCCAGCAGTGCCTTGTGAGTGGCCGATATAGGATTTGAGTGCACAAACGGTCCAGTCTTTGATACCGAACGCTTTGGCAGTCTGGTTGATCACATGGGACTCTGTTACCCGGTTCTTTGGGGTGCTGGTGCCATGTGCTTGAACGTAGCTACGTTGTTGCAGAGACTCTTCGCCCAGCATCGACTTAACCAGCGCTGCAGCTTTACCCAGTGTGATGTAGTTACCGACTCCGGGTGCCGAGATTGATTTTTTATGGCCATCAGCATTGATGAATACCTCGGGAACCGAGCCGAAAATTTGAGCGCCGAGTTGCAGAGCCAATGAATCATCGCATAGAACGACAAATTGCGACGACTCGCCCATGGTGAAACCGCAGTTGTTAGCGAATGGACGTGATGTCTGACGTAGGTCGTCGTCGTCCAGTTCTGTCTTGCCTGTTAGGGCCAGCAAGCCTTTCAACTCAGCAAGAGCGCCCATCGCGCGGAACCCTTCAATGACCTCTTCGGTAATCGGCGCGTCGCTACCGCCTACCAGTACTAGCCTGCGTCGGCCGCTGTTGATGTCTTCAACACCACTACGCAGATTGTAGAGGAAGGTAGCGCAAGCTCCCAGTGAAGATCCGGTACTGCCTAAGTTTCCGAGTAAGTAAGCGTTGACGAAATCGGCAGGCATTTGACCGTAGCCCAGTGGCATCTGTTTAGAGCTGGTGCGCTTTCCTATGCTGGGGGACTTGAGCAGCCCGCCGAAACCATAATCATCAAGCTGTCCTATAGAGTTTCCGGCATAGACTGCGACCTGATCAGGCGGTAGCAGATCTTGGATCTGCTGCCACGGGATGCCCATGCTTTTAATCGCGTCAGACGCACTGTAGACGGTCATTTGCAAGTTGCGTGGGTGGTGGCGGGATTGGTACAGACTACCCGGCTTGAAACCGGTAGGCAGTTGGCCGGCGGCGCGAACTGTCGTGGGCTTGCTATCGGGAAATATTACGTCGAGTTTCTGCTCGTTGTAGACCTCGACCAGATCATCATTAATCTCAGTCACTTGCCAGTGTTCGGGGATTTGGTGAGGTAGATGGCGTTTGCGCAGGCGGAAGCTTTGATGGGTTGCTGCGGCTTGTATTTGAGCCGGCCGGTTGAAGACAATGTGATCGATATCGAACCAGTCGGGATGGATTTTGCGAATTAAGGTGTTATTCAGCAACCAGGGTTTATAACGTTGTTCAAGCTCGTCGGGTGATAATGTTGTGCCAGCTTTGTCGACGAAGCGGCCCTTCACGTTATCGACGGTTCCGGTTAATGTTGCCAGGCCAAGTAGAGTCGCCTGAGTGTCGCCTGCGGTCATTTTGTCCAGTACTAAACGGCGATAGGCATGATGGAACGAGGATCTGCCAGCCGGATTGACGCCGCCGAAGCCGATGATAACGGGAAGATTGGACACCAATGACTCCTTGGAGACAGCTGAGGATGTGTGGGAGACCGTGAACAATTCCAATTGAACAAAAACTAGGAAGTTGTTGCTGGGTTCCTTGGATAGTCGGGTATTTTATAAGCTGAGTTTATTGGATACTAGCGTAAAACGACGATTGGCTGGGAATAGTTGGTTTTCAGTGATTAACAGCGGGTTTTAAAGTTTCTTATTGATGTTCATGGTGTTTTTAATAACCATGTGAAAATGTTAGCAAAGGGGATGTTACGTGAAGAAGATTGTAATTGCGGGTTTGGTGGTTATGGCATCGGTTTCTGGCTGTCAGACTGTTGATCCCTATACCGGTGAGCAAAAGACAAGCAATACGGCGATCGGTGCGGGAATTGGCGCATTAAGTGGTGCAGTATTGGGTGCTGCAGTGAGCAGTAAGAGCGACCGTAAAAAAGGTGCCTTGACCGGTGCGTTAGTTGGCGGAGCGGTGGGTGGAGGCGCCGGCTACTACATGGACCAGCAAGAGGCTGTGTTACGTCAGGAGTTGCAAGGAACCGGGGTTCAGGTGGAGCGCCATGGCGACGATATTCGTTTGATTATGCCGGGAAATATTACCTTTAGCAGCGGCTCGTATGATTTGGAACGAAGCTTTTCTCCTATTTTAGGGTCCGTCGCCAAGGTGCTGAAAAAGTTTGATCAGACGCACTTGCAGATTGACGGCTATACCGATAGCCAGGGTGGTTTTGAGTCAAATCAAACATTGTCTGAAAATCGTGCGGGCAGCGTCGAGCGTTTTCTTAGCAATGCGGGTGTATCGAGTATGAGGTTGCGAAGCCGGGGTTGGGGGGAGCGATATGCAATTGCCGATAATGCCAGTGCACAGGGGCGGGCGCAGAATCGTCGGGTAGAACTTAATATCCGTGGCACTTCCGGATCCTAGCGCTATTTTCAGCGCTTCATTAGGTTGCAGCATCCTCTACACAAGAGGCAGCTAAGCCGCCTGTTACTGTTTGCCAAATAGGATCGCACCGGTGATTAGTAAATTGGGTAGGTATGGTAGAGTTGTTACTTTATCCGTTTGAGTAATGATGGAGTAAGCGTTTTATATGTATACCGAAACTGATATCAATCGGCTGCGTTGGCACTGCCGTCGAGGCATGCTCGAGCTTGATGTGTTGTTGATCCCGTTTCTGGAAGACCGGTTCCGCACTTTGTCCCTGGAAGATCAGCAACGCTTTGAGAAGCTGATCGCTTGTGAAGATCAGGATATATTTGGTTGGATGATGCGAAATACCGTCCCTGAAGATACCGACCATCAATGTATCATTAATATCATTCTGGAAAGTGTTCCGGCCTGAACGGCTAGAGCTTCAGTTTTCACCAGCACTGGCGGTGCTGGTGATCTCTGTCCATCTGTTGGCAGCGTTCGCTGTTAGCGTCAGTATTGATGCACCGTCACTCAGGTTATTGTTGATTTTTGTAGTGGCTTTTCAGGCACAGTACCTGTGCCGTCGCTATGTCTGGCTTAGTCATCCTGAGTCGGTCGGGTCTATTCGTTGGACTGAGTCGCAGTGGTTTGTCACGCAGGAGAACGGGCAGGAGACGGAGGTAGCGTTGACGCCAAGCTGCCGTGTTTTCGATCAGTTTGTGTTGTTGCGTCTGCGGTCTGTGGATCTGCAATCCAAACGTCAGTTTTTCAATCTCTGGTTACCGGGAGGTGGTGATTCGACCGATGCTATTCGTCGGCTTCGGGTGCAGCTGAATCTGACCGACTCCAGTCAAAGTTGACCGGAGTTAATACCGTATCCCGATCATCGGGCAGTGTGTCTGGGTAGTTAAGGGTGTAGTGCAGTCCTCGGCTCTCTTTGCGGCGCATCGCTGAACGCACGATCAGCTCAGCGACAACAGCAAGGTTGCGCAGCTCTAGCAGGTCTTTACTGACTTTGTAGTTGCTGTAGTAGTCAGAGATCTCTTGTTGTAGCAGGGTGATGCGGTTTAGCGCTCGTTGTAGCCGTTTCTTAGTGCGTACGATGCCGACATAATCCCACATGAAGCGGCGCAGCTCGTCCCAATTATGGGAGATGACGACATCCTCATCGGAGTCGGTTACCTGGCTCTCATCCCAGAACGGCGTGCTGGGTAGGGCTTCATTGGCATCCAGTCGGCTGCGTATGTCATCTGCAGCGGCCATGCCGTAAACGAGGCATTCGAGTAGCGAGTTGCTGGCGAGTCGATTAGCACCGTGGAGGCCGGTGAAAGCGGTTTCGCCGATCGCATATAGCCCTGGGATGTCTGTTTGTCCGGTATTGCGGGTGATGATTCCGCCGCAGGTGTAGTGCGCCGCAGGAACAACCGGGATGGGATCGCGGGTGATATCGATACCGTATTCCATGCACTTGGCATGGATGGTCGGAAAATGGCTGCGGATAAACTCTTCAGGTTTATGCGAGATGTCGAGGTAGAGGCAGTCGCAACCCAGGCGTTTCATCTCATGGTCTATCGCACGGGCGACGATATCACGCGGCGCCAGTTCTTTGCGGTCGTCGTAGCGATGCATAAATCGACTACCATCTGGCAGCAGTAATCGTCCCCCTTCACCGCGCACCGCTTCGGATATCAAAAAGGACTTGGCCTGGGGGTGATACAGGCAGGTCGGATGGAATTGGTTGAACTCCATGTTGGCGACCCGGCAGCCGGCGCGCCAAGCCATAGCGATACCATCACCTGACGAGCCGTCGGGGTTGCTGGTATAAAGATAGGCTTTACTGGCACCACCGGTGGCCAGTACCACGAAAGGAGCCAAGATTGTTTGTATATGGCCGCTTTGCTGATCAAGGACATAGGCACCAACGCAACGGTTGCTGGCTAGCCGCAGCTTATGCCGAGTTATCAGGTCGATGGCGATGGCGTGCGGCATCAGCGTGATGTTGCTGTGCTTACGCGCTTGTTGTAGCAGTGTTTCGGAAACCGCTTTGCCGGTTGCGTCATCGGCGTGGACGACACGACGATGGCTGTGGCCACCCTCTTTGGTTAGGTGCAGTGATTGACTATTTTTATCGAGGGTGAACGGTACGCCCTGTTCGAGAAGCCAGTCGATACTGGCCTTGCCGTGGCTAACAGTAAACTCGACCGCACTGCGGTGGCTCAGCTGGCCGCCTGCGACCATGGTGTCTTGAACATGGCTGCTGGTCGAATCCTGCGAGTCGTAAACGGCTGCGATACCCCCCTGTGCTTGGTAGGTAGAGCCTGAGGTAAGTTCACTCTTGCTGAGGACTGCAACACGGGCTTCAGTCGCAAGTTGCAGGGCCAGGGTAAGGCCGGCTGCACCGCTACCGATCACCAGAACATCGAAATGCCGTTCTTTATTCATGGTAATGAAATCGAAATAGGCCTGCCGTACAGAGTGCTGTTTGGCTAGCGCTGGAGTTACTTGGAAGGCTGGATCTGATCGTCAGTCCGCACCGTTAAACGGGGCTAGGATACCACAGCCGGAAAATTTGCTGCTATCCGCGTGGAACTTCCCGGATTGATAGTGTTCCTATCAATTAGCCAGCCAGAAGAGCGCAGCGAACAGGTCCTATGACTTGGTTGTATTACTACAGGGTACAAGGTAGGTTACCGGATTATTCATATTACCTGGTTACAGGGGCTCAAAGGATTGTCTACAGGAAGCGATGCACCAACTGATAAGCAGTTGGTAGAACGGGTGCAGCAAGGCGATAAACGCGCTTTTGATCTGTTGGTGAAGAAATACCAACACAAGATTATTGGCTTGATCGGTCGCTATGTTTATGACCACCACGAGGCGATGGATGTGTCGCAGGAGGCTTTTATCAAAGCCTATCGCGCACTGCCTAATTTTCGGGGTGAAAGTGCTTTTTATACCTGGATGTACCGAATAGCGATCAATACGGCTAAGAATCACTTGGTCTCTAAAGGGCGTCGACCGCCTGATGTTGATGTCACTGTGGATGATGCTCAATACCATGATCATGCGGTGCTGCACGAGATAGAAACACCAGAAAACCATCTATTAAAGCAAGAATTGGAGAAGATGGTGTATCAAGCGATGGATCGATTGCCAGAAGATTTACGCATGGCCTTAACCCTGCGCGAGTTTGAAGGGATGAGTTATGAAGACATTGCACAGGTGATGGACTGTCCGGTTGGAACAGTACGGTCACGCATTTTTCGAGCGCGAGAAGCGGTCGATAAAGTTGTTGCACCGATGATGGGTTAAGCTGCTTTTGCTCATCGATTTAGATGAGTGTTTGCGGATAATCGTTTGAACATAAATTTTTGGCACTAGCCCTCCAATAGAGGTGGCAAATGAGCGATAGAATTAAACAGTCTCTATCTGCATTGATGGACGATGAAGCGGGTGAGTTTGAGCTGCGTAAGACGCTTGAGCAGCTGGACTCGACATCGGCGCAAGCATGGTCTCGCTATCATGTGGCGAGATCGGCATTAAAGGGTGATGCACCATCGCAGCCGCAGTTGGATATCAGTGCTGCCGTGATGGCTGAGTTGGAGCAGGAACCCAGTTATCAGATGACACCGCAGAAACCGGCTTCCAGTCGGTTCCAGTGGCGACCTCTGGGTAGTGTCGCGATAGCCGCCTCGGTGACGATGATGATTATCTTTGGTGCGCAAACGTATCAAAGTGAGACGCCGATGGGCTCTGCGCAACCGCAGATTGTATTAGCGGCGCCGACCCCTGCCAATCCGAACCTGCTACCCGCTCAATATGGTGAGCGCGCCGTTGTTGCTCCTTCGCTGCAGCAGGCTGATGTTATTCGGTTGTCTTCGTCGATGTCTTACTACATCGATCAACATCATGCCCTGACAAGTCAGCGATCAAGGCAGTGGCAGGCAGGGTGGTTGCCTAAAGGATTTAAAGAGGTTGAACATGATCGCCTCAGTGACTCCGAAGTAATTTTATATTCGAACAATCGCACCACGATCTCAGTCTCGGTACAGCCTTACACAACTAAGAAAGCGAGCCCAGGGACCACTCAGTCCGGGGAAACTGTAGCCGTTGGCAAGCAGGTTGGTGACCAGTTCGTCACCGTTGTTGGAGATGTGCCGTTCATGTTAGCCGATCGTATCGCGTCTTCTGTTGCGTTAAGAACGCCGTGATCTGATGCTGACAGAGAATGGCTTGGTTGTGGATGTTGGCCCCGATGGGGTGCGGGTTGAAACGGTTCGCCAAAATGCCTGTTCAGGATGCCGTTCTCAGGCCGGCTGCGGACAGAAAATGTTAGCTGAGATCGGGCAGGGGCAGCGTTTTGAAATCAGTGCTGCCAACCCGTCGCAGTTGATTTTACAGCTGGGTGATAGGGTTGAGTTAGGTATCGAAGAGGCCTCTTTTCTGCAGGCCTCAGCCATGGTTTATCTAGTACCTTTGCTTGGGCTGATTATCGCCGCAATACTGACGGATACTCTGGGTGCAGCAGAACCGTGGGTGATTAGTGCTGGTGTGTCGGGTCTGTTGCTGGGGTTTGGGGTGGTTCGCTGGTGGACTGCGCGAGGCCAGTCGTGCCGGTATGTACCGCAAATCTTGAGAGTGATACGGCTGTGATGCTGTTTCACGTGCTCGAGATTACTTGCAGTTGAACTTTGTTTATCAACTTATTGTCGTTTAGTTATTACTGAAAATTTATTCTTTTCAATCCGAGATGACACAATTCCTACTGTGTAAATCCAAAGCTTTTGTCTGGGGTATTCGATGAAATTGATCGCTGGCGGTAACTTAAAGTCTTCTCGTTGCTCAGGTTTTTTTGCCTTATGTTGTACGTTTTTGTTGTTGAACAGTGTTCACGCAGCGGCTGAGTTGCCTGACTTTACTGAACTCGTGGAGCAAGCGTCGCCTGCGATCGTCAATATAAGCTCAGTACGCCATGCCTCCAAGGAGCCCTCTTCAAAGCTGCCGCCGGGGCAGGAGCAATTACCAGAGATCTTTAAGCACTTCTTTGGTGACAGAGGCTTTGGTGGTGAGCCGGATCAGCGTCGTCGGAATCATCCGCAATCTTTGGGTTCCGGGTTCATTATTTCAGACGATGGTTACGTGCTGACTAATAATCATGTGGTGCAGGATGCCGACAGTATTCTGGTACGTTTAAGCGATCGCCGTGAGTTGGAGGCGGTGTTGGTTGGTGCGGACCCGCGATCCGATCTGGCGTTGTTGAAAATTGAAGCGGACGATTTGCCGGTGGTAAAGCTGGGTAATTCGGATGAACTCAAAGTCGGAGAGTGGGTGCTGGCGATCGGCTCGCCTTTCGGGTTTGATCATAGTGTTACCGCGGGCATTGTGAGTGCGACAGGTCGCAGTCTGGCCAACGAAAACTACGTCCCTTTCATTCAGACAGATGTGGCGATTAATCCCGGTAATTCGGGTGGTCCATTGTTCAATCTGGATGGCGAAGTGGTCGGTATTAACTCGCAGATCTATACCCGTTCGGGTGGTTTTATGGGGTTGTCGTTCGCCATTCCTGTGACGATGGCGCTGGATGTGGTCGAGCAGCTGAAAACCAATGGTCACGTAGCGCGGGGCTGGTTGGGTGTGATTATTCAGGAAGTTAACCGGGAGCTGGCCGAATCTTTCGGGTTGGACCGTCCGATGGGTGCGCTGGTGGCGAAAGTGTTGCCAGGCAGTCCTGCAGAAGCGGCTAAATTGAAAGAGGGTGACATTATTGTCGGCTTTGATGGTCGTTCGGTGGACCGTTCCGCCGAGTTGCCGCAGCTGGTTGGTCGGGTGGTTCCGGGCAAAACTGTAACACTCCAGTTGATTCGTGATGGCAAAAAGAAAGAGCTGAAATTGACAGTCGGTGTGTTACCCGATGAGGGTCAGATGAGCAAAACGGCAGCACCACCGGTGGCGCCTGCAGAAGATAACTTGCTTAAGGTGAAAGTGGCTGCGCTGGAGAAAGACCGGGCGCAGCAATGGAATCTTGAGGGTGGTGTGGTGATTAGGGCTGTGGCCTCAGGACCTGGGGCCGAGGCAGGCTTGATCGTCGGCGATGTGATTACCATGCTTAACGGCCGCGCGATTGAAGGTGTGGATGATTTTGTCGAGGTGGTGGATCAGTTGCCGCTCGATAAAGCGGTACCAATGCGCATTGTTCGACGCGGAAGTCCACTGTTCTTGCCGCTGAAAGTCAAACCTTAAAAAGTTTCCAAAGGGCGCGAAAGCGCCCTTTTTTGTGGCCGATAGGGATGTGCTGACGATGTGATGTTGAATGGCTCTATGGTCGAAAATGAGCTAGAATTGCGCGCTTTATTTTCCAGCTCGTTACGAGCGTTTATGGTGCTACTGCTTTGAGTGACCTTAGTCATATCCGGAACTTTTCTATCATCGCCCATATCGACCATGGCAAATCGACCCTGGCTGATCGCTTTATCCAGACCTGCGGAGGTCTGAGTGAGCGCGAGATGGAGAAGCAAGTGCTTGATTCGATGGATATCGAACGTGAGCGCGGCATCACCATCAAGGCTCAAAGCGTTACCCTTGATTATCAGGCTCGCGACGGGAAAATCTACCAGCTTAACTTTATCGATACCCCCGGCCACGTCGATTTCTCCTACGAAGTATCGCGCTCGCTGGCCGCCTGTGAGGGTGCATTGTTGGTCGTTGATGCAGCGCAGGGTGTCGAAGCGCAGTCAGTAGCAAACTGTTATACCGCTATCGAACAGGGGCTGGAAGTGATGCCCGTGTTGAATAAGATGGACCTGCCACAAGCGGAGCCGGATCGGGTCAAGCAGGAGATTGAAGAGGTTATCGGTATTGACGCTCAGGACGCTGTGGCTGTTAGCGCCAAGAGTGGCATGGGGGTCGAGGATGCACTGGAACAGTTGATCGAACTGATACCGGCTCCAGAGGGTGACATCGACGCACCGCTGCAAGCGTTGATAATCGATTCCTGGTTTGATAACTATCTTGGCGTCGTGTCGCTGGTACGGGTCAAACAGGGCACGCTTCGCAAAAAAGACAAAATTTTGGTCAAATCGACGATGCAAAGCTATCAAGTCGATGATGTGGGTGTATTTACGCCCAAGCGGCTCTCAACCGGTGTGCTTAAAGCGGGTGAGGTGGGTTACATCGTCGCCGGCATCAAAGAGATCCTGGGCGCTCCTGTGGGTGATACCCTGACGTTGGCGAAAACGCCTGATGTTGGCATGTTGCCAGGTTTTAAAAAGATACAGCCGCAGGTTTACGCCGGCCTGTTTCCAGTTAGCTCCGATGATTACGAAGATTTTCGTGATGCCCTCAGCAAGCTGACGCTCAACGATGCATCGCTGTTTTTTGAGCCAGAGAGTTCCGATGCGCTGGGCTTTGGTTTCCGTTGTGGTTTCCTTGGCTTGCTGCATATGGAGATCATCCAGGAACGGCTTGAGCGTGAGTACGATCTTGATCTGATTACGACAGCGCCGACGGTAATCTACGAGGTTGAACTCAATAACGGCGAAGTCATCACTGTCGATAGTCCATCAAAGTTACCTGACTTCGGCTCGATCAATGAGATGCGAGAACCCATCGTTCAAGCCAATATGTTGGTACCCAAAGAGTATCTGGGACCGGTCATTACGTTATGCATCGCAAAACGGGGTATCCAGAAAGATCTGCAATACACGGCTACTCAGGTATCGCTGACGTATGAGTTGCCGATGAGCGAAGTGGTGATGGACTTCTTCGATAAGCTTAAATCGGTCAGTCGTGGTTATGCATCGCTCGATTACAGTTTTATCCGGTTCGAACCGGCTAACTTGTTGCGCTTGGATATTCTGATCAACAGTGAGCGGGTTGATGCGCTGGCGGTGATTATGCATCGGGATAATGCACAATACCGTGGCCGGATGTTATGCGACAAGATGAAGGAACTGATTCCACGGCAGATGTTTGATGTCGCGATTCAGGCGGCGATCGGCGGTAAAATTATCGCCCGAACGACCATCAAAGCATTACGCAAGAACGTTACGGCCAAGTGTTATGGCGGCGATATCAGCCGTAAGAAAAAGCTGCTGCAAAAGCAGAAAGAAGGAAAGAAACGGATGAAGCAGGTCGGCAGTGTTGAAGTGCCGCAGGATGCCTTCCTGGCTGTTTTAAAAATGGATAATTAACGACCGTGCAAGCAAGCGCGTGAGTTGGAACGGATAAGTAAATGGATATTGATTTTTCTCTGGTGCTGGTCGTCGCTGTTGCGGTGACGGGTGTAGTCTGGATGTTTGATGCAATCGTATTGGCCCCCCGTCGTAAGGCGCTGGTGGTCACCGCTCAGGATCAGGCACAGCTTCCTCTGGATTCCAAAGTACAGGCCAAGGTTGCACAAGAACCGATATTGGTCGAATACGCCAAATCGTTCTTTCCGGTATTGGCGCTGGTCTTAGTACTGCGCTCTTTCCTGATCGAGCCTTTTCAGATCCCTTCAGGTTCGATGTTGCCGACGCTACAGATTGGTGACTTTATCCTGGTCAATAAATACCATTACGGACTTCGCTTACCGGTTGCCGGCACGAAGGTGCTGCCGTTGAATGACCCGCAGCGTGGCGATGTGATGGTGTTTAAATACCCCAATGATCCGCGGATTAACTACATCAAGCGGGTTGTTGGGTTGCCGGGAGATGAGCTCAGTTATAGCAACAAGCGTTTGACGATAAATGGCACACCGGTATCGTTAGAACTAATGGCAGAACTTCCCGATGGCCGCAGTATGAAGCGGTTGCTGGTTGAGCAGCTGGGTGAGGTTGAGCACCAGATCTATAACGATCTGACCATGCCGCGTCCGGCTCGGCGTTGGACTGTTCCTGCGGGGCAGTATTTTATGGTGGGTGATAACCGGGACAACAGTAACGATAGTCGTTTCTGGGGTTTTGTTCCCGATGAACTGATCGTTGGTAAAGCGTTTGCGATCTGGATGCACTGGCCCAATTGGGGCAGTATTCCGAGTTTCAAAAATAACGGTTTGATTAAGTAAAAGCAGTCCTGCCATAAAGGGATTGTGGCAGAGACACTTACAGGAGTACGTGTGATGAAAAACTATAAGTGCCGCCAAGGCGGATGGTCTTTTTCGGGATTGCTGGTGGTATTGGTGGTCGTCGGCATTTTTGTCGCGGTTGGCTTTAAATTGGTTCCGGCCTACACCGATCATGAAACGCTCAAGTCGATAATGCAGAGCACGATCTCTGATCAAGCGTTGCTGTCAAAGAGCAAGCGAGAGATAAAGGCTGGTATTGGTAAGAAAACCAGAATGAACAATATGCGTGATATTCCTAAGGATTACGTCAAAATCACCAAAGAGAAAGGAGAGGTGTTTTTGAATATCGATTATGAGATTCGAATACCCATTTTCGCCAATGTTGATGCAGTGGTCAGTTTTAAAGAGCAATATGTAGGTCGTGAACTTGAATGATATGATCGCGAAATTGGGGCGCCGCCTTGGCTACCAGTTCATTGATGACAAGCTTGCCGAGCTGGCCTTGACGCACCGCAGCTGTGGCGCCAGAAACAACGAACGGTTGGAGTTTTTGGGCGACTCGATTCTTAATTTCGTCATCGCTGACGATCTGTTTGACCGTTTTCCGACGGCCAAAGAGGGACAGCTGAGCCGCCTGCGTGCCCGTTTAGTCAAAGGGGTTACCTTGGCAGAGCTGGCAGAGGAGATGGCGCTGAAGGAGTTTCTAAAACTCGGTGCCGGTGAACTCAAGAGTGGTGGCTTCAATCGCCAATCTATCCAGGCCGATATGGTCGAGGCATTGATCGGTGCGATCTACCAAGATTCCGGTTTTGAACCTTGTCGTGAAAGGATTCTGGCTTGGTATAACAGTCGCCTTGAAAACCTTAATCTGGATGACACGCAGAAAGACCCCAAAACCCGACTGCAGGAATTTTTACAGTCGCGTAAGCATGCACTACCTATCTACCACTTAATTCGAGTGGAGGGTGAAGCACACGAGCAAACCTTCTATATTGAGTGTGAAGTCGCAACGCAAGAACAGCGATGCGCCGGTCAAGGCCGTAGTCGCCGCATCGCTGAGCAGCAATCGGCGTCGGCAGCACTGGTCGCGGTGGGAGCCGAAACGGCTACCAAATCAGAATCCGGGAAAAATTGATGTTAGAACAACCTACCACCGGCCGTTGTGGCTATGTCGCCATTGTCGGTCGTCCTAATGTTGGCAAATCGACCCTGATGAACCGGATTCTGGGGCAGAAACTCAGTATCACCTCGCGTAAACCGCAGACCACCCGGCACCAGATTCTGGGTATTAAGACCGAAGCTGATGTGCAGGTGATCTACGTCGATACTCCCGGCTTGCATAAAGACGGTGGTAAGGCGATCAATCGCTATATGAACCGTGCCGCCAGTTCGGCGCTGCGTGATGTTGATATCGTGATATTTATTGTCGATCGCAACCGCTGGACCGATGAAGATCAAGCGGTGTTGGAGAAACTCAGGTACAGCAAGCTACCGGTGATCCTGGCGGTTAATAAAGTCGACCGGATGGAAGATAAGCAGGCGTTGTTACCTCAACTGCAGCAGATGGCTGGGTTGATGGATTTTGCCGAAGTGGTGCCGTTGTCTGCCAAATTGGGTTACAACGTCGAGCAACTGGAGCAACAGGTGATTAGCCGCTTACCCGAGGGTATTCACTTCTTTCCTGAAGAGCAGATCACCGATCGTAGCTCGCGCTTTCTGGCTGCCGAATTGGTGCGCGAGAAGATCATGCGCCAGCTGGGTGATGAGTTGCCGTACCAGATCACCGTTGAGATCGAAGAGTTTAGCCACGAGAACGGTGTGCTGCACATCGGTGCCTTGATACTGGTCGAGCGTGATGGTCAGAAGAGAATTTTGATCGGGAATAAGGGCGATCGGATCAAACTGATTGGCCAGGAAGCGCGGATCGATATGGAGCGGCTGTTCGACTCTAAAGTGATGCTCAAGTTATGGGTCAAGGTTAAAAGCGGCTGGTCCGACGACGAACGCGCGCTACGAACACTCGGTTATGACGATATCGGCTGACCGTGCCGAACGGCAACTGAGCTACGTCCTTCATAGCCGCCCTTACCGTGAAACCAGTGCGCTGGTCGACTATTTTAGTCGTGATTCCGGCGTCATTAGGGCTGTCGCCAAAGGGGTTCGAAGTGCCAAGTCCCGGCAACGTCACCTGACTCAGCCGTTTCAACTCTTAGAGCTCAACTGGCGAGGCCGCAACGATCTCAAGACGTTGCTTGGCGGCGAGCTAGCCGAGAGCAGTACTCTACTGCAGGGGCGCAGCCTCTGGTGTGGCCTCTATCTCAATGAGCTGACCCTGCGGTTGGTGCCGCAGGGTGATGCCTTCCCTAAACTATTTGCTTACTATCAATTGGCTTTACAACGGTTATCCGATCCTGACGAGCAGGAGCCGGTATTACGTATTTATGAAAGGAAGCTGTTGCAGCAACTGGGGTTGGGGGTCGACTTTGAACGTTCGGTGACGTCGGCTGAGATCGCGCCGCAGTCAAACTACCGTTTTGACCCGCAGCAGGGTTTCATCGAACAGCCAGTCGCTGCCGACTATAACGACCCCCTGCAGGGACGTTTTTATTACCTTGGTAGCTTGATTTTAGCCGTAGCTGCCGATGACTACCGTTTGGCGGAAGTGCGGCGCGGCGCCAAACGGTTGATGCGCCAAGCGCTATCGCCTTATCTGGGTGGCCGGCCATTGAATAGCCGGGAATTATTTTTGGGAACGCCGGTTTCTGATAGCACTGTTCTTTGAGAGCAGGGGTTTCGAACGGCAAGAGTGAGTGCTGATCAAGTGTTTTTCCATCTACCGTATTTGCCTCGGGAATATACAAGCGGCTTCATGGTCATTGGAGTGTTGAAATGATTGTCGGTATAGGTACAGACATCGTCCACATCAGCCGGATTAGCGCCAGTCTTGAGCGGCTGGGAGAGCGCTTTGCCAAGCGTATCCTAACCGATCAGGAGTTGCAGCAGTGGCGGCAGCACGCCCGCCCGGACAATTTTTTGGCGAAGCGTTTTGCTATCAAAGAGGCGGCGGCTAAAGCACTGGGAACTGGATTAGGGCAGGGCGTTTCCTGGCAGCATATTAGTCTTGATCACAATGAGCTAGGAGCTCCTTTGTTGCTGATGACCAATGCAGCGCTCGAGCGGGCACGACAGTTAGGGGTCAGTCGCTCATTGGTCACACTGTCGGATGAAGTGGATACAGTGGTGGCATTTGTGGTCTTAGAGCAATAAGATGTCGCCCTTTGGTATAACCGAGTGTTGAGCTTGGTTTTAACTCTTGGCTTCGGTATGGCGGCAACGCCACCAAATAGTTAACAGGTAATGTCGATGGATACCCAATTTCCCACAATCGAATCCTATGTTGGTGGGACCCCGTTGGTGCGCTTACAGCGATTACCCGGCGAGACCAGCAATACGATATTGGTGAAGCTGGAAGGTAATAACCCTGCCGGGTCGGTTAAAGATAGGCCCGCGCTGAGCATGATAAATCGCGCCGAGCAGCGTGGTGAAATCTCCCCCGGCGACACCTTGATTGAAGCGACTAGCGGTAATACTGGTATTGCATTGGCGATGGCCGCTGCAATCAAAGGTTATCGGATGGTGCTGATAATGCCCGGCAATATGAGCATGGAGCGCAAAGTGTCGATGACCGCTTACGGCGCAGAGCTGGTTGAAGTGACACAAGAGCAGGGAATGGAAGGTGCCCGTGACCTGGCATTACAGATGCAGAGCCAGGGTAAAGGCAAGGTGCTGGATCAGTTTTCAAATTTTGATAATCCTGCGGCTCACTTTGAGGGTACCGGCCCGGAGATCTGGCAGCAGAGTGACGGGCGTATCACTCACTTTGTCAGTGCCATGGGGACCACCGGTACCATCATGGGGGTATCTCAATACTTGAAACAGCAAAACCCCGATGTCGAGATTGTCGGGCTGCAGCCTGAAGATGGTGCCAGTATTCCTGGTATCCGCCGTTGGCCCGCAGCCTATCTGCCGGAAATCTATCAGGCAGCGCGAGTCGATCGGGTGATCGATATGGCGCAGCAGGAGGCGGAGGTCTGTATGCGTGACTTGGCCCAACAAGAAGGAATCTTCTGCGGTGTCTCTTCCGGGGGCGCTGTGGCTGGCGCACTTCGCCTTAGTAGGGAAGTTGAGAACGCCGTCATCGTTTGCATTATCTGTGACCGCGGCGATCGTTATCTGTCGACCGGTGTTTTTGATCGCTAGCCACTAGCGAGTTATAACATTCTCTCATCCTATTTGCTGCGTATTTTCTGGCCCTATTTTTTGCAGGGGTAAGGGGAGCGGTTTATCATACGACATCAATTTGACAGCAGTGCAGTAGCGCTGCTGTCGGTGTTCTACTCACTCGTGATATGAGTTGCTATCTCCATGGTTAAAGTTAGAGAAGATCATCCGCTTGATGAGAACGGCTCCGTTGATGTCAGCGCCTGGCTGGAACGGATTCGGGTCGATACCAATATCGAGGATGATTTAGAGCTGATTCGGGCCTGCCAGATGAGTCACCTGGCGCAGGAGCGTGTAACAGCACAGGAAGATATCTGGGCCGAGGAGGGCACGGATAGCTACACCACTGGCCTTGAAATGGCCGAAATTCTGGCTGAGCTGCGTTTGGATCAAGAAGCCCTGATTGCGGCCATCTTATACCGTGCCGTGCGTGAGAAAAAGTTACCGCTGGCTGAGGTAAAAGAAGCGTTTGGCACAACCGTCGCGAAGCTGATCGAAGGTGTATTGCAGATGGCTGCGATCGGCACTGTCCTGCACCCCACGCCCGATTCTGTGCTGGGGCAGAGTGACGGCCAGCTCGACAACGTCCGCAAGATGTTGGTGACCATGATCGAGGATGTGCGGGTAGCCTTGATCAAGCTGGCTGAACGTACCTGTGCTATTCGTGGCGTAAAAGACGGCAACCGGAAGAAGCGTTATCGCGTTGCCCGTGAAGTTTTTGATGTCTACGCGCCGCTGGCACACCGGTTGGGGATCGGCCATATTAAGTGGGAACTCGAAGATCTGAGTTTTCGCTATCTGCAACCCAATGCGTATAAGCAGATAGCCGGTCTTCTGGCTGAAAAACGGCTCGATCGACAGCAGTATATCGACGACGTCCTCTATTCTCTAAAGAACGGATTGGCCGAAATCGGTATCGAAGCGGACCTGATGGGGCGGGCCAAACATATCTATAGCATCTGGCGGAAGATGCAGCGTAAGCAGATCGATTTTGACCAGGTTTACGATATCCGTGCGGTGCGAATTCTGGTGCCTGATATCAAGGACTGTTACGCCACCTTGGGGGTTGTGCACGGCCAGTGGAAGAACATCCCGCACGAATTTGATGACTATATCGCCTCACCCAAGAAGAACGGTTACCGCTCACTGCACACTGCATTGATTGGCCCAGACGGTAAGGTACTGGAGATCCAGATTCGTACCCATGAGATGCACGATGATGCAGAACTGGGTGTTTGTGCGCATTGGCTCTACAAAGGTACCGATACTGCCAGCAAGAGTGATAGCTACGAAAGCAAGATCGCCTGGTTGCGTCAGGTGCTGGAGTGGCAAGATGACGTAGGCAACGCCAACGATCTGGTTGAGCAACTGCGGGTCGGTATCGAAGAGGATCGAATCTACGCCTTTACACCCGATGGTCACGTGGTTGATATAGCTGCGGGCGCAACGCCGCTCGACTTTGCTTACCGAGTCCATACCGAGGTTGGCCATCGCTGCCGTGGTGCCAAGATCAACGGCAAGATTGTACCGCTGACCCGCAAGCTAAAGACCGGTGATCAGGTCATCATCATGACAGCCAAAGAGGGGGGGCCTAGTCGTGACTGGATGAATCCCAACTTTGGTTATGTCAGCTCAGTGCGGGCACGGGCTAAAATTAGGCACTGGTTTAAAGAGCAAAACCGAGACCAGAATATCCACGAAGGACGGCAGCTGCTTGAACGCGAAATCAAACGACTGGCACTCTCTGATATCAGCATCCATCAACTTGCGGAGAAGCAGGGTTATAGCGATGACGATGATCTGTTTGCGGCACTGGGATCGGGTGATCTGCGACTGAGTCAGTTGTTATCGGCAGCGCAGCGCCAGATCGAGCAGCGAGAGAGCGATGAGCAGCTTGATCTGGACCTGACCCTCGACCTGCTGCCTGAGCGTAGCGCCAAGACAGCCGGCAACGATGTCACTATCGAAGGGGTAGGTAACTTGCTTACCGTGGTTGCCAACTGTTGTAAGCCAGTACCAGGCGATGCCATCGTAGGCTATATCACTCAGGGGCGGGGAGTCTCGATCCACCGCCAGGATTGCATCAATGCGCTGCAATTAGAATCCAATGATCAGAAGCGAATGATCGAGGTGAGCTGGGGTGATGATTCCTCAGGTCAGGGTTATACGGTTGATATCGTCATTGATGCGCTCGACCGACACGGCCTGCTGCGCGACGTGATGATTGTGATGACCAATGAGCGAACGCTGGTGATGTCGGTCAATACTAAGACCGATAAGGCCCAAGGCACCGCAAGGCTGTTGATTGCTGTCGAAGTGAAACAGTTGGAGAGTCTGGGTCGGGTGATGGATAAGATCGCCCAGTTACCCAATATTATCGACGTACACCGACAGCTTCCTGGAGCGTCGTGATGGCTTACCAGCTCGCTGATCTGTTACGGTTGATGGAACAGTTGCGTGATCCCGACTACGGTTGCCCGTGGGATCGAAAACAGGATCTGGCTTCGATCGTGCCACACACCCTCGATGAGGTGTACGAGGTGATCGATACCATCGAGCGGCTGGACTATCCACACCTGCAGGATGAATTGGGTGATCTGCTGTTCCAGGTGGTGTTCTACGCCCGTATCTGCGCCGAAGCGGGGCAGTTTGAATTCGGTGATGTGATCGATGGCCTGGTGACCAAATTGTTGCGACGCCATCCGCATGTCTATCCCAATGGTGGCTTTGACAGCTTTGGCGGCGAGGTTCAGCTCAGCGAAGAACAGATCAAGCTGAGTTGGGAACGGATCAAGGCGGAAGAACGGGCGGGTAAGGTGACGGCGGAATCTGACAAGGCAGCGCCGTCGGTGTTGGACGATATCTCAGGCGCCATGCCTGCGTTGCTGCGGGCGCATAAATTACAAAAACGTGCAGCGTATATTGGCTTTGACTGGCAGAGTTTGGCACCGGTGCTGGACAACCTCGACGGTGAAATCCTGGAGTTACGGCAAGCGATCGCTAGCGCTGATCGAGCCGGAATCGCCGATGAAATGGGTGATGTGTTGTTTTCCTGTGTAAACCTGGCACGCCATTTGAAACAGGACTCTGAACAGTTGTTGCGCCAGTCCAATACCAAGTTCGAACAACGTTTTCGACGAGTAGAGGTGTTGGCCGAACAACAGGGATTGGTGATGGCCGATACCGAAGAACAGGTGCTGGATCGGTTGTGGCAGCAAGCAAAAGCCGAGCTCACTAGCTCGGCCTCTTAACGTAAGCCTCCCCCTGTTATAAGCCGAACTGCTGCCGCCGTAGGGCTAGCTGCTGGATCGTCGCGACGCTAAATAGGTCGCTGATGCGGCCATCGAGACACATCGCCAGTGCTTCATCAAAAGGCAGTCGCTTTATCTGCAACTGTTCAGTGTCATCAAAATTGGTTTCTCCTTGACTTAACTGCTGTGCCACAAAGGCGAAACCGACCTCGTCACTGACCGAGTTCGACAGTTCTACCTGCATCAGTTCTGTCATTTTGGCGGCACGTAAGCCGGTCTCTTCAGCCAGCTCTTTGTGGGCACCCTCGATGGCTAGTCTATCTATCGGGTGACCGCCCATCGGCACCTCCCAGCTGTAGTTGCCGGTGGCATAGCGGTATTGACCGACCAGCCAGGTATAGCCCTGCTCGTCGATCGGGATGATCGCTACGGCACGGTTTCGGAATTTGACCAAGCCGTAGACCCCTTCGTTGCCCGCAGGGTTGAGCACCTTGTCTTCGCGTACACGAATCCAGGCGTTTTCGTAGACCCAGCGACTGGCGAGGGTGATCCAGGGGTTTTTTGTATTGGGTTGCTGCATGGTAGGTCAGCCTCAGTGATTAGCCGAGTAGCATAACGCGGGGGTGTTGGTGTTCTCAATTGTTGTGAATTTAGGCGGGAATGTCGGTGAGGGTAGGTTGAGTTCGACGGCGTTGGTTTTTTCCGAACCCTCGTATGCTTTATCTGCAAGACACTTCACTTAGGGGAAGTGTCACCTAGGAGCAACGTCACCAATGAGAAACGCCAGCTAGGGAGTAGTTTGGCAGTTTTTAGACCGACGAAAAAAAGCCCGCAACAGCGGGCCTCTTCATCTTGGCTGGAACCGGATAAACGGTCACTATCCGGCGATGCAAACGCCATGGTCGATGTAGTGGATCTGACCGGTGACACCCTTAGACAGGTCGCTCATGAAGTATAGAGCCGCGTTGCCGACCTCTTCGATGGTGGGGAGCTCGTTGTCGCAAGACAGCTGCTTGTTGAGTTGTAGCATACTCTCAAAATCCTTGATGCCGCCTGCAGCACGGGTGGCGATAGTGCCGGGTGAGAGGCAGTTGACACGGATTCCCAGTGGGCCCAGGTCACGGGCCAGGTAGCGACTGGCGGCCTCCAGGCTGGCTTTAGCGCAGCCCATGATGTTGTAATCACCGGTGGCGATGGCACTGCCGAGGTAAGAGAAACTGATCAGGCTACCGCCGTCGGGCATCATCGCCTTAGCGTGACGGGCCATCTCGATGAAGGAGTAGCAGGAAACGTCGAGTGCTTGCTTGAAACCTTCGCGAGAGCATTCTGATAGTGGCGCCTGGAGGTCGTCCATCGGGCAGAACGCCAGCGAGTGAACCACACCATCAAGTTTCCCCCAGACCTCATTGCAGGACGCGAATACAGCGTCCATCTGACCGTCGATTGATACATCCAGAGGCATTATGATCGTGGCCCCCAGCTGCTCGGCCAGTGGCCGAACGAAACGTTCAGCTTTGTCGTTCAGGTAGGTGATGGCTAGTTCGGCGCCCGCGTCGCGTAGCTTTTGAGCGCATCCGTATGCGATGCTTTTATCGTTGGCGATGCCGACGATCAGGATCTTTTTTCCTTTCATAAGATCTGTGTTCATGTTGGGATATCTCAAGTGAATAATAGATTGGGTTGGATAATTATATGCCTTAGATGCTGCATCGCAACAATAACCAGCTGTGGAATTGAGTTCGATCATTAAAAGTAGTTATTGTTATTAATTTAAATCAGTTGTGTCGAATTTTTCGACGAGGTTGTTGAGGTGGTAAGAGTTTTTTTTAGACAGGTTTGTTGCGTTGCCGTAACTAGTGCCTTGGTATTTAGCAATGCGGCTTTCGCAACCGAGTTGGTGCTGGCATCAGATTCGGTTAGCTACCCGATGCAGGTCAAACCGTTGTTACAGCGGCTATGTGTTGACTGTCATTCGGGTTGGTTTGCCGATGCAGGACTGAAGCTGGATACGCTGGAAAATATAAGCAAGGGTGGCCGCAATGGTGCCGTCGTGTTTCCGGGGGAGCCCGAGAAAGGCCGGTTTATCAATTTGATGCGACCGGTGAAGGGGCGCTTTAGTAATATGCCGCCGGGACCGGTATCGGTGACGGCGGCTGAATTCGAAATGTTGCAGCGCTGGATCGCGCAGGGAGCCCGCTAAACTGAGCCGACTCGAACGACGATCCAGCGATGAGTCGGTTTAGGCCAGCATCTCCATGCCGTGCAGTGCCAGCATCCCCTCTTCGTTGGTCGCGATAACCCGCACCTGGATTTTGCTGTTAGCGGTGGTGATCAGCTCGGCGTTGGCCTGGTTGGCTGAAGCATCGATCTCAATGCCAAGCCAGCTGCTACGGCGACAGATTTCGGCTCTGATCTCGGCGCTATTCTCGCCTACACCACCGGTGAAAACCAGCTGCTCGATCCCTTCCATGGCGGCGGCGAGGCTGCCTATTTCACGTGCAACACGGTAGGTAAACAGGTCAACGGCTTCGCGAGCCTCGGGTTGATCACTGGCAAGCAGTTCGTGCATTTCGCTGCTGATACCGCCAGAAACACCCAGCCAGCCGCTCTCTTTATAGAGTAGCTTTTCAAGCGCGTCGACATCCATCGCTTTCTCGCGCATCAAATAGAGCAATACGCCGGGGTCGATACTGCCGCAGCGACTGCCCATCGGTGGTCCGTCCAGCGCGGTGAAACCCATGGTGGAGGTGATGCTGCGACCGGCCTTGATGGCGCAAAGACTGGCGCCAGCACCCAGATGGCCAACCACTGTTTTGAGCTGCCCGGCATCGCGTTGATCCAGTTGACGTTGGATGTACTCGTACGACAAGCCGTGGAAGCCGTAGCGCCGAACACCGTCTTCGGTGAGTGAACGCGGCAGCGCAAACTGCTTGGCAACAGCAGGCATGTCGCTGTGAAACATGGTGTCGAAGCAGGCGACCTGAGGCACATCCGGTAGCAGTGCGTGGCAAGCTTCGATCAATTTCAGATTAAACGGCTGATGCAATGGCGCTAACGGAATATAGTGACGCAGCTGTTCGAGTTCACTATCGCCGACCACTACAGGTGTGCTGAAGCGCTCACCGCCGTGTACCACCCTGTGACAAATTGCTTTGAGAGTTTGTTTGCCGGCATGGGAACGATTCCAGGCGAACACAAAATCGAGGCAAGCTTGATGGCGTTGATCTGGCCCGACTTCTGAAAAATCTGGCAGCAGGTCGGCAATTTTTTCGCCTTGTGCATTAATAACTTGAGCCCGTGCCTTGCCTAGAATATTGCTCAGTTTGAAGTTAAACAACAGCTCCGGCTCACCGTTGGAGATGCAAAACAGTGCACATTTGAGACTGGAAGAACCGCCGTTGACGGTAAAAATACTGTTCATTTTACGGCCCCGTGGGTGACCTGTAGCGCCGCGAGGGCGCAAGAGGCAAGTCGCCCGAGGGTTTTTTCAGCGCGGCTGGTCAGTACGATCGGTACCCGGGCTCCCAAGACCAGGCCTGCAGACTTGGCTCCAGCCAGGTAAATCAGCTGCTTGCCAATCATATTGGCTGCTTCAAGATCCGGTGCCAGCAGGATGTCGGCGTCGCCAGCAACCGCAGAGATGATATGTTTGTCGTGGGCGGCTTCCAGTGAGATCGCGTTATCGAACGCCAGCGGGCCATCAAGCAAGCCGCCAATGATCTGACCACGGTCGGACATCTTGCACAACGCGGCGGCATCAACGGTGCTCTGCATCGTCGATTTAACCTTCTCGATAGCAGCTAGGATGGCGACCTTGGGTTGGTCGATACCCAGTGCTTGGGCAAAATAGATCGCATTTTGGACGATGTCACGTTTGATGTTCATATCCGGAACCACATTGATAGCAGCATCGGTGATCATCAGTGGTTTGTGATAATTGGGGACATCGAGCATGAAGATATGGCTGAGTCGTCGTTCGGTCCGTACCCCTTTGTCTTTGTGAATCACCGCCTTGAGCATCTCATCGGTGGCGAGTCCGCCCTTCATTAAAATACGTACTTCGAGACTTCGGGCCAGAGCTACGGCTTTCTCTGCCGATTCGTGGCTGTGCAGAGTGTTGATGATCCGGTACGGGCTGATATCGAGTTCTTCCATCTCTGCCGTGGCCCGGATTTTATCTTCCGGTCCGACCAATATCGGCTCGATGATGTTACGTTCGGCGGCTTCGATAGCGCCGTTGAGGCTGTTGGCGTCGACGGGGTGGATAACAGCGGTACTGACTGCGGGGGTTTTGGATGTCTGTTCGATAAAGAACTCAAGCTGATCATGAGCTGGAGGGCGGTTGTCGAGAACCATGATGCGACCTATCGCTGGTGAGTATAGGGCATTGTAACAAGTCTATGTTGCACTGCAAAAGAGTAAGCGGCGAACAAGTTGCGCCAGATCAAGTGTGTGGAACAAGAGATCCGGCGACAGCCTGAGCAGGGCTCTATTGGCGGAATAAATGGTAGGTTTCAGCCAGCAGAACTTATTTTAAAAGGGCAGCCTATGAAACGGCAGTGTTAGTACAGGCTCGTCTCGATCAGACCGTTTTGAGTTGGTCGGTATAAGGCGGCCAGCCCATCGCTTTACCGCCTAACAGATGCAGGTGGATGTGGTAAACCGTCTGGCCGCCGTGTTGGTTGCAGTTCATCACGGTGCGATAGCCATCTTCGGAAAACCCCAGTTGTTTAGCTAGTTTGGCTGCTGCCAGTGACAGCTGTCCGAGAGTCTGGGCATCCGCCTCTTCGGCGTCGTTGATTGTCGAGATGTGTTTCTTCGGAATGACCAGCATGTGCTGCGGTGCATGAGGGTTTATATCGCGAAACGCCAGAACGTGATCATCTTCATAGACGATGTCGGCGGGGATCTGTTTATCAACGATGTTGCAGAACAAGCAGC
This sequence comes from Motiliproteus sp., assembly GCA_036961355.1. Classification (GTDB taxonomy): domain Bacteria; phylum Pseudomonadota; class Gammaproteobacteria; order Pseudomonadales; family Balneatricaceae; genus Motiliproteus. Next base: position 54,749 of record JBALVL010000007.1, read on the forward strand.
TCATGCTCTCTCTCCTAGTGGGTTGTGCGTAGCACCGAAGCGCAGGCTTCGGTCGGATCATAATCAGCCTGAGTATTAAAGACCAGTGCTACGCTGTACGTTCGTCCTCGATAGTACCCAGAGGTAACGTTCTGTGACGGTTTCGCATGGCGGGGTACAATAGGCGCTGATCGGTTTGTTTGAAATTTTGCAGCCAGTGACAGGAGATGCCATGTCTACATGTGATTATCGCTGTAGCAGCACCGGTAAGATGCTTGAAGTTCGTCATCGTATCAACGGAAAATGCATCTGTGTGCCCATACCGGCATAGCGTTGGGGGATGCTGCTGATAGCGGAGTTGAACGGTTGGCAACGGGCGGGGCGGTGGTGGTGCCTGTGGCATTTGATGGGATAACTATGATGGCAGGACTTGCCAGAAGGTGGACGTTGGATGGCTAGCGAGAGCCGAATTTTCTATCTGATGGGGGCGTCGGGCTCGGGTAAGGACAGCTTGCTTAAGCAGTGTCGTAGCCGGATCACCGAGTCTGACCGATGTTTTATCGCCCATCGTTATATTACCCGGGCGCCTGAGCTGGCAGGAGAAAACCATATTTGGTTATCTGAGGCCGAGTTTATCAAGCGGCAGAAGCTGAGCGCCTTTGCGATGCACTGGCAGGCCAATGGTTTGTATTATGGTATCGGTAGTGAGATCAATGTCTGGCTTGACCAAGGTATTAATGTACTGGTGAATGGTTCGCGAGGGTACTTGCCGCAAGCGCGCGAACTGTATCATCACAGGTTGGTCCCGTTGGTTGTTTGTGTTGATGCAGATTCGCTTGAGCAGCGATTACGGCAACGGGGACGCGAGAGTAAAATACAAATTTCCGAGCGTATTGCGCGGGCAGATCGTTATCAGCAGCAACTCGACCCCACCATATTACGAGTCGATAATAACCAGACGTTAGAGGCGGGCACCGGTCGCTTGTTAAGCGTTATCCGCCAGTACGGTTCGTTGTCGGGAACGCTGGCGGATCGGTTGTAATTGACGCTAGTGGGTTGAACTCACTGGTAGGTGTTTTTTCACGGAGTAGCGGGTGTGCAATGAGCTTTGTTCGATATATCCCTTTTCAATGCCGCTGGAATCAATATCGCAAGCCCCATGACCATAGGCCTCCAAACAATCACCGTCTTTATCGCAAGCGATGGTTAGGGCAATTACTTAGCGACTATTTGCCTAAGCTGCTCTGTGCAATCCGTTGGAGTCTGATCGCGGCTTTGTTATCGGGGTGTAGCCAGATGGCGGAGAGGCCTTCTGGAGATAATCACACCCCATCAGCAGGTCTGAACCGGTCACCGTCTCTAGAGCCGTTCGATCCAGCAACTTACCGTGTTGGTGAAATGGTCGAAGCGGTCGCTGCTGCTATAGCCGCACAGGCAGAACCCGCGTCGCTGGATACCATCGTCCGGTACGGCACCGATTCACGTTATTATGTGATGATTCGCGGTTGGCTCAATCAAGAACTAAGCGGTACGCAAAGCCAGCTTCATGCCACTCGGGATCCAACCGCTAAAGCTCGGTTTCAGCGCAAGTCTGACTTTCTGCAGCAAGCTATACGGCGGATCGATCTTGAGTGAAGCAGCGACGACTGCGTTTGGAATATCAGGTGGTAAGCATCGATTGCACTGATTTGATGAAGCTATCTTGTTTCTTCTCATCAAGATCGAGCTTCTGCGGAATCTCGATTCCTCGTTGGCAAGCAGGGCGTGCCGCGAGCGCATCGATCCATCGCGTCAGGTGCGGCAAATCCTCGACGTTCACCCCCGCCCATTCGTACGCCCGAACCCATGACCAGTTGGCGATATCGGCGATGCTGAAATCACCGGCCAGGTATTCATGCTCGCTCAGTTGTTGATTTAGTACGCCGTATAGACGTTTGGTTTCGTGTTGGTAGCGATCGATTACCGGTTGGATTTTCTCGGGAAAATAGCGAAAGAAGACGTTGGCCTGTCCCTGCATCGGACCAATGCCGCCCATCTGAAACATCAGCCACTGCATCACCTGCGAGCGTCCTTTGGCATCGGCTGGCAGCAACCGACCGGTTTTCTCGGCCAGGTAGACCAGAATAGCGCCCGACTCGAAGACAGCGAAGTTATCGGCTTGTCGGTCAATAATCGCCGGAATTCGGCCGTTGGGGTTGATCTGCAGAAAGCCTGGCTGTTTTTGATCGAGCTCTGACAGGTTCAGAGCATGAACCTGGTAAGGCAGTTGTAACTCCTCTAATGCTATTGAAGCTTTCCAGCCGTTGGGGGTGCTGGCGGTATAGAGATCAATCATCAGGCGACTCCGGTTTATCGGTAGTTACGGTAGCCGCAATAGCGGCGGTAGACCGATCTGTTAGATGCCGCAGACCGGTAAGCCTTGTTTGGCCAGATACTTTTGGTGGTACTCCTCGGCTCGATAGAATGTAGCGGCAGCAATAATCTGGGTTACGATCGGCTGGTCATAGTTGGGCTGCAATTGTTGTAACATCGCCTGGGCTTGTTGTTGCTGCTCTGGGTTATGGAAGAACACTGCCGAACGGTACTGGCTTCCCTGATCGGGGCCCTGACGGTTAAGTGTGGTCGGGTCGTGCATGCCCCAAAAAAATTGCAGCAATTGGCGGTAGCTGGTGATTGCTGGATCGAAGTGCAGCTGGACAACTTCGGCATGGCCCGAGCTGTCTGTGCAGACCTCTTTGTAGTTGGGCTCATTGGTGTGGCCACCCATATAGCCGACGGCCGTTTCAGTAACACCAGCTTGGGCAGCGAAACGGGCTTCTATGCCCCAGAAACACCCGGCGGCAAAGGTTGCAGTAACCATCTGGAAACTCCTTAATCGTGTCAGTTTGACTATCTATCTATTTGGATTATCTGTTGACCGCCAGCATAACGACTGGTTCCGCTTGATGACAGCCGTTTACATCAGTACAGGATGTTAACCACCGCTGCCGGACTCGTTGTGATATCGATGATGTCACGTTAAGGGTTTTTAGTTTGACGGTTTCGGTAAAGGGACGGCTGGGTGCCGGTCCATTTTTTAAAGGCTTTGCAAAAAGCAGCCGGTTCGCTAAATCCGGTATGTTGGCTAACCTGATTGATCGACAGGTTCTCACGGGTCAGTAAGCGGATCGCTTTGTCACGGCGTATCTGGTCTTTTAATTGCCGATACTGGACGCCCTCCAGAGCCAGTTTTCGGCGTAAGGTTCGCGGGGTTAAATGCAGATGATCGGCCACCATCGTTAGCGTTGGCATTGCGCTGAAATCTTGCTGCAAAAGTAGTTGCTGGATCTGTTGTTTGATTGTGTCGCCGTGCCGGGGCCGATGGAGAATTATCGCCGGAAAGTTTGCCATAAACGCCTTCAGGTCATGCTCGGAGCGAATAATGGGCAGGTGCAGCAGGCGATCACTAATGCTGAAGCCACTACTTGGCTGGTCGAATTCGATACTGCGGCCATACATCAGCAAGTATTCTGCAGCGTGATCGGGAGTTGGGTAGTTAAAGCGGGTTAATGTTGGTAATACCTTGTAGCCAACCAGCCAGCTGATGAGTCGTTGCCATACCAGTAGTAACAACTCTTGTAGTGTGTGGTCAGTATCCCACTGCGACTGCCTGAGGTTTAAGGTTACGACAAGCTGGCCGTCTTGCTGAATTAATCCGGTTTCAAGCTCTTCCCTTAGGGTGGAGCAGTAGCGAACAGCCTGTTTCAACATACCGCCCAGCGTTTTGCTATGGATAACCAACTCAGCCATCAGTGCAAATGACCCGTACGGACAGCTCTGTGGAGAAAAGCCTAGGTTTTCATCCCCTGTGCAGCGCCAAATAGTTCGGAATAGCTGTGATAGTTGTTGGGCTGTTATCGGTTGCTCGGGTGTATTAAGCAGGCTGATCGGAATGCCTGATTGCTGCAATAACTGCTCCGGCTTCCAGCCCTGTCTGACCGCGCCTTTCATCGCCGCGTGTAGATAATGGTTGGCGATAGGGATGGAGGATGGTTCTGCAGCGGTCATCGTTTTGCCTTCTTCAGAGAAGATCGTCTTTATTATCAGCAATGGAGAGACCGATCATAAATGAAATGTCCGATATGGACAGTATTTTTGTCATTTTGAGACAGTGGGTCATTGAGACATCTGAGTGATACTAGATCGTTCCCTATACATACACACGCCCAGCGCCACATTCTGACGGTAAGGCTATTGCCCCTTTGGTCGATGCCGGATGTTAGCCGAGCCCACATTGAGGATATTGAAATGAGCCAGACTATTGATAACGAAGAGATCACCCTTTTTCGGGATATGACCATCCGGATGTTGGAGCAAGAGGTTGCCCCTCACTATGAACAGTGGGAAGAGGATCATCAGATTCCGCGCACTTTTTGGAACACTCTGGGTGAGGCCGGTATGCTGGGTGTGGATTTCCCCGAGCAATACGGCGCCGCTGAAGCTTCGTTTGAGGTGGCTCAGATGATTATCGAGGAGACCGCCCGAATGGGTTTTGGTGGTCTGGGGACCGGTTATAGCATCCATGCCAATATTGTTATGCCCTATATCCTGCATTTGGGTAGTGAAGAGCAGAAAGATAACTGGTTGCCGAAGATGGTATCTGGCGAGGTCGTTGGTGCTATCGCCATGACCGAACCCGGTGCGGGCAGTGATTTGGCGGCGTTACGTTCTTCCGCTATTCGTGATGGTGATGAGTATGTCCTGAACGGGTCTAAAATCTTCATCACCAACGGTATTCATGCCGATCTGGTGATCGTGGCGGCCAAGACCGATCCTAGTGCCGGAGCCAAAGGGGTGTCGTTGTTTCTGGTTGATACTTCACTGCCGGGGTTCAGTCGCGGAAAGGGGCTACACAAAATAGGCCAGCACACCTCTGATACCTGTGAGTTGTTCTTTGACAATATTCGTTTGCCAGCCAGCTCGCTATTGGGCGAGGAAGGAAAGGGCTTTGTTTACCTGATGCAGGAGCTTCCTCGTGAACGCCTGGGTTGTGCCACTCAGGCGATCGGTGCTGCCAAAGGTGCGCTGGAAGTGACCCTTGCGTATGTTAAGGATCGTAAAGCGTTTGGTCAGGCGATTGGTGATTTTCAGAACACCCGTTTTCAGTTGGCTGAGGTGAAGTCTCGAATTGAGCTGTGTGAAGCATACTTGAAGCAGTGTATGGCGAAGTACCAAAACCAGCAGATGACGGTCGAAGATGCAGCGATTCTGAAACTAACTGCAACTGAGATGCAGTGTCAGATAACCGATCAATGTCTGCAGTTGTTTGGGGGTTACGGTTACACCACCGAGTACCCTATTTCACGTTTCTACGTCGATGCCCGGATTCAGACCATCTATGCCGGGACGTCTGAGATTATGAAAGAGGTGATCTCTCGCTCGTTGTTTGCGGCTAAATAACACCCAGATCAGCAAATCAGAACAAGCCCCTGCTATGGCAACGTAGCAGGGGCTTTTTTATCGAATCCAGGGTCTTCGGAGAACCCGATAAATCAGGCTTCCGGTAGTGGTTAGTAAAATCTATGCATAGATAGGTTTTTCAGCTTGTTTGGGTCTTACCTGGCTGGCTTGTTTGTTATCCCGTTGGGTTAGCTTGAAGGTGCTTGGTTTGAAGGGCTTTATTTGAACGAAAAAAAACGCGGCCATTAGCCGCGCTTGTTAGGGTGTTGATTTAGCTACTCTGAAGATCAGAGCTTCACGTTGAACTGGTCGATGATGCTATTAAGGTTGTGCGTCAGTTTCTCGAGTTCACCGCTGGCCTCAGCCATACGGCGCGCATCGTCTTCTGATTGATTGGCGATCTCATTGATCGTCAGGATGCTCTTATTTATTTCACCAGCCACTTGCGTTTGCTGGTTGGCGGCGGTGGCGTTTTCACTGTTTAGCTGCGACACGTTAATGACAGAGTCGTTGACCATGGTCAGCAGATCACCGGTAGTCTTGCTCTGGGTGACGCTGTTCTGAGCCTGTTCACTGCTCTGTGCGGTGATATCGAGGGTGCCTTGAGTCTGCTTCTGCAGCCCTGAAATCATCTCCCGGATCTGAATTGTTGATTGCCCGGTACGACTGGCAAGTGCTCTGACTTCGTCAGCTACGACGGCAAAACCACGACCCTGTTCACCGGCGCGAGCAGCTTCAATTGCGGCGTTAAGAGCCAGTAAATTGGTCTGTTCGGCAATATCGGAGATGACGTTGACGATCTGGGTGATTTCATCGCTGTGATGGTGCAGTTTCTCGGTCATCAGGTTGGCTGAAGTTAGCTCGCTGGCCAGGTCTTCAATACCTTTGATTGCTGTGGCGACCGCTTGTTGCCCTTGCTGGGTTTGCTCTTCAGCTTTTTGGGTTGCTGTCAGGGCTTGGGTGGCATTCTCCGCCACGCACTGAGCGGTTTGCTCAAGCTCGGTCATCGCGGTGGCGACCTGGTCCATTTCGCTGGTTAGATGGTGCGAAGAGCTCAGGCCCTGTTGAGACGATTTATTAAAATCGACAGTCTGGCTGCTGAGTTTGTTGCTGATCAGATTCAACTCAACCACGATACCGCGAAAACGCTCAATCATGCTGTTGAAACTGCTGGCGACAGTGCCCAGCTCGTCGCCACGATCCAGATCGATCTTCAGGTCGAGGTTAGCACTCTGCTCGATGGTATGAATGGTCGCGCTGATGGTGCGTAGCGGGTGGATGACCAACCGACGCAGGATGATGCGAATGATCAGCCAAGCCAAAATCAGAAGTAGTGCGTTAAGGCCGGTGCTGAGCCAGAGCTGTTCTTTGGCATGCTCATCAAACTGTTGTAGTGAATAGTCGATGCGGATGGCTCCCAGCACGGTTCCGGCTTTTGCCGGGTGGCAGGTCATACAATTGGTACCGTTGAAATCTTCGCTAGCAAGCAGTGGCGTGAGTTGTGTTAGTACACGACCGTTGTCCCCTTGCTCAATGATCTGAAGCTCTTCGCCGGCTAGGGCTCTGCGATCGAGTTCGTCAACGGCTTGGGCGCTGTTTTTACCGGGGCCGTAGAGCTGTTTAACTACATCAGAGCGAAGAATACGTGCGTCGAGTACGCCGTCGTGGCTAGTGACTTTGGTCCGGGCGATCTCTTGTTGGTTCATCTGGCCGGTGATCATCAGGGTGTTGACGTTATCGAAGAAGCTGCTGCCGAGTATTCCTGCTTGCTCCAATACCATCGCTTCAACGATTTCGCGTTGATTATTGTATTGGTAACCGCTCGATAAAATCAGTAGCGAGATAAAGATACCTGCTAGCGTCAGGTCTATCTTCTGGCCGATCTTCATCGTACTTTTGGTATTCTGATTGGGCGATCCCATAGTTCTAACATCCTGAGATGAATTTTTTCAACGCGATAATACCTTATCTATCGGTTGGCTGTGTCAAAATGATCCCTACAAAACACGTAGCTGTTGAAATTTTGTGGGTATTAATTGACAGAGGTCAAAAGTCTTACTGAGCTACAGCAAAAAAATCAGCATAGAGAGTCGCAAATAGTGACAAGTTTCCTGTTGGTCCTGTTGCCGGTGGATAGTGATGGTTTAGGCTGCGGGTTAGTCGATGGGGTAGAGCAGTTCTGCATTAAATAGCCCCACCAGTAACGAGTTTGTACCAGGATTGCTTAACCAGGTACTGATCTGCTCGGGGCGGTATTGGTTCTGATCGCACAGCAGCTCCGCCAGTGCGATCTCGGCAGGACCGAGATCGAAGCTTTGGCCTGCGATATAAAGGCAGCCGCCTTTGTCGCTGCGATCAAAAGCGAATCTAACCCCCTCGGCCCGGCGGATAAAATCACTGTGTTGTAACAGTTGTTCGATCGATTCGACGTGGTCCTCACCGCTTTCTTCGATGATGTTTCCCGGTTCTGGGGTTTTTGATTCGGTTACGTACTCTCCCCACCAGCGTTGTAATCGATCCGAATCGTCGAGCAGTTGTTGCAATAATTTTTTGACCTGTTGCAGGTCCTCACTTTGAATTTCGCCGCTGTGTTGTCGTAGCGTTTGCTGGCCATCGGAAAATCGCAGCTCATCGGGGCAGTGATTGGCGCAGTAGCCGGCAAAATGTTGCAGCATCTCCGAAGCGTGTTGCGCGCGATAGCCGACTGAGTAATTGACACAGTCATCACTAATGGCGACGCCGTTATGGCCCACCCGGGGCGGGATGTAGATCATGTCGCCGGGTTCTAGCTCCCAGCTTTGCTCGGGCTGCCAATGTTTGAGAATGCGCACCGGTTGGCCGCTGAGAAATTCGGTTTGGTGTTCAAGGTATTGGCCACCAACCTCCCAGCGGCGACGCCCTTGTGCCTGAATGATGAAAACATCGTAGTTGTCATAATGCGGCCCAACACCGCCTTCGCGGGTTGAATAACTGATCATCAGATCATCAAGTCGCCAGTTGGGAATGAACCGAAACTGCTCTACCAAGTTGGCTGCTTCGGCCGACCACAGATCCACTCCTTGTATCAATAAGCTCCAGTGGCTGGCCGGAAGTTGGCTGAATTTCTCTTCAGGGAAGGGACCGTGCAGTAGCTCAAACTGACCGCTCTGCGGATCGGTGATCAGCAGGCGGGACTCGACCTCCTCTTCGCATGCTAACCCGGCAAGTTCGTCCGGACTGATCACAGGGGGCGCCCCATTGAAAACACCGCGAATAACGCAAGGCTTCTTCTGCCAGTAATCACGCAGGAAGGTTTGGGTATCCATTGAGCCGAGTTGAGTAAGAACAGGAATCGCAGTCATGTGAGTATCGTGGTAGGCCAGAGAAGGCGGAGATTATCGCCGACTCTGGGCTGCTAAGAAACTGTTTAGGCTAGGTTCGGCCGGACAAAGCGTGATTTGAAGCATGAGTGTGTTGCATAAAGCGGTGGTTGGGTGGGGAGGTTGCTGAGCGATCTATGCAGAGGGTATTGCGTTATTTTGAATCTTTTTTATTCATCATGTTGCTGTTGTTGCTCGATCTGTTGATCAGATGAATTATCGTTAAATGATTGATTTGTTAAACTATTACTAGGATTTTATGATGCGGGGTTAGGTTGGTTATGTGTTGGATTCATGAGGGGTGGGGTTATCGTTAATAGAGGCTGTTTGGTCGTGGGTAAAAGTGGTAATTATTCTTTATTCGTGTGCTATAGTGGGTAAAAGTGGGTAGAAGTGGTTTTCATTGGTTAGGTGCCTGCAAATCATACGTCAATCTTGTGCTGAAAAAGGATCGGGTTACACAAAATGTTTAGCGGAGTCAGCGAGATCAATCTCGACGCCAAGGGGCGCATGGCTATGCCAACGCGCTACCGCGAGCGTATTGCTGATTACTGTGACGGTAAGATGTACGTCACGGTAGATCCGTTCGACCGCTGTCTGACACTGCATACTCAGCCTGAGTGGGACATCGTTCAGCAAAAGCTGAGTACGATATCCAGTTTTGATCCGGGTGCCCGACGGTTAAAGCGGATGATCATCGGTCATGCTGCGGAAGTGGATATGGACGGCAATGGCCGGTTGTTACTACCGGCGCCATTGCGTGAGTTTGCCGACGTCGAACGCAAAGTTGTTTTGTTGGGGCAGGGTAACAAATTTGAAATATGGAGCGAGCAGCAGTGGCACCAGACCCGGGATGCATATTTAGATGTTTCCGAAGGGGCGGGTTTGGTGCCTGAGGACCTGAAGTCTCTGTCATTGTGATTTGGTCGTTCAGGCTTGGTTGTTGAGAGTGAATCGGTGTGAGGTTAGCGCCGAGGCGATGGTCGATGTGTCTTTCAGCCGATAGGGCTTTAAGTGAGTGTGAGTAAGGCGTGTCTGAAAAGGACGGTTTGATGGGCCAGGATTTTAAACATAAAACGGTATTGCTGGATGAGGCGGTTGATCTGTTGATCACCGATCCGGCAGGCGTTTATGCCGACGGAACCTTCGGGCGTGGCGGCCACTCTTCGTTGATCCTGTCGCAACTGGACTCGAATGGTCAATTGTTGGCTTTCGATAAAGACCCGCAGGCGATCGAAGTGGCAGAGCAGATGAAGGCTCAAGACGGCCGTTTTGACGTGGTCCATGGCTCGTTCGCCGAGTTGGGTGCTGAGCTGGAGCAACGCGGTTTGTTCGGCAAGCTGGACGGTATTTTGCTGGATCTGGGTGTATCTTCGCCGCAGCTTGATGATGCCGGGCGTGGTTTTAGTTTTCTTAATGATGGCCCATTGGATATGCGGATGAATCCGCAGGCAGGCGAGAGCGCGGCAGAGTGGATCGCGCGTGCTGAAGAGAAAGAGATAGCGGATGTGATGTATCTGTACGGCGAAGAGCGTTTCTCGCGTCGTATTGCAAAAGCCATTGTGGCTGAGCGGCAGATCGCGCCGATCACCACGACCGCTCGGTTGGCTGAGATCGTGAAAGTTGCCAATCCGAAGTGGGAAAGAGGTAAGAACCCGGCGACCCGGGCGTTTCAGGGCATACGTATCTACATCAATAGTGAGCTTGACGATCTGACCGCCTGTCTTGAACAGGCGCTGGAGGGGCTCAGTGTGGGTGGTCGGCTGGTGGTTATCAGCTTCCATTCATTAGAGGATCGGATCGTTAAGCGGTTTATACGTAAACATGTCCGTGGGGATGAAGCGCCACCGGGTCTGCCGGTACGGCACACTGAGCTGAATCAGCGTTTGAAGGCGATAGGCAAAGCCCGTAAAGCTAGTGCTGAGGAGATCGGTGAGAATGTTCGTGCCCGCAGTGCGGTGATGCGTATCGCCGAGAAACTGGCGTAGCGGCATGGTTGGCCAGATTGTCAGTAAAGCGAACGCGCTGGGTCATCGTGCTGCCAGATTAGATGTGTCCTGGCAATCGGTGTTACTGGCGGTGCTGCTGGTTGCGGTGGTGGTGAGCGCGCTGGGTGTGATCTACAGCGCCTTTTTATACCGGCAGGCTTTTAACGATCAACAGCAGTTGTATCAACAACGTGATTCGTTGGGAGTGGAGTGGGGGCAGTTGTTGATCGAGCAGAGCGCGCTGGCTTCGCATAGCCGGATAGAAAACACAGTAACCAAGCGGCTGGATATGTATGTTCCTGCACCTGATGAAATTGTGGTCGTTCGCTAGATGAGTGATAAGGCTGCGAGTGAACGGACTCTGCCTTACACTTGGCGATTTCGCTTGGTGTTATTGATGTTGTCCGCGTTGGCACTGGTGGTGGCTTCGCGGATCGTTTTTCTGCATCTGTACGAAGATGATTTCCTGAAAAATCAAGGTGATGCTCGCAGCTTGCGAGTAGTCGCTATCCCTGCGCATCGAGGCATGATTCTCGATCGCAATGGTGAGCCGCTAGCGGTCAGTGCACCGGTAGAAAACCTATGGTTTGATCCTCGCGAATTTGCTGCCGATGCCGATCAGCACCGTCAATTGGCACGTCAGTTGGGTATTTCTGAATCGCGTCTGCAGCGACTGGTTGTCAAGAACAAAGATAAGCACTTCGTCTATTTGCGTCGGCATATGTCGCCGAGTAGCGCGGAAAAAGTGTTGGCGTTGGGTGTGCCGGGTGTTTACAGCCGAGGCGACTACAAGCGCTACTACCCTGCTGCTGAGGTGACCACTCATATGGTTGGCTTTACCAATATTGATGGTAAAGGCCAAGAGGGGATGGAGTTGGCGTATGACTCTTGGCTACGCGGCCAGCAGGGTCGCAAACGGGTTCTCAAAGACCGGCTCGGTCAAACGATTAAAGATATTAACGCGTTGGAAGATGCCAAGCCCGGTCAAGATTTAACGCTGAGCCTGGATCTGAGGGTGCAGTATCTGGCCTATCGTGAGCTAAAAGCGGCGGTGCAGCAGCATAAAGCACGTTCGGGTTCGGCGGTGGTGCTGGATGTAGCGACCGGCGAGGTGCTGGCGATGGTAAATCAGCCCTCTTACAACCCTAATGATCGTAGCACTCTCAAAGCATCGCATCTGCGCAACCGGGCGACTACCGACACGTTTGAGCCGGGTTCGACCATGAAACCGTTAACGATCGCAGCGGCGATAGCCAGTGGTAAATACAGTGCGCGGAGCGAGATCGATACGTCGCCTGGCTATATCCGGGTCAAAAATTACACCATCCGGGATCACCGCAACTACGGTGTGCTGGACCTGAGTCACATCATCAGTAAGTCGAGCAACGTTGGGGCGACCAAGTTGGCGTTGAGCATGGAGCCCAATGCCGTTCGAAATATGTTCTTTAACGCAGGTCTAGGCCAGGCCACGGGAAGCGGTTTTCCAGGAGAACGGGTCGGTTCATTACCTCATTTCGGTGGTAAGCGGATCGTTGAGCGAGCAGCGATGTCATACGGTTATGGGCTGGCGGTGACGCCGCTGCAGCTGGCGCAATCGTATATGGCGTTCGGAAATGAAGGTATTAAACGTAACCTCTCGCTGCTTAAAACCGATGAACCGATGCCGGGTGAGCGGATCATGCCGGAGGCGGTAGCGCGTCAGGTTTTGTCGATGATGGAGCAGGTCACAGCCAAAGGCGGAACGGGTCGGCGGGCGCAGGTGCCATCCTTCCGTGTTGCCGGTAAGACCGGCACGCTGCATAAAGTCGGCCGTAACGGTTACGAAGACGATAAGTATGTGGCGGTCTTTGCCGGTGTCGCTCCGGTTGAAAATCCCCGGTTTGTGACTGTGGTAGTCGTCGATGAACCGAGTGGACAGGAGTACTACGGTGGCGAGGTGGCCGCGCCGGTATTCTCGCGGATTATGGCGGGTACTTTACGGTTGATGAACATTACTCCCGATAAATTGCCGTTGCCGATAGAGCAGCAGCTCGCATGGAAAACACCATGAGTCGGTTTGGTGCAAAAATGATGACACTATCAGAGCTGTTGCAGCCGTTTGTAGATGAACAGATGCTGCAACTGCCGCCGCCGGGCAGTGACCGGATACAGCTCTCTGGGATCACCAACGACAGCCGCCGTATTCAGGGCGGCGATCTGTTTCTGGCGTGTCGTGGTGAGCGTTTCGATGGCAACGCTTTTATTGGCCGTGCGATTGAGGCCGGTGCTGCCGCTGTTTTATGTGACGGTGACGGCGCCGCTGAATTTCAGACTACGGCTAGCGCTGTGCCGGTGTTGTTTTGGCCAGAGTTGTCACAGCATGCAGCAGCATTGGCTTGTCATTTTTATCAGCAGCCGTCGCTGGCGATGCAGATGATCGGCATTACCGGAACCAACGGCAAAACCAGCTGCAGCCATTTTGTGGCGCAAGCGATGACGGAACTTGGCCAGAAGACAGCTGTTATCGGTACTACCGGGAACGGCCTTGTTGACGAACTGCAAACTGCCACTCATACAACGCCTGACGCGGTGGAATTGCAGCAATTGCTGGCGGATCTTTATCAACAGGGCGTGGCCGCAGTAGCGATGGAAGTGTCATCACATGCATTGGAGCAGCAGCGTGTTGCGGGCATCGCTTTTGAGCAGGCGATCTTTACAAACCTCAGTCGTGATCATCTGGATTATCACGGCACCATGGAAGCCTATGCCGAAGCCAAAGCGCTGTTGTTTACCGGAAGCGGGCTGAAGCAGGCGGTAATTAACACCGATGATGATTTTGGGCGTCAGCTTTGGCAGCGATTGCAGGGCCGCGTCGATGTTGTGGCGATTGGGAGGCGGCCGCTAGCGGGTGCAGCGCAGTTGCTCATCAAAAGTTGCCAGTTAACCCCGCAAGGGATTAAGGCTTTGATTGACAGCCCCTGGGGTGAGTTACAGATCGATAGTCCGCTATTGGGTGAGTTTAATCTGTACAACCTGCTGAGCGCATTGGCGGTGGTGGTCGGTGCGGGACAGTCGCCGCATAAAGCATTGGCTGTGTTGAACACGCTGTCGGGTGTGGTCGGACGGATGCAGGCGTTTGTGGCAGAGAATCAACCGCTGGTGGTGGTGGATTATGCCCATACCCCCGATGCACTGGAGAAAGCATTGCAATCTTTGCGACAGCATAGTCGCGGTCGGCTTTGGTGTCTGTTCGGTTGTGGTGGTGATCGTGATACCGGAAAACGTCCACTGATGGCCAAAGTTGCTCAACAGCATGCAGACCGGTTGATGATCACCAGCGATAACCCGCGGAGCGAAGCCCCGCAGCAAATTATTGATCAAATTATCGCAGGGCTGGCAGAGCCAACAGCATCGACAATCGAGTGTCTGGGTGACCGTAAGCAAGCGATTGAGGCTGTAATTGATCAGGCGGTGGCTGGCGATGTGGTGTTGATCGCTGGAAAAGGGCACGAAGATTATCAGGAAATTGATGGCGTACGTCATGCGTTTAGCGATATCGATATTGTACGCCACAGATTAAAAGCTGCTGTAGAGATGGTACCGGAGGTGAAGTGTGCTGACTAATTGGACCTTGGCGGAGTTGCAGCAACCGTTGGCTGCGTTGCAGAGCCAGGGCGACTTGGCGGCTGTTGCGGTTAAGGGCGTTAGCACGGATACCCGCAGCATTGGCAGTGGTGACCTGTTTGTGGCATTGAGTGGTCCCAACTTTAATGGCAACCAGTTTGTCGCCCAGGCGGAAACGGCAGGTGCCAGTGCTGCGATCGTCACCGAACTGCAGCCAATCAAACTGCCGCAGCTGCTAGTGGCCGATACCCGTATTGCATTGGGCCAGTTGGCCAAGCTTCATCGGCAAGCCTTTATCCGCCCCTTGGTAGCGATTACCGGTAGCAGTGGCAAGACCAGCGTCAAAGAGATGCTGGCACGGATTTTGGAACAACCGGTAGATGATGCCGAAGAGGTTCTGGCGTCGGTACTGGCAACCAGGGGCAATTTTAATAACGATATCGGCGCACCCTTAACACTGTTGGCATTGCAGCCCGAGCATCGCTATGCGGTGGTTGAATTGGGCGCCAGTGGCAAGGGTGAAATCGCCTACACCGCTTCCTTAGCGCTGCCAGATGTGGCGATTTTAAACAACGCCGCCGGGGCACACCTTGAAGGCTTTGGCAGCTTACAGGGTGTGGTTGAAGCCAAAGGCGAAATTTTCGAAGGTTTGAGTGCTGATGGCGTCGCCGTCGTTAACCTTGATGATGCTAACTCCGGCTATTGGCTGGATTGTTTAGAAGGGCGCAAGCTACGGACGTTTAGTCTTAGCTCATCGCTAGCCGACCTGTTCGCGTGTGATCTGGAAACGGCTGAGGATGGCTGCTGTCGGTTTTTACTTAATAGCCATGAAGGCAAGCAGACGGTGACATTACAGGTAATGGGGCAGCATATGGTTGCCAATGCGCTGGCTGCGGCCGCGGCTGCCGATGCGCTGGGGTTTTCGTTAGACCAAATTCAACGAGGGCTGGAACGTTACACCGGCGTTTCGGGTCGGCTGGCGACACTGCGAGGTATTCGTGGGGCGACCATTATCGATGATAGCTATAACGCCAATCCGGATTCGGTCAAAGCCGCGATTCGGGTGTTAGCGTCACTGCCCGGAAAGAGGTTGTTGGTGCTGGGCAATATGGGTGAACTGGGCTCTGATGCCGTTGCGTTGCACGCTGAGGTTGGTCGGTTTGCCGCCAGTCAGCAGCTTGACGGTTTGTTCAGTGTGGGTGATCTGGCTGCGCACAGTGCCGAGGCTTTCGAGCGGCAGCGTCGCACCGATACAGGCAGCAGTCAGCCCGTTAACGCATACAGCGATAAACAGTTGTTGCACGAAGCGATCGAACCGCAACTGGAAAGTCACACGACGGTGCTGGTTAAAGGTTCCCGCAGCGCCGCGATGGAGCAGGTCGCCAACGGCCTAAGCGAAAAGGGGTAAGCAGATGTTGTTATGGTTGGCGGAATTTCTGTCCGGATATATCAGCGGATTCTCGGTATTTCAGTATTTGACCATGCGCGGGATCATGGGCGTGCTGACAGCGCTGGCGATATCGGTACTGTTTGGGCCGATGATGATTCGCAAATTACAGCATTATCAGATCGGCCAGTCGGTACGTGACGATGGTCCGAAAAGCCATCTCAGTAAAGCCGGTACCCCGACGATGGGAGGGGCACTAATTCTGGTTGCGATGTTGGTCAGTACGCTGCTTTGGAGCGACCTGAGTAATCGTTATGTCTGGATCTGTATGATAGTGACGCTGATCTTTGGTGCGGTTGGCTGGGTTGACGATTATCGTAAAGTGGTTGAGAAGAACTCTGTCGGTTTACCTGCACGATGGAAGTACTTGTGGCAGTCGGTTGGTGGTATCGGTGCGGCCGTGGTTTTGTATTTAACGGCCCAAAGTCCGGTAGAAACCCAGTTATTGATCCCCTTTGTTAAAGATATGGCGATCGAGATGGGATTGCTGTTTATGGTGCTGACCTACTTTGTGATCGTCGGTACTTCAAACGCGGTCAACCTGACAGACGGACTAGATGGTTTGGCGATTATGCCGACGGTGTTGGTTGCGGGTGCGTTGGCGGTGTTCTGCTATCTGAGCGGCAACGTCAAATTTGCCGACTATCTGCAAATTCCTTATGTCGCCGGTTCCGGTGAGCTGATCATCTTTTGCGGCACCATGGTGGGTGCCGGTCTTGGCTTCTTATGGTTCAACACTTACCCGGCTCAGGTCTTTATGGGTGATGTTGGTGCGCTGGCACTGGGTGCGGCGCTGGGTGTGGTCGCGGTGATTGTGCGGCAGGAGTTGGTGCTGGTAATCATGGGCGGAGTGTTTGTGATGGAAACGGTGTCGGTGATTCTGCAGGTTGGCTCGTTCAAACTTACCGGGCGGCGGATTTTTCGAATGGCCCCGATCCACCACCATTTTGAACTCAAAGGTTGGCCGGAACCGCGGGTGATCGTCCGCTTCTGGATCATCACCGTTATTTTGGTGCTGATCGGTTTGGCTTCGCTGAAGATCCGTTAATGAAAAAAGACGCGGGACAGGAAGGGTAATGCAGCTGATCGGTAGCGACCAATTCACCATTATTATCGGTTTGGGTAAAACCGGGATCTCCTGCGCGCGTTTTCTGGCGGCCCGAAAAATTCCGTTTGCAGTTGCTGATACCCGCAAAGCACCGGCAAATTTGGCCTCGTTCCAGCAGCAGTTCCCTGGTATCGAAGTCTGTTGTGGTGATCTTGAACCTGATTGGCTGAAACGGGCCAATCGCTTGTTGGTGAGTCCTGGAGTATCCAGAAAAGAGCCTGCGATCGTGACGGCTGAAACAGCGGGCGTTGAAGTACTCGGTGATATCGACCTTTTTTGCCAGTCAGTCAGCGCCCCGATCATCGCGATTACCGGTTCCAACGCCAAGTCGACGGTAACCACTTGGGTAGGCGAGATGGCGCTGGATGCGGGCGTCGATGTCGGCGTGGGCGGTAATCTTGGAACGCCGGTATTGGATTTGCTAGAAGCGGGCGAGAAAGCGCTCTATGTGTTGGAACTGTCCAGCTTCCAACTCGAAACCACCGACCAGTTACGGGCCGAAGTGGCAACAATTTTGAATGTTAGCCCCGATCATATGGACCGCTACGACGATCTGGCGGGCTATCATCGCGCTAAGACACGCATCTACCGAGGCTGTAAACGGGTGGTGTTTAATCATGATGATCATTTGACCCAACCGTTACTGCCCGACAACCTGCCACAGATCAGCTTTCGGCTGGGACGACCGGATCTGAATCAGTTCGGGGTCGTATCGCATCAGGGTGAGCTACATCTGGCCAAAGGCCTGCAGCCGTTGCTGCCGGTGAACGCGTTGAAACTGCGCGGCTCGCACAACCAGGCCAATGCATTGGCCTCCTTGGCGTTGGGGGACGCGGTCGGGTTGCCGATGCCATCGATGCTGCAGACGTTGCAGCGTTTTGGTGGCCTGCGTCATCGCTGCCAGTGGCTGCGTCAGCTTGATGGCGTCGATTATTACAACGACTCAAAAGGCACCAACGTTGGCGCGACACTGGCTGCCATTGAGGGGCTGGGTGCTGATCGGTTAGCGCAAACACCTCCCGGCAAGGTCGTGCTGATCGCCGGTGGTGAGGGCAAAGGGGCAGAGTTTACCGATCTGGCTGAGCCGATGCGTCGCTACGGCCGTCATGCGGTGTTGATTGGAACCGATCGTGAGTTGTTAGCTTCTGCGCTGGAAGAGGCGGTGCCCTGTCAACAGCAAGATACGCTGGACGCCGCGGTAACGGTTGCGCAACAACTGGCCGAACCGGGCGATGTGGTGATGTTGTCACCCGCCTGCGCCAGTTTTGATATGTTCAGTGGTTTTGAACATCGGGGAGAGTGTTTTGAAACACAGGTACAAGCCCTCAAGCCCTCCCTCCAATCAGCCACCACCGCTGGCCGTGGAGGCCAGTCATGAGTTTCTCTCTGCGCTTACCGAGTCTTTCGTTGCCGGGCTTTCGATTGCCCAGAGTCCGTCTTTCCAGCGGCCGTCGGCCGTATGATCCGTTGTTATTGATCAGCGCCACGAGTTTGCTACTGATCGGCTTTCTGATGATTACGTCGGCCTCGATGGAGGTCTCGGATCGCGATTATGGTTCACCGTTTTATCACGCTTTAAAACACGGCATTTTCATGCTGATCGCGTTAGTGGCGGCGGCAACGGTCTTTATGGTGCCGATGCGGTTTTGGCAACAGACCAGTCATTGGTGGTTGTTGTTGGGATTTGTGCTGTTGGTGTTGGTGTTGGTACCGGGCATCGGTCGTGAGGTCAACGGCAGTACGCGCTGGATCCGGTTGGGGCCAGTCAATATTCAGACCTCGGAGATTGCCAAATTCTGCATGATTCTTTATATGGGTGGCTATCTGGTGCGCCGTCTAGAGGAGGTCAGAACGCAGTGGAGTGGTTTCCTGAAACCGATGGCGGTATTGAGCCTGTTTATCTGCTTGCTGCTGTTTGAACCCGATTTTGGTGCCGTGGTCGTGATGGGCGGAACCGTGCTAGGGATGATTTTTCTCAGCGGTATGGTGCTGTGGCAGTTTTTACTGGTGGTGATCGGAGCGATTGCCGCCGCCGTGGTGATGGTTATCTCGTCGCCGTACCGATGGGAGCGGGTGACCTCGTTTTGGAATCCCTGGGCCGATCCGTTTGGTGCGGGCTACCAGTTGTCTCAGGCGCAGATCGCTTTCGGTCGGGGCGACTGGTTTGGCTTGGGGCTGGGTAATAGCGTACAGAAACTGTTCTACTTGCCCGAAGCGCATACCGATTTTGTGTTCTCGGTGCTGGCCGAAGAGTTGGGGCTGATCGGCGCTTTGTTTGTGCTGCTGTTATACGCCGTGTTGATCATTCGGATTTTTTATATCGGTCGTCGGGCCGAAGAGCAGGGGCTGCGTTACCACGGATATGTCGCCTACGGCATCGGTATCATGTTTGCGGGTCAGGCGCTGATCAATATCGGTGTCAATGCGGGCGTATTGCCGACCAAAGGGCTAACCCTGCCGTTGGTCAGTTATGGCGGCAGCAGCTTGTTGGTCTGCCTGACGATGTTAGGCATGTTATCGCGAATACAGTTGGAGCGTTTTCGATTACAACGTGATGCCGGCTCTGAGGCTGTGACCAGCGGCAAACCGCAGAGGAGCCCGGTGTGAGCGGCGCGATGAAAACAATTCTGGTGATGGCCGGCGGAACCGGAGGCCATGTCTTTCCTGCGCTGGCAACTGCCAAAGAGTTGCAGCAACAGGGTTGTCATATCGAATGGCTTGGCAGCCAGCGCGGTATCGAAAACAGATTGGTCCCGGCCGCTGATATCAAATTGCATAGCATTTCGGTGACCGGCTTGCGGGGCAAAGGCCGGTTGAGTTTATTGCTGGCACCGTTCAAGTTGCTGCGGGCGTTGTGGCAAGCATTCGTGGTTGTAAGGCAGGTCAATCCGGATGCGGTATTGGGGATGGGCGGTTTTGCCAGTGGCCCCGGTGGTCTGGCGGCCTGGCTGTTGCGTAAACCGTTGCTGGTTCATGAACAAAATGCAGTGCCCGGAATGACCAATAAGATACTGGCCCGATTTAGCCGAACTGTGATGGAGGCGTTCCCCGGGGCGTTTGGTGGCGCGGTGAAGACGTTGGCCACCGGTAATCCGGTACGCAGCGATATTGCGGCGCTCGAGCAGCCGCAGGTTCGCTATCGCAGCAGAAATGGTGCACTGCGGTTGCTGGTCGTTGGCGGTAGTCTGGGAGCGCAGGCGATTAACCAGTGCGTTCCGCAAGCGTTGGCGCTGATTGATGAAGCCGAGCGTCCAGAGATTTGGCATCAGGCTGGCGCGAACAATATCGATGCGGCTTTACAGGGCTACGCTGAGGCTGCTGTTGCGGCTCGGGTGGAGCCTTTTATTGATGACATGCAGGCCGCTTACGGTTGGGCCGACCTTGTGCTCTGTCGTGCCGGAGCTCTGACCATCAGCGAACTGGCGATGGCGGGTGTGGCCTCAGTACTGGTGCCCTATCCGTTTGCGGTCGATGATCACCAAACGGCCAATGCCCGTTTTCTGTCCGATCAGCAGGCGGCGGTACTGTTACCGCAGTCGGAGATGAACCCGCAGCGGTTATTGCAGGTATTTGAACAACTGTTGCCACAAACCGGTGACAGAGAGTCCTTAGTGGCGATGGCGCAGCGCGCCCGTGCCCTGGCAGCCCCTGATGCGACAAGGCGGGTTGCTCAACAATGTTTGGAGTGTGCAAACTGATGGCTAATTCTAGAACTGAATCAAAGCCTGGCGCGGTGCGTGCCAAGCGCTCTTACGAATTACCCGAGATGCGGCGAATTAAGCGGATCCATTTTGTCGGCATCGGCGGTGTTGGCATGTGCGGCATCGCCGAAGTGTTACTCAACCAGGGCTACCAGATCGCAGGTTCGGATATTCGCGAGTCGGCAGTGACGCAGCGACTGCGCCAATTCGGTGCCGAGATCCATATTGGCCACCGTGAAAGCAACATCGATGAGATTGATGCGTTGGTGGTCTCAAGCGCGGTGGGTGAAGACAATCCTGAAGTGATTGCCGCCCGTGCACAGCGAATTCCGGTGGTACGCCGGGCCGAAATGCTGGCTGAATTGATGCGCTACCGTCACGGTATTGCGGTTGCAGGGACCCATGGCAAAACGACCACGACCAGCCTATTGGCATCTGTGTTAGCGCAGGCGGGACTGGATCCAACCTTTGTTATTGGCGGCAAGTTAACCAGTGCCGGTACCAATGCGCGAATGGGTGAGAGCCGCTACCTGGTCGCCGAAGCCGATGAGAGCGATGCGTCGTTCCTGCACTTACAGCCGATGGTCTCGATTGTCACCAACATCGAAGCCGATCACATGGACACTTACGGCGGTGACTTTAATCAGCTTAAGAAAACCTTTGTCGATTTCCTGCATAACCTGCCGTTCTATGGTTTGGCGGTGCTCTGTACCGATGATGCCGTCGTGCGCGATATCCTGCCTGAAATTAGCCGCCCGATTCTGACCTACGGCCTTAACGAAGATGCCGATTACCGTGCTGTCGATATCGAACAGCAAGGGATGGTGACCCGCTTTACCGTGTTGCGTCCGGATGATCAGTCTGCGCTACAGATAAGTCTTAATATGCCGGGGGAGCACAACGTTCTGAATGCGCTGGCGACTATTGCAGTCGCCTCCGATGAGGGGATCAGTGGTGAGGCTATCCAGCTGGGTTTGGGCCAATTTGAAGGTGTTGGGCGACGATTCCAGATTCAGGGCGATTTCCCTGTTACTGATCCTGATAGCGGCGAGCAAGGTACGGTGATGATGGTTGACGATTACGGCCATCACCCCAGTGAAGTGGCAGTAACAGTCGAGGCGATTCGTAAAGGCTGGCCGGACAAACGGTTGGTGATGATGTATCAGCCGCACCGTTACAGCCGCACCCGTGATCTGTATGAAGATTTCGTTCACGTGTTGTCTGAAGCCGATGTATTGCTGCTGATGGATATCTATCCGGCCGGTGAGGATCCGATTGCGGGTGCCGATGGTCGTAGTCTGTGTCGCAGCATACGCCAGCGCGGCCAAGTCGATCCGGTCTTTGTCGAGCGAGGCGAAGACCTGGGCAAATTGTTACAGAACTTGCTTCGCCCCGGGGATCTGTTATTGACCCAGGGAGCCGGCGATGTCGGCGCCTTATCGATTGATCTGGCACAGCGGCAGTTACAGCCATTACCGGCTGAGCAGAGCTCGCAGGAAATGGGTTCAGAGGAGAGTGCTTCAAAGGAGAGTACTTCACAGGAGAAAAAGGCATGAGCTCGGTAAGTCCTAGTGTGCACAGCCCGGACAGTTTTGGACGGGTAGCGGTGTTGTTTGGCGGTCGTTCATCGGAACGTCCGGTATCGCTCAACAGCGGCGCAGCCGTATTGCGTGGATTGTTGGAAGCGGGAGTTGATGCTTTCGGCATCGATCTGTACGGAGAGCATGGAACCGAACTGCCGATGCAGCAGTTACAGGCTCAGCCTTTTGACCGTGTTTTTATTGCGCTACACGGCCCTGAGGGTGAAGACGGCACGATTCAAGGGGCGTTAGAAATTCTCGGTAAGCCATACACCGGCAGCGGCGTGATGGCATCCGCGTTGGGAATGGATAAGGTTCGCTGCAAGCAGTTGTGGCAGGGTTTGGATCTTCCGACCCCTAATCATGTGATGCTCGAAGACAACTCGAACTGGCAAGCATTGGCGCAGCAATTACCACTACCGGCGATGGTCAAACCCGATCACGAAGGATCGAGTATCGGAATCACACGTGCCGATACCGTTGAGCAGTTGGAGAACTCATACCGCAAAGCCTGCCAGCTAGACCGTTGTGTGTTTGCCGAGCGTTTGATTGAGGGCGCTGAATTTACCGTCACCATTCTTGATGGCAAGGCACAACCGGTGATCCGTTTAGAAACGCCGAATGAATTCTACGATTACGATGCCAAGTACCTGGCCGGTGACACCAATTACCATTTTGATACCGGCCTGGATGCGGCTAAAGACGCCGAATTACGCTTGATCGCCGAGCAAGCATTTGAGGCGGTGGGTTGTAGCGGTTGGGGTCGGGTTGATCTGATGCAGGACCGTCAGGGGCAGTTTTGGTTGCTAGAGGTTAATACTGTTCCGGGGATGACCGATCACAGCTTGGTGCCGATGTCAGCAAAACAGGCCGGGTTAAGTTTTGAGCAGCTGGTGGTGAAAATTTTGGAGACCTCAATTTAATGAGCGCACCGGTCGCACCTGCCCTAGCCGCATTGTTTGGCAGCTTGCAACAGCTGTCGCAGGTGACGCTGCAGGTGGTGCGAGATCCTTACCGATTGTGGCTGTGGATACAGCTGCCGTTGTGGTTGGGGTTGTTGGTTTGGGGTTGGCAGATGAGCCAGCAATGGCTGGATAAGCCGGTTATTGAGATCAATGTCTCGGGTGAGTTGAAGCAGTTGCAGTCATCATCGTTGGAGCAGCAGTTGTGGCAGCATTTGTCGCAAGGCCAACCTGAATCGGTGGCTGCCGGACGTTACATGGCCGCTGATCTGTCAGAGTTTAAACAGTTATTGGAGCAGCTGCCCTGGGTCAATGAAGTGTCGGTGCGCCGACAGTGGCCTGACGGGTTGTTGATACAGGTGCGCGAGCAACATCCGGTAGCGCGTTGGGGCAGACAAGGGTTGGTCAACGAGCAGGGAGAGGTGTTCAGTCCGCTATTGCTGGCAACAAAAACCGGACAGCAAAAGTTTTTGCAGCTACCGATGCTAAGCGGACCGGAGAATCGCTCATTAAATTTGATGGCGCAGTATCGTGATTTTAATCAGTTGCTGCGGCCGTTGGGCTTAAGTCTGACTGAATTACAGATGGAGGCTCGCGGCGCTTGGGCGATGCAGCTCGAGAACGGCATCAAATTGGTGATTGGGCGGGGGCAGCCGATCGAGAAAATGCAGCGGTTTAGCCAGGTTTATAGCGCCGTGTTAAAACGCTATGCCGAACGAATTGCCCAGGTGGATGTGCGTTATACCAATGGTCTGGCGGTGACCTGGCGCGAAGCACCGATCAGGCGTTCAGATAAGAAATAATTGCCGGCAACCCGTTTAGATAGCGAGTGAGTCGAATTTAGTGGCCATAAACAGTACAGAGTTGAAAGGGATCTTACTTGGAACAGCACAACAACATGATCATCGCCCTCGATATCGGCACCTCTAAAGTGGTGGCGTTGGTGGGTGACGTTGGCCCTGACGGTGAGATCGAAGTGATCGGTATCGGCTCGCACCCCTCGCGCGGATTAAAGAAGGGTGTGGTGGTTAATATCGAGTCGACCGTCCACTCGATCCAGCGTGCGGTCGAAGAAGCCGAGTTGATGGCGGGCTGCAAGATCCACTCGGTCAGCGTCGGTATCGCCGGTAGCCATATTAATTCGATGAACTCACACGGCATCGTCGCCATTCGTGATCGTGAAGTGTTGGAGCAAGATCTGGATCGGGTGATCGATGCGGCCCGTGCCGTCGCCATTCCTGCCGATCAGAAGATCCTGCATATTCTGCCGCAGGAATACGTGATCGATAACGAAGAGGGGATCAAAGAACCGTTGGGGATGTCGGGTGTTCGGCTCGAAGCCAAGGTTCACTTGGTCACCGGCGCGGTTAACGCGGCGCAGAATATTGAAAAATGTGTCCAGCGCTGTGGTCTGGAAGTCGATCACATGGTGCTAGAGCAGGTTGCGTCGAGCTACGCAGTACTGACCGAGGATGAGAAAGAGCTCGGTGTTTGCATGGTCGATATCGGTGGCGGCACCACCGATATCGCGATCTTCACCCACGGTGCGATTCGTCATACGGCTGTGATACCCATCGCGGGCGATCAGGTCACCAGCGATATCGCCATGGCGCTGAGGACGCCGACGCAGCATGCAGAAGAGCTTAAGATTAAATATGCCTGTGCACTGGCCCAGCTGGCCAACGCCGATGATGTGATCAAGGTGCCCAGTGTTGGTGACCGGCCGCCACGCAATCTGAGCTGTCAGGCGCTGGCCGAAGTGGTTGAGCCGCGTTACGACGAGCTGTTCTCGTTGATTCAGGCCGAACTGCGTCGCAGTGGCTTTGAAGACTTGGTGGCTGCGGGCATCGTGTTGACCGGCGGTACATCGCGGATGGAGGGAGCTGTCGAACTGGCCGAAGAGATCTTCCATATGCCGGTACGCTTGGCCAAACCGCAAGGGGTGCACGGGCTGGAAGATATTCTGCACAGCTCAATTTACGCCACCAGTGTTGGCTTGCTGCAGTACGCGCAAAAGAGTTTGAAGCAGAGTGATGTGCAACCCGACAAAAAGCGGTTTCGACCAGTTTGGGGTGGTGAACAGGGTCCGCAAGTGTTTACGCGGATGAAGCTATGGTTTCAGCAGAATTTTTAATGGTTCCAACAGAATTTTTAAGCGTTAGCCGATGGTTACAAGTGATAAGACGTTATAGCGGCAGTATCGGACTAGCGTGTCGACAGTTTAAGTGAGGGAGAAGGTCATGTTTGAATTGGTAGATCAGATACCGCAAAACGCGGTGATTAAAGTGATCGGTGTCGGTGGTGGCGGTGGCAACGCGGTCGAACATATGCTGGTCAGCGAGATCGATGGAGTCGACTTTATCTGTGCCAATACCGATGCGCAGGCGCTGCAAAAACTGAGTGAGGCACAGGTGCTGCATATTGGTAGTCAGCTGACCAAAGGCTTGGGTGCCGGTGCCAACCCGAATGTGGGACGTGAAGCAGCGATCGAAGACCGAGAACGTATCGCCGAGGCATTGCAGGGGGCTGATATGGTGTTCATCACCGCCGGTATGGGCGGCGGTACCGGTACCGGCGCGGCGCCTATTGTGGCAGAGGTGGCGAAAGAGTTGGGGATCTTAACGGTAGCGGTTGTAACTAAACCGTTTCCGTTTGAAGGCCGGCGGCGGATGGCTGTTGCCAATGAAGGGATTAAAGCGCTAGCAGAGAATGTCGATTCTCTGATCACCATTCCTAATGAAAAACTGCTTAAAGTGATGGGCCCCAGTGCCCGGCTGACCGATGCATTTAAAGCTGCTAACGGTGTATTGCAGGGTGCAGTGCAGGGAATCGCTGAGCTGATCATTCGTGATGGCATGATCAATGTCGACTTCGCCGATGTCAAAACCGTGATGTCGGAGATGGGCATGGCGATGATGGGGACGGGCGTTGCGAGCGGCGAAAACCGCGCTCGTGAAGCTGCCGAAGCCGCTATCCGCTGCCCACTACTTGAAGATGTTGATCTGCAGGGCGCTAAAGGCATTCTGGTGAACATCACTGCTGGGCTGGATCTGAGTTTGGGTGAGTTCACTGAGGTTGGTGCGACCATCGAAGAGTTTGCTTCGGACCAGGCTACCGTTGTCGTTGGTACAGTGATCGATCCGGAGTTGACCGACGAACTTCGGGTTACCGTCGTTGCAACCGGGTTAGGAGATCGGGCCGCCATACCGATGCAGGTTGTCAGTAATAATTTGGCTCGCAATAAAGACGGGTCACTCGATTTTGAGGCGATGGATGTCCCTGCGATCGTACGTCGGCGCCAGAAAGGCACCCAGCGCACCGCTTCGGTAGCTACCTCCTCGTCGGTAGCTGGAGCTTCAGCACAGGGTTTGGGGTCACAGCCCGAGCAAGTAGAGATAGCAGTGTCGAATAGCGTTAGCGAAGATGACGATGAACTGTTGGATATTCCAACTTTTTTACGTCGCCAGGCCGATTGAGTAGCCCTTGATCGAGGCCGAGACGGTACCGCTCATCTGTCAAAACGAAGGTGACTTTGCTATCATGCCGCATTATTTTTTTGATCGATTAAGAAGCCGCTACTTACATGATTAAACAGACATGATTAAGCAAAGAACACTCAAGAACGGGATCAAAGCAACAGGTGTTGGTCTACATACTGGCGAGAAGGTTTACCTTGCTTTGAAGCCAGCGCCGGTTGATACCGGTGTAATCTTTCGCCGGGTTGATCTGGATCCGGTAGTGGAGATCGTTGCCTGGGCCGAAAATGTTGGTGACACCACTATGTCAACCGATCTGGTTAACGGTGATGTGAGAGTGGGTACTGTTGAACACCTGCTTTCTGCGATGGCGGGGTTGGGTATCGACAATGCTTATGTTGAAGTGAGCGCCAAAGAGGTGCCCATCATGGATGGTAGCGCCGCACCTTTCGTTTTTTTGATTCAGTCTGCTGGCATTATGGAGCAGGATGCACCGAAGAAATTCATCCGTATTACGCGTGAAATTTCGGTTGAGCATGAAGGCAAGCGTGCTAGTTTTGAGCCGTTCGATGGCTTTAAAGTGGGCTTTACTATTGAGTTTGACCACCCTGTATTTGAAGGGCGCAGTAAAGAGTGCTGCTTGGACTTTTCGAGCAGTTCGTTTGTAAAAGAGGTCAGTCGCGCCCGTACTTTCGGTTTCATGCGTGATATTGAAACCTTGCGGGCTAACAACCTAGCGTTGGGTGGTAGTGTCGATAATGCGATCGTGGTCGACGATTATCAGATTCTTAACGAAGATGGTCTGCGTTATGACGATGAGTTTGTGAAGCATAAAGTGCTGGATGCGGTCGGTGACCTTTACCTGCTCGGAAAAAGCCTGATCGGGGAGTTTAAGGGGTTCAAGTCCGGTCATCATCTCAACAATCTGTTACTGCGAGAACTGATTCGTAATGAGGATGCTTGGGAGGTAGTCACCTTTGAAGGCAGCGACCAGTCATCCCCCATCGCTTACATGAAGCCTGCGTTGTCAGAGTAATACTCCTCCTCCAAATACTTTCCACTGGCAATGATATGACTAAACCGGCATCAATTTACTGATGACGGTTTTTTTTGTTTCTGGTGTTTAAAAAACAACCGATTTATTTGTTATTTTGGGCTTGTCTTCTGTCTAAAACCTTACCGTTATAGTCTCCACCTAATTACCTTCGACCCGTTATTGATTTACGGGTAGAATGCCCCCATTTAGTTTTTCACTCATACCATCGAATTCGGCTGAAAAGCTCCAGTGCCGGTCGATGAAAACCTCGAAGATAAGTCACCGATTATGATCGCACCTCTGTTCAAGAAGATTTTTGGTAGTAAAAACGAACGAGAACTCAAGCGGATGGGCAAGATCGTCAAGGCGATCAATGCGTTGGAAGAACAAACGCAGGCGCTAAACGACGAGCAACTCACGGCTAAAGCGACCGAGTTCCGGCAGCGCTTTGAGCAGGGTGAAACGTTAGATAAATTGCTTCCTGAAGCGTTCGCCGTTTGTCGTGAAACGTCACAGCGGGCGCTGGGGATGCGCCACTTTGATGTCCAGATGATCGGTGGTATCACACTGCATGAAGGCCGTATCGCCGAGATGCGGACCGGTGAAGGTAAGACGCTGATGTCGACGTTAGCGGCCTATCTTAATGCGATCCCCGGTGAGGGGATGCACATCGTCACGGTCAACGACTACCTTGCGCGTCGCGATGCTGACTGGATGGGCAAGCTCTACAGCGCTCTGGGCCTAACTGTCGGGGTGATCTACTCGGGCCAGCCTGGTGATGAGAAACAGGCCGCCTATCAAGCCGATATCACCTATGGCACCAATAACGAATTTGGTTTTGATTATCTGCGCGATAACATGGCTTTCAGTACCGAAGAGAAAGTCCAGCGTTCGCTCAGCTACGCCATTATCGATGAGGTTGATTCAATCCTGATCGATGAGGCCCGGACCCCGCTGATCATCTCCGGTCCGGCCGAAGATAGCTCAGAACTGTATAAGCAGATCAATACCCTGATCCCTAAGCTTGAACGTCAACCCGAATTTGAAGAGGGTGATGATGTTGAAGAGCCGGATGGCCATTTTAGCGTCGATGAAAAACAGCGCCAGGTCGAACTGACCGAATCAGGTCACCAGTTTGTCGAGGGGCTGCTCATCGAGATCGGTTTGCTGGCTGAAGATGAGTCGCTCTACGCACCGAAGAATCTGAACTTTCTGCATCACGTTCATGCCGGTCTGCGGGCGCATGTGCTGTACAACAAAGATGTTGATTACATTGTTCAGGGCGGTCAGATCATTATCGTCGATGAGCATACCGGCCGTACCATGGTTGGTCGTCGTTGGTCGGAAGGTCTGCACCAGGCCGTAGAGGCCAAAGAAGGTGTCGAGATTCAAAATGAGAGTCAGACCCTAGCCTCGACCACGTTCCAGAATTTCTTCCGAATCTATGAAAAATTGTCAGGTATGACCGGTACAGCCGACACCGAAGCGTTCGAGCTGAATCAGATATACGGCCTTGATGTGGTGGTGATTCCAACCAATCAGCCGGTCCTGCGTAAAGATTTTAATGACCTGATCTACCTCGGTATTCAGGAGAAATTTGACGCGATTATCGAAGATGTTCGTGATTGTCTGGAGCGTAAGCAGCCGGTCCTAGTTGGTACCGCTTCGATCGAAATGTCTGAGGTGATCGCACAGCTGCTAACCAAGGAAAAAATTACTCACAACGTACTGAACGCTAAGCAACACGATCGTGAAGCGCAAGTTATCGCGGATGCCGGGCGTCCTGGTGCGGTGACTATCGCAACCAACATGGCCGGTCGTGGTACCGATATTGTGCTGGGCGGTAATTGGGAAGCCGAGGTGGGTCAGCTGGATAACCCCTCCGATGAGCAGATTCAGGCGATCAAAGAAGACTGGACGCATCGCCATGCGTCGGTGATCGAAAGCGGTGGACTGCATATCGTTGGCACCGAGCGTCACGAATCTCGCCGGATTGACAACCAGTTGCGCGGCCGTGCCGGGCGTCAGGGTGATCCGGGTTCGTCACGTTTCTACCTGTCGCTGGATGATAACCTGATGCGGATCTTCGCTTCCGAGCGGGTGCGTAACTTTATGCAAGCGCTGGGAATGGAGAAGGGTGAGGCGATCGAGCACAAGATGGTCTCTAATGCGATCGAAAAAGCGCAACGGAAAGTTGAAGGACGTAACTTTGACATTCGTAAGCAGTTGCTCGAGTACGATGATGTTGCTAACGATCAGCGTCGTGCTATTTACGATCAGCGCAACGACTTGATGGCGACCAGCGATATCTCGGAAACCATTAATGCGATTCGTGAAGAGGTGGTTGATGACCTGGTCAGTGGTCATATTCCGCCGCAGAGCCTTGAAGAACAGTGGGACGTGCCGGGTCTGGAGCAGCAGATCACCTCCGACCTGAATCTACAGTTGCCGGTACAGCAGTGGCTTGATACCGATGACAGTCTGCATGAAGAGACACTGCGTCAGAAGATCATGCAAACGGTGCTGGATGCTTACGCTGAAAAGCAGCTGATCGTTGGCGAAGAGTCGATGCGGCTGTTTGAAAAGCAGGTGATGCTGCAAGTTCTCGATACTTTATGGAAAGAGCATCTGGCGACCATGGATCACTTGCGCCAGGGTATTCATCTGCGCGGATACGCTCAGAAGAACCCTAAGCAAGAGTACAAGCGCGAGTCATTTGAGCTATTCCAGGATCTGTTGGGCAATATTAAGCAGGACGTGGTTCGGATAGTCTGCCATGTGCAGGTTCGTGATCCGGAAGAGGTTGAAGCGATCGAGCAGCAGCGTCGTGAAGCGTTGGCCCGACAAGAGATGGAGTTCCAGCACGA
This sequence comes from Motiliproteus sp., assembly GCA_036961355.1. Lineage (GTDB taxonomy): Bacteria > Pseudomonadota > Gammaproteobacteria > Pseudomonadales > Balneatricaceae > Motiliproteus. The sequence goes on from JBALVL010000007.1 coordinate 85,294, forward strand.
CCAATCGGCAGCGATGGGTCAGGAGCAAGCTTCAGCGGAAGGAAGGGCAGATGGTGAGGCGGCAGACCAAGCGCAGCCGTTTGTTCGTGAAGACCGTAAGGTTGGACGAAATGAACCTTGCCCTTGCGGTTCGGGTAAGAAGTACAAACAATGTCACGGTAAGATCGCCGACTAATCACCGCCTTGTTGCCAAACTAACCACGGTCTCGGCGCCAACAGGTTTTGCTGTCCACAAATGGGATTCGATCATAGATCAATCCCATTTGTGGTTTATACGGTACGGAAATCCTCGTTTTTTCAATCTGCATTAGATCAGGAATTTTCGCTGTAAGACGCCCCGTAACCATACAATTTCGATTTAACTGATAGATGGAGTCACATCATGGCTGTAGGTCCCGCAACTGTTCCGAATTTTGAAGCGATTAAGGGGTTTCGCCTGGGAACCACCTGTGCCGGTATTAAAACAGCCAGTCGTCGTGATCTTGTGGTGATGGCGCTGGCTCAGGGCAGTAGTGTGGCGGGGGTTTTTACCCAAAACGCCTTTTGTGCGGCACCTGTGACGCTTTCGAAAAAACACCTGACTGCTGCAGAAACGCGATACCTGTTGGTCAACACCGGTAACGCGAATGCGGGAACCGGAGCCGAAGGGATGGCCGATGCTATTGCCTGCTGTCAACAACTTGCGCAATTGACCGGGCAGCCACCGCAAGCGGTTTTGCCGTTCTCCACCGGCGTGATTGGTGAAAAACTTCCGGTCGATGCGATCCATGCCGGCTTGCCACAAGCGCTGGCGGTATTGAGTGAGGACGGTTGGGCGGATGCTGCTAGCGGCATCATGACCACCGATACCCGTCCTAAAGGAGCCACGCGTTGTCTGGAGGTGAACGGGCAGGCAGTTCGTATTAGCGGCATCTCGAAAGGTGCTGGCATGATTCGTCCCAATATGGCAACCATGTTGGCGTTTGTAGCCACCGACGCGAAGGTGTCGCAGGCTGATCTCCAGCAGTTGCTGTCGACCGTTGCTGAGCGAACGTTTAACCGCGTTACCATCGACGGTGATACCTCAACCAACGATTCGTGCATGCTGATCGCTACCGGAGGTTCGACCGTTACCTGTGCGCCTGATGTTGAAGGCTGGACGGTTTTTGCCGATGCGATCGAGTCGATTCTCTTGGAGCTGGCGCATGCCATCGTGCGTGATGGTGAAGGTGCCACCAAGTTTGTTACGGTCGAAGTCGGTAAGGCGGGTAGTAGTGAGGAAGCCCTTAAAACGGCTTATGCGATAGCCCATTCACCCCTGGTCAAAACGGCGTTATTTGCCTCTGATCCCAACTGGGGGCGGATTTTGGCAGCGGTGGGTTATGCCGGTATCGATAAGCTCGACGTTGACGCCCTGAAAGTCTATCTGGGTGATGTCTGTATCGTTGATAACGGCGGTCGTGCCGCCGACTATACCGAAGCACAGGGACAGGCGGTGATGGATCGCGAAGAGATTACCATCCGGGTTGAACTCAACCGTGGCGTGCATTGTGAAACGGTGTGGACCACGGATCTGTCGAAAGAGTACGTCACCATCAACGCCGATTATCGTAGTTAAGTGCCGCAATTAAGAGCCGCTAAATTGTTAACGATAGTAACCAGTGGGCGCATCCGTTGAAAGTGGTGCAAGTCGCTGCAGCGGCAATCTACGGCCCCGATGGGCGACTGCTGATCAGCCGGCGGCAGGACCACCTGCACCAGGGCGGTTTGCTGGAGTTTCCCGGCGGTAAGGTTGATCCGGGCGAAACGGTTTGCCAGGCTTTGGTACGTGAGTTAGAGGAAGAGCTGGGTATTACCGCCGTAGCTTTCGAACCGTTGATCCGGATTCGGCACGATTACCCGGATAAACGGGTTCTTCTTGATGTTTGGAAGGTCACCTCTTTTCAAGGTCAGCCGCACGGCCGAGAAGGGCAGGCGCTGTATTGGTTGACCGAGGATCAGCTGTTACCCGAGCAGTTTCCCGCTGCCAACCGGCCTATCATCACCGCCTTGACGTTACCGCAGCACTATCTGATCACAGGCACTGCTGCTGATACTTTGCAGTGGTTTGCTCGTCTGGACAGGGCGCTATCGGGGGGGATTGAACTGGTGCAGTTGCGGGCGAACAGGCTCGATGATGACGCGTACAGAGCACTGGCTATCGAGGTTGCTGAACGATGCCGGGTGGCAGGTGCTCGATTGCTGCTTAATCGAGACCCTTGGCAAGTGCTTGATCTTTCCGTCGACGGCTTGCATCTTAACCGTCATCAATTAGAGCGTGTGGCAAGTGATCGGGTATTGTCCGAACAGCTGCTGGCGTGGCGGAGTGAAGGCGAGGGGCGCTTGCTGGGTGGATCCTGCCACAATCAGGCTGAGTTGCTTCAGGCGCAGCAGCTGGGTGTCGATTATATGTTGATATCACCGGTTCAGTCGACCGGTTCGCACCCGAACGAGCCAACCTTAGGCTGGTCAGGTTTTGCGGTCTTGGTCGAAAACGCGACGATGCCGGCCTATGCTTTGGGTGGTTTGAAGGCTGCTGATGCCGAACTAGCAATCGCTCAGGGCGGTCAGGGAATCGCTGCTATCGGTGCTTGGTGGAATAGCGCTCTAGCTGATTAGGGCGCTGCTGCTTGAGTGCATCAGCCAGTCGAAAATACTCCGATTACGTCCGTTAGTGTAAGGAGGTATCACCGCTGTTAAGTTGCTGCTCCATCTCTAGCAGCATCTCTTCGGCCATCTCCGGATCGATCTCCAGCTGACTTTTCAGCTCATTACCACTGGGTTTGCTGATCTGATACTCCTCGTTAGCCCAGGCACCCAGGTCGATCAAACGGCAACGCTCTGAACAGAAGGGGCGATTGGGGTTATTGCTATCCCACTCCATCAATTTTTTACAAGTTGGACAATTTACAGTAGGCATGGAAACGTTTCCGGGTCAGTAGAATGTTGCTGGAGATAGCATTCGGGGTAATGACGTTGTCGATAAGTTGCGGCTATCAATTTGCTTTGTGAGTAGGGTTGTCGGCTAAAGCACGAAACTTCTGATCAAGACGATCAACCTGCTGCGCGAGCTGGCTCAGCGGTTGAGTATTATCGATCACCGAGCCGGCTTGCTCAAGCCGTTTTTGACGCTCACACTGCGCAGCGATTATCGCTTTAACCTGTTCGGTAGTGTTGCTATCCCGCTGGACGGTGCGTTCGATCTGGATCGATTCGGGGACGTCGACCACCAATATATGGTCGCACAGCTGGTGTTGATCCGTTTCTAATAACAGTGCCGATACCAGAATGACATAGTCAGATTTAGCCTGCTGCAGCTGCTGCAAGGTCGCTTGCCGGATTAGTGGATGGGTTAGCTGTTCCAGCCAGCGGCGTTGGTTGGGGTCGGCGAAGACCTTATGGCGCAATTCGGTACGATTTAAACTGCCATCGGCGTTCAGGGTTTGGGCACCAAAGTGGTCGGCGATCTTCAGAAGTGCCGATTGGCCCGGTTCAACCACTTGGCGGGCGATCAGGTCGGTATCCACCAGTGTGATGCCGCGTTCGGCGAAACAGTTAGCAACGGTCGTCTTACCGCTGCCGATGCCGCCGGTCAGGCCGATGATGGTAGCGGAAGATTTGTCAGTCATCGGTTTTTAACTCAACCACTGCCAATAGAGGTCGACGATAACCGGTCCCCACAACAGCGTTATCCAGCCGGCAATCGCTAAGAACGGCCCGAATGGCATCGGTTGCTGGTGATCTCGCCCTTTAAGGACGATGAGTAATATGCCCAGCGCGGCGCCGACGACCGAGGAAAGCAGGATAATCAGCGGTAGTGATTGCCACCCCATCCATGCACCCAGTGCCGCCAGCAGTTTGAAATCACCATAACCCATCCCTTCCTTGCCGGTTACCAGCTTAAACAGCCAGTAGATCGACCAGAGCACTAAGTAGCCGATCACCGCACCCCAGAGGGCGCTTTGCAGGTCGGTAATTAGACCAAAGCTGTTGATGATCAGACCCAGCCACAGCAACGGCAGCGTCAGTGAGTCGGGTAATAGTTGATGATCAAAATCGATCATCGTCAGCGCGATCAATACCCAAGTCAGCAACAGCACCATCAGCATCAATGGCGTAAAACCAAATTGGAAGGCGATCAGAGCAGAAATCAGGCCTGTCGCCAGTTCGACCAGCGGATAGCGTTTGGGGATCGGGTGGGCGCAGTTGGAGCAACGGCCTTTGAGGAATAACCAGCTAATCACCGGTATGTTCTCACTTGCCAGGATTTGATGATTGCAATTGGGGCAGCGTGAGCGAGGTACGGCCAGGTTAAATGGTTCGGTGTTGTTGATTGTATTGTCGGTTGTACTATCGATAGCGGTTTCGGCAACTACATCGGCTGTCGTGAGAGTATCATCGACGGCCAGCAGTTCACGGCATTGCTGGCTCCATTCTCGCTCCATCATCACCGGTAAGCGGTAGATCACGACATTAAGGAAACTGCCGACCAATAAACCGATGATGGTTATAAGAGCAATATAGAACAGCGGTTGGCCGGACAGTACGTCAAAGATCGTCATTAAGAATCAGACCACCGATCCCAGCTTGAAGATAGGAAGATACATCGCGATAACCAGGCCGCCGACCATAACGCCCAGTACCGCCATGATCATCGGTTCCATCAGCGCGGTAAGATTTTCGACCGCATTATCAACCTCAGCCTCGTAAAAACCGGCGACTTTGTCGAGCATCTCGTCGAGTGATCCCGCCTCTTCGCCAATAGCGATCATCTGCACCGCCATATTGGGGAAGACACCGGTCATGCGGGTCGAGTTTTGCAGCGATTGTCCGGTCGATACACCGTTGCGGATCTGCAAGATGGCGGTGCGATAGATCACATTACCCGACGCGCCGGCGGCAGATTCCAGCGCATTAACCAGCGGCACACCGGCGGCAAACGTGGTCGCTAGGGTTCGGGCAAACCGGGCGATCGCCGCTTTATGCAATATCTCCCCGATAACCGGAATCTTTAAGCTCGCTCTGTCTATCGTATCCCGAAACTTTTCAGATTTCAGGTGGGCAGTTCTAAACACAAAACCACCGGCAAAAACCGCCGCGACGGCCATGTACCAGTAGGATTGGGCGTATTCAGAGAGAGTGATAACAAACTTGGTGAAGGCGGGGAGGTCGGCACCAAAACCCTGAAAAATCGATTCAAATTGTGGAACCACTTTGATCAGCAAAATAGCCGAAACAACGATACCGACAACAACAACCGCCATCGGGTAGGTCATCGCTTTTTTGATCTTAGCTTTGAGTTCTTCGGTCTTCTCTTTGTAGGTAGCGATCCGATCGAGCATGGTCTCCAGCGAGCCGGATTGTTCACCCGCATGGACCAGATTGCAGAACAGATCGTCGAAGTACTTAGGGTGTTTTCGCAGCGAGGTGGCTAGATTGTCTCCGCTGGAGACATCGTTTTTGATGGTGTAGATCATCTTCTTCAGGCCATCTTTTTCGACCCCGCCGGCGACGATTTCAAAGGACTGTACCATCGGTACACCGGCTTTCATCATCGTGGCAAGCTGGCGGGTAAAGAGGGCGATGTCGAGCGGGGTGGTTTTTTTTGCCGCTTTGCCGAACGCTGAGGTTCGCTCCTTGGTCACTTTGGAAGGGATTATCCCCTGTTTGCGCAGCTGGGCTTTGGCAAATGCCTGCGACTCAGCGTCGATCTTGCCTTTACTTTTGTTACCGCTTTTGTCTTTGCCTTCCCAGACAAAGGTGCTGGGTTTAGCTTGCTTCGCTGCCATCCTTTGAGATCCTGTATCAATGCTGTCGCCGGAAAATACGTCACCGGTATATAGAGTAAACCAGGCTAACGCGATGGTGAACTCTGCTGAATCCTTTCGCTAGTTGTGTTTTCTGTGTAGCCAGTTGAGCCAAAGTATACCAGTAGCCTGATGATATTTTTGTTGGCCTGAATCAACTAATCGGTTAACGCTTAGCCGTGGCTAGTTCTTGACTACCCTTTAGTCACCCGGTTTACCTCTTCCAAGCTGGTCATCCCCTGAATCACTTTTAACAGCCCCGACTGTCGCAGGCTGTTGACGCCCTGGCTGGCTGCCAGTTCCCCTATCTGTAGTGAGTTACCATCCTCCATGATTAATGATGATATCTCGGGGGTGACCGGCATCACTTCGTAGATGCCGACCCGACCTTTATAGCCGCCAACGCAGCTGTTGCAGCCGACAGGGCCGTATACGGTGAAGCCACTATCGATCTGTGGCTGGCTGAAACCCTCTTCCTGTAGGGTGTGTTCGGGAATTTCAACCGGTTGTTTACATTGGCTACAAAGTCGGCGGCCGAGTCGTTGGGCGATGACTAACGATGCTGAGGTGGCGATGTTAAATGCAGGAACCCCCATGTTGCGCAATCGGGTCAGGGTCTCAGGCGCGCTGTTGGTGTGCAGAGTCGATAGCACCATGTGGCCGGTTTGGGCAGCTTTTATAGCGATCTCGGCCGTTTCTAAGTCTCGGATTTCGCCCACCATCACCACGTCCGGGTCCTGCCGCAGGAATGAGCGCAGTGCCGCGGCGAAGGTCAGGCCGACCTTGGTATTGACGTGGACCTGATTGATACCCTCTAGGTTGATCTCGACCGGGTCTTCGGCGGTGGAGATATTTCGCTCTGGGGTGTTGAGGATGTTGAGGCCGGTATAGAGCGAAACGGTCTTGCCACTACCGGTTGGGCCGGTGACCAGAATCATCCCTTGCGGCTGCTGCAGCACCTTCATGTAGAGCTCTTTCTGGTCCGGCTCATAACCTAACGCATCGATGCCCATCTTGGCGCTGGAGGCATCGAGAATCCGCAGCACGATCTTTTCACCCCACAGTGTCGGCAGGGTGTTGACCCGAAAGTCGATCGATTTTGTTTTGGAAATTTTCATTTTGATCCGGCCGTCTTGCGGTAGCCGTCTCTCGGAGATATCCATCTGTGACATCACTTTGAGCCGGGCTGCCAACTTCGGCGTCAGATTAACCGGAGGGCGGGCCACCTCATGGAGCATACCGTCGGTGCGAAAACGGATCCGGTAAATCTTCTCATAGGGTTCAAAGTGGATATCGGACGAGTTGGTCTTGATAGCGTCGAGCAGGATTTTGTTAACGAAACGAACGATCGGTGCGTCGCCAGTCCCGTCATGGTCATCCTCTTGCCCTTGATGCGGGTCGAGGCCTTCGTCTATTTCAAGATTCTCTAAGTCAGCATCCTCGAGGCCATCGAGTCCAGAGCCAGCAGAGCTTTGCTCCAAAAAATCGTCAATAAAGCGTTTTAACTTATCCTCTTCGACCACAATCGCTTCAGTTTTGATACCGGTATGGAACTTGATCTGATCCAACCCCTGAATATTGGTCGGATCGGCAACGGCGACGTAGATGCGGTTATCACGCTTGATCAACGGCAGTGCCTGGTGTTTACGAATCAGCTCTTCGGGAACCAGCTCGGCCGGGACGGAAGTGACATCGAACTGCTCTAAGTCGAGCAGTGGCGCGCCGAACTCATCGGCTGCTGCCGTGGCAGCCTTGTAGGCGCTGACCAGCTTCTCCTGTACCGCATAACTGATAAAGGAAATATTCTGCTGATTGGCCGCGAGCAGCGCCTGGGTAGCGTTATCGGAGGAGAGGATACTGTCGTTAACCAGCCGTCGGGCCAGTCCGGTCAGCGGTTGAATCGATTGTACGCCCATAAAAGCTATGTTCTCAAAGTGTTGAGTTAGGTCAAAGAGTCGTGCGTTAGATCCTAGCACTTATGTACTTGCCGGAAAACGCTGCATATACTCGAAATGTACCAAAATCGGCGGGGCAGGCAAAAAAATAGAATTTAATATCGGACAATTAGCTATAAAAGGTTATTTTTTCGCAACAAACAGTAAAGAAGGGGTTGAGGGCGTCAAATCGGACGGCTAAGATCGAAACACTTTTCCCAGGAGTGGGTAAGTTTTAAACGTATTGGAGAAATACTATGAAAAAGCAACAAACGGGTTTTACCCTGATTGAATTGATGATCGTTGTGGCGATCATCGGTATTCTGGCCGCGATCGCGCTGCCGGCTTACCAGACTTATACCAATAAGGCGAAGTTTACCGAGGTGATTTCGGCGACTTCATCGCTGAAGACAGCGGTAGAAGTTGCTTGGTCTGACACGGCATCTTCTGCAGCTGTGTTGATTGACCCTACAGTCAGTTCTGCTTTAGCCCAGGCTAATAATCAAGGGGGCTATGTAGACGGAGTTACGCTGGCTATTGTCAGTAACAATTTGGTCATCACCGCCAGCTCGGCAACTGGAATGAACGCTACTACCGCAACCTATATCATTCAAGCTCCAGCAGTTGCTAACACCAACCCGAACTTGCGTTGGGTTACTAATAGCGGATCTTGTGAAGCTCTGGGTTGGTGTTCAGCAAAGCAATAATCTTACGAGTTAAAAATCTATGGGGTTAAATTCCTTTGATTTTATAAAGGCCTCGGTTGATCCGAGGCCTTTTTGTTTCTGGCTTTTCTCCATCCGCGAAATCAAGGGGGTCAGAGTCGCTTACAAATCAAGGGGGTCAGAGTCGCAGTGATTCAACGGGGTCAGAGTCGCTGATTCGATTCTCGTCTATACTCTCCATTCAACAGTAACCAACGGGGTCAGAGTCGCTGATCTGTTGAAATCAACGGGGTCAGAGTCGCCAAATGGAAATCAACGGGGTCGAAATCAACGGGGTCAGAGTCGCTGATTCGATTCTCGTCCGGATTCAACAGGGTCAGAGTCGCTGATTCGATTCTCGTCTATACTCTCCATTCAATAGCAACCAAGGATGGGAGTGCTAAGGATGGCTCGACTGCCGCGCTTAAGTTTGCCCGGTGTGCCACAGCATGTGGTGCAACGAGGTAATAATCGTCACGCCTGTTTTTTCTCTGATCAGGATTATCCGCTCTACCTCGATTGGTTGCAGCATTATGCCAATACTTATCAGGTGAAAATTCACGCCTATGTGCTGATGACCAACCATGTCCATCTATTGTTGACGCCGTTAGATACCGATGCCGTTAGCCGGATGATGCAGGCATTGGGGCGTTGTTATGTTCGTTATGTGAATACGACCTATCGCCGCACAGGGACGCTGTGGGAGGGGCGTTTCAGATCAACACTGGTAGATAGCGAGCGCTATTTTCTGGTGGTCAGTTGTTATATCGAATTGAACCCAGTAAGGGCGGCTATGGTTGAACATCCTGCCGAGTATCCGTGGTCGAGCTATCGGTCAAACGCGTTGGGCGATTCGAGTGACTTGTTAACGCCACATTCGTGTTACACCGGTTTGGGCGCTGCGCCTGAGTTACGCCAGTCGCATTATCGGGGATTATTTGATCAGATAATTGCTGAGCGAACCTTGCTGCACATTCAGCAAGCGACCGATAAAGCCTGGGTGCTGGGAGATCAGCGCTTCATTGATCAGGTTGAAGCGCAAACGGGGCGTCGAGCTCGACCCTGTTCGAACGGTGGCGATCGACGGTCAGAACGGTTTTGGAAAAACCAGCGACTCTGACCCCGTTGAAACTCCCGTTGAAACTAGACCCCGTTGAAACTAGACCCCGTTGAAACTCACCCCGTTGAAACTCCCCGTTGAAAACCGACCCCGTTGAAACTGCCGTTGAAACCAAAACATTACTCAGCCGTTGCTTATAGCCGCATCTCGCTCAATTCCATTCAATAAACTCTTCCATCGTGCATACATCATCGCAGTGCAGAACAAGCCGCTGCTGAGTAGTGTCAGCAGAAAACCGTACAGGCTACCGTCGACCGCGCTTAATACGCCGAAGCAGAAATAGAACAGGATCACGAAGCAGAGCCAGATGTAGGGGCGAGGGTGGCTTTTAAAGATGCTTGGGACGAATGCGATCAGCAAAAACGATTGCACCAGCCAGATCACCAGAGGGTTGGCATCGCCCGGTGGTTGTAACCAGAATGTCTGCAACGCGAACAGGGCGATCAACCCCAGCAGTTGAGCACGGCTAGCCAGCGCGCTGAAGTGAATGCGTTGCGCCAGTTGCTCGGGGCTGAGTTTGTTTTTGATCATCGCCATCAGGTGTTTCCTTGGGTATTAATAAACAGGTATCGGTAAATAAGTAGCTACAAACAATCGAGGCGAAATGCCGTCAGGCTGCGGCTGTTTCTCGCCAGCGTTTTGTTGCTTATCCGCGTAGTGCTTGCGCCAGTGTGGCGATGCGGTTTCCTTGAGCACGGCACAACTGCAGTTCGATGTCGGTCAGCGATCGTTGACCGTCACTCCCCGAGACATGGCTGGCACCGTAGGGTGTGCCACCGGCGGTGGTATTGATCAGTCCGGCTTCACTGTAGGGCAGGCCCGCCAGTACCATGCCGTGGTGCAGCAGCGGTAGCATCATGCTCAACAGCGTGCTCTCTTGGCCGCCGTGCAGGCTGCTGCTGGCGCTGAACACCCCCGCCGGTTTGTTGATCAGTGCACCATTCATCCACAGACTACTGGTGCTGTCGATGAAGTATTTGAGCGGTGCGGCCATGTTGCCAAAGCGGGTCGGTGAGCCTAGCAGCAAGCCGGCGCAGTTACGCAGGTCATCTTCGTTACAGTACAGCGCACCCTTGTCAGGAATACTGGGCTGGCTGGCTTCGCAGTCGGCCGAAACAGCAGGAACCGTCCGCAGCCGGGCCTCGATCCCGTCGACCTCTTCGATACCGCGCGCCATATGCTGTGCCATCTTGGCGGTAGCGCCGTTACGGCTGTAGTAAAGCACCAGCACATAAGGGCGGATGGTGGGGTTTAGGCTCATCAGATCAGATCCAGTACATTCTCGGGAGGCCGGCCGATCACGGCCTTATCGCCTTTGATGGCGATCGGGCGCTCGATCAGCTTGGGGTAAGTGACCATCGCATCGATCAGTACGTCGTTACTCAGCACCGTGTCTTTTAAATTATTATCTTTGAACTCTTGCTCACCCTTGCGCATCAGTAAGCGAGGCTCAATGGCGAGTTGCTCCAGCAGAGTCACCAGTTCGTCACGGCTAGGTGGGGTTTCCAGGTAGAGCCGTAGTTGGGGCTCAACACCTTTTTCCTGAAGCAGTTGCAGCGCTTGACGGGATTTGGAACAACGCGGATTGTGATACAAAGTGATGTTGCTCATAGAGACGGGCCTCGAAGCGAAAAGGTGTGGTGATATTCAAAACGGCTATTCTAACCATTGTAGGCAGGCGAACAAGGTACGAACTTTGTGGTTTAATTCTGGGTATCACTTTTGGGTAATTATTACTGGGTGATTATTGCAGGTATCCGTTGCCATAGTTGTTCATCTTAACACCGGCTTGTTCCAAGTCAGATAGAGTGTCTTTATGCAATCTACATTTCGGCTTATTAATATCCACCTGTTACTCGGTTTTGTTCGTCATATGGTGGGGCGCTTCAGCGCTAATCAGGGCATTCTTAACGCCGCTGCACTGACCTATACAACGCTTTTTGCTGTCGTTCCGATGATGACCGTGACCTACGCCATGTTGGCTTCGGTGCCATCGTTTCAGGGGCTGGGACCGCAGCTTGAAACGATGATCTTCGACAACTTTGTGCCGTCGACAGGTGCAGCAGTGAAAGATTATATTTCGGGGTTTGCCGGACAAGCCCGCAACCTGACCGGGTTGGGTATTGTGTTGTTGATCGTCACCGCCTATCTGATGTTACGTAGCATCGAGAGGACCTTTAATCGGATCTGGCAGGTACGCGAGCAGCGGCAACGGGTTGCCAGTTTTTTGCTGTACTGGGCCGTGCTTAGCCTGGGTCCAGTGTTGCTGGGGCTGGGTTTAGTGCTGAGCTCGTATGTGATGTCACTGCCGTTGATCAGCGGTGCCAGCGTGGTAGTAGATAGCCGTGAATGGTTGTTGAAGTTGCTGCCGTTATTACTTAGTTGCTCCGCTTTTACGCTGTTGTATGCCGCAGTGCCCAATTGTCATGTGCCGTTTCGTCATGCGCTTGCCGGGGGTTGTATCTGCGCCTTGCTGTTTGAAGGGGCCAAGCATGCCTTTGCGATGTTTGTGGCGTTGTCTCCGTCGTATCACTTGATCTATGGCGCTTTTGCCGCCGTGCCGCTGTTTCTGGTGTGGATCTATATCTCCTGGCTGATTGTGTTATTGGGTGCTGAGTTTGTGCGCGCTCTGACCTGCTATGATTTTAACCAACGTAGTATCGATGCATCGCCGTTCTTTTGGGGTTTGAAAATTTTAGAGCAGCTGTGGTCTGAACAAGAACGCGGTCAAGGGCTCTATCCCTCACAATTGTCATCACGGCTGCCGGGTTTGTCCGTGATGTTGTTATCGCGTTATCTGGATGATCTCAAGCGTGCAGATCTGATTACCTGTAACGCTAAGGGGCAATATCTATTATGTCGGGATATACACCGTTTGACGCTTGAGCAGTTTAGTCAAAAGGTCGCGTGGCAGTTGCCTGGCCGCCTCGATCTGGTTGAGTCAGAAACCCAAACCGCTTGGGTGGGCCTGCTGGAGAAACGACTGGATGCAGTTCAACGTTCTCGATCCGATCAGTTGCAATCGAGTTTGGCGCAACTGTTTAGTGAACCATCTTCTGAGGCCGGTGATCCAGACAGAAGTTCCGGTTCGGTAGTCCGGCTTTCGCCGGCAGAGCCACCGAAACAACGGAGTTGAGGCTATGAACCAACTGGAATTGCATGTCTGGATCAGTGGCCGGGTACAGGGTGTTTGGTACCGGCAATCAGCTAAAGAGCAGGCCGATGCCCTTGGGGTTCACGGTTGGATCCAAAACTTGCCCGATGGCCGGGTTGAAGCGATGTTAGCAGGCGAGGCAAATGCGGTGCGACAGCTTGAAGCTTGGCTCAGCATAGGTCCTGAATTGGCCAATGTGGCTGATGTTGAAGTAGAAATACTGGAGCAAACTGAGCCGCTATCAGAGTTTGTCGTTCGATAGCGCCCGTTCTTGGTTGGGTTGGTAAACAGAGAATCAATCTAGATAACGGTTTTGGTTGGCGTACACCTTGTTGGGGTATTTCATCCTACCGTAACTGCCGTTGTAGCGTGCCAGCGCTTCACTGAGGTTGCCCTTAGAGCGTTTTATATAATGGCTGAGGATAGTGCAGCCGTAGCGCAGATTGGTATCGATCTCGGTCAGGTTATCTTCGGGGCGACCAATCTCATTCTTCCAGAACGGCATCACTTGCATTAATCCCTGCGCGCCAACCACCGAAATTGCGAATCGCTGAAACAGACTTTCGGTGTGGATCACACTTAGCACAAGGTCGGGCGGTAATCCTGCTTTTGTTGCCTCCCGATGGACCGAACGCAGTACGTGCAGTCGCTCCTGGTCGTCTTTGATATAGCGACGGGTGCGGTTGGACATATCCAGTAACCACACCTCAGCCTCGAAACGGTCCTCGAAACTGTCTGCTTGATTGACCGCTTCGATCAGTTTTTGGCGAAGCTCCTGGTCGACCTGGGTACGGCCGTTTGCGATCGCGTTGTGGCTGCTGAAGAGCAATCCGATCACCAGTAATATGCTCGACAGAGGCATGAATGAGCGCATTGGACAGTAGTGGTGGTGAATCAGGGAGCGCTGCATGGTCGTCCTTGGTGCTAGTGAACCCGCATAATAAAGCGATTGTGTGGGTGGTTTCCAGTATTCAGCCCTTGTCTGCGAGGATCAGTGCCCGCAGACTGCTCTGACCAGAGCGTCATTGAGGCTACTAGAGCCCGTTGTTTGTTAACTTGTAAAGCCACTACCCGATACGATGAAACACAATCCATTGGCTGTACCGATCTGTCGAATACTTCGTGTTAACCCGCAGGGGTTGAGTGAGTACGCGCTGCTGAATCAGTTGCGGTTTGATGGTTTGGAGATAGAAAGCAAAGAGGAGAATAAGCCGGGTAATGCGGAGCTGCTACTGTTTCGCAAACACTTTCTGATAATGAACGCGTTATATCAGCTGCAACCGGTTTTTTATGAAGAGGGACTCTATCTGCATGTGTCGGCTCTGCTGATTAAACTTGAGCCGATCAAGCATGTATTAAATGAACTTGAGTTGATTGAGTTAGACACGGTCGAGGACTCGACGCACAAGCACCTCAATTCAGATTATCCTCAACCCACCTTTCCCTGCCTGGCAGGAGAGCAGGCGATTCGCGAGTACTATCTGGATTGGAGTGAGTTTGAACTGAGCAGTAGTGAATCGGTACAGCAGCTGCTTGACAGTTTTTGGCAGCGTTATTATGCAGACGATCAGCAACAGCAAGCGCTGGATCATCTTCAACTGACAGCGGATTGCCGTTGGCCCGAGATTCGTCACGCCTACCGCAAACTGGCCGCTATACACCATCCTGATAAGGGGGGCGATAGCGACCGCTTTCGACAGATTCGCGAAGCCTACGAACTGTTGGCTTGTTGTCGTCGCTGATGCTGTCGGGACAGACAGCGGTGGCGCTGGTTTGCGTCAGGCTGTGTCCGCTCGGCCAGTCAGAATTAGATCTCAGCGGCTAAGCGAACACCTTGGTTGATTGCACGTTTGGCGTCGAGCTCGGCTGCGACATCGGCACCACCGATCAAGTGGCAGGGAATAGTGATGCCGTCGCTTAGCTCGCGTTGCGATTCCTGTCCGGCGCAGATGACCACATTATCCACCTCTAACAGGGTCGGCTCACCAGCAACATTCAGGTGTAATCCCTGATCATCGATGCGCAGGTATTCACAGCCGGACAACATCGTAACACCACGCTTGAGCAGGCCTGCGCGGTGAGCCCAACCGGTGGTCTTACCCAAGCCGGCCCCCACTTTACTGGCCTTACGCTGGAGCAGATAGATCTGCCGAGGTGACGGGGTGAAATGGGGCTTGACCCCGGCGATACCACCACGCGCTTGGTACTCGGTATCGATACCCCATTCCGCCATGAAGACAGGGATGTTCTGGCTGGCCGATGGCCCGGCGTGAGTCAGGAACTCACTGACATCAAAACCGATGCCGCCGGCACCGATCACGGCAACTTTTTCACCCACGGCCGCGCCCTTGATCACATCCAGATAATTGAGCACCTTGGGGTGGTCGACGCCGTGGATTGGCGGAGTGCGGGGTTTGATGCCACTGGCTAATATGACCTCGTCAAATTCACCACTGTTAAGCTCGTCAGCGCTGACCCGAGTATTAAGTTTGAGATTAACGCCGGTCAGTTCTATCTGGCGCTCGAAGTAGCGGATCGTTTCGTTGAACTCCTCTTTGCCCGGTACTTGTTTGGCAATATTGAACTGGCCTCCGACCTTGTCGTTAGCGTCAAACAGGGTAACTCGATGGCCACGCTGGGCGGCGCTGGTTGCAAATGCCAAACCGGCGGGACCGGCACCAACAACTGCCAGATTCTTCGGGCTATCGGTGGCGATCAGATTCAATTCGGTTTCGTGACAGGCACGAGGATTGACCAAGCAGCTGGTTAACTTGCCTTGGAAGATATGGTCAAGGCAGGCTTGGTTACAGCCGATACAGGTATTGATCTCGTCGCCACGATCTTGAGCGGCTTTGTTGACGAACTCGGGATCGGCCAGGAACGGGCGTGCCATTGATACCATATCGGCATCGCCGCGTTCGAGTACCTGCTCGCCGACCTCTGGCGTGTTAATGCGGTTGGAGGTGATCACCGGGATCGATAGCTGCTTGCGAACCTTGGCGGTAACCCAGGTAAAAGCAGCGCGCGGGACTTTGGTGGCGATGGTCGGGATCCGTGCCTCGTGCCAGCCGATACCCGAGTTAATCAGGGTGGCGCCGGCCTGTTCGATCGCCTTGCCTAGTGTTACCACCTCGTCGAAGTTGCTGCCATCCTCGACCAGGTCGATCATCGACAGGCGGTAGATGATGATAAAGTCAGTGCCGACGCGCTGGCGAACCCGTTTGACCACCTCAATCGCGAAACGGATACGGTTTTGGTAATCACCACCCCAGGCATCATCTCGATGGTTGGTGCGGTTAACGATGAACTGATTGATAAAATAGCCTTCCGAACCCATTATTTCGACGCCGTCGTAACCGGCTTGTTGCGCCCGTTCGGCGCATTGGACGAAACTCTCGATCTCAGTTTCAATCTCTTCTTCGGTCACAGCACGTGGGGTGAACGGGTTGATTGGCGCCTTGATGGCAGACGGCGCCACCAATTTGTCGTTATAGGCGTAGCGGCCGGTATGAAGGATCTGCATGCAGATCTTACCGTCTTCGCTATGTACCGCATCGGTGATGATCCGATGGTTGGCGACGTCCTGCTCGGTTTGCATCAATGCTGCGTGTGCAAAAACCGATGCGTGTGCACTGGGACCGATACCGCCAGTCACAATCAAGCCAACACCGCCGCGGGCCCGTTCGGAGTAGAACGCTGCCATCCGCTCAAAGCCGTTGGGTAACTCCTCTAAACCGGTGTGCATTGAGCCCATCAGTACTCGGTTTTTGAGTGTGGTGAAACCCAGGTCAAGCGGAGCCAGGAGTTTGGGGTAGGGGGTGTTGGCGGTCATAACGTTCTCCTCAATCGTGCGCTGGCGATAATTATAGGGTCGCGGATAGCGGGGTAAATAGGGTGTTGTTAAACAAACTAGACGCTGTCAAGATAACAGTAATTTTGACGCTGTCAAGATGGGCTGATAAATTGAGCATGGCTGACCACTCTAATGGCGCTGTGCTTTTCTGATTTTTATCTATTAATTTCTAGTATTTGAGATCTGTGTACCGATGAACAGTCACGCCATTAAAAGCTCATACCACCACGGTGATCTCTCAACGACCTTGCTACAGGCCGCGATGGAGCTGATTGTTGAGGATGGGGTCGATGGCTTGAGTATGCGCAAACTGGCAGACCGCGTCGGTGTTTCCCGAACGGCGCCTTACCATCACTTTAAAGATAAAAAAGCGCTGCTGTCGGCGTTGGCGTTGCAGGGATTCAGGGATTATAGCCAGCAGATCGATGCGGTGATGAGCGACCCACAATTAAACCCTGAACAACAGATACAGCAGTTCGTTCGTACTTACCTGCGTTTTGCGTTGGATAATCCGCAATCGTACGACCTGATGTTTGGTCAGCCGGTGTGGAAATCCGGACAACCTAGTGAAGGGTTGCATACTGAAGCTTATCGCTGCTTTCGAAGCTTTGTCGATCAGGTTGAGGTTTGGCAAAAGCAAGGTGTGTTGCCCGCAAGCTGCGAAGCTTTGCGTTTTACTCAAGTGATTTGGAGCACCCTGCACGGACTGTGTCGGCTGGTGATTGATGGGGTGTATGTTGAATCAGACAGCATCGATGTTATTGGTGATACGGTGTTGAGATTATTCCGGCAGCAGCTCAACAATCGCCCCGAATAAACATCAGCAACTATGCTTGTGAGGGTGCTACAGGCCGTTCAACGGCCCTCAATTAACTTCTGTCTCAATATAACGCTACAACTGACCGGTTGGGTTGGATAGACTTTAGTGTGTCGTTTGGTTTGTTATTTTAGTTGTCATGTATTCGTGGAAAAAACAATGAACTCTCTCCCTGTCATTATCGGTATGGGTGGCGTTAACGCCGCAGGTCGCACATCAGGTCACCACGGCTATCGACGGATGGTGCTCGACAGTCTTGATGACGATCAGCGTCAACAAACGCTGATATCACTCGCAGTGATGATGGGGCTGGTTAGCTATCAGATCCAAGACGACGATCAGAGCGGAGGTTATCGGGATGCGGCAGGCGAGCCGTTTGATATTGCCGAATTAGAGGCGCGATTCGGAGATAGCATTCGCAGTGCTTCGCTGGTGCGCAAGATCGGTAAAGCGCATTTTGATCCCGACGCGACCCCATGGCAGAGCAAATTAACCCTCAAGCCCGGTGCTGAGCCGGTTCGGTTCCATTTGAAGGTGCGTGAGTTACCGCAGCCTCTGCCTGATGGCTGGACCGTTACCCCTTTGGCTGATGACAGTAAAGTGGTACAGGTTACGGTGGAGCAGAGTACCGAGATGCTGGCGCATGGGCTGCGTGAATTTCCGATCAAGGCGGCGGGTGGTTTACCCGAAGGTTTTGCGCCAGGGGATCTCTACAACTCGCGTTTTCAACCGCGTGGTCTGCATCTGACAGTGTTTGGTGCTTCTGATGCACTGGCGTCAATGGGGATTGAATGGGAGCAGATCCGCCAGCAGATCCGCCCGGACCAGGTCGGCGTCTATTCAGGCAGTGGTTTTGGTCAACTGGAACCGTTGGGTCTGGGTGGCATGCTACAGGGGCGTTTGCAGGGTGAACGGGTCTCCTCCAAGCAGTTGCCGATGGGGATTAATTCTATGCCGACCGATTTTCTTAGCGCTTATGTGCTGGGTAGTGTCGGTAGCGCTAACACCTCAACCGGCGCTTGTGCATCATTTTTGTACAACTTGCGACAGGCCGTCGATGACATTAAGTCGGGCAAAATTCGCTGTGCGTTGGTGGGTAACGCTGAAGCACCGATCAACCCGTGGATTATGGATGGTTTTGGCACCATGGGTGCGTTGGCTAACGATGACAACCTGCGAAAGTTAGACGGTCTAAGCGCGGATCAAACCCCGGACTATAGACGCTGCAGTCGACCGTTCGGCGAAAACTGCGGCTTTACCATCGGTGAGTCGGCTCAGTACTTCGTCTTGTGTGATGATGCATTAGCGCTTGAACTCGGCGCTGAAGTTTTCGGTTCGGTTAGCGATGTGTTTGTAAATGCCGATGGTTTCAAGAAATCGATCACCGCGCCGGGGGTGGGTAACTACCTGACGATGGCCAAAGCGGCCGCCGCTGCCGAGTCGATCGTGGGTCGTGAAGCCCTCCAGCAGGGTAGCTTTGTGTTGGCGCATGGCTCCAGTACACCGCAAAACCGCACTACCGAATCGCGCATCTTCGATAAGGTGGCTCAAGCGTTTGAGATTACCGATTGGCCGGTTTCGGCTGTTAAAGCTTATGTCGGTCACACCATCTCTCCGGCCAGCGGCGATCAGATGGCGGTCGCATTAGGCGTGTTTGAACATGG
Source organism: Motiliproteus sp. (assembly GCA_036961355.1). Classification (GTDB taxonomy): domain Bacteria; phylum Pseudomonadota; class Gammaproteobacteria; order Pseudomonadales; family Balneatricaceae; genus Motiliproteus. Next base: position 104,365 of record JBALVL010000007.1, read on the forward strand.
CATCCTGCCCGGAATTAAAACCATCGATAAGGTTGCCGATGATGTGTACCAGCAGCGCCTCAATATCCCTGTTGAAGACTTGCCGTTAGAACGCCACAAGCTGGCGGTGGCGATTCTAAACTCCAAAGGTTTCGGCGGTAACAATGCCAGTGCCTGCGTGCTGGCTCCGTCAATTACCCGGCAGATGTTGCTCAAACGACATGGTTTGGCGGCTTACGAGCAGTATCAGCTTAAGCTAGAGCAAACTAGGCAAGCCGCTAGTGAATACGATCAACAGGCGTGCCGCGGTCAGTACCGAGTTCGGTATCATTTCGGTGAAGGGTTGATCGATGAGGATCAGCTGTCACTGGACAGCGAGCAGTTGAACGTCCCCGGTTTCGACCAGAGTGTGCAGCTCAAACGTGATAACCCGTTCGACGATATGGTTTAACACGCTCAGATGACTCATATTTGGAGCTAACGGCTTAGATTCAGTGCTTAGATTCAGCGCTTAGACCTAGCGCTTAGACCTAGCGCTTAGGAGTCTGCTGAGTCATTGCCCGGGGGTTGTACCACCGTCATCGACTGCCGCGTCCAGTATAGAAACAACGCAGTAGAGATACCGGCCGAGCCGAAGATCATTGCCATCACCATGATCTGATAGCGGGCGGCGATAAAGGGTGACACACCGGACAGAATCTGACCGGTCATCATCCCCGGCAACGACACCAACCCCACCGCAAACAGCGAATTCACCACCGGAATCATCGCCGCCTGGAACGCGGTCTGCTGTGCCTGCGCGGGGCTACTGCCATGGTTGAGTTCAGAGAAGAGGCGCTCAGCCGCGAGGCTGATACTGTTCATCGAGTTGGCAAACACCATTCCGGCCAGCGGGATCAGGTAACGTGGTTCGAACCAAGGTTCGAGCTGCAGCACGCCCTGAGTGATTAATGCCAGTGTTGTCCCGCCGCCGATGCTGATTGCCAGCAGACTGGATAGGTACAGTGATCTACGGCTGTGACGGGCGATGTTATGGCCATCGCCCCTGTTATTGCCGCTCTGTTCGATCGATCCCAGCGCGATCCAGCTCGACGCCAACACCATCACCAGTAACACCGCCAGCACGATCAGGCTCGACTCGGCCTGGAAGATGTAGATCAGCACGTAGCCGATCAGTAGCAGTTGGGTCAGCATCCGGGCAAGACCATAGAGTGCTTTGCGATGGCCTAGTTGCAGGCGCCACATTAAGCCGACCACGACCAGAGCAGGGATCAACGCGATAAGCAGTTGCGGCAGCGGAATGGGTTCAAGGCTCATGATCGGTGCGCTCGGGATGGCAGATAAGGAGGCTAAGGGCAACGTGCTGATCAAGCTATCGGGCTAAGTATATGATCAGACTGTTGCTTGGCGAAGAGATCGCAAGCAAAAAAAAAGGACTCTATCGAGTCCTTTTCTGTTTGCCTGTCAGTAGCGGTACTCAGCCAAGGATTTTGTCTTTGAGCAATGTCAGCACGTCATCGGCGGCGATATCCTGACGATCGGCGTCGGTGCGACCTTTGTATTCCAGTGTGCCGTTCTTCAGGCCACGATCGCTGATCACCACGCGGTGCGGGATGCCGATCAGTTCCATATCGGCAAATTTCACCCCTGGGCGCTCTTTTCGATCATCCATCAGCACGTCGATGCCGGCGGCTTTCAGTTCGCTGTAGAGGCGTTCGGTAGTTTCACTAACCGCTTCGAACTTTTCCGGATTCATCGGTACCAGTGCGACCTGGAATGGCGCGATGGCGTTAGGCCAGATGATGCCCGAGTCGTCGTTGTTCTGCTCAATCGCCGCAGCGATCACGCGGGTGATGCCGATGCCGTAACAGCCCATCGACATAACTACCGCTTTACCGTTTTCGTTCAGCACCTTGGCTTGCATCGCCTCGGAGTACTTAGTACCGAGCTGGAAGATGTGGCCAACCTCGATACCACGCTTGATCACCAGTTTGCCCTGGCCGTCGGGGCTGGGGTCACCTTCTACGATGTTGCGCAGGTCGGCAATGATTGGCTCGGCGCAATCGCGGCCCCAGTTGATGTTGAAGTAGTGCTTATCGTCGATGTTGGCACCGGCACCGAAATCGGCCATTTTGGCGACGGTGCGGTCGGCGATAACCGGTAGGCTCAGGTTAACAGGACCCAGTGAGCCGGGACCGGCACCGACAGCATTGTTGATTTCGTCTTCGGTAGCCATCCGCAGAGGCTCGGCTACCTGCGGCAGGTTTTCCGCCTTGATCTCGTTCAGCTCGTGGTCACCACGGACCAGCAGCGCGATGAAGTCAGCGTCGATTTCGTCGGAGGCGGCGACGATCAGGGTCTTGATGGTCTTCTCAATCGGTAGTTTGTAGCCTTCAACCAACGCTGCGATAGTTTTGGTATCGGGGGTGTCGACCAGGGTCATCTCAGCAGCAGCTGCAGGGCGTTCACCTTCAGGAGCCAGGGCCTCTGCTTTCTCAATGTTAGCGGCGAAATCGGAACTGTCGCTGAACGCGATAGCGTCTTCGCCAGAGTCGGCCAGTACGTGGAATTCGTGCGAGCCGTCACCGCCGATACTGCCTGAATCGGCTTGAACTGGCCGGAAGTTTAACCCCAGTCGTTCGAAAATCCGGGTGTATGCCGCGTGCATCTCCTCGTAGGTCTGCTGCAGCGATTCTTGGTTGACGTGGAACGAGTAGGCGTCTTTCATGATGAACTCGCGTGAGCGCATAACACCAAAACGGGGACGAATCTCGTCACGGAACTTGGTCTGCACCTGATAGAAATTGGCCGGTAGCTGCTTGTAGCTACTCAACTCGTTGCGAATCAGGTCGGTGATCACCTCTTCGTGAGTTGGGCCAACGCAGAACTGGCGATTGTGACGGTCGGTCAGCCGGAGGAGTTCAGGGCCATACTGCTCCCAGCGTCCCGATTCCTGCCACAGCTCGGCTGGCTGAATCGCTGGCATCAGCACCTCCTGACTACCGGCACTCTCCATCTCCTCACGCACGATCCGCTCGACTTTGCGCAGCGTCCGTAATCCCATCGGCAACCAGGTGTATAGACCTGAGGCGATCTTGCGGATCATTCCCGCGCGTAGCATCAGCTGATGGCTAACCACCTGAGCATCGGATGGAGTTTCTTTAAGGGTGGCAATCAGAAATTTGCTGGCGCGCATGGTGTGGGCTCTTTATCGGGCAATGGGCTGTAGCTGGGTCGGTGAAGCAGAGTCTTGGATCCATAAACTACAGACAAACGAAGCGGCATATTTTACGGAGCTGGCAGGTGGGTAACAAGGGTTAGCGTCGATGATTGATGGTTAATCGTCGGGTTAATGGCAGCGGAAATCAGTCGTCAAGGGCCTGTGCCAGCTGTTCCAACTGCTCTTCATCAAATACACGGATACCGTTTTGCACTAACAGGGCTGCGGTAACGCCGATGGCATCGTCGCTAAGCTGGCCGCTGAAACTACCATCATAACCATTGCGGCTACCGCAGGATGGGCTGCGGGCTTTGAGCAGAGCAAAGTGGATTTGATGCTGCTGGCACTGTGCCAGCGCAGCCTTAGCGCCAGCGATGAACGCTGCCGACACATCGCTGCCGTCACCGCACCGCACTTCGGCTTGCTGCAGTAGTACGAGATCCCCGCGGCCTTGTTCCACTTCGGCAGCGGGGCGTGGGCAAGGTAGACCGCCAGCCAGCTCAGGGCAGATCGGAATGAGTCGTTGTTGCTGTTGCCAGCGCTGTAGCAGCGGGTGATGCAATGCCTTGCCTTGTCCGTCATAACGCACAGGGTCACCCAGCAGGCAGCGACTGATCAGTATTTTTTCCATAAGCTAGCTGATGGCCTCGTTGGTGTTAGCTTGTGCCGGTATATACTGGCTACCATAATCTGTACAGCGCTCACCTGAGCACTTGATACAGTCAATTCCACGCTAACAGGGATGTGCTAACGATGCGAGCGGTTCAGTTTTTAACACTAAGCAACAGCAGACTGTGGTGCCTGGCGTTGCTGACTTTGATCATGACAGGTTGTGCCCAGCCACTGAAACCGCAGCAACGGGATGATCCGCTGATTGGGCAGATCGTCGATGGACATAGCCGCGAAGTGATTACGTTTGGTCAACTGATTGAGCGTGCAGCGAGCTCCGATGTGGTTTATTTGGCTGAGCGTCACGACAACACTGAGCACCATCAGAATCAACTGACCATCCTAGCCGCATTGATTGAGCAAGGGCGAAAGCCGGTGGTAGGGTTTGAATTTTTTGATATCGGCCAAACCAGTTATCTAATGCAGTACGTCGATGCTAAACCTTCGTCGATGTCATTCAACAGCGGGGCGAAAAGCCTTTCAGCGGAAGATCGGCTGCGGCGGCAACTGGGTTGGACTCAACGCTCGGATCAGGACTGGAACTACTATTTTCAACTGATCGAACTGGCCCGCATTCATCAACTACCAGTGTTTGGCAGCGATCTCCCCGCCAGTCTGCGACTACGATTGAGTCGAAACGGACCGCAGCAATTAACCGCAGTTGAGCGGCAACAGTTGTCGTTAAAACCGTTGTCCGAAGACGATTACAAGCGGTTTATGGTTGAGCGCTTTACCGATGCCCATTGCGGTTGGAGTAGTGAGCCGCTGATGGAACAGCTATATCGCACTTGGTATGAGCGGAATTATCGTATGGCGGCGTCGGTGGTCGCGATGGCGATTGCCGAACCTACCGGCGAGGTGGGCGCAGTTGCAACGGATCCTCAGGTCGCAGGCCCTGTAGTGCTGATTCTTGGCGCAGGGCACAGTGAATATAACCGGGCCGTGGTAGAACAGGTTGCCGAGATGGCGCCGCAGTTGAAGCAGCTTAATATTGGCTTGCAGGAGATCGCTATTGAGGCGCAGCCGTTAGCGGAGTACATCGAGGGGGGGAGTGTTGTTGAGCAGAGTTTTGCACCACGGCACGATCTGTTCTGGTTTAGCCAACGGCAGAACTATCTTGATCACTGTGCCGAGCTGATGAAAGCCAACTAAGCAGCATATGTATACGTATTTGTGATCGGGACCGCTATTTGTGTTTCACCCTGTCAGGGGGTTAGCTCACCACAGAGGTCGAGCTGCATCTGGGCGCGTACCCAATCGCTGTTTTGTTGGTTGATTTGCTGCTGCGCAAGCAGGTGTTGAAGTTTGGTGAAAGCCGCCTCTAAGGTCATATCAAAACCGCTGATAACTCCCGTTTTTGCAAGCGACGATCCGGTTGCGTAGCTGCTCAGGTCGACCCGTCCGTGTAAACATTGCGACAGGTTGACGATCACCACTCCTTGCGAGTTAGCTTTTTCAAGCCGTTTCAAAAAGGCAGGGTCGCGATCGGGCGCATTGCCGACCCCATAAGATTGCAGAATAAGCCCATCGATCGGCTGTTTTAACATGTTGTCGATAAATTCGGCATCAATCCCGGGAAATAGGCGCAACGGTACGATGCGGTGCTGGCCGTAGACGGGCAGTTCAAAGCGCTGTCTGCTCGCTGGAGGGCGGATCGCATCCTCGTCGATTTCGATATGGATGCCAACTTGGCCGAGCCAGGGGTAGTTGGGGCTGTCGAATGCATCGAAACCCGTGGCCTTAACCTTGGTGGCGCGGTTACCGCGGAGCAAACGGCCGTTAAAGTAGAGGCACACCTCCTGAATCGGATGATGGCGTGCGAGCACCAGGGCGGTAATCAGGTTGTCCTGAGCATCGTTGCGCAGCTCACTGAGCGGGATCTGTGAACCGGTAACGATAACCGGCTTGGTCAGATCTTGCAGCATGAACGACAGTGCCGAGGTGGTGTACGCCAGCGTGTCGGTACCGTGCAGGATAATGAAACCGTCGTATTGATCGTAATTAGCCCGAATGCGCTCGGCGATGATTTGCCAGTCCTGCGGGATCGCATTGGTGCTGTCGAGCAGTAGATCGAGCTCTTCAAGCACGTAGTCGGGCATGTTCGCCGACAGATGAACGGGCATTTTCTGAGCGATCAGCTCGGCGAGCCCGGGCATCGGCACATAACCTTGTGGCGATTGCTGCATGCCGATCGTGCCGCCGGTGTAGAGGATGTAGATCCGCTTGTTCATCGTGTAGGGTCACTTCGTGGGCTGGCTGACAAAACAATATCCCAGAGCATTTGTCGGGTAACAATTACGCTAGCTGTTACGCTAAGGCGCTATTTGATGCTACTCTGGCTCCATCCTGAGTCTTTTCTTTGTTGTCGGAGTGTCTGCCTAGATGGGTGATAATTTTGTTAAGAATCTGCGTTTGTTATGCGGTTACTATAAATCGATTGCAGAAGTGTGTCGTCGGATTCCGATTAATCGCTCGCAATTTAACAAGTATCTGAACGGTACTAGCACGCCGTCGAAGTACATCCTGCGCAGCATCTGTGATTTTTTTGGCGTCGAAGAGTACGAGATCTACCTCCCGCATAACCAGTTTGCTCAGATCATACAGGTACGGCCTAAAACGCAGAACCCTTCGCAGCAGCGAGCCTTCACTCGCCATATCGAACAGCTCCAGGATCAGGGGAATAGTCGGTTCGATCCCTATCTGGGTTATTACTTCGAAATCTACTACTCGATGGCCTTTCCCGGGAAGTTGTTGCGTAACTTGGTCCAGATTAGTCGGGTTCAGGGGGAGGTGGTTTACCGTCGCATCGAACGCATTAAACCGGATGATGGTAGCAGTACGTTCCATGCACGTTACCTGGGTTGTGCTTTTTTTCTCAGCGAACGGATTTTTTTGGTCGATTACGAATCTTTGACCGGTAATGAGTTAACCCAAACTATTTTGTACCCCACCTATAAAAGTCGGGTCAGTCGGTTGTCAGGATTGCGCTTAGGCGTTTCTAACAGTGCTCGACGAGACCCAGCCTGTGTCCGGGTGGCCTACGATTACCTGGGCTCACAAGTTGATCTGCGCAAAGCGCTACGCATGTGTGGCCTGTTTGATGATCAGTCCCCGCAATTTGATAGCAGTTTGTTGGCATTGATCGATAACTACCCGAAGAATGAAGAGAACCTTTTTCTGGCGGCAACGGTCTGATCGTTAGAATCTATATCTTCTGATAATTTAATCGTGATTGTTCTGGTAATTTCCATTTTACTTATTAAAATCGCTGTTTTTAGATAATAATAAGGATGATCGTTTGGTTGTTGGTGGTGTTGGGTCACTATCAGAATGTTACTTTGAGAGCCGTAACGTTATTGCAACAAGGTGAGTCATCTAATCGATGTTGGGAGCAGACAGTGGCAGGAAAAATAAGAAAACTGGACCGGATAGACCGAAATATTCTGCGGCAGCTGCAAAACAACGGTCGGATGTCGTACGTTGATTTGGCTTCGGAAGTGGGGTTAAGCACAACGCCTTGTTTGGAGCGCGTTCGGCGACTCGAGAAAGATGGTGTCATCAAAGGCTATACCGCACTGCTGGACCCGCAACATCTTGAGGCCGGCCTGCTGGTGTTTGTCGAGATCAGTCTGACCTACCGCTCGCCAACCATTTTTGAAGACTTCAAGCGCGAAGTGTTGAAGATCCCACAAGTGATGGAGTGCCACCTGGTCTCGGGTGAGTTCGATTACCTGATCAAGGCGCGTATTGGCGAGATGTCGGCCTATCGAGAGCTACTGGGTGAGCTGCTGATTACCCTGCCTAATGTCGATAAATCGCGTAGCTATATCGTTATGGAAGAGCTCAAAGAGACTTCGGCCATACGAGTACTGGATCAAAACTCAAACAGTTAGAAAATAGGGTCGAACTTCCCTGAGGAGTCCGGCATTGTTGCTGTAACAGCCAGCGTATCGGCGCGTCTATGCTAAGGAATCAGCAAGGTTGGAGGCCCTCATGCAGACCGCTCAAACAGCATCGATCCACTTAATCGCACCACTTCAAAAGCGATCCCATAAGCTGCTTCTATGGTTATTCTTCCCTTTACTGTTTGTCACCTGCTACAGCAGTGCTAACAATCTCAATGGTTTTGATCTAACGGATAGTTTGATCCCGCAAAGTAAGATCTATGCAGGCGGCCCACCGCGTGATGGTATTCCGTCGATCGACCAGCCACGATTTATTGCTGCGTCTGAAGATCAACTGCTGCAGCCTGAAAGTTTGGTCATTGGCGTCAGCATCGATGGCATCAGTAGGGCCTATCCGGTTGCGATTCTAAACTGGCATGAGCTTGTCAACGATCAAATTAACCAACAGCCCGTGGTGATCTCTTATTGCCCATTGTGCGGTACGGCTTTGGTTTACGGTGCCGGGGGTACGGTTAAACAAGGCCAGGCTCGGTCGGAAAATGAGAGTAAAGTCGTGGCAGTGGGGGATGGCGGGCTTCGCTTCGGTGTCTCGGGTTTACTCTATAATAGCGACCTGCTGCTTTACGACCGCAACACTGAGTCCTTATGGTCGCAGATAACCGGTGAGGCGATTAGCGGTCCAATGAAAGGGCAGAAGCTTGAACTGCTACCTGCGCAATTAACCAGTTGGCAGCAATGGCAGAGCTTATACCCACAGACGGTGGTGCTATCAACGGATACCGGACACCGACGGGATTATCGGCGTAGCCCCTATGGTGATTATGACAGTAACGAACGGATCTATTTTCCGGTCGAATTTCTCAGTCGCCGCTACCATCCAAAAGAGCGGGTGTTGGGTGTCGAGCTCAACGGTAAATATAAAGCGTATCCGATTGCAGAATTAGCCAAGCACGGCGATCTACGTTCATTAACCGATAGCTTTGGCGATCAGCAGTTACGGATCGACTATGATCTGTTTAGCCGATCGGGCCGTGTTTTTACTGCCAACGGTGTGGAATTACCGGTGATCAATGCGTATTGGTTTGCGTGGTATGGCTTTCATCCCAAGACGGCTGTTTATACCGCTAATAGTAAGTAGATTTACTTATAACGTATTGAGTTTTAAGTTAAAAAGAGAGTAAAGTTTTAATGTAAGCTTAAGTTGTGATCGCAGCGGGCGATACTCTTGTACAAAGAAATTTCTGGTAAAAGTTGATTTCGGTACAAGGAAGTTACGGTACAAACAAATTTCAGGTGCACATGGTGATTTCTAGTACAAGTGACGTTATCGCGGACACATAATGGACAGTTCGATGAAAAACTCTAAAGTTGATGGCGTCAAAGCACTTTGCTGGATTAGTGGTGTCATGCTGAGTGTGATACTGCTCGTGGCGATCGTATCGAGAAGCGGCTTGGAAACGCTGGCAAAAACGTCGGCAGAGATCGAGTCGGTGGCCAGCTTACTCGATAGCATCACAGGCCTGCGCAGCTTGTTACTGTCGTTTTCCAACCAATGCACCTTGGCGCAGCAGAGCTGGCAGTCGACGCTGGATACTAATCAAGGGTTGGTTTTTGTCGCTTGCGGCACGGGTCTGATGTTGGTGGCGGCGCTGGCGATGCAGTTAAAGACAACCCGCAGCCTACAACGGCGGATTCAGCAGTTACAAAAAACTGCCGGCTAGTTTGGTTCACTGCCTAGGTTGTACGATTCGGTTTCAGCCTTTCATTTGCTACTGGCCCAACTACCTTGATTCATTGATCCTCGTTAGAATCGGGGGATACTATTGCCGCCTTCAAGAGGGTTTGAAAGGCTCCGGGATGGCGGCGATCTCAGCCAATTCAGCCTCATTAGCTTGCCAAACCTCTTTGCCGTACTGAACCTTAACCACCTTCTTAAAACGTTGACGCAGTTCGGAAACGGCATCCTCAAGGGTATCATCATCGCAAAGCATCGTGCCGCCGCGACCTTCCGACGTGTAAAACTGGTATGACTTCATGGTTTACCTGTGGCGTTGTATTGGAAGCAGCGTGAATTCTGTCCCATTTATGCGGTAATAGAAAGCGGCAGGCAGACATAGTTGGGCTATAGCATGGGGTTATCACGACTCACGAGCGTATCGATCCGCTTCCTTTTGTTTGTCATTTTTCGCGAGCACTGTTGATTACGAACTGCCGGTAATAGCTATTGCTCAAATCGCTGGATGCGCTCCTTGGTCACGGGGTGTGATGACAGATAGCGCTGCCAGTTGTTTTCCTCTCCACTGCGCCCCTTTTTTTGATCGCTAGCTGCCTGCAGCCGTAACATCAGGTCGTTGAAGCGGTGAGGGGAAATATTGCGTTGTTGCAAAAAAGTTAGCGCGTACAGATCTGCTTCGGTCTCATTGGCGCGTGAATAGGCCAGCTCTGCAAACAGAACCGGTAGCCCCAGAACCAACTCGGAGGTACCCGACATGTCACCGGTAATCATCGCCAGCACGAATATGAACAGTGAGTTTTGAATGAGTCGGCGCTGGCTATGCCGGTGTTCGACATGGCCTATTTCGTGGCCCAGAATTGCCAGCAGTTCATCATCGTGCTGCGCCAGTTTAACGATCTGGTCGGTAAAGATGATATGGCCATCGGGCAGGGCAAAAGCGTTGGCGCCCATAACTGCGCCATCTCTAAAGCTGACTCTAATACGTAAGCCGCTATGGCTGCTGATCGCTTCGCTAAAATGTTGCTGCAGTTGTTGCTGCCGTTGAACGCTCAAATTGGTGGGCTGCAGCCAATGCTTCTCCAAAAAATACAGTGTTTCCTGCGAAGCCCTGTCGAGCAACTCGGCGGGTAGTGCTTTGGCGATCGCGTTGGCGGCTGCAGGAGCGCCGAATTGTAACGTTCCCCAAACGACGGTAACAGTCACGACTAAGGCCAGCAGGACAAACTTCAAATTGGATTCGAGTCGGTGTAGCCAACCGTTGGTTTTATTGCTGAGGCCGTCACGACGAAATCGTTCGATCCAGTCATCGACACGATCGTTATCGAGCGTTTCGATCACCGAACCGTCGGGGAAGTTCAAGTAGCGGGGGCTGTTGGCCAGGCGCGATGAGATCGTTACCCGCTGTTGGTCGATACGAGAGGTTTGAACTGTGCTTTTTGTGTCAACTATCGCCCCGATTTCAACTGCAGCACCTGTTTCAACAGCCGTACCCGTTTCAGACGCTTGGTGGTCTTCGGCCGGGGTAGCTTCTGCGGGCCAGTTGAGCGGTTGTTGGCTGTCAGTATCGATAACCGTTAACCGGCCCTGGCTATCGAGACTCAAGGTGACCTTGAGTCTCTTTGACCCCTGACCGTCATAATAATCGCCGGTTAACTGCAACACGGAGCGGTTCCTGTGGTTTGGCGTTGTGTAAAAGTCATGGTCATCATCGCAATAGCGGGCTGGCGCTTAACCGGGACAAGGCGTTGATGTTACAACCCCACTTCCATATCGAAGACATCCCCAATCTCTTCGCCCAATGCGGTGACATGTTGCTCCTCACCGGCGACGAAGCCTTCCAAGTCGGTGTTAGTTAGCATCACCAGACGTTCGGCTTTGTACTGAGCGACACGAACCATCGCCCAAGGCATAAAAAAGCCCAGTGTTAGTAAGGTAAGTAGCGAGTTAACCAGCACCAGCTTGAAGTAGGAACCTTGGCTCCAGCCGCTGCTGAAACCAAAATCTTCGCCACGCAACTGGCTGTTGTCGTAGATCAGGTTGGTGGTTTTGACGCTCAGGAAAACAAACAGGTATAAATATGTGACAGCGAAAACTACCGGAGTGAGCGGTGGTACGAAGGTCGAGACTAGCCATGCCGAGAGGCCAGCCACAACCATGATCACTAAAGCCATTACGTAGATCATGAAAAAATCACGACTGCAGGGGTTCAACTGGAAAGGAGCGGTACCGAAACGGCTATTATCGATAATGAACTGTTGCTGCTTGTAGAGAGCGACCGGAGCTAACAGACCGGCAGTGAAGGCGGCCGCTAATGGCCATAGCGTGAAGCACTGCACGGCAGGCCAAAGTTCACCATTAAAGCCAAACCGGATCTGTCGCCAGCCTGTCATGCGACGGTTGAAGCGTAACGAACGGATCGCTATCCAGGGCAGTAACAGCAATAACAGGATCGCCATCGCGGCACCAGCAATGGGAAAAAGCTCCGAGACAGTGATGTAGATGACAAAAAAGAGAACTGCGATGATCCGCCCTTTGAGGATAGTCAGGGGTTTGGCGTGGTAGGAGAAACGACTACCGGCTAACTCGGTATGGCCATGAAAGTATTGTGCATTACGGACCTTGGCCCAGGCGCTGTATATCCCTAACGTGGCGATCGTCAGCAGAATATTGACGATCCAGATGCGAAAATATTCCGATCCGTTGCCGTGAAAGCGGAAGGGTTCGCAACCGTCGGATTGACTCTGAATATCCGCTTCAGCAGGCTTTTCCGGTGATGCGGTGGCCTCTTCAAGCCGGTAGTCACCGGTGCCGCTTGTGGGGTTCTTGTTGCTCTCTTTACTTTGGGGTTGAGCGTCGGCGGCTATCTTGTTGACACCGTCATTGCTGGTATCAGTGTTGCCCGCATCTGTCGCCGTTTTTACTGACGATGTACTGCTTTCTTTTGGCTCTACAGGAGCAGGCTCTTTCAGTACTGGCTTGGTATCTTCATGGTATGACTGAAGATGAGCCGCTGCCCCGATGCGTTCTAGCGCCCGAATAAATTTGTGGGCGGTGACTTCATCAACCCCTTTTTTGATAGTGACGTTGCCACGATGAAAAATTTTCTCTACCCGGGCTTCCACTAGTGAAAAAAGTTTGGCGAATTCGATCTTGACCTGTTGCAGATCAAAACCGTCGAGTGGGGCACCGCTGACGACAACGTTAAAGCGGACTTCAGGCATAGCTATCTTCCTTGATGTTGGCTTGCTGAGTGTGTTGGTTTTCAGATGCTATTTTTTGTTAACCGATCAACCGGTTGATGCGCTGTTGAAATCCATGCAGTAAGGCAACTCTCTCCGTTCCTGGGATTAGTTGAATTTCAACACGATTCTGTTGGTAGTTATCTGATACTGAATGATTTTTTATTGATGCGCCAATTTATTTTAAGGATGGGAGTGAGAACGGCCTGGCCCGCTTTATCGCTAATAATCGTCACGGTGCCAGGCAGCCATATCGAACGATAATCGGTTCAACCAGTTTGGCGAATTGATCGTAAGGCATTCGGACTAGTTCGTTTTGATCACCGGCGCGGAAGGTGATGTCGGGTTGTTGGCTGAGGCTTTCGGCCAGATAAACATCAAGTCCGTAGAGGTTGCCCAATGGGGTGATCGTGTCGCGTTGATAGTCGTGAATAGAACTGGTGATACGGGCATCGTTGGGCAGCGTGATGCTGTAGCAGCGAATCGACCGACAGAGTTCCTTGAGATCGACCCGGTGGTTGGCGGGGAAAACTAACAAAGCGAGTTGGTTGTCGATCTCCAGCACCACGGTTTTGCTGATTAGACCACTATGGCCCGGAGACGAATGTCCGGCTGGTGATGGAGAGTAGGGCGAAGTGGCTTCGATACGTTGATAAGGCACCCTAGCTTGGTCGAGATAGGCGTATATTTGGTGTGATAACATGACAACCTCCTGTCGTCATATTAACCTTTCCTATCAATATCTTATGCTTGTTGCGTCCATTTTAAGATTGAATTATTGTCTCGCTACTTAAGGTTAACCGGAGCTCCTTTCATACCAACTTATCGAACTCCTGTTCTTCACCGTGAAGGGTCTAGTGTTAGAAAAAATACTGCAAGCTGAGTTCGACAAAATCATCGTCGCGCAAGTAGTAAAGTGGATCGTTGGTGGGCATCTGGTCGAACAATCGAGCTTCAACCGAGAGCTTAAATTGGCTGCCCAGCCGATGACTGGCTTCGATGAATCCCATTTGAGCATCCGTGTCACGATCCCAGATCACTCCGGTCAGGAGTTCAGTCGACTGAAAGTCATTAAAGGTCAGGCGTAGGCCGAGGAAAATATCATCTTGGAAAGGACTGGTTGCCTGCTGACCACGGTCGTCGTAGTGGTATTCAAGTAATGATCCCAGATCGAGATCGCTGTCGAACAGGCCTACCAGGGTGTATTCGAAACCGCCGCCTACCGCGCTATAGCTGCCCGCTTCGAGGCCGTTGTTATAGATCCCTTCCAGCTTCCAGAGCCAGTCTCCTTGAGCGCTGGTCAGCTCAAGGCCGGTTTGATCGATTAGTTCGTACGTTGCGATTAGCGCCGTTGCGGTGCTCGGGTTACTGCTGTTTGGGGTCAGTGTCGGTTCCCGGCTGGTGCCGCTGAAATGGGAAACAGCCAGATCGATATCATCAAAAGAGTAGTTAATTCGCGCCGCAAAATCCTGGTGATGCTCTTTGTCTGCAGAGGCGTATTGTGGGTTGTCGGTATCAACCGGCAGGGGTGTGCTGGGGCGACCCTCGCTACCGGCGAACTGACGTTCGCGGAAATAGGGTAGCCAGAACAGGCTGATCTCACCCTGATCGAGCAGGTAGCTGTAGTTAACCATCGGCTGGCCCAGTTTGGCTTCGCCGTCGATCCCTTCCAGATTGTCGGTTTGGTTGACGATATCGACCAAGTGTTGTGACTCGATACTGCCCCAGAACACTTTGCCGACACCGCTGCGCACCTGCCAGCCATCACCGACATGGAGCCAGTTCAGCTCGCGAAGATCAACATGGCGGCGTTCTTCGTCGTGTTGGTCATAACGGCCGAACAGTGTCACGGTGACCGAGTCATCCTCGTTGTTCCAGCTATGGTACAGCTCAGGTGTCGCGGCGATAGAACTGTAGTTGTTATGCTGCTCTGAAGTGCCTGTTACGGCCGAGGTGAGTGGGTTGTTCAGAAAGCTGCGGTGATCCAAGTCGATCGAGCCGCTGAACTCGGTGATATCGTCCGCACTGGCACCATGGCTGGCCAGCGAGAGACACAGCAGCGTTGGCGCCAGCAAACGTATCTTGACCATCATTTGGCTCGCTTAAGGCTATTTTTGTTGAAGTCAGCATCGTCTAAACCGGTCTTGAAGCGCAGATCACTGAGCGTCAGGACGGTGGTCTTACCAGACTGGTGATTTGACATCTGCAGTTGATGTGCACGCCAATACTGATCAAGGTAGAGCTGATATTCGGAAAATTTCAGTGTTTTTAGTAGCGAGTTTTTGCGGTCGTAATAATCGATCCGTTGAAGTCGGTACTCTTTCTGATCGATCCAGCTGACCTGACGGGTATAGCCGGAATGTTTGTCTTTGGGGTAACTCTCCACCACAAAGTTGTCGCGCCCATCGAGCGTTTCATCGCGCAGGTATTGATAGGTGTATTTTTCGATCTCGAATGAGCCCATATCTTCATACGCAAACTCGCTACCCATAAACGGGCCAGACTTATTACGCGATGAAATCCGCTTGACCCGCTTTAATGCGGGTAGATAGATCCACTGATCATCGGGCTCTAGAGCGTGTGAGAAGGTCAGAAAGGCGGTGCCCTTAACGTCGCGCGGTTGGTCGAAGATAGTCAGTCCTTTATCGCCGTCACCGGTGACCTCCAACGTTTTACCACGCAATTGTCGCTCGCTGGTATCGCCGTGAGCATTGCTGAGCAGCATCTTGGTATTGGATTGCATGTCACTCCACCCCTGATCGCGTCGATCAACCTCGGTGACGATCTCCAGCCCTCGTGCGGCGGCGTCAGCTGACACTGGCTCGGCAGCATAAGTGGTTGCTGCTGTCAGTGTTAATCCAAGCAACATGCCGGTTAAGCCAACGGTGGGGTATCGTAAGCCGGGCATATCAGCTCTGTGAGGTGCCAGCAGTGATTTAAACATTGGATTGAACCTCTGAGGTTTGCAAAGTTGGGTCTGCAGCGGTGCTGTTTGATGTTGTTACAGCGTTTGAGTCTGCACTGGGTTCGGAGTCGAACAGCATAATAAGAATCGGCAACAAAATGAAATCAACGATCAATGCAATGATGATGGTTACGGCGGTCATCAACCCCATATCAGAGTTAATCTTGAAACTGGATAACGCCAGAATCAGAAACCCGGCCGATAGCACCACAGTCGTGATCCATAGCGCGATACCGACGCTATTAAACGCATAGGTGATCGCCTCACGTGTACAGTGACCACGCTGCCGGCGAGCGTACAAATACTTACTCAGGAAATGAACGGTATCATCGACCACAATGCCCAGCGTCATGCTGGTTACTACTGACAGCGCCAGTCCGACCTCGGAAACCAACATACCCCAGACGCCGAAAGCGATGCCGGCAGGGATCAGGTTGGGTACCAAACTAATGAAGCCAAATTTCACCGATTTCAGCGCCACTCCCAGTATTACCGAAATCAGCAGCAACGCCGTGAACGTGCCTATCAGCATGCTATTAATGTTGCGTTTACCGATATGCGCGAACATCAGCGACGGGCTGGCGATGGTACTTTGTACTTCCGGGGCATTGTCGTCGAGCCAGCGTTGGGCACGCTCTTCCATCTCTATCATTTGGTTGGACGTCAGCGTGTGGAAGTTGGCGACAATCCGGATCGCCGATTTGTCGACGTTGATCTGGTTGTTCAGATCCAAGCCGTAGGGCAACGACATCTCGTATAACAACAGGTATTGCGCTGCCAGATCACGAGATTCAGGCAGTCGGTAAAAGGCGGGGTCATCGCCGTGCATGTTGCGGTTGAGCTGCTTCATGGTGTCGGTCAGGCTATCGATATGGACCGTTTCGGGTTGCGCCCGCAGCCACTCAACCAGTTGCTCGGCTCTTTTCAGAAATATTGGCTCATTGATGCCGCTGGATTCTCCACTGGCTAGCTCAAACTCAATCACTGCCATGCCGGTCAGGTGCTCGTCGCTAAAGTCAGCGGCAACCCGGAACGGTACGCTGTGGTCGAAATATTCGACATAGTTATCGTTCAGTTCGTTGCGCGGCACCTGGCTGACCGTTATCAGAATCACTGCCACTGAACCCCATAACAGTGCTCGGCGGTTGCCGATTACCGTCTTGCTGATTCGATCCATCAGTGTGTGATGATTCTTTTCTCTGGGCGTTACGTGTAACGGCATGATCGACAGCATGGCGGGAAATAGGGTTAGTGCCAGAACACAGGCCAGCATTACGCCGGTGGCGACGATATTACCGAGATCTTCAAACGGCGGTGAGTCGCTAAAATTCATACACAGGAAGCCGATGGCGGTGGTGACGCTGGTGAGAATTACCGGCTGAGTGTTTATTTTCAAACTGTTGGTTAGCGCTTTATTGCGTTCAACCCCGGAGCGCATCTCATGGTAGAAGGTTGTTAATATATGGACACAGTCTGCGACCGCTAGGGTCAGGATAATGGTTGGTGCAGAGGCGGAAGGGCCCGTTAGGTAGAAGCCGCTCCAGCCCGCTAACCCCATCGTGCCAGCGATGCTGGCAATGATGATCACCAGCGTTGCGACCAAACCACCGATAGTACGTATCAACACCCCAATCAACACAATAACTGCGAGGAACATCAACGGCACCAGCGATTTGCTATCGTTTAGCGATGCCTCGGAGAAGGTGTTGTTCATCATCACCATGCCGCTGAGATAAACGTCCATATCTGGGTGCCGTTCGAGCAATTGGGCGCGGATCTGACGCGCTGCGGCAGCAACCTCCGGTACCTCTTCTATCTGGTTGATTCCGGGCAGGTGGATGTTGACATTGACTCCGGCCACGGTGGAATCGGGTGAGACCAGCCGGTTAACCAGTCGGGGTTCGTTGAGGGCGATCTGGCGGATACGATCAAGCTCGCTGGCATTAAGTTCTTCCGTGGCGACCTCTTCAGCATCGGGCAGCAGATTCTCGACGATCATGTCGTCGTCTTCGGCATAGGTGTACTGGAAGTTTGTTATTGAATCGACCCGGGTAGAGTAGGGAATCTGCCAGCCCTGTTGGGTCAGATAGTCGAGCGCCCGCAGGTTGTCGTTGGAGAAGACGTTGCCATCTTTCGGGACGACCACAAAAAGGACATTGTCGCTCTTGGCGAAGGTCTTCTGGATGCGCTCGAAAGTTTGTAATTGCGGATTGTCTGAGCCAAAGAAAACCTTGTAGTCGCTCTTAAATACCAACCGTGAGGCACCATAGGATGCGATCAGCACCAGTGCCATTGAACACAGCAGCACCAGATAACGGTGGCGAATGATGGCTCGATAAAAGGTATCCATGATTGTTCCTATAGAAGGCTTCCGGTAACGATAGGCTGGCGGGGATATTTGTGAGGCGACAGCGACGTGTTGCCAGTGATGGCGTGGCTGCTAATAAAACACGCTTGGTGGTACCGATCAATGTCAAAATGGGGCGATAAAACGAAATCTACAGGGCGTAAAAAATCGCAGCCGTACAACCGCAATAAAATGTTTGCGGTTCAGCACGGCCAAGGGTGAATTTACGGCGATCAGTGACGGGTTTTGCCGCGTGCTTCTGCCTGGGCTTTCCAGTCGTCGATATCGATGATCGTTGCCGACGGGCTGGTTGGCAGTGGAGTTAGATTTTTTTTGTGGCGTGTCAGCCGATTGACCTGCTGCAGCTTGCAGGTCAGTTGGTAGAAGCTATCGTGCATCATCGTCGAGACGGAGATTATTCCAGCCATTGGGTTTGCGGCTCGATCCAACGCCATCTCGACCCGATTTTGAATCGCCCGTAAACGGTGCTGGTGATGGTTGGAGGTAGTTTCGATAAACTGCTGGCAGGTTTGTTGCCGGAAGCGTTCAAATGCCTCCGGATCTTTGTCGGCCAACTCGATCAGTGTTTCAAACTCGGGAAGTTCAGCCATAGGAAGTTCCTCGTTACCCTGCCAGACTCGGCTAATTGTCTTGGTTCGGCCATCGTGTGCCCCTGTCTGTGAGTGTAGCCAAAAATTTAAAGCGCCGTTGTTTGCCCAGATACTGTGACCGCGTTGTCGGTTTGTTAAAGGAGAGATAATTGAAAATTTTGCTGCTGAGCGGCTACCATGCCGCCAGCCATAAATACTGGACCGATGGGATGGTCAGGGCGCTGGATGAACATCAGTGGCACTGCCTGTCATTGCCGGCGCGGCACTTCAATTGGCGAATTCGGGGCGCGCCACTATCTTGGTTGAGCGAGCAGTCGGCAGTATTGGAGCAGGACTACGAGTTGGTGATCGCCACCTCGATGGTTGATCTGGCAACCTTAAAAGGACTGGTGCCGAGCATCGCCCGAACCCCTTGTCTGTATTACTGCCATGAGAACCAGTTTGAGTACCCCCGCAATTTCCGACAGCACGCCAGTGTCGATGCGCAGATGGTCAATCTATATGCAGCGCTGGCTGCCGATCGGGTGCTGTTTAATTCAGCATTTAATCGCGACAGTTTTTTTGCCGGGGTGAATCGGCTGTTGAACAAATTACCGGACCATCAACCGGCGACCATTGAGCCGCTGTTGGCCGACAGATGCCAGATACTGCCGGTGCCTTTGGTCATAAAAAATATGGCAGAGAGTTTGACGGATAACTTAAAGGCCAGCCCGCATCAGGCTGAGACACCCGAGCGGGTGTCTCAGCGTTGGCAGTGCCTGGCCGATAGCAACACAGTTAAAATTTTGTGGGCGGCGCGTTGGGAGTACGACAAGGGGCCTGATCGGTTGTTGGCGGTGATGCAGCAACTCGAACGATGCGGAACGGATTATAAACTCTGTATTTTGGGAGAGCAGTTTCGTCGGGTGCCGCCACAGTTCGAAACCATTGAGCGGCAATTTTCTCATCGCCTGGTGCAGTTTGGGTATGCCGAATCGAGAGAGGCATACCAAGGCTGGTTAGCCAGCGCGGATATGGTGCTGTCGACCTCTATTCATGAATTTCAGGGGATCGCGGTTCTTGAAGCGATAGCGGCGGGCTGTGTGCCGATATTACCGAGCCGGCTGGCCTATCCCGAGTTGGTAGCGCCGCAATTTCTTTACGCCAGCCATATCGACGATGTTGAGCAGGAGGCGCTAGCGGCCGTTGCGTTGATTCACAGTCATCAAGTCCAACGAACCGAGGCCCCAGCGGTAGATCATTTTACATGGCCACAGCTGAGGTCGCAGTACGCGGCGGTTTTGGCCGAAACGGTTGCCGGATCCTAGCAAATACGACGCATTTGGGTGGCGTTTACACGCAGTAGCAATCTGAACACTATCGCGTTGATCGTGTTCAGACCGCTTGCAGGACAAAGGTTTACTGCGGCACAGCGGCGTAAGCGACTACTTCGCATAGCATCTCTTCGCGCGCGAGACCCGCTACGATCATCGCCGCACGGTTGGGGTAGGGTGCCTCGAAATACTCGGCGTAGACTTTGTTGAAAACAGGCAGCTGGTCACGTGCGGTGACATAGATCAGCACCTGAGTGACATCGGCCATCGTCAATTTTGCCGCTTCAATCGTATGTTTAAAGTTCTCCATTGTTTGGCGTGCCTGCGCTTCGATGCCACCCTCGACCACCTTACCTTGGGTGTCGATCGGGATTTGTGCGGTAGACAGCTGACCATTGGCGATGACAGCCCATTCCAGCGGGGCTTTGGAGGCGAACAGGTCGGTTTTAACGGCTTGTTTCATATCGGCATTCAACTCTTTGGTTACAAAATAATGGTTAGTCAGTGAGGGGTACTAGGTGATGGTTAGACTGTGGCTGTTAAAAAAGGGAGCGGTATCGACCGCTCCCTAGGCAATAAACAGCTAGCAATTAGCTGCTTATATTTTTTGAATATAAGTTCTGCTTACAGCCCTTGCTCTTTGGCCATTTTCATGGCGATTTGTGGCGCGGTCCACAGCGACGGCAGCAGCACCAATGACACCGGTACAGCGGTTATGACGATGAACGATTGCAGTGCCGAGATACCCCCCGAGCCGATGGAGATAAGCAGTGCGGCGACCACACCCATCATCACGCCCCAGAACACCCGGATGGCGGGTTTTGGGTCATCGGTACCGGTCATCACCATCGATACGGCATAGGTCATGGAGTCACCGGTAGTGGCGACAAAGATGGTTGTTAGAATCAGGAACAGCACCGAGATAACGAATCCCATTGGTAACTGCTCAGTGATCGCCAACAGCGCGGCAGGCAGGTTGAAGCCGGTGAACGGACCCGAGATCACCCCTGGGTTGGCCAGTTCGAAGGCCAGACCGCTGCCGCCAACAATGGTGAACCAGAAGCAGGTGATGATCGGAGCAACCACCGAGATCAGTAACACCATCTGACGGATAGTACGACCACGGGAGATACGCGCCACAAACATCGCCATCAGCGGACCGTAGCCCAGGAACCAGCCCCAGAAGAACACCGTCCACCAGTCCAGCCAAGCCGGGCTCGCCCGGAAGGTCGCCATCGGGATGAACTGGTCAAGATAAAGACCGAATCCGTGCAGGTAGCCGTCGACGATAAACGCGGTAGGGCCGAAGAACAGAATAAAAGCCATCAGTGCTACGGCAAGAATGACGTTGGCACGACTGAGTATTTGGATACCTTTGGTCACACCACTGACGGCAGACAAGGTGTAGATACCGATCAGTCCGATCAGGATGGAAACCTGAGTGACGTAGGTATTGGGAATACCGAACAGTTTTTCCAGACCGAAACTGACCTGCAGGCCTAAAAAGCCGATAGGTCCGACCGTACCGGCGACAACCGCCAGTACGCAGCACGAGTCAACAATAGTCCCCAGTGGACCGGTCATCACACGATCACCAAATACCGGGTACAGCAGCGTGCGCGGCTTCAGCGGTAGGCCTTTCTCGTAATGCAGGTACATGAAGACGATGCCGGTCAGGCTGCCGAGAATAGCCCAGGCCAGAAAACCCCAGTGCATAAAGCTCTGTGCCAGGGCGTTGTAGGCAGCCTGTGCGGTGCCGGTTTCACTACCGGGCGCGCCTGCAAATAAGGGTGGCGGTGAGGTGAAATGGGCCATCGGCTCGGCCGCCGCCCAGAACACGCCGCCACCGGCAAGCAGTGTACACATGATGATCGAGATCCACTTGAAGGTGGATATCTCCGGGGTCTTTATACCACCGAGCACGACCGCACCGGTATGGCTAACGGCCAGCAGGATGCCGATAACAAAGGTCAGCAGGAGCAGTACCTGCCAATAAGCGCCGAACAGTTTGGTTGAGGTGGCAAAGCCGGTATTGACCCAGCCAGACATCATCTCAATGTCGTACAGGGCAAGCACAGCAAACAGCACTAACACGCCGCCACTGATAAAAAATACCGGTAGGTCGACACCTTCGAGCCAGTTGGTTTTGGGCGTGGCCGCCTTGTGTGAGGACATAGCTGCCTCGTGTGCAGGCATTGAAGCCTGGGTTGAATTAGTCATTATAGTCTCCTGATGGATCTCTTATATTTATAGGTTTATCAGGCTATTACTTTGACGACGTAGGGCCCTATGGCACCACGCAGTCGCTGTTGTTCCAGGTATGAGCTTTGATTAAGGATATTGGCTATCCGCTTGGGCTGGATTTATTGCCGCTGTAGCGCAGCGTCGAGGAAGTTGAGCCAGTTCTGTCCCATCACCCTGGCAACATCTTCGGGGCTGAAGCCGCGTGCCAACAGGCCGTTGGTGATGTTGGGGAAGTCTCGGCTGTCACGAAACCACGACAGCGGCTTGGGCCAGTCGGCATTGGCCTTAGAGCCTTCGCCGTAATCCATCTCTTTTGACCAGCGGCCGTTGCGCATCCACTCCAGTACCGCCACCGGTTGTTGCTGGCACAGGTCCGTGCCGATACCAATCTGATCGATCCCCATCAGGTCGGCCGTGCTGGCGACCATGTCGCAAAAATCATTGAGCGTGCAGTCGGGACCGTTGCGAAGATGGAACGGGTAGAGACTGAAGCCCAGTAAACCGCCAGATTCCCCCAGAGCTTTGAGCACGTCGTCAGACTTGTTGCGTTTGGCGTGATGAAAACTGTTGGGATTGGCGTGTGAAATCACGATAGGGCGCTCGGAGATTTCGATCGCCTCCAGCGTGCTTCGCTCGCCACTGTGGCTCATATCAACCACCATACCGACCCGATTCATCTCCTTGATCGCTTGCCGGCCAAAACGGGTGACACCGCTGTCTTCGGCTTCGTAGCAGCCGCAAGCCAACAGGCTCTGGTTGTTGTAGGTCAACTGCATGATCATCAGGTTGAGCTCGCGCATCACCTCGATCATGCCGATGTCGTCTTCAATCGGTGAGCAGTTCTGCGCTCCGAACATGACGCCAACCTTACCAAGCTGTTTGGCGAGGCGGATATCCGCCGCACTTTTCACCGGCATGATCAGGTCGCTGTTCTGCTCGAAGTGCCGATTCCATTCGGCAATCCGTAACAGGGTTTCGCGAATCTGCTCGTGGTACACGATGGTCGCGTGGACCATCGTGACGCCACCTTGATGAAGCTGTTCGAAGATCGCCCGGTTCCAGTTGGAATACTGGAGACCGTCGATCACGATCAGCTCCTTATGCAGCGATGTCGTAGTTGGTTGAAACATGGGGAACCCCCGTTAAGCACGGATGTAAGTAGTTTTAACGACGGTGTAGAACTCTTTGGCGTAGCTTCCCTGCTCGCGTGGTCCGAAGCTGGAATCCTTACGACCGCCGAACGGTACGTGGTAATCGGTACCGGCTGTCGGCAGGTTGACCATCACACAACCCGTTTTGGCCCGACGTTTGAAATCGGTGGCGTACTTCAGCGATTCGGTGCAGATACCACCCGTCAGGCCAAAGTTGGTGTCGTTCAGCGTGGCCAACGCCTCTTCGTAATCTTTGACTTTGATGACGCAAGCTATCGGCGCAAAGGCTTCTTCACGGTTGATCGTCATCGCGTTGGTTGTTTCGGTGAACAGGGCAGGCTGCATGTAATAACCATCGGTGTCCTCGGTCAGTACGTCGCCACCGTATACCAGCTTGCCACCTTCGTTCTTGGCGGTTTCCAGGTAGTTGAGGTTCTGCTCCATCTGGCGAGCATCGGCTACCGCACCGATATGAACACCCTCTTTCAGCGGATGACCGATCACCAGTTTCTTCATTCGCTCAATTACTGCGGCCACAAAGCGATCGTGAATCCCTTCGGTAACAATCAGCCGAGAAGAGGCGGTACATTTCTGACCGGTTCCACCGTAAGCGCCACCAACGGCACATTCGACAGCGTTATCAAGATCGGCATCATCGAGAACGACCAGCGCGTTTTTGCTGCCCATCTCCAGCTGGCACTTAACCAGGTTGGCGGCTGTTGCTGCCGCCACCTTGCGGCCGGTTTCCAGTGAGCCGGTAAAGGTCAGTGCGTTGATGCCACGCGAGTTGATCAGCACATCACCGACCTGCGAGCCAGGCCCCATGACCAGGTTGAAGGTGCCTGCGGGCAGCCCTTGACGGGAGATTATTTCGGTCAGCGCCCAAGCACTGGCGGGGACCTGATTAGCAGGCTTAAATACCACCGCGTTACCGAATGCCAACGCCGGTGCGATCTTCCAGGCGCCGGTTGCGGTTGGAAAATTCCACGGGGTGATAATACCCACCACACCAACAGGCTCACGGCGCGTTTCAATTTCAACACCGGGACGGACAGAGTCGGCGGTTTCGCCCATCTGACGCAGCACTTCGGCGGCGTAGTAATGAAAGAACTGACCCGAACGGTACGTTTCACCGACACCCTCAGCCAGGGTTTTACCCTCTTCGCGAGCCAGTAGTTTGCCCAACTCATCTTTGCGTGCAATTAGCTCATCACCGATCGCCATCAATACCGAGTAGCGCTGTTCCAGACCACTTTTGGCCCACTCAATCTGACCGGCAGCGGCGGCTGCGATAGCGGTTTCGGTTTGGGATTTATCAGCCTGTGCGTAGTGACCGATGAGATCGCTGGTATCGGCGGGACTGATGTTGGCGATACTACCGTTGCCGTCTACCCACTGACCTGCGATGTAATTTTGAAAGATTGAATCAGACATATTGACCTCCTAATGTTGTTGGAGAAATCATATGTCCTGTGCTTCAATAATAAAAATTAATAAATAATATCTAGCGATAAGGTTTTCTTATTGGGAGGCTGCGGTGCTGCCAGAATTTAAAATTGCTCAACTACGTCACTTCGTCTGGGTTTCCGAACTTAAAGGGTTTCATATCGCTGCCGAAAAAGCGCATCGCACCCAACCGGCCATCTCACTGTCAATTAAAGACCTGGAGAATAAACTGGGTGAGGCGCTGTTCGAGAAGCGTAATGCGCGAACGGCGAAAACGGAACTAACGCCGTTTGGGGAGCACTTTCTGCCCAAGGCAAAAGAGCTGATCGCGCATCATGACCGTATCTCTGAAGATATGATGCTGTTGGCAGAACATAAAACCGGCCACCTGCGGCTGGCTTCCGTGCCATCGATTGCCAGCCGGGTACTGCCTGACCTGCTGCTACGGTTTATTGCCGACACGCCGGATCTGCATGTCAGTTTTTTTGATGATAATTCCAATGCCGTGTTGAAGATGATAGAAGACCAGCAGGTGGATTTTGGCATCGCCCACCTGTTTCACGAACAAGATCATAGCGACAAGATATTTACCCCGATCTGGGAGGACCGTATCGGCGTGGTCTGCCCCAACGACCATCCGCTGGCCGACAGCGATAACCTCCATTGGAAGGCATTGCGGCAACATCGCCTGATCGGTAATGGTACCTCGCGTCTGCTCGAAGACAGCGAGGCGAGCCCGTTACTGGGTCAGTCACAATTCTATGTTTCGAACATGATTTCGTTGATCGCGATGCTTGAAGCTGGCTTTGGTATCACCACGCTACCCTGGTATGCCTTCCCCAAGGAGAGCACGACGCTGAAGTTTATTCCGCTGCAGACCCCGACTGTGGTTCGGCGTATTGGTATTGTGCAGCTCAGTAATAAATCACTGACACCGCCTGCTAAGGCGTTGATTGATTTTATATTGGCTAATAGTAAGGGTTAGCCAGTTTCATGCTTTAGAAAGTTTTCATTACTGAATTACCGTAGTGGGCGGTAGTTTTATTGCGCCCCTCCGGGCGCCCCAAGGATATGCTCCGCCATATCCTCTGGACTCCTAGGCGGCCCCTGCTGCTGGATCGGCTACGCCGATTGCACTGCGCGTTTCATTGTCGGATGGGCTCGACGGAAACTCGTTCACTTCGCTCTCTCAGACAACCGTCTTCGCTGACCCACCCGCCAACTGCAATGCTCGTCTGTGCAGAAAGGGGAAGTGGGTGTAGTCCTGATGTTTTTGGTTTTGACTTGAAAATGAGTAGAACTAAAGCTCTAAGCCCCCACCCTTTTTCCAACAGCTGAGAGTTACCCCCTTTCGACGCAGACGAGCACTGGGTCTGGAGATGGATCAGTGCTGGGGGTGTTTGAGGTGACGCAGTCGCCGAGTTTCCCCAGCGCCCATCTTCAGACACAGCGCGCAGTGAACCGACGTAGTCGGCAAGCCGAGGGGAAGCCTTTTCTTGGTTCCGTTCTTTGTGGCTTTAGACAAAGAATGAACCCGCCCGGCGGGGCGGAATAAAACTCTCAGTGACGAGGATAGTTAACGATGAACCTGTAACTTTGACTTCGTTAGCTCATCCCGATAAGCGCTTTTCCGACTATTCTTATAGGTGATCCTCAACAGCAGTAACATGGGTCTTAATCCACCTCCCAGAGCAACCTTCGCCGGGGCTGTTGATAAGGAGAAATGAGTATGAAACCGATACTTTTATGCGCCGGTTTAGCGATCAGTCTGGTTGCGTTTGTTGTTCAAGCGGGTCCCGAAAATGTGGCCTGGCCGGGCGACTACAAACAGTCGTTCAGTCATTATTTTAGTGGTGACCGCACCGCAAACGGCAAGCAAATTATACGACTCTATGCCAATGAAGCCGCGATCGCGGGTAAGCAACAAGATGGCAAGCTACCTTACGGATCGGTTCTGGTCGGCGAGTTATACGCCGCCAAACTCAACGACAAAGGCGAGGCGATACACAGCGCACTAGGGCGACGTATCGTCGATAAGATGTCAGCCATCGTGGTGATGCAGCGCGGTGCAGGGTTTGATGGGGAGTATCCCGATGCACTGAAGGTAGGCGACTGGGAGTTTGCCGTATTCAGTCCGTCGGGCCAGCGATTGGAGAAAGATATTACCGGCTGCCGTACCTGCCATCATCCGCTTAATGAAAAGGAGTTCGTGTTCTCTTACGAACACCTTTGACAGTGAACGGCGGGGCGGGGTGTCCGCCCCTGTCATTACTCTAAAGAGGGAGTAATAGTGCCTAATTAGCCAACTAAGGAAGATCTTGGCTTTTGGCAGTATATGTGTATTTAGGTCACTATTACTGACCAGCGGAGTTACGATTCAGAGGGCTGATAGCGGCGGCAGCCGACACCTATGTGTAGTTCTCAACTATGTATAGTTGTGGCACTTGGGTGTCCGCCAGCCCAGATTTCATGCGGATCGGGGCTGACGGGTTCTATACATAGTTACAGCGCCTGAAGGAACTGCATCAAGTCATCAGGCGGGTGATAATGCTGGATCTTGGTGTCGGGTTCTTGAAGCCGAGCCAAAGCCCTTTCCTTCATCGCTAGGTCAGCCTCGACGTATTGATGCGTGGTGGTAACGCTCTCGTGGCCTAGCCAAAGTGCAATCACATTGAAGGCTACACCGGACTGCAGCATATGCATTGCTGTCGAATGCCGAATGGAGTGCGGCGAGATGCGGTGTTTGGCGAGTGTAGGATGTGCTTCGC
>JBALVL010000008.1:0-126238 GCA_036961355.1 Motiliproteus sp.
ACGGCGACTCCTAGAGTCGCCCGAAGCGCGTCATTTCAATGGCGCGAGATTCACCTCTCTGATAGAACCGCGCTGGCTCAGTCACAGTACTGATTGCGTGATTGATATCGCAGCCACAAAGACAGCGGCGTGAAGCGCGTACCGGTACATAAGCCACTTGCTCAACATCGCTGTTAATCCCGCTCTGACTCTTGGTCGGCGTCATCGTCTACACCTTCGTACTCGAACGCTTCGGGCGGCTTAAGAGGCTTTAACGGCTTGGCTGGACCTGCTTTTCGTGACTTGGTTGTTGTGGTGGGTTTAACGGTTTGGCAAGCCCCTAGTAATCTAGAGATGGGCGTGTGGGTTATTTACTGCTCAATTGCGAGTGGTTGCTGCGAGTTTAGCCAATTTCCGTAGATACGTCCGAAGCCGGCATCGGCGTCAGTACAATGCTTCAAACTTTTCTGCAGAATATTTCTTATAGACCATAATGTCATTTATCAGAATAATTTCGCCGAATTATCGACCAGCTAAAACAAGAGTAATGAGGAATAATTATGTTCCGAGCCATTCCTATTGTGTGTGCATGCCTGATATCAACGCTGACATTCCCCGTCGCTTCTGCTCCACAACTCTGGGAGCCAAATTCTCCTTTTCTAAAAGGCGTACAAACTGAGCCAAACCGTGAGCCTGCACTTCGGCATCCGGAATGGGATGATGAAGCGCGTGCCAAGCTAAGGGCTCTGGAAAGCAAAACGGGCCGTAAACCTAACATACTGGTGTTCATCATTGACGATATGGGTTGGGGTGATCCTGGTGTGTACGGTGGCGGGGCCGCTATTGGTGCGCCGACACCAAACATCGATGCGCTGGCGAATGGCGGACTGTTGATGACATCTGGATATTCTCAGCCGTCCTGCACCCCTTCGCGTGCTGCCTTTCAAACCGGGCGACTTCCCCAGCGTAGCGGGCAGACACGACCGACAGCAGCCGGAGAAAAGGCTCAGGAAACAAAAGAGCTATATCTTGCTGCAGTTCTAAGTCAGGCAGGATATCGAACAGGAATGGCGGGCAAGTGGCATCTCGGAGAGTCGGTAGGCTCACGCCCAACGGATCAGGGCGGTTACGATGAGTATTACGGCAATTTGGGTGTAAATACCGTTTATCACGATTGGCGCGATGGCGATATCAGTCCGGAGGTGGTCTACAACGAAGAGCGGCAAAGGATCATGGCCGAAGAGGTCGATTTTATTCGTCACTCCGTGAAGCTAAAGAAGGGCAGTGACGAGCTCGTATTAGTGGATGAAATAAATCTTGAGAATGAACCATTTCTTGAGGAGCAATACCTGCATTGGTCGCAAGATTTTATTCGCCGCACAGTTGACGAGGGCAAGCCCTTTTACCTGCACCATGCGATGAATCGGGTGCACACGAAGAATTACCCACACCCAAATTTCCGAGGAAAATCGCCGGCGGGAACACCATACAAGGACGGTATTCTCGAAGTTGACTGGGTGCTCGGAGAAATATTGAAAACACTGGAGGAAACTGGTCAGCTTGAAAATACATTCGTCTATCTTAGTTCTGACAACGGCGCTGAAGAAGATGTCATGGCTGGTGGCATATTTACTTCGGATGCAGGGCACCAGCCATGGCGTGGAGCCAAAGGAACAACTTGGGAAGGTGGTGTTCGAGTGAGCAGCATCGCTTCTTGGCCAGGCATGATCGGCGAGGCTAGAAAGTCTGACGGCCTGTTTGATCAAATGGACTTGTTCGCAACTTCGTTGACTCTAGCCGGCGTCAAATTGGACACTTTGCCGAAAAATCGCTATTACGATTCGATTGATCAGACATCCTGGTTACTGACGGATGCTGATGACAAACAGACGTCAAATCGTGAGGCTATATATTACTGGTATGGTCAGGACTTCTACGGTGTTCGCTGGCAGTTCATGAAACGCATGGAGCGCATTATGAACATTGGCATGAACCCCGGTCCCGGTACTTTTGGTGGTCTCTTCAATGCCACTAAATCCGAGACCACTGATCCGACACTTGGCTGGTACTTCAACCTCTACATGGACCCGAAGGAGCGGCTACCAACCACCAGAACCTGGGCGATTGCGCCGCTGGTTGAACTCTCCATCAGAAATAAGATGAGCTTCCTACAGTATCCGCAAGCACCGAATGGTGTGAATATCAGTGGTTATATTCTCGGAGGAAAAGCCGGCGGCACAGTTCCGGAAGGCTTTATGGACGCGCTCCAATCGCAGATGCATGGTCACGGTGCTATGCCAGACTGACTGCTCGCCAATTTGAATGTCCGTTAGCTAAGGTGGGTCTGATTAAGTCCTTACAGACCGCCTTTTCTAACCAACGCCAACGCCAACGCCAACGCCAACGCCAACGCCAACGCCAATGCCAATGCCAACCCTAGCCACTAGCCAACGGGGTTAGGTCGTGTCTTTTGCCTCAGTTCATTGCTCGCTGTATTTGCTGGATAATTCTTAAATATTGACACTGAATGAAAAAATAGACTCAGAACAACATCCTTTTCTGGGGCAACTATCTAGGGTCGTAAGTCTAGGTAGTTGGCAGGCACGTGCTGCTCTTTGATGCTGGCGTAGGCTCTCAATCCATATCAACCAGGCACAAAAAAGGCCCCCACCATTTCTGGTGGGGGCCTTTTTAGGAGTCGCTTAAATTAAGACGCTTTAACGATAGCGTCTTTGCTTTCAGCCAGGATCGCCTGAACTTCAGCAAAGTAAGCCTTGGAAGTTTCAACGCTAACCTGAGCATCAGCCTTCAGAGTTTCAAGGTTAGCTTTGGCAATTTCAGACTGCTCAGTAACGAAGGTAGTTAGTGCTTGAGCATCTTTGATTTTCAAAGCAGCTTGTAAGCTAGCCTGTGACTGAGCCATTTGCTTTTGGGCAGCAGCTTGCTGAAGCTCGAAAGCCTGCTTCATTGTTGCAGTGTTTAGTTCGATCAACTTCTGAACAGGAGCGCCAAAAGCAGAAAAGTCAGCAGTAGGAATGTTGTTGAACATAGTTGTATACCTAATAGGGGAAATATGGGGAAAGTGTTTGATGCGAGGATAGTAACCTGTCTTATGTTGCAGTGCAACATGGTAAATTATTAGTAACAGTGTTTTTTACTCAACTATTTGTAAATAAACGATAAGTAAATATAAATATTTTTTGTGCATTTGCTTATCAGGCCCGTGTATAGGGTTTTGGCTTAGTTTTCGCACGCTGCGAAACGGCAACTTGCGAAGATAAGTAAGGCGGGATTACTGGCTATCTATAGCGGGGCTGGGTTCGTTCCGGCAGTAATCGTCGGTGCTGTAGTCGGCCGCCACCCGATAAGGGGCGGCGGGCACCAACATATATTCACTGGCACCGACGGCACGCTGGCCATACGCCCAGTCGTAGGTATAACCCAACCGAGTCCAGGGTGCGCCTTCCGGGTTATAGGACTGGACCTTGAGGTTGTCAAAAAACGCCGCATAGTCAGCCACACCGTTGACCGTCGGCGGATGGTCGCGGTCGAGTTGCAGCTGGCAGGCGGTATCGCCGGTTTCGGGGTCGGGGCAGGGGCGGAACAGATCCTGCGGTTGTACCCATAGCTCGACAAAACGTTGGTAGCGTCGGTTAGGGTCCAACCCCAAATACTGCTTCAACCGGAACGAGGCCGAAAGCTGATCGTCGATGATCAGCGTGCGGCAGAACTCCTGCACTTGCGGTGCGAGGGTGACCCAGAGGCGGGGCTGGTCATCGGGCGTAGTGCCTGCGGCCTTACCGCGATAGAAACGGTCGAAACTTTTTTCATTCATCCAGGCGACCACCTTGACCCAACGGCCCTCGGTATCGTTGTGCCAGACCAGTTTGTCATTGGCTGAGGACAGGGCAAACAGTTGGTGGGATACGGCCTGCGGTAGGACTCTGGCGGCTTGGTCGATGGTCTGCTGAAATAGTGTCTGACGCGGGGTGTCGGCTGGCTCTGAGATCGGAATGCCGGGTTTGAGCAGCTGCAGATAGAGCAGCACGGAGAGTGCCAGCAGGTTAAGGCACAACAGCACCAGCAGAAGTGTACGCAAACGGTTGGGTTGATCAGGGTTATGACTGGACATCAGGCGACGTTAGCTTGCGTTGACTCTGGAGCGGTATCAGTTTGCCAGTGCCCTTGCCTATTCCGCACCGCCTGGACTTTAATCTGCACTGCTGCACTATGACGTCCAATGGCCATGCGGTAGAGCGCCGGTCGGGGTGGGGGGCGCTTGCCAAACAGTCCTCGAATAAACCAGCCCAGCCGTGTCCACCAGCCCGGCCGATACAGCTCCAAATTGAGCGTCAGCTCCAACTGCTGCAAGCCGAGGTTACTGAGTCGGCCAAAGCTCTCAGCCAGGTCGACACCGTCGATTAACGAAGCGACTTTGGCCTGTTGCAGGTTTTCGCCAAACTGCCGCCAGGCAGCGCCTTGCATCAGCTGGAAATTGGCATCGGCCGATACCGCATCGGCTAACATCGAATCAAGCAGTTGATCCAATGTGAACCAGCCCCGTACCGGATCTAGACTGAGTTGACCATCACTGCGCATGATTCGCCTCAGGCGGGTTTGGGTGCCTGGATCGCGCTGGTCATCAACGATAACACCCGGGCGAGGCCTTCGGGCATCTCCGACTCGCTGGCATTAACGGTAATCTCGAGCTGGCCGCTGCGATTGAGGGTCGATTCGCGCGATCCTTTGCTCGACGCCGAACCTTTGATCGACGCGCTAACCCAGGGGCTTAATGCCTTACCGCTGGCAACCGAGGTGGAGATGCTAGCCTGAGTCTCTTTTGCATCACGGTGGGTCTGACTGATTTCGAAGGTGAAGTGGATGCTAAGAGAGTCGATCCGCAGGTGCGGAACCGGCACCATCGCCAGTAGCGGCGCGTTGACGACTATCGATTTGCTTTTACCGTCCTCACCTACCTGATCGACACTGAGCTCTACCGTCTGCGGCTTCTTGGTGGTTGGGTCGATCATGCTCTCAATAAAACTCTTGGTGCTCTCGGCCGCCACTCGCTGGGCGTTAACAGCCGCCACCAATGGGCTCGATATCAGGAAGTCCAGCGGCAATGCCTGAAATTCGGCACCTATCAAACTTTTGGCATTATCAGCCATGTTACTTCTCCTTCTCGGTGGGGGCGTTACGCCTCGGGAGATGGTCCACTGCTGCCACTGTTATCGGCCTGATCATCGGAGTCGGACGCGGGGGCATCGATCTGCCCCATCTGTGTCAGCGAAGTAAGCAGCTT
Source organism: Motiliproteus sp. (assembly GCA_036961355.1). Taxonomy (GTDB): domain Bacteria; phylum Pseudomonadota; class Gammaproteobacteria; order Pseudomonadales; family Balneatricaceae; genus Motiliproteus. Next base: position 5,282 of record JBALVL010000008.1, read on the forward strand.
GCTCAACCCGGCTGGCATGGGAATCGATTTCACATTGATGCTGATCTTGATCGAGGATTGCGCCTCGTTATGATGCTCGCTTTGACCCTGGCTGGGCGGGGCGATGACACCTTGAATGTTGACCGGTTTTTCTACAAGGAACCAAGGCCGGTCGGCACTGGCCTGCTCCTCGGTGGCGACACTCGTACGCATCTGACGTGACTTGGTGATTTTGCGTACCGCCATCTCCAGATCGAAGCTGGCTGAGTCAACCGCTAACGGCGCGATAGGCACCAGCGACAGGGCCGGGATACTGACCCATTGCTCACCCCCTTCACCGTCCACGTATTTGAATTTCAAACTGTATGGCTGGCCATCGCTATCGGGATCGCTCGCGTCGGGATAGCCCAGTTGCAAAATCAGATTGAGAAAGGAGCGTGCTGAATGGACCTGCGCTTTAAGAATGGAATCGAGCGGTGCCAATAGCGCCTGCTCAAGGGAGATATCGGTATCGGCAGCGCGTCCATCGCCGGTACCCTGAATCGGTGGTTCCGCCGGTGGTTGGCTGCCATCGCCACTACCCTGTTGCTCTGAATCCGCCAATGCCTGACCTCCGTGCTCAGATAAGCTTTATCCAGCAGTCTAGCAGTCACTGGCAGGGCTGCCAGATAGATTCAAACGTTTGTTTTAATTGATAGGGGTAATTTATGCCTTTATTTTCGGCAGCTTAGCGCTTCGATATCGACAAACACTAACGAGATGGGATGGGTTTGCGCTCAGCCGATAGCATCGCCCACGCCTTTGTAGACGAACGCGTTGTATGGCTTGTATTGAATAGTTTGCTTGGGTAGTGTTTAGTGTGGCGGAATAAAAGCCTCACCCTGTGAAACTCTCGAGGATGAGCGCCTTTATTCCGCCTTAAAGCCGATGGGGTTTTTAGCCATCATGAAGCGGTTATTTAGAGTCCGCACGGCCCATAAATTTACGCTCTTCGACATTGACTCGGATTTTATCGCCGGTGGAAATATGCTCGGGCACTTGCACCGTCAAACCGGTTGAAAGCAGTGCAGGTTTGGTTCTGGCAGTGGCGGAGCCGCCTTTAATAGAGGGGTCGGTTTCGGTAATTTCAAGTTCAACGCTGGCAGGGAGATCCAGTGCTACCGGGTTGCCATCAACAACCAGTACGAGGATGCCGTTGGTCTCTTCGTTGATAAACAGAACTTCGTCGGCAATCGACTCTTTGTTGATGTTGTACGGGGTGTAGTCTTCATTATCCATGAACACGTATTCGTCGCCATCGAGGTAGGAGAACATGGCGGGCCGGCGGATCAGGTCGCCAAGGTTTAACATATCTGAGTCTTTAAACGTTTCATCCACTTTGTTGCCGGTGACCACATCGTACATGCGCATACGATACAGACTGCCGCCTGCGCGCCCTTGTGGAACAGAGCGCTCGATATCTCTGACAATCATCACGTTGCCATTATATTCGATCGCAGTGTTTTTCTTGATCTCACTAGCCTTGGGCATCTTGGTAAACTCCGGTATAAAAACGAATGGGGGGCTTTGGCCGCTATTTTACTCTGGAAATGATAGATAACAGAAGTCGGACGGCTTGTCTTTTATCTTTCAGTGGAGCACAACGGCTATCGGCTGATAACTGCGTTTCGGCCGGCATCTTTGGCCAGGTAGAGATGTTCATCGATGCGTTTAAGTAACGTCTTGAAGCTATCCTCAGCTCTGAACTGGGTCACGCCAAAGCTCGATGTAACCGGGGCTTGAAGGCCAAAGTCATGGTTTTGTATGTCTTGACGCAGAATCTCCGCTAATTGTGTGGCGGTCTGCAAGTCGGATTCATCGCAAGCGATCAGAAACTCCTCGCCGCCCCAGCGTCCGGCCATATCGGTGGCTCGGATTCGTGAGGTCAGGATTTGACTGAACCTCTTCAGCACCTGATCGCCAATGGCGTGTCCATGAGTATCGTTGACGGTTTTGAAATGATCGATATCAAGCAGTATTACCGAAAAAGGACGGTTATGCCGCTTCGCCTTACTCATCAATTCATTAATCTTAGACTCGATAAATTGCCGGTTAGAGATCCCTGTCAGGTGGTCTGTTTTGGACACCAGATCCAGCTCTTTGTTGGTTTTGACCAACTGCAAAGCAGTGGCTTCTTGTTTGCGAATTTGGCGGGACAGCAAAACGAACAAAGCCAGGATAGTGATGCTGATGATTAAGGCGACAGAGCCTATGCTAATAACGTCTTTTCTCCAGTCCGCCAACAGAGCCTCTTCCGGTGTGCTGATACATAGGTAGATGGGATGCGATTCGGCAAAACGGCAATTAAGTCCCACATCTTTTTGTGAAATCTGGCTGTGCATGCGCAGTGAGGTTTGTTGTAAGCGCTGCTTTAGAAACGGTTGTAAGGCCGGATTACGCCCAAACACTTTGCCAATACTTTCATCTTTTGCGGGATGGCTCATTAACAGCGTGGAGTCTTCGAGCAGCAGACTGACGTAACTGCCTTCTACCAGATCTAGCGAATCGTAAAAGGAGCTAAAGTACTCGGGCACCAGTGACACGACGATAACACCGCTAAAACCGTTGTCGGACGATGTCAGGGGCAGAGCGACATTGAGCAACCACTGATTGCTATTAATTCTACGACGAACCGGCACATCGATGTGCATCCCCTGATCGGGTTTTTTTGTAACACCTGGAAGTAATTTCGCTTCGAGAAATTTGGTCCTGATGTCGGGTAGCGAAATGTCGTTGCTATCGCGAAACCTTCACTATCAAGCACCGATAGCGCTTTGATATAGGGCATTCCAGTGATAGATGAGCGGAGTAAATCATAAAGTTTTTTTTCATCATTGGGCGCTGTATACGGCCCATTTCTTAGCCTTGTCGCTGTCGCGCTTAACAGTATCTCGACACTGTCGTAAACGCGCTCGGTCTGTTCCAGCAGCAGGGTGTTAACCCGTCGGGCGTCTTCCAGACCGTTGTTGATCAGCGACTGACGCTTACCATTGAGGAACAGTGCCGCGCTGGCGATAATCGCAACAGCAACAAATGCACCCAGTAACAGCGACCACCGGCTGAGTTTTTGACCTGATAATTTGTGGGATTTCAAAACTTTGTCGGTTTGAGTTCTCATTAACCAGCCTTCGATACCATCGAACAACATAAGCTATAGGGACACTGTAACCCAATCGGGTCAGGGGGTCTTCAATAAATTAATTATACTGTTGTGAGTTACTGATATCGTTAAGTTTTTCGATTTATAGCCGAAGGTAGTAGTTCAGTATTAGCCATTGTTTAGTGGGAATTCTGCCAGTGTCTGTAGCGAGTTGGATTTGGACGCCGCCAGCAAGTATGGCTGTCGCTTTTAGTAGTAGGGGTAATAGTTCTTAATCATGGAAGCCGTGTTATAGCAGTCCATTTCTGCGGGCTGTTGCCTGGAGGGTGTTGTAACGGTACCTTAGGCGGCTTAATTGATTACCCATATAAAACTAGCGGCTTAGCTGTTAAGTCGTTAATTCAGGAGTTATTTAATGCGACACCTTCTCGTGCTGTTTGCCGCTGTCATCATTCTTTCCGGTTGCGCCGAAGTGGGAAGTGAGAGCTGGTGTGCGGATCTAAAGCAGAAACCTTCCGCTGACTGGAGCGCTAATGAGGCCGCCGATTACGCTAAGCACTGTGTTTTCTAGTGTGCTTTCTATCTAGTGTTGTCGCGACGCTGCTTTAAAGCGGCGTATAGCAGCCATGCTGCTGTTACTGCACGGCTGCTGTGGGGTTGGACTCAATTCGATCGAGGTATTGCAGAACCAGACGATCGAAATGTTTAACCCTTTGCTCACCAATATGATCCCATAACAACTCCGCCTGCTGAGGGTGCTGTTGGTAGAATTGATGGCTGATCATCATGTGCAGATAGTCACGTTCGAAGATTGGTTCCAGAGGATGCACCGCGCTTTCCAACCGGTGTGTTTTGAGGAGTGAATTGCCGGTATTCTTTTCGACGATATAACCGTCCAGCCGCCCCTTGGCAACCGCGTGTAAGCCCTCAGCGGGTGAGACGTTGGTGCTGGTTTCGATCTGGTGTTGTTGCTTGAGGGTGCGTACAACCACGTAACCCAGCGGCGCACCGATGGAAGGGTTTGCGGTGCTGTCGAAGTGTCCGTCCCAGTGCAACGGCTTACCTTTATTGCTGAAAATAGCGTAATCGGCTGTCGCCAGACGGCGCGACGGGTCCTCATTGCCCGCAAACATCGGGAAGCGGCCGATTTTTTGCCGGTCTTGCTGGAATATTGCGGCTAAGATCGCGTCAACTTTATTCAGTTCGAGCAGTTTCAGACAGCGTTTCCAGGGGTGACGAACGTATTGGGGCGTAAGGCCGGTAGCGATTGCCGCCTGACTCACCAGTTGCGGCACGACGCCGGGGTGGGGCTCGCTGAAATTCGATTCGGCCTGCATGAAATAGGGAGGATAGGCTTGAGACTCAACGCATATCTGCAGCGTCGTGGCTTCGGTTGAAGTGGTGGCACTGCTGGCCCAGGGTGACAGCAGTAACGCCACGCCGACAAGGCTACCCGCTAGAAGGCGACGGCAAGGCAGCACGGGTAACAGGTATTGAGGGCTGGTTCGAAACAACATACTGCGGCATCCGTACAAACAGATAGCTGAACGCCCGATCGATTAACGGTCGGGCCTGCCGTCGATAGTAGCGTAGACGGTGGGGTTTTAACATTCGCAGTGTCTATGACAATGACCGGATTTCGACAGTAAGAGATCAAGCCCTTATGCTGGCAGTGTCAGAGCCGAGTGATCGCACCATTCAACGAGGATATTTTCCAGTGAAACCGTATCAGATATTAGTGGTGAGCGAAGATGCCGCCCAGTACCGGCAGTTGCTGACGACGCTGTCGCAGCCGGTGACGCTTAATTGTGTTGAGAGCAGTCAGCAAGCACTGCCGTATTGTGGCCAAAGCGAGATTCTATTTGGTGAGCCGAATCTAATGCTCCCGTTGCTCGACAAGATGCCGAAACTGCGTTGGATTCAATCGAGTTGGGCGGGCGTGACGCCCTTGATCGAGGCGTTGCGGCATCCCCCCCGGGAGTTGGTACTGACTAACATTCGAGGCATATTCGGGCCATTGATGGCCGAGTATGTGTTTGCCTACCTGCTTGGGCATGAGCGGCAGTTGGAGGCACATCGACAGGCGCAGCAGCAGCGACAATGGCGATCTCAGCGAGGAGGGAGCTTGCAGGGTAAAACCTTCGGTTTGTTGGGATTGGGTAGCATCGGGGCTCATCTGGCCGCGACTGCACGCCACTTCGGGATGCGTGTGGTGGGCTGCTCGCGCTCATTGCCTGATGAGGGGCTGATCGATCAACACTATCTGCCGGAGCGGTTGGCTTTGATGGTGGCCGAGGTCGACTATCTGGTCTGTACGCTGCCCAGTACGGAGCAGAGCCGTAACCTGATCGATGCGGAGTTGTTACAGCAGTTTAACCCCCGGGCGCTACTGATTAACGCAGGGCGTGGTGATCTTATTGACGATGCAGCATTGGTTGATGCCCTGACAAGCGGTCAGTTAGCAGGCGCGGTGCTGGATGTGTTCCGGCAGGAACCGCTAGCCACCGATCATCCGTTCTGGAGTACGCCCAATTTGATCATCACCAGCCATACGGCAGCGCCGAGCTACCCCGAAGATATTGCTCGGGTTTTTAGTGAAAACTTACAGCGCTTTGCAGCGACCGAGCCGCTGCAATATCGAGTCGATATCGAACGCGGCTATTAGCCGTTAAGAGGGGAGCGACTTAGCAGCTGCCCTGTTCCTGCTGCCAGGTATCGATCGCCTCTTTGGCGGCGCGGAACGCTTCTTGTGCTGCCGGTGCACCGCAGTAAACCAGCGAGTGAAGCAACACTTCCTGAATCTCTTCCACAGAGCAGCCGTTATTGAGCGCGCCACGAACATGGCCCTTCATTTCGGTGGGCGCCTTGAGTGCGGCCAGCATCGCGATGGTTACCAGTGAACGGGTTGATCGCGGCAGACCATCGCGCTGCCAGGTAGATCCCCAGGCGTGTTCGTTGATCCATTGCTGCAGCGGCTCGGTTAGCTCAGTGGTGTTATCGATGGCACGCTGAACAAAGGCCTCCCCCATCACTTCGGTACGGACTTTCAGGCCGTTGTCGCGATCTTCTCTGCTCATGGTTCTTTCCTGTCGGTAGGTTGATCGGGATTGTTGTTTGAGCCCCGGCTTTGATCAGTGTTTGGATCGCTCTCAGGATCAACATCTGAATCGATGGTCAGGTTGTCATCTGAAGGGGCTGCTGAGGGTGGTGTGGGATGCTTGTCTGGATGGTCATCTGGATCATGGGATTGTGAAGACTCTACCAGCCCTTGATCGTTATTATCTTGAACGGCAAGCGGGTAAACCGGGGCGGGTAGCTGCGGTGCGATGAAACATTGATAAAGACGGTATAGCAAGGCCCAGCCGAGAACCGAGATGATTAGTAGCAGGGGTTCAAACACCAGTCTGACCAGAAGTGTTGGGCCATCACCCTCTAGCAGTACCTGTTGGAGCACCGAAACCATCGCAACGATGGCGACCCATAGCACCAGCGATGGCAGTAGTTTGTTGGATAACTCCCGATTAAGCCGGAAGCTGCCGCGCAGTGATTGCCAGACGCTGTGACCATGGAATAACAGGAGAAACTCGCAAAACAGCAACTTGTAAGCGAGATAGAGCCCGGGTAATACCAACAACATTAGGCCGGTGCTGACCGCCAGCGCCATCAGCAGGTTGATTAATAACAGCGGCCCCAATCGGCTGAGCCCGAGGCTAATCGCGCGACCGGTACTGATCGGCTGTTTCTGTACCTGACCGTGGATATAAAACATCCCGGCAGCAAACTGCACCACCCCAAGTGAGGCATAGAACAGCATGAGCAACAGGTCTGACAGATCTGGCTTTGCGTCGGCTGCAGGGGCTTCCAGCATGGCGTCGACCAGCCAGATCGGCAGGGTCAGCAGCAGTGCGATGATAAGCAGTGGCTGGGCGTGTTGGCGGGCGAAATAGCCTGCCTCTTTAAGCGGTGTGAACATAAGTTATTAACGTCCTGGCAAAGTCTGGGTGATGTTGGTGATGGCTGTGGTTAAGGTGTTGTTATTGGTGCTGATTGCTGGTGATGGTTGGCAATTTACAGGAGCCACCATTTGAGCGCCATAAACAGCGCCATTCCGGTGACGATAGTCAGCATCAGGTTGTTGCGCCATAACGAGATGGCGACGGCACAGATCGCCGCTAGCAGGTACGGGTTGGTGTTGTTGAAGGCGATGTTTTGACCGTCGGGCATGACCACCGACGGAACGATGATCGCAGTCAGCACGGCGGCGGGTACGAAGCCTAGTGCATCTGACATCCATGGGGGGAAGCTAAAACGGCCAGCCGTTCCCCATAACAGATAACGCACGCCGAAGGTGACGATGAACATGCCGCCGATCAACACCACCTCATTCATCTGCGTTCTCCCTCGGTGTTGCTGTTTCTGGGTGTCGTTTGAGACGTTGCTGTTGCAGCAGGTGGGTCGAATAGCCCAAGGCGATACCAGTGACTGCCGCGGCGATCAGGCCCAGTTTGTGCGGCAGGTGCCAGGTTGCCAGCGCCATTAAACCTGCGCTGATCACGCAGATTAGCATCGGGCTGTTCCAGTGGCTCTTTCCGCCCTCGTCCGTGCGCGCTTTAGAACGTAAGTACGGCGTCACCATGCCGATAAAGGTCACCGACATGGCAAAGTCGAGTCCCCAGCCGGTCATGTCGGGGAACGCTTCACCCAGTGCCACACCCAGCCAGGTGCATAGCTGCCAGTTACCGTACATCGCAAGCGCTGAGCCGAGGTAGTACCAGTGGGCGACCGCCTGCTGTTGCGGATCGTCACGGCCCTGTAGTAAGCGGCTGGAAACGGCAGCGAAGGTTTCGTCGGTCAGGAAAAAGGCCATCGAGGCGCGCCAGCGCTGCGGCAGGTGACGGACCTGCTCGACCAGTGCGGCTGAGTAGAGCAGGTGGCGCAGGTTTACCACAAAGGTGGTGGCGATCACCACGCTGATGCCGGCACCACTGGCCAGAAGCCCCAAGGCAATAAACTGGGCCGAGCCGGCAAAGACGATCGATGACATCGCCAGGGTGGCCCACAGCGACAGACCGCTGGGGCCGGCCAACGTGCCGAATAGGATTCCAAACGGGATTGCGCCGACGATCAGGGGCAAGGTTGCTTTGGCACCTTCGCTTAGCGCTTTACCGATCTCAGCACGGTTTGCCGGCAGATGGGGCGCGTTATGGGCTGACGCTGTCGGGTTGGAATTGGGTAACAAGATCTATCCTTATCTGAATCACGCTGGAGCGAAGCGGATGGGCTCGCGATCATGGTATGATGGCCACCAGTAACGATACGTTTTAATGCTCCGGACAGTGCTGTCTATATAGGGGCTAAGGTGAAGATTTACAACGATGATTACGAAAATTTTGGTAACTGCAGCGGTGATTTTTTGCTGCTATCTGTATATCCGGTATAAAAGAAACAAGGCAACGACGCAGGGCTATCAAAGTGCCCGAACGGTGTCGTCAGCGCCAGTTGTCGGCGGTCGTTCGGCGATCAGTTCGCTGAAGGGGTCACCGGTGCGGATGCTAGCGCTGGGCTTGTGTGTATCATCGGTACTGGCGTCTGCCATCTATTTGGGCAGCAGCTGGTGGGATGACCGAACGCTATTGCAAGTGCGGGTGGTCAATACGCATAGTGGCACGGTGACTGACTATCAGGCATACAAGGGTGACGTGCAGGGGCGGGCTTTTATTACCATCTTCGGCCAGCGGGTAAGTATTGCTGATACCGAGCGAATGGAGATCAACGAAGCGACCCCGCGTTGACGGGGCGTTTTTTGTTAGATCTTCCTGGTCAGATAGAAAAACTATGTTAATTATCACGAATCGACTGCAGTTGGCCGATGAGGAGATCGAACTCACCGCTATCAGGGCGCAGGGAGCCGGTGGCCAGAACGTCAATAAGGTCTCATCGGCGATCCATCTACGGTTTGATATCCGGGCTTCATCGCTCCCCGAAGTTTATCAACAACGACTCCTGCAGCTCTCCGATAATCGCATCACCAAGCAAGGTGTGATCGTGATAAAGGGCCAGCAGTTCAGAACCCAGGACAAGAATCGTGAGGCGGCGCTGGAACGATTGGCGGAGTTGATTCGTTCGGTCTGTTACGTCGAAAAGCGCCGGGTGCCAACCAAACCGAGCCGTAACTCTCAGCGCAAGCGGATGGATAGCAAGACCAAACACGGCAAAACTAAGGCGATGCGTGGCCGGGTTAGCGATGACTGAATGGGGTGTTTGCGCCATCAAGAGCCGTTAACAACGGCTCAGTAATAGCAGCAGTAATAACCTCAGTAATAACCGCAGTAAAAATAGCAGCGATAAACGTAACGTAAACGGAGAACCGGAATAGATGTCAAAACGCGCTAACACTTTCGGCGGACTGGTCTACTCTACTGATCAGGGACGGATGTGTCCCGGTTGTTCGCAGCCGGTCGAGCAATGCCGTTGCCGCGAAGAGGCAGCACCCGAAGGCGATGGTGTCGTGCGGATCAGCCGCGAAACCAAAGGCCGAAAAGGCAAAGGTGTGACCTTGGTCAGCGGCGTGCCGCTTAAAGCTGCCGAGCTGAAAAAATTGGCCAAACAGCTCAAGCAGCGATGCAGCACTGGCGGCGCGGTAAAGGATGGCGTGATCGAAATTCAAGGTGATCAGCGTGACCTGCTGGTCGAGCTGCTGCAAGCGCAAGGCTATCAGGTAAAACGATCGGGTGGTTGAGGCTGATTGCTGTTAACGCGGTCGATTGTCGATATCCCGGTATCTCGATATAAAAGGCCACATGCCCCAGCCGGTCGCTGATCCGACTTAACCGAAACCCAGAGCGTCAAGGTATTGTTGCTGTGGTTTATCATCTGGTTGCACATCGACGACTACTCAATGAACCGCCGCGTTTTCAACGCTGGCAGCAGGCGTTGTCACGGCAGGGCCTGAGTATCGAAGCGGTTTATGATCTGAGCGAAACAGACTGGCCTGCGCGACTGGCACAACGGTTTAATCTAGGTGACCGGGTGTTGGCGCTCGGTGGCGACGGCACCCATAGCAGCGTGGCACATCAGTGTGTTGAACATGACTGGCCGTTGGCGGTATTGCCAGCCGGTACCGCCAATGATTTTTGCCGCGCCTTGGGAATCCCCTTTGACCCCGACCAAGCCTGCGCCTTGTTGCTCGATACGCCTTCTCAAACCGACGGTTCTGGTTCTTCGGTCAATGCCGTGCAACAGGCCGTTCTCGGCAAGCTACAGTGGATCGATGTTGGCCGATTAAATGGCCGGGTGTTTTTGAATGTCGCCCACATTGGGATCGGTGCTGAAGTAACCTGGTCGTTGCAATCAGCCCACAAAAGCTACTGGGGTGGCTTTAGCTATCTTCGCCGACTGTTGCAATTGTTGTCGGGTAAACGCCGCTTTAGCGCTCGCATTGAGGCTGATGGGGTTAGGTTTAGCGGCCGCTGGTTGGAAATTGCGGTGGCCAATGGTCCCACCTTTGGCGGCGGGCATAGGATCGCAGGTGCCGGTTTTGACACTGCAGGTTTCGACACGGCCGCACTGACGCTGGTGGCGGTGCGGGCACGACCGATCCCCAAGGTACTGCTTGCCTGGGTTATGGCGCGGCTGGGTTACCCATTAAACCGCAAGTTGGTGCGGGTTGAGTCGATACGACAGTGTCGTATTTCACCGCGCCGCCATCTCAAGATCAGCGCCGACGGCGAGCGCTTTGGTCGAACCCCTGCGCACTATCAGATTGAACCGGCTGCACTGCGGGTGCTGGTGCCGGCTATTGCACCGTCATAGAGCTTTTTTGTTGCTGCTTCTCCAGCCCTGCTAACCGCTTGCCGAGTCGGTTGCGGATAACCATACTGCAACTATGATTAACAGCGATTGTGTGGCCGCTAGCGAACACCAAAAGGGGGTGTCAGATGCTCGATCAACAACATAATGTGATGCTGTACGGTATCTCCGGCCGGGGGGTGGAACTGGCGGATCGATACCGAGACCTGGCGGCTTTCGATGCGTTACCGCCAGCGGTAGCGAACGAATTGCAACAACTGGCGAGTGAGCGGCAGCAGCGGATGGACGCCTTGCGGCTAGAGGTGATTGATGAGGGTGGCTTGCCCAAGGCGGGCAACCCGGACCGGGAGTTTATCGAGAGCCTGGCCGACCGTTTGTTTAGTAGTGTTAGCGGCTGCCGTGCTGCGTTTGATCGGTTATCTCAGGCGGAGCAACTCTGGCATGATGATATCGCCGAACTCAGCCGTGAGAGCTGGCCGGAACCGCTAGCGCAATTGCTGATCGGTCTCAGCCAACATAGCCTTCATTGTCAGCAATGTTTACAAAAACTGGCCGATCGTTGCGACTGATCGCGTTGCTCTGAGCGGTATATGCCTGTTATTGAGTCGGGCTCGGCCTACTTCCCTGGCTATGCATCCCTGCCAAGACATTCAAGTCAATGCACTCGTTCTAATGCACTTGTTTAGATGTAACCCTGCCATGGTTAACCTGCCAATTGAGGCCGTTGCAGCGGTATTTGTTGTAGCTGCCACTGCGCCCGCTTGTAGAGTTTTTTCAGGTGTGAGTTGAGTTGCGGCACGACCGTGCTGTTATCGATCTGTTTATGCTGGCAAAACAACGCTAAGGCGAACAGCGCTTCATCCTGCGACAGAAAGGCTTGTCGCTGAGCCGCCAGTTTACCACAACTGCCGCACCCTCCGGCAAAAGCAAAGGCGCTGTTTGTCATCGGTACGCCGAACCCCAGGTAGATCGCTACCAGTTCGACCAGTAATGGCCATTGTTGCGTTTCGATAGCGGGTGGTTGCTCGGTTTGCTGGGCCAGCGCATGAGCCAGTGATTGGGCGAAACTGCTGATCATCGCTTGTGGTTCGTTAACCTGCGCCGGATTGAAGTAGACCCGTAACGGGGGACCGGCAACGGGCGCCAGTTGCTGTCCCTGTTGCAGGGTTAGGGGCAAGATGGCTTGTTGGTCGTCTTGTTGCGGCGCGTGTTGTGCCAGGTTAAGCAGCAGTGTTGGCCAGTGGTTCAGACCGGCATAGTGCTTAACCCGGTCGAACAGTATCTGTGCCATCGCTTGATGGTTGTCGGCTTTACCCGGAAAGTGATTGTTATCGGGCAGCACCAGAATGGTGGTCTGCTCAAAAAAATCACCATCAAACTGTTGCACGATCCACTCAAACTGCTGGCAGATCCAGGCGGCAGACGGGTCGTCGAGCAGTGGTTTGGGCTTGAATAGATTCGCTAACATGGTGTGATCCGGACAGAGAGGTCGATAGATTGCAATCAGAGTGCTATTGCAGCAGTTGCCAAGCCTTGATGCAACCGTGTCTGGAGAGAGGTCTACCTCACTAGCCACAGAACTTTGTTTGGATTGGGCTGTGGTCTGATGATAACCGCGTTATGATCGGTCGCCAGCGGCCGATAAGTTGTTGGTTTTGACTATTCAAGTGTTGGCTGTGACCAGCCCGACAGTTTTTTACCGAGGAAGACGCAGTGACCAGCCATTTCTTTGCTTATATCGACAAACTCCGGTGGGTGATTCGTTGGGGGCTTAAGCGTAATACCGTGCCGGAAAACGTCAAAGAGCACTCATGGGACGTGGCCACCATCGCCCACGCGCTGGCGGTGATCCGCAATCGCATCTACGGTGGTCAGGTCGATGTTAACGCGGTGGTGGTAGCGGCGATCTATCATGATTCCGTTGAGGCAGTTTGTTCAGACCTGATCACGCCAGTGAAATATCATTCGCACAAAATCCGCGATGCGTTCAAGGAGATCGAGCTGACTGCCGAGAAAGAGCTGGTAGCGATGCTGCCGGAAGAGTTGCGTGACGACTTTGCCCGTTACCTGATGGAGGAGAACCTGCCGCAGGAGCATCAGCAACTGGTTAAAATGGCAGACTCGATTACCGCCTACCTCAAGTGTCAGATGGAACTCAAGAACGGCAATATGCAGTTCTCCAAGGCGTCCGAGTCGATCTGGAATCGACTCAAGGGCTACGACCAGCCCGAGATTGAATACTTCCTCAGGGTGTTTGCACCAAGCTACGAGTTAACCCTCGATGAAATTTTGGCACCGGGAGTGGATACTGCGCCAGTATTGAACGAGGTTGAATAGTCAATGGCCGTGTCGATGACAGGGACTACGGCTCCTTTGTCTCCCGAGGACGTACTGCAGCAACAGTTTCGGCTCGATAGCTTCCGGCCAGGGCAGGAAACGGTAGTTGGCGCCTTATTGCAGGGCCGCTCGGCACTGGCTATTTTTCCGACCGGGGGTGGTAAAAGCCTCTGTTACCAGCTTCCGGCGCTGCTGCTTGACGGCCTGACACTGGTAGTATCGCCGCTGATCGCGCTGATGAAAGATCAGGTCGATGCGCTGCAACGTTTGGGTATTGCTGCCGAACGGCTGGATTCCTCACTCGACGGTGATCAGGTCCGCGCACTGTATGACCGGTTGCAGCGCGCCGAGATTAAGTTGCTGTATGTGTCCCCCGAGCGCCTAAAGAACGAACGGTTTGTCGAACGATTACAGCGCGTCCGTATCGCCTTGATGGCGGTTGATGAAGCACACTGTATCTCCGAATGGGGCCACAATTTCCGACCCGATTATCTGAAATTGGCCGAATTGGCCAAAACGCTCAGAGTCGAGCGGATACTGGCACTAACCGCTACCGCAACCCCCGAGGTCGCGGCGGATATACGGCGACAATTTGTTATCGATCCCGCCGATCATATCCAGACCAGTTTTAGCCGTCCCAACCTGTCGCTGAGTTGTCGTGTTTGCAGCGCGGAACAGCGCATGCCGTTGCTGGTTGAGGGACTGCAGCAGTTACGCCCGGGTGCGGCTGCGATTGTCTACGTGACCTTGCAACATACTGCCGAAGAGGTGGCGGCGGCGTTACAGCAGCAAGGCTTTGCCGCCGCCTTTTACCATGCCGGTATGCCCGATGAGCAGCGTAGTTCGGTACAGAACGCGTTTATGAACGGCACGTTGCAGATCGTAGTGGCGACCATCGCCTTCGGCATGGGGATCGATAAAAGCGATATCCGTGCGATCTTCCATTACAACCTGCCAAAATCGATCGAAAACTATGTCCAGGAGATCGGCCGGGCCGGGCGCGATGGTGCCCCGTCTAGCTGTCAGCTGTTGGCCTGCGCCGATGACTGTCGGGTGCTCGCCAACTTTAGTTATGGGGATACTCCCTCAGCGCCGAGCTTGCAGCAGTTGCTCGCTAAGCTGTTAACGCCGCAACCTGACGGCCAGCTCGATGTCAGCACCTATCAGCTATCGACCGCTTGTGACATTCGTCCGCTGGTGATCAATACGGTGCTGACTTACCTTGAACTCGACGGCGTACTGGCGGCGACAGGTCCGTTCTATACCGAATACAAGGTGGCTTTTGTCGACTCAGCCGAGACCATCTGCGATCGCTTTGAATCGGCCGAGCGGCAGCAATTTTTGCGGCAACTGTTTGCAGCGGGAACGATGGGACGCAAATGGCTGACGCTGGATATGACTACCATCGAAGCCACGTTGAGCACGCCGGGAATGCCTCAGTTCAAAAGCCGGGTGACCAAGGCGCTCGACTATCTGCAGCAGCAGGGCTGGATCGAAACCTCGGTCAGTGGTTTAAGGCAGGGCTATCGGCAACTTCGTCAGCCCGATCCTGAGGCGTTACTGACATCGATGGTGGCGCAGTTTGAGAGTCGCGAACGGCGCGATATCGACCGCATCGACAGGGTGCTCGATTACAGCAATCACCCCGGTTGCCTGGCATGTTATCTGCTCGACTATTTTGGCGAGCAGGGAGGCGCGCCATGCGGTAACTGTGATCGTTGCCGACAGTTAGCGCAACAGACATTGGCGCGGCCCGCCGCCGGACCCCTAACCGAACAGCAGTTGCTAATAGTCGAGGCACTGCAGGCTGAAAGTCATGTCGCTCTACAGCAACCCAGACAGTTGAGCCGTTTTTTGTGTGGTCTACCCAGCCCGGCGACGGGACGTTCGAAACTGCGTCAGCACCGCAGCTTTGGTGCGCTATCGCAGCTGTCATTCCAGGCAGTATTAGCGGCAGTTGAGGATAGGTCGGCTGTCGACAATAAGGTGGGGTGAGGAAGATGACGTAAGACAGTGCTCGCCAGCGGGCTGGCGAGCTTGTTGTTTGAATTTTGTAGTCAGGATTTAGTAGTCAGAATTTTGTCAGAGCTGTCTTAGCATCCACACATCACAGCCGCCATGCGGAGTCCCCGCCAGCGGCTCGGTGAGCGTTTCAAATCCCAGCTTGTGATACAGCGCGATGGCATCGGTCATCGAGGCGACCGTATCGAGGTAGCACTGCTGATAGCCCTGCGCTAGGGCGAAGTCCAGACACTGCTGGGTTAAGGCCTGGCCGATTCCGAGACCGCGAGCTTCGGGGCTGAGAAACAACTTACGAAGCTCGCAGATCCGGCGGCTGCCGTTAAACGGTGCGATCCCACCACCACCTACCACCCGACCGGCAATCATTGCGACCAGATAGCGGCTGCCCAGATCCTGACCGCAACCATAGTAACGACTCATGGCGCCGACCTCGGCATCGGACGGACCGAAGCCATCGCCGATGGCACCAAATTCGGTACCGACTGCGTGGATAATCGCCGCGATTGCCGGGTCTTGATCGGCATGGATCGGTTCGATCCGGTAACCGCTTAAGGCGCTGCTCATTGGATCGTTTCGAGTCGGGTTATCATCGTTCGATCAATACGCAGTTGGCAGCATCGATTCGATCGGGAACGGCTGGCCGTTGACGACCAGTTGGCCATCGTTGAGTTCGGCTTTGATCTGCAGTTTGGGTTGTCCTGCTCCGTTCGCGATCGCTTGTTCGACAACGATACCCTGCTCGAACAGCTGGGGGAGCTGAGCTGCGATCGGTAGCGCCATGGCGATCTGAGGATCGGTTTCGATAAACAGACTGGCCTTAAGACCGTCGATCAGCTGTCGCGGGTTGGTGATATCCAGTGGGTGAAGTCCGTTAGCCAGGCCGCGGAATTCAACATCCAGACTAGCGTCGAGCTGGCCGTCCAGTGCCTCAACCTGGTAGCTTTGATTGAACTGCAAACCGGGCTGCATAAATGCACTGACCAGTTCACGAAGCTGCGCCTCGGAAGGTGTTGCGGTTGGTTGCTGGTTGGTCTGAGCCAGTAACTGCTGCCATTGTTCTACAGCTGCCGGATTGATCTGTTTGACTTGGTAGGTTGCGGAGGCGGCGGTAACCGGTAACTCACCGTCAATGTTTGCGATCTTGATAGACTCGGTGACATCGATCTTGCCGTTACTCTGTTGCTGCTCGACCTCAAGACTCAGGCCTTGCAGCGCCAGTTTTATCGCGGGCTGGTTGACCTCGATCGATGGTAGGTTAAGGATGAAATGACCGGTTGCCAGTGGGTCGTTGACGTCGCTGTAATCGAAGCGACCGTGGCCGGTTGCCGAGCTGACCGAACCGTGCTCATTGTTGAGACGGACACTGCCGACTGTCAGCGTCCCTTGAGTCTGGCCGCTGTCGATATCGCTGCGGCTGCTGACCTGGCTACCCTCAAAGACCAGCTTCTTATTATCCTCCTGAATCTGGATCGGGGGGATTAGCGCATCAAGCTGTAGTTGGCGATCGAAGCTTAGCGAATGGTTGATCGTGACAAGCCGCGAGAGGTCGAACCCTGTCCCGAGCAGCTGCTGGAGTTCGCTTTTAGTTTTTTCGTCCAAGCCCTGTAGCGCGAGCTGGGTTTGGCCGGCGGCGAGCCCTAGTTGGATGCCGTCAGGAGTGAACAGCAACGGACCGTATTGCAGATCGGCATTGAGTGCTACCGTCAGCGGCTGCTTAGGTTCGGGTTGACCGGTGACGACTAATAGCTCAAGCGTTGCGGTGCCGGTAAACAGACTGTGTTCCAGATTGGAGTTGACCAGTTGTAGTTGGTATAGCGGTGCGGTTTGCAGCAGTGTCGCGACCTGGCGATCAAAGGCTTGCTGCGTCAGTGTCCGCCCCATATAGCTGAACGTTGCGCTTAGTCCGATCAAAGCGATCAGTCCTATAACTGTGATGGTGCTCCATTTTTTCATTTTGGTTCCCTGCGGTTTGAGGTGGAAGGCGTTAAGTAACAGGTTGGTCAAGTTAAGTCGATGCGGGTGCCTGGAACATTAATTGACTTAACCGCTGCTCTGATAAGCGATGTCGCGAACTATAGCAGAGCGCTGTGATGAAGTAATTAGTCAGGGCCGGTAGTGCCGATCGGTGGGCGTAACGGTAAAGGCCGGCAAGCCGAGGATGGTCGGCAAAGGTCGTGTTTTATCGTCGGGTTTAAAGCTTGGGCTTACCTGATTACCCACAATGCTCAGCTAAAGTCATCACCCAGCCACGTCTGCACCATGGTCTGTGTAGGAGCTGAGTCCCCTCGGTGATCTTTACCGCCTTACCGCATCTATGCCTTCAGGGTAGATGCCACAGGCTGTCATCTCTGGCCGTTACTAGCTGTCACGCTCGTACCGGATTGGCGACAATGTTTCATCCTTGAAACCAAAAGATCAAAAGATCGCCCAGGGGACTGGGCTCCTACAAGCGCGTTCCTCTGGGCAATGGATATCTAAAATACAACGTTGTTTACCGATGGCGATAGAGCTTAGCTTGGTAGGTAATCAGGTGGGTTTATGCCCAATATCTACCGCCGAAGTTCACAGCTGGAAGCGGTCGTTACGCTGGCTGATCATCTCGCCGTGGCGTTTGTACAGCCGTGGCACTCGCTCGGAGATCGAGCAGGTGATCTCATAGTTGATGGTATTAAGGTCGTTGGCAGCGTCAGTGACGGTGATTAGGTCACCTAACAAGGTCACCTGAGTACCGGCCGTGATGTTGGCATCAACCCGTATCATGCTCTGATCCATGCAGATCCGACCAATCAGTGGAAACCGCTTGCCTGAGATCTCAATCTCTCGGTCCTGATGGTAGCGCAGCCAGCCGTCGGCATAACCGACCGGTAGGGTCGCGACATGTTGATCGCAGTCGGCTTGGTAAGTGGCGCCGTAACCGACCTTATCGCCGGTTGTTATCGCTTTGACCTGAGTGATGCGCGTATGCAACGAGAACGCTTGCTGCAGTTCGAACGGTAGCTGCAGGTCGTCGCTTGGCGGCAGACCGTACATGGCGATGCCCAACCGACCCGCATTGCAGCACGACTGCCGAGCGTGGCGTAGCATAGCCGCACTGTTGGACTGATGTATCAGCTCAAATTGACCGAGATCGGTGTCACGGGTGAGCCTGTCGAAATTTTCCAGTTGCTGCTGGTAGATTGTCTCATCGCCGTCGGCGGTGGCGAAATGGGTAAACAGGCCGCAGAGGTTGAAAGCGGAGTTGCTTCGTAGCAGGCGGCAGGCTTCGGCAAACTGATGCTGCTGACGCATACCGATGCGGTTCATACCGGTATCAAGCTTGATATGAATATCGACGGGCGCGCTTTCGCCCTCTGCCTCTTTCTCTCCTTGATAACCTGCAGCGGCTTCGACCCAGTCGAGATCGTGCGCGGTGATTGCGATATTGAGCTTGGCAGCAACGCCAATGTCTTCGACCCGAATCGGTCCCATCACCAAAATAGGTGTTTGTTCGAAAGCGCGACGAAGATGGATCGCCTCATCGAGGAGTGCAACCGCCAGATGGGTAGCACCGGCTTCCAGCGCGGTGCGGGCAACCTCAACATCGCCGTGGCCGTAAGCGTTGGCTTTGACCACGGCGAACAGATATTCAAGACCGCTGTGTGCTTTGATCTGCGAGACATTGTGGAAGATCCGATCCAGATCGATCTCGGCCCAAGTGTCTCGGTAGAACATGGCTCACTCCTGCGGTTGTTAAGCAGCTTACCGGCCTTAGGGTATACATAGGTCCGGTGAGCTGTGGTTCGTGCTAAATGTTACGATCTGGCGCGACGGTTAATAGCCGACTGTTAATACTCGTATTTAGCGGCGGAGTAGAGCTTAGACGCGGCTTCCCAAACTGGGCCGACCTTACCGTCGTTAACCGGCTTGCCATCGATCTCGATAACCGGAGCCATCTCTTTGGATGAACTGGTGATCCAGACTTCGTCGGCGTCCAGTACGTCCTGTTTGCTGACGACGCGTTCTAGTGTTTTGATTGAGCCATCTTTACCGAGGATGCTCAAAATCAGCAGACGGGTGATGCCTGGCAGAATTTGATTGTCCAGCGGTGGCGTGATCACGACGCCGTCTTTAACGATAAAGACGTTGCAGGCACCGGCCTCGGTCAGGTTGCCTTCGGTGTTGAACAGCAGAATCTCATTGTTACCGGCGGCATGCCCCTCTTGGAAGTGCAGCACGTTACCGAGCAGCGCGGTGGATTTGATGTTGCAACGTCTCCAGCGTAAGTCTTCGGCAGTTGCAACCTTATAACCGTTGGCGGTTTCACGGTTGGGTTCTTGCGGTAGCGGGATCTCGAAAGCCATGCAGAATACGGTGGGCTCAACCCCTTCAGGGAAGGCGTGGAAACGCTTGGTGTCGGCGCCACGGCTGACATGTAGGTAGATACCTAGGTTGCCACCGCCATTCTTGTCCGCCAGCGTCTGGCAGATATCTTGCCATTGGGCATGATCCCAGTGAAGCTGGATACCCAGCGCTGCCAAACCGTCGATCATGCGGTCGATGTGAGGACCGAAACCAACCATCTTGCCGCAGTAGGAGGGGATGACTTCATAGATGCCGTCGCCGAACAGAAAGCCGCGATCCAGTGGTGAGATCTTGGCCTCTTCGATTGGCAGGTAGGATCCATTCAGATAAACGATGCTCATAGTCATCTCCTTCAGTCGTTGCTGTTGTCCCGCGGCTGTCGATGGTGCTGATAACAGAGGCAGCAAGGGGTAGGTTAAGTGTAGGTGTCTAGCGCCGCTGCGATGTTGCAGCGGGCGGACATTCTAGCAAGTCGTAGAAAGTTGTTTCTTCTGTATTTCGTATAAAATAAAGTAATAACCCCTATCTAGTGTCAATTATATCGAACAAGGGGCTTTATTTGTTGTTTTTGTTGGTAATATCGCGGGCAGTTTTGGCCAGTAACCGAGGCAGTAAGCGGTCGTCGTCGAGCCGCCAGCTGCAGCAAAAATCGAGCGCTGGTGGTTGTTGTGGTACCGACAGTTTGTGCAGTTTCCCATGTGACAAACTCTGTTGTAGCAAAGGCTCGGGCAGTAGCGCGATCCCCACCCCTTGTTCGGCCAGCCCCAGCAGGCTCGATACCGAACTGCAGGTGTGCAGTTGGGGTCGATCGTCGCCAAGCTGGCTAAACAGTTGTTGCAGATAGAACCAGGGGCGGGTGTTTCGCGGAAAACTCAGCACCGGGAAACTCAGTGCCGGGTGCTGATCTGATTGAGCTTTGCTACCTTGCGCAGGGATCAGGGACGGTGCTGCTACCCACTGTTGCGCGTAGCTGCACAGCGGTTCGGTGATCAGGCCCGCCGAAGGGGCTTCTTGCACCATCAGCGCCAGATCAAGCTGTAGATCGTTTAATTGGCGGTTTAGTACCGTACTGACATCAACACTGATCTCAAACTCAAGCAGGGGAAATTGTTCTCCCCAGCGCTGCAACATCTGGGTTAGCCAGAGGTTGGCCAAGGTATCGGTAATGCCGATCCGAATCACCCCTTGTTCGGGGGTGTCGAGTTGTAGCTGCTGTTTCATCTCCTGCGCCACCGCCAGCACTTTTTCGGCGTAGGGTAGGGTCTGCATTCCGCGAGGGGTGAGTCGGGTGCCGCTCTTATCACGCATGAACAGCTTTACACCCAGTTCATCTTCGAGTGTTTTGATGCGGGCTGATACTGCCGGTTGCGAGGTGTTGAGCTGTTCGGCAGCGGCGTGAAAACTGCCAGTGCGGGCGACACGGATGAAAGTTTCGAGGTTACGGGTGCGCATGAATCGGCTTCACAGGGATCGGCGGTGGATAGAATCAACGCTGTTAGATAACAAACATTGATCAGATTCTTGATCGCATGATGACCCAGAATGGGCTGAGGTGAAAGGTGCTAGTAATTAGGCTGCACCGTGGCGTAAGTAGGAGTAGCCGGTGGAGGCGCAGGAACCCGCTTTGGCAGAGCGACCCAAAAGGCTGCACGGGGTGCGCTTCTGCACTGCGGGTTTGCCGTAATAACGTCGGAGTCGCGGGCCCCGCGGTCTATTTGGGTGGGTTGACTCAGTAGTCGGCCCGGATTATGCCAGTTATGCCATCCCGCACAGTTGCCGTAGTTGCAGTATTAAAGACTGTCCCTGCTCGGACTCTAGGCCGTCTTCGGTGAGTTCATTGAGGCGAGTGACACCGTCGACGCTACCCAGTGAGGAGAGATACTGCAGCGTTTTGAAGGGGTCTAGCCGTGCCAGCAGATCTTCGTTACGCCATAAACCGAGAAAGGCGATGATGCCGTACGCGCCCCAGTTGGAAACATCGGCGACGATCAGTTCGTCGCAGCGGGTTTCGGCGGCGACGATGTCGAGATCGCGCAGCGCCTCTTTGACGTTACCCATGCCGATCTCGTTGCCGCCGTCACCGATTGCGATGGTCGGGCAGTCGCAGTGATTCATGAAAGTATCAAAACAGGCGGCGCGGGCACTGATATCTTCACCGCGCATGTTGTGATAATGGCCATCTTCGGCCTGTCCGGGCCGCTCGATAGACAACACCAATGACGGTTTGTAATGGCTGAGCGCGGTATCGGCTTCGTGTTCACGCTGGTCGTGCGGGCCGACTTTGATCTCGTGAATGCGGTAACTGTCCGCCAGCACGGTCGACATCGGAGGGCCGCAGACGATTACCGGCTTGGCACCGAGGTACTCCAATGTGTCATAGAGCGCGATAGCACCAACCGGCCCGTCGGTCTCGAAAGTATCGACCACCGGAAAACCGGTGCCGATCAGTACCGTGCCTTCGATGTTGCGTAGCATTTGTGCGGCACGTAGGCAGTAACCCGGTTTCAGCGCCGGTTGTATCTTTTTCATGCCGCGCAGATTGCGGGCGACCAATGCATCTTCGATAGCGACGCTGAGGCTGTCTTGGTTGAGAGAGTCCGGATTGTTAGCGTTCATAATGCTGTTCTCGATCATTCGGAGCCGGCGTGTCGGGCTCGATTCGGGTTTCGCAACGACGGCCAAGAAGGCGTCGCTGCATTGTTGCTGTTCTGTCAGGGGACCTACGATTAGGTTCCCAGTGCTTATATCTGTTCTTGTGCCAGCGCTTTTACGCCTGAATGTCTTAGCGTATTGACGTCAGGCGCAGTCAGCAGCCCGTGCGACTAGCAGCTAACCGGTTTGACCCGCTCAAAGTAGCTGGCGGCCAGGCTATGAATATTATGGGCGTCTTCCAGCGATATTGGTGCGAACGAGACGGTCGATCCCGGCATCAGTTGCGCTAACGCGGCTGTGTCGAGTGATAGCACCGAGCCAATCTTGGGGTAGCCCCCGATGGTTTGACGATCATTCATCAATACAATGGGCTGGCCGTCGGCCGGAACCTGAATGGCGCCGTGGCAGATCCCTTCGGACAGGATGCCGTCGATGCTGGGTTTGATCTGCGGGCCTTCCAATCGAAAGCCCATCCGGTCGCTGCGATCGGTCACCTTATAGTCGTTACTGAAGAATAGTCGCTGCTGGTAATGGCTGAAGGCGTGTTGCTGGTAGCCTGGGATCACTCGCAGGTTGGCGTGTTTACCGTAAGCCGGGCGATAAATATCAGGCAACAGCCAATGTTTGCTCTGGCGGCTTTGCGTGGCGGGTAAGATGTCGCCGGCTTTGAGTTTGCCGCCGTCGAGTCCGCCGACCGCCTCACGCGTCACGGTAGCACTGCTGCCGAAGCTGGGGCTGATAGCGAAACCACCGGCTACCGCCAGATAGGCACGGCTGCCTTCGGTAGCGTAACCCAGTTCGATCTTGTCACCCGCGCGGACTGCTTGGGTGCGCCAACTTTCCTGTTCTTGGCCGTTGATCTTCAGCGGCATCACGGCCCCGGTCAGGCATAGCTGGGTATCGACCTGCGCTTCGAGTACCAGCCCGCCAATACTGACTTCCAGTGCGGTACTGCCCTGCGGGTTGCCGCACAGGCGGTTTGCCCAGTTAAAGGCTAACGGATCGAGTGGGCCACCGGTGGTCAGGCCGATACCGTGCTGACCGAAGCGCCCTGCGTCTTGGATTAAGGTCAGAATACCGGGTTGAAGCACTTTGAAGCCACTTGCTGCTTTGTTTTGGTCACTCATGCGATCGCTCCCAGCTCTGTCGTTAGTTCGCCACCAAGCTCTAGATACTGCTCACGGCTGATCGCTTCAAAGCGAACCCGATCACCGGCCTGTACCGGCATGGTAGGTTCGGCAGCGGGGTCGAACATCCGGGTCGGGCATAAACCGATCAGGTTCCAGCCACCCGGAGACTGCGCTGGGTAGACGGCAGTTTGGCGGTCGGCGATGGCGACCGCTCCGCGCGGGACTTTCTGGCGCGGGGTGGCCAAACGCGGTGCGGCGATGCGCGGGTCGACTTCGCCTAGGTAGGCGAATCCTGGCGCAAAACCGATGGCGTAGACGCGGTATTCTTGCTGTTGGTGGATCTCGATCACCTGCTCAACACTGAGCTGGGCGCGTTCGGCCAGCGCTTGTAGGTCGGGACCCGATTCGGTGCTGTAGTAGACCGGCAGTGTGACTATCTGACCGTCGGTTGCCTGGCTCTGTTCCAGCCCCGTTAATGCATCCCGCAGGTGGTTACGGATGTGATGATGATCGGTCTGATGCAGGTCGTAGATCACTAGCAAGGATGCGTAGGAGGGAACAAGATCGATAATGACCTGATGCAGGTCGCGACGAATGATATTAACCGCATGCTGGACCTGCGCCGAGATCTCTGCCGAAACGTCGGAGCTGTTCGGGTCGCCAAAATAGATGATCAGTGCATTTTCACCGGCAATCGATATCTGCATCATGTTCCGCCTTAGCTGCTGTAGGAGCCCAGTCCTCTGGGCGAATTATCGTCGAATAACCGCTGTTTCGGATTAGCTAATCAGTGCCCGAATCGCCTCAATCGCCTGTACGCCTTCGATGTTATCGCCATGAACGCAGAGGCTATCAACGGTCAGGGTCAGGGTATCGCCGCTGACGGTGGTCAGGGTGCCGGTCTCTTTGAGCTGCTTCACCTGCGCCAGCATCTTCTCTCTGTTATGGACCGCGCCGGCCTTGGAGCGCGCCAGTAGCTTGCCGTCATCGTCGTAACAGCGGTCGGCAAAGGCTTCGAGCAGCAGGGTAATACCGGCTTCCTTGGCTTCCAGCTTGTGCTGTTCGGCAGCGGTGGTTGACTGCAGCATCAGCGCTAACGGGCGGTGATAGTCGGCGATCGCCTTCATAATCACCTGACGCAAGGCGCTGTCGGCCATCATGTCGTTATACATGGCGCCGTGTGGTTTAACGTAGCTCAGCTCGATCCCTTGCGATTGCGCCATGCCGTCGATTGCCGCGATCTGGTACTGAATCATCGCGGTCACTTCGTCGGGCTGGCACTTGAGCGAACGGCGACCGAAACCGACTAGGTCGGGGTAGCCGGGGTGTGCTCCCACCGTGACATTGTGGGCTTTGGCCAGCGCCAGTGTTTTCTTCATCACTAGCGGATCACCAGCGTGGAAACCGCAGGCGATATTGGCTTGATCGATATGTGGCATCACCGTCGAATCCATCCCCATGTTCCAGGCTCCGAAACTCTCGCCCAGATCGCAATTGAGTAGTAGTGGCATGTTTAAAACTCCGTTGTCATGAAACGCTGTAGGAGCCCAGTCCTCTGGGCGAATGCGGGTCGGTCTAAATCGCCAACAAATGGCTACAAGATGGCTAATCGACTGTTGGGCAAGTCCGTCACCAACATGCAACCCGGACTGTGGGTGATACAGAACGGCGGTTTGGCTTGCTCTAGTGCGACCTGCGGTGTCACGCCGCAGGCCCAGAATACCGGCAGCTCGTTTTCGTTGATGGTGACCGGATCACCAAAATCGGTATGATTGATGTCGTTAATACCGATCAGTGACGGATCGCCTAGGTGAATCGGAGCGCCGTGAACTGAGGGGAAGCGGGTACAGATCTGTACCGAACGGATGGCATCGGCGGCGACGAAGGGGCGCATGCTGACAACCATGTTGCCGCTGAAACGACCGGCGGGCTTACACTCGATGTTGGTACGATACATCGGTACGTTGACCTGTTGGGCGATGTTGCGCACCTCCAGGCCGTCGGCGATCAAAGCTTCTTCGAAAGAGAATGAACAGCCCAGTACGAAGGTGACCAGGTCGTCACGCCAGTGTGCCGACACATCGGCAACTTCTTCAACCAGCTCGCCATTTTTATACACTTTGTAGCTGGGCAGGTCGGAACGGATGTCCAGATCCTCGCCGAGATCGGGCAGCATGTAGTCTCCCGGTTGTGCCGACATTCCGACCAGAGGGCAGGGCTTGGGGTTGCGCTGACAGAACTGCAGAAACTCAGCTGCCCACTCTCGCGGCAGTATTACCAGATTGCCCTGCACAAAACCCTGGCTATATCCGGAGGTGTTGCCCTGATGCTCACCACTGCGGATACGCTGCCGCAATTGGTGCGGAGACATTGCGGCGGGATCGATGGTAGGCGAGGTCGATGGTGATGAAGGCATGTCGGCTCCTTACTTGTCGGGATAAGTGTTAGTCAGGCTGAGAATCAGAGTGTAGTCATGATTGAATCCGATTTTTCAGTCTGTTCTTTGCGTAATAACTTGTCCAATCGATAATGACTGTAGCTCTTGATAGATTTTTGTTATCAGAAAGGCTGCGGCTTGGTGGATGGCTGATTGGACGGTCTGGATGGCTGCGCTGACTTAAGAAGGATTGGCCTGATAACCGATAGGTGGGTTAGGGAATAGATCGCCGCTTAATCGCAGCTTTGCGGTAAACTCAGCCTTATTTGGGATAGTTACATGTGAAGGAGTCTTATCAGATGGCAATTTTGGTCACCGGCGGTGCCGGCTATATCGGCAGTCATACCAGTGTGCAGCTGCTCGCCGCAGGTTATGAACTGGTGGTGTTAGATAACCTGTGCAACGCCAGCCGTGAGTCGTTGCGCCGGGTTGAACAAATTTCCGGAAAAACCTTCAGTTTTATCGAAGGTGATATTCGTGATCGGAGTTGTTTAGACCGATTATTTGCCGAGCATCAAATCGATTCGGTGATCCACTTTGCTGGTCTTAAAGCGGTTGGTGAGTCGTGCCAACAGCCTCTGAATTACTACCAGAACAATGTCGCAGGTACGCTGACACTGTGCGAGGCGATGGCGGAGGCTGGCGTCAAAACGCTGGTGTTCAGCTCGTCGGCGACGGTTTATGGCGATCCGGTTTCGGTACCGATCGACGAGAGTTTTGCGACCTCAGCCACGAATCCTTATGGCCGCTCCAAGTTGATCATTGAAGAGATACTGGCGGACCTGTACGCGGCCGATCCAGATTGGCGTATTGCCCGGTTGCGCTACTTCAACCCAATCGGTGCTCACGAATCCGGTCTGATTGGCGAAGACCCTAACGGCATTCCCAATAACCTGCTGCCTTATATTGCTCAGGTTGCGATCGGAAAACTGGAGCAGCTCTCGGTGTTTGGTGGCGATTATCCAACACCCGACGGCACCGGTGTGCGGGATTATATTCATGTGGCCGATCTGGCCGACGGCCACCTCAAAGCACTGCAGGCATTATCAGATCAAGGCGGTATGTTGACCTGTAATCTGGGGACCGGGCAGGGCTATAGCGTATTGGAGATGGTCAACGCATTTGAGCAAGCTTCAGGGCGAAGCGTTCCGTTCCAGATCGTCGACCGCCGTGCCGGTGATATCGCCGAGTGTTACGCCGACCCGGCCTGCGCTTCACAAGTGCTGAACTGGCAGGCCAAGCGTGATTTGGTACAGATGATGGCTGATGCCTGGAATTGGCAGTCAAACAATCCGCAAGGTTATAACAATCAATGAGGTGCATGTGTTCTTGCATGACTAGGTGGGGTTGATCTGAATCAATCGGCCATCAAATGGCAGAATTCTAAGCGCTTTTTTGATCAAATCATTTTTAAATTGGGGTATTATTCCGCGCCTTAATTACAGCAGTTGTATTCGCTGATCCTGACCTTGTATCGGTGACGGAACACCCAAAAGGAAAATTATCACGTGAGCCAGCTCTTTCAGATTCATCCCGAAAACCCGCAGCCGCGTCTGATCAAGCAAGCGGTCGAGATTATTCGCAACGGGGGTGTGGTGGTTTATCCGACCGACTGCGCCTACGCGTTGGGTTGTCATATCGGTGATAAGAACGCTATCGAACGGATCAAAACGATCCGTAAACTCGACGATAAACACAACTTCACCCTGGTCTGTCGTGACCTGTCCGAACTGGCGACCTACGCCAAGGTCGACAACAGCGATTATCGGCTGCTCAAACAAAACACACCGGGTGCCTACACCTTTATTCTCAAGGCCACGCCAGAAGTCCCTCGCCGTCTGCTTCACCCCAAGCGCCGAACCATCGGTATCCGGGTGCCCGACAACGCCATTGCTTTGGCGTTGATGGAGGAGCTGGGCGAGCCGATCATGAGTAGCTCCTTGATCCTGCCGGGTGAAACCGAGCCGCTAACCGACCCATACGACATCCGCGATACCCTGCAGCACTCGCTCGATCTGGTTATCGACGGCGGTTACTGCGGTATGGAAGCGACCACAGTGGTCAATATGGTTGAGGATGCGGTGGTCGTGACGCGAGTAGGGGCAGGTGATTCGGCGCCTTTTGAATAGTGGCCTTGATACTGGGTCTAGCTGTCGATCAAAAAATTTTACCCGTTAGGACGTGTTAAATGACATCTGAGCAAGCTTCGCTAAATGTACAGTCAGCTTCACAACGACCTTTCGCGGATGACGAAATTGATTTAGCCCAACTGTTCGCCAAGATCTGGTCACGTAAATGGTGGGTAGTAGTGATTTCAGGGGTGGTGACAGCTCTAGCCATGCTTTATGTGCTGTTTGCCAAGCCGACGTATCAAGCCGAAGTGTTTCTGATGCCTCCGACCAGTGCTGATTTGCAAGAGCTTAATATCCAAACCAAGCATTTAACACACAGTGTTAGTGTTGAGACGGTTTACAAAAAGGTGCTGGATCAACTGCGATCTAAGCAGCAACGGCGGGCTTTCGTGTTAGCTGCAAGTTCGAACCAAGCTGACCTCAATACTGAAGAGCAAACCGTACACCAGTCATTTAGCTCGTTGAGTGTAAACATACCCAAGAAAAAAAAGGCGTTGGTATTTAGTAGCGTCAGCCTGAATGGACCGGATGCGGATTCAGTCGCTGAGACACTTAATCGCTATGTCGCTCAAGTGCAGGCCAGTGTTGCAGAGGATTTGGCTGTTGATGTACTTGAAGAACGTGATCGAAAGCTGGTTCAGTTACAAAGTCAGGTTAAAATCAAACGTGAGTTGGCCAAAACACAGCGCGAAGATCGAGTTGCACAGCTGGAAGAGGCTTATACGATCGCCATGGCCGTGGGTATCGATAAGCTGAACGGTAAATCCGTAGGCTCCGTTTCAGGACAAAATATTAACATCGTCAACGCAGACACCTTGTTTATGCGTGGCAGCGATGCTTTGGGTGCTGAGATAGAAGTGCTCAAATCCCGCGCCTCTGACGACCCCTTTATTAAAGGGTTGCGAGGTTTGCAGGAAGGGATAGCCAACCTCAAAGCGATCAGTATTGATAGATCAAAATTGCACCCGGTACGAATCGACTTCAACGCGGTAACGCCTAAAAATCCCATTAAACCCAAACGGCGATTGATTGTTGCTGCGTCGCTGGTGTTGGGAGTCATGCTGGGGTTATTTGTAGTGTTGGTGGTGCCGACTCGGAAAGAAGAGATTGGGGTTTAGATCTTTCGTCAGCCGCATAAATAGGGAATGGCGACAAATTTACGGATATGAGAAGACAGATTATGAATAATATTGTTTGGCACAACCACGAAATCACCAAGGCCCTGCGTGCCGAACAAAAGAACCAGCAGCCGTGTCTGATCTGGTTTACAGGCTTGAGCGGATCGGGTAAATCGACCTTGGCGGGAGCGCTGGAACAAGAACTTTTTAAACGTGGACATCACTCCTATTTGTTGGATGGTGATAATGTCCGCCACGGTATGAATAAAGACCTGGGCTTCACCGACGCCGATCGGGTCGAGAATATCCGCCGTATCGGTGAGATGGCGAGGCTATTTGTCGATTCGGGCATGATCGTGCTGAGCGCTTTTATCTCGCCGTTCCGTGCCGAGCGTCGGATGGTGCGTGAACTGGTCGAGGCCGGCGAATTTATTGAAGTTCATCTCGATACGCCGCTGGATACCTGCGAGCAACGTGATCCAAAAGGGTTGTATAAAAAAGCCCGCGCTGGTGAGATCCGTAACTTTACCGGTATCGATTCCGATTACGAGCGCCCAGAAAACCCCGAAGTGCGGGTCGATACGTCAAAACTATCTGTTGAGGAGTCAGCCAAGCAGTTGGTCGATTATCTGGTTGCGCATCAGATCATTCGCTCGGGATCTTAAACATGCGGCCGCAATACGATGTTTTTAACGGCGATGCCGATGGGCTCTGCGCTTTGATTCAGTTGCGTCTGGCAGAACCCGTCGAGAGTATCTTGATCACCGGCGTGAAGCGAGATATAGCTTTGGTCCAGCAGGTCCCTACCGATCAGCCGTCAACAGTCACGGTGTTGGATATCAGCCTAGACAAGAACCGCGATGCGGTCGATGCGCAGCTAGCTGCTGGCAGCGAAGTATTTTACGTCGATCATCATTTTGCCGGTGAGGGTCTACCTCAGCACGATCGGTTTGAAGGCTTAATAGATACTGATGCATTGACCTGCACTAGCTTGTTGGTTGACCGTAAACTGCAGGGACGTTTTCGAAATTGGGCGATCACGGCTGCGTTTGGCGATAATTTGATTGCTGTGGCTAAACAGCTGGCAGAGCAGGCGGAATTAACGGCTGAGCAAACATCAGCGCTGAATATTTTTGGCACCTGTCTGAACTATAACGGTTACGGGGCATCGGTTGACGATCTGCATTTCCATCCTGCTGACCTTTACCGGCAGCTGAAGATCTATGATGATCCTCTCGATTTCATTCAAAGTAACTCACCGACTTGGCTGCAATTACATCAAGGCTATCAAACCGACCTGTCGCTTGGGCTGAAGACAAAGGCTCTGGTTAATCAAGACGGCATCTACATCGTGTCGTTGCCCAATGAAAAGTGGTCTCGCCGTGTCAGCGGTGTGCTCGGTAATGATCTGGCGAATGCGCGCCCTGACAGCGCTTGCGCAGTGCTCACAGAAATTGATGCCGACCACTACATGGTTAGCGTCCGTGCACCGTTGAATAACCGAACCGGCGCCGACGAACTGGTACGTCAGTTTCCTACAGGCGGTGGCCGAAAAGCAGCCGCTGGAATTAATAGACTGCCGAAATTAGACTTGGATCGCTTTATCGAGGCGATGGCTGGACAGTGGCGTAAATAATCACGCTACCAAACAGGCACTCTGAATAATACGTTTAAGGAATAGACTATGGCTCACGCCTCCGACCTGATCGAGTCCAATATCGAACAATACCTGCATCAGCACGAACATAAAGGGCTACTGCGGTTTATTACCTGTGGCAGTGTTGATGACGGTAAATCGACACTGATCGGTCGACTGCTGCATGACTCCAAGATGATCTTTGAAGATCAGCTGGCCACCATTACCCAGGAAAGTAAAACAATGGGCAAGGCCGGTGAAGGTGAGCTGGATTTGGCATTGCTGGTCGATGGTCTGGCGTCCGAGCGTGAGCAGGGCATCACGATCGATGTAGCCTATCGCTTCTTTTCGACCGACAAACGCAAGTTTATCATCGCTGATACCCCTGGGCATGAACAGTACACCCGCAATATGGCTACCGGAGCTTCCACCGCACAGGCGGCGGTGATCCTGATCGATGCGCGTTATGGCGTGCAGACGCAGACCTGTCGGCACTCTTACCTTTGTAACCTGTTGGGGGTTCAACACCTCGTCGTCGCGATTAATAAGATGGATCTGGTTGAGTTTCGTCAAAAACGGTATGAGGAGATCTGCGACGAGTATCGGCAATTTGCCAAGCAGCTGGGTATCGATGCGATAGAGTTTATTCCGCTGTCGGCGCTCAGGGGGGACAACGTCGTTAATCGTAGTGAGGCGATGGGCTGGTACCAAGGCCAGACACTGACCGAGTGGTTGGAAACCGTGGATGTCGATGCTGATTTTGCAAACCAATTTACCCGCCTGCCGGTTCAGTCCGTGGTTCGACCTAATCTCGATTTCCGTGGTTTTACCGGAACGTTAGAAGCCGGTGAATTGGAAGTGGGCGGTGAGATCACCGTGCTGCCAAACGGCAAGAAAACACGTATTAAAGGTCTGTATTTAGCGGGTGAGTCAGTACAGTGTGTAGATACCAATCAGGCAGTGATGGTGACGA
The DNA here is from genome assembly GCA_036961355.1 of Motiliproteus sp. Classification (GTDB taxonomy): domain Bacteria; phylum Pseudomonadota; class Gammaproteobacteria; order Pseudomonadales; family Balneatricaceae; genus Motiliproteus. The sequence goes on from JBALVL010000008.1 coordinate 36,987, forward strand.
CCGAGGATGAGGTGGATATCTCCCGCGGTAACATGATCGTTGCGGGCCCACATCCGCTGCTGGCCAAACGGGTAGATGCCGAATTTATCTGGATGGCCGAAGAACCTTTGGTGGCCGGTAAGGAATATCTGATTAAGTGTGGCACCCTGACCACACACGGACGGGTTGAACATTTAGAGGTTAAAACCAACGTCAACACCATGGAGCAGGAGGCTACCAAACAATTGGCGTTAAACGAGGTTGGGTCGGGGGTGTTGAATGTTAATGATGCACTGATCTTTGACCCTTACACCACATTGCGTGAAACAGGCTCCTTTATTGTTATTGACCGACTCACCAACGTTACCGTCGGTGCGGGATTGTTACGAGGTAAAGCGCAAGGTGAAATACTTCACGCCGGGCGGCATTACAGTGCGGCCGAAATGGCCCTGAATGGCTATATTCGGGAGCATTTTCCGGAGTGGTGCTGCAAAGAAATTTGATGGGCTCGTAGTGGGCGAATTAATCCAGCCCTAAGCGAACATGCCGCACAGCTGTTATGCCAAATAGAATTGTACAGAGTAAATAGAAATGTCCGAACGTTTGACCCACCTGAAACAACTCGAAACTGAATCGATCCACATCATCCGTGAAGTAGCCGCTGAGTTTGAAAACCCGGTCATGCTTTACTCCATCGGTAAGGACTCGGCTGTAATGCTGCACTTGGCGCGTAAGGCGTTTCTGCCGGGTAAGCCACCATTCCCGCTAATGCACGTCGATACCACCTGGAAGTTTAAGGAGATGATTGAATTTCGCGACCGGATGGCCAAGGAAGTAGGGATGGAACTGATCGTTCACGTCAACGAAGAGGGGGTTAAGCAGGGTATTGGTCCATTCACCCATGGTAGCGCCAAACACACCGACGTGATGAAAACTCAGGCGCTAAAACAGGCATTGGATAAGTACGGTTTTGATGCTGCTTTTGGCGGTGCGCGTCGTGACGAAGAGAAGTCGCGTGCAAAGGAACGGATCTACTCATTCCGTGATGAAAACCACCGCTGGGATCCGAAAAACCAGCGCCCCGAACTGTGGAAAACCTACAACGGCAAGGTCAATAAAGGCGAGAGCATCCGAGTGTTCCCGCTGAGTAACTGGACCGAATTGGATATCTGGCAGTATATCCATCTGGAACAGGTCCCTATCGTACCGTTGTATCTAGCCGCCGAGCGCCCTGTAGTAGAGCGTGACGGAACACTGATCATGGTCGATGATGAGCGTATGCCGATGAAAGAGGGCGAAGTGCCGCAAATGAAGTCGGTACGCTTCAGAACTCTGGGCTGTTATCCGTTGACGGGGGCGGTGGAATCAGTCGCGAAAACCTTGCCGGAGATTATCCAAGAGATGTTGCTGACCAAGACCAGCGAGCGCCAAGGGCGGATGATCGATCATGATCAGGCGGCGTCGATGGAGAAGAAGAAGCAGGAAGGGTATTTCTAGAAACATAGTGGTTACTTAAAAATGATTATAGCAAATTCTATACCCAAATCGGGCACTCATTTATTAGTGTCTCTTTTGGAACGGTTAGGAAAGACGGATAGCCATAGCCATCTCAGTGGCTCTCTTGTAAGAGATCATGTTTGGTGGAAATCAGCATATAAGACGATTATAAAATCATTACCTGGGGATAAAGTAAGAGTTGACCTCGATACGGATAATAGATATCCGATACATTTGATCGATTACAATTTAAGAAAAAAATCAAATGAATATTTTTGTGAAGCTCATCTTCCTTATAGTGAAACTATGAATAGAATTATTTTATCGCATAGTGCGAAAATGATTTATATAGTAAGGGATCCGAGAGATATTATTCTTTCTTATATAAACCATATGGAAAGAGACGATGATTATCCTTTGCACGGGTTATTTAAACAAGCGAGTAATATAAGCGAAAAAATAAAATTAGTTCTAGATGGTGAAAGCTATAATGGATCAAAATGGCTATCACCAATAAAGCAAAGAATAGATAGAAGCGTGGGATGGGCAGATTGTGATTCGGCTATATTGGTGAAATTTGAAGAGCTTATTGGTAGTAAAGGAGGGGGGGATGATACTAAGCAGATTTCTGCAGTCCAGCGAATCATGGATTTTATAGGTGCTGAAGGAGTTGCGGAGGAAGTGGCAAGTAAAATTTTTGATAAGAATTCTGAAACTTTTAACAAAGGCCAAGCAGGGCGGTGGATAAGAGAGATACCAGGATCAGATATTGATTATATTGATTTAATTATTGGGGATAGTATAAGAAGGCTTGGATATGAGGCTGTTTAGAGTGTTTAAAAAAACTCTTGTGGTTTTTTATTCATGGTTTTATTTTATGATTTTTTCTGTTTTTTTTTCCCATATCTCGCCGACGACGTATGTTTCTATACGTGCTCATTTACTCAATAAGAAGAATTTTTCTTTGGGTAAGAAGTGTATCATTAGGTCAGGTTGTTCATTGAGCGGTGAGAAAATTGTTCTTAAAGATAATGTAAGGTTGGGTTATAACTGCCATCTGATGGGTAATGTTGAAGTGGGCGAGTATTGTATGATTGCTCCGAACTGCGTTTTGGTTAGTAGCTATCATGGTAGTAAATTGAGTAACGTACCTATGTTACTACAGCCCGGATATAAGAAGGGTAAAGTGAGAATTGGTAGAGATGTTTGGGTAGGGGCAAATTCAGTTATTTTAGGTGGCGTTTCTATAGGTGCAGGATCAATTGTTGGAGCAGGAAGTGTAGTAACTAAATCGTTTGGTGAAAATCTAATTATTGCAGGAAATCCAGGTAAGGTTATAGGTGAAAGAAATTGACCCCAATTTTTATTATTTCTTTACCTAGGTCTGGGTCTACGTTATTACAACGTATACTTATGACTTCGGCTAGTATTAGAAGTGTATCAGAACCATGGGTAGCGTTGCCGCTAGCTTACATGCTCAAAGAAGACGGTGTTGAGACTGAGTATGGCCATCAAACATGGGTACAGGCAGCAAATCAGCTGGGTAGAGATAACGTGCTAAATTGTGCTCGAGCAGGGCTTGATAATATTTACTCTAACCTTGCTGAGGGTCGCAGGTATTTTTTAGATAAAACGCCGCGCTATACTCTTATTCTAAAAGAGCTTTTTGAAATATATCCTGATGCAAAATATATATTTTTGTTGAGAGATCCCGCGGACATTGTAGCCTCTTCTATCCTTTCATTTAGGAACAACTCGTTACGAAGAGTCGATCACTTAGATATGGATCATATCCTTAGCCCGGGATTAATTGCTGAGTACATAAAAGAACAATCGATAGACAGTATCTGTATAAAATATGAAGAGTTGGTTGGGTATCCATCTTCTGTAGTTAATGAACTCCATGAGTTTCTGGAAATTTGTGATATTGATATTGATAAAGGGGTAAATATAACGCTTGATGGTTTAGGCGACCATAAGCAGAGGCTTACAAATAAAATAGAGAAAAAGAAGTCAGTGGGTGTCTTTTGTTCTAATAGAGTTCGGTCTTGGTGGCTGAGAAAGATTCTATCTGAACACTATAGAAGCTATATGGATCAGGGTGGTTATCAATTGGAAAATATCGCCCCTAAACATAAAGAATGGTATCCAATCGGTCTAGCTGACTTATACATGATTAAAACAAGTGATTTAATGAGATATATTAAAAAATTGTTAGGCGTTGGTGGTAAATACTGATGATATGCGTTTCTCTATCAGGCGGCTTGGGTAATCAGATATTTCAATGGGCCTTTGGGCTTTGGTTGGAAAGCAAGGGCTTTAAAGTCGTCTACGATATAAGTTCATTCGAAAATGATGCTAAACGCGAGTTTGAGTTGCCAGAAGACTGTATTAAATATGGGCGGATAGCTGTTTTTAAGAAAAATTTGTTGAGTGGTTTTGTGAGAAAAGTTTGGAAGAAAGGTTACCTTAGATGCGAAGGATATAAATATGTTTCTGAGGATTTTTTTGATGTTTCATCTCTTAATAAAAGCGATAAGTATTACATACAAGGCGAGTTTCAGAATTGGCTTTACGCTAGGCACTCATCTAAATACATTAGGAATAAGTTGAGTCATGCACTAATAGATAGAAAAATGTATGATGATTGGTTTCATACCTTTGAGGATAAATATAAAGATTACCTGAGAGTGGCAATACATATACGACGTGGGGACTATGTTACGGACTCTATTAGCTCTAATTTTCACGGAGTAATGCCAATCGATTATTACATCAACGCAATAAATAGAATATCGGATGGGCAGCCTGTTTGTGTTGTACCTTATTCTGATGATATTGAGTGGGTTATCAATAATTTCCCGTTGTCAGAAAAAGATACTTTAATTTTGCCACCGAAAGATGTGAATAATTCCCCATTCGCCGATATGTATATGATGTCCTTGTTTGATCATAAGGTCATTGCGAATAGTAGCTTTAGTTGGTGGGGAGCGATGCTTGGTCAAGATAAAGAACAAACAGTAATTGCTCCATCTGCTTGGTTTAATTCAGATAGCGACAAGTCAAAACCCCTACGATTTGAAGATTGGTCTTGGGTATGATTTTCTTGTGAGGTTTCTATGTCTTCTGTAGAGGTGAGTTTCATTCTTAGTGTTTACAATGCACAAAATTACCTAAGAGAATGCTTGGTCAGTATACAAAGGCAAAGCTATGAGAATTTTGAAGTCATTTGTATAGATGACGGATCGACTGACCGATCTCAAGATGTCTTACAGGAGTTTTGCGAATTAGATCACAGGTTTAAATTATATAAGCAGGATAATAAGGGGCTCGTTTATTCCCTTAATAAAGCTATAAGGTTATCTCGTGGGCGCTACATAGCACGAATTGATGCGGATGACATATGCTTCGAGGATCGAATTCTTCGGCAGCTCGAACAATTAAATAAAACAAATGCCGCTGTATGCTCTTCTTTTGCAAAAACTATTGACGGGAATGGGAGGGTACACAAAATATCCATAAAGCCTTTTTCAAGATTTTTTGAGGTTAAGAGTGACGAGGAAATAGGAAGCTGCCTGCTATTTGATAACCCAATAATTCACCCGACTGTCATGATTGATAGGGAGAAGACTGGAGAATTCATATATCCGAATGTAAAACATTCTGAAGACTTATCACTATGGCATGATCTTAAGAGTCAGGGTTTGTTATTTACTATTATAAAGGAGCCGCTTATTTATTATAGGCTCCATACTGAAAGTGTTTCTTCTGTAAATAGTTCCGAACAGAAAAGAAATGCATATTTTCTTTTTTTAGAATATATAGAAAATAAAGCAATACTTTCTCCAGCTTTTAAAGGCTTACTTCTAGGTGCTCTCGGTTGTTATTTTTTTGGTAGAAGTTATAAAGGTTTTTTTTCTGGTTTGTTTAGTGTGTTAAAATTTGTTTTATTTTTGATTTTTAATAATAAAACAGCTAGAAGACCCTTGTTTTTCATGGCGATTAAAAGCTGCTTCTCTATTTTTAAAGGCTAAATTGTTTTGGTGTATTTGAATTCTTTGCTCATATTTAAGGTTATTGTCGATTCTTTTGTTTCGATTCGATTGGCTGGTTTGTTTTATTCGTTTGCTCTTCTTTTCTTCATTTTTTCAAAACGATGGAGAATTGAAAGAACAAAAATGCAGGCTATTGTTTGTTTTTTTGTTATTGTTGCTGCTTTTTTTACTCCTATAAGAATGGAATTTAAAGGGGTGGCTATTTTTCTCTTTGTTTTTCTCGCTCTTTCAATAAGACCGAAAATGATAGAGCGTTTCAGTTTTAATTCTGTGTTTGTAATAGGTACTTGTTTTCTCGTTTTAATGACTAATATATTTTTGTCAAAGGTTTTTCTTGCTGAGCGACAATTTTTTTCTTTTGAGCACGCAAATATTTTGGGCAGTTATATATTGTGTTTGTCGCCAATGATTCTTATGCTTGAAAGGAGATATATTCCTTTAGCTGTCTTTTCGATGATTTTTTTATGTTATTTATCTACTTCTGGTGGTGCATTTATCTCCAGTTTTCTGTTGTTTTTTTTACTCCCTAGCTCTCTTTTACTTCGTGTGATTTTTATTATAGTGCCAATGCTTGTGGTTTTTGTTTTTATAAATCCAACAGTTGTAGATGCTGTCCTTGTCAAGCTCTATTATCCGTATTTGTTTTTCAAACATGTCGGGTTTTCTAGTATATACGATGCTGTTCAGTCAAGGTCAGGGGTTGTGGATTTTGGAGTAGGGTTGGATAATTCATTCGTATGGCGTATTTACGCTTATACAATGTTTCTTTCGGCTTATTTTGAATCATCAGTTTTTGAGATGATTCTAGGAAGGGGATGGGGAGGGTATAAAGATGTTTGGTCAGGGGCCATGCCTCATAATGATTTGATTTTGATTTTGATTGACTTTGGTTTCGTTGGATTTTTTTTAACGGTGACTTTGTTTTTTGTTTTTATAAGAAAACGAGTGGCTATCGATAAGCGATATGCGGTGCTGGCAATCATTATTTGTCTAAGACTATTTTTTGAAAATAATATTAATTCATTTTATCTTGTTTCAACTTTTTTTATTTTTGATCTTGTCTTTGTTAATAAGAGAAAGTATGCGAATTCTTTGGGTAACTAATATGTGGGGAGGGGTAAATCCCTCGGAGCCTTCTGCTGGAATATTTGTAACAGAGCAGGTTGATGGGCTCAAGAAAAAGTCTGATATTAATGGTGATGTCTATGTTATTCATGGGTACAGGTCTAAATGGTATTATTTAATGTCCATACTGTTGATAAATATAAAATTACTCTTTACTAAATATGACGTTATCCATTGTCATTACGGGATTAGTGCTTTGTTTTTGCTGTTTAACCCGTTTGTCAGTAGACGAAAAGTTGTGTTGACGCTTCATGGAGGCGACATCCAGATAGAACAAGGCAAGAACATACAGGTTGCGATAACACGTAAGATTATTAAGCATGCAGGCACCGTGATATGTCTTAATGACAGAATGCTTGATGAATGCTCAAATTTAAATGATAACTGTGTCGTTATTCCATGTGGTGTGGACGAGAATCTCTTCAATTACGATGGTAAGGAAAGAGCGAGGACTATTGTTTTTGGTGGATCTCCAGGCAGGTGGGTTAAAAATTTTCCTTTATTCGTAAAGGTTCTTGCAGAATTTAAAGAGATATCTGGTGAAGAACTAAAGTATGTCGTTCTTGATAATAAGAGTAGAGTCGAAGTTGCAGAGTTGTTGAAACAGTCGTCATGTCTTTTGCTTACTTCACATAGCGAAGGGTCACCCCAGGTAGTAAAAGAAGCAATTGCCTGTGGAACTCCCGTAGTTACAACCCCCGTTGGAGATGTAGCATCATATTTAAATAAATATAGTAATATTTTGGTTTCATCATCATTTTGTGAAAAAGAGTTGGCCGTTTTACTAATGAAGGCGTTGTCAAATCCGGTAATAGAGCCGCCTTCGAAGGAAGTAAAAGAACTAATTATTAACTCATATGTATTTAACAGGTTGTACCAAATTTATGGAAAAGTCCTGCAAGACTATTCGTAACTTGATTTTCGCAATTTCTGATGTTGATAATGATGCAGCGATTAATATGATTTTTGAAAAGAAGGATTCGATTCAAGTCATAGTTACACCAAATATAGATCATCTAATGCGTTTTGATAAAGATGAGAGTTTCAGGGTATTGTATTCTGTGGCTGATATATATTTCAATGATAGCGTCATAATAAAGTATTTATCTCGTTTTTTGTGGTCAAGAAATATACGAAACGTAAATAGAGGTAGTGATCTGACTATACAGGTAATGTCTAAAATCCCTTGTGATGGCAAAGTTCTTTTGATTGGTGGTGAAGCGGGTGACGATTTTTTTATAAAGAGAAAATATGGAATTAACAGGGTCGAACAGATCATTCCAGATTATGGGTTTTATAGGAGTTCTAGCAGCATAGATAAGTTAGTTGATCAGATTTGTAATTCTGAACCCGATTATTTGTTCTTGTGTGTCGGTTCTCCTCAGCAAGAATTGGTTGCTAGTATTTTGAAGGATAGGATGAGCTTTCCATCTAAGGTGCTCTGCGTTGGTGCGTCTCTAGATTTTATAGCGGGAAGACAAGTTAGGGCGCCGCGATTTATAAGCTCCATAGGTATGGAGTGGGCTTTTCGTATGTTGTCAAACCCAAGGCGTTTGTTTTCGCGGTATTTTAAGAATTTTGTTTGGTTGGTCTCGGTCACTTTTAAAAGTAGGAATGGTTTATGAAAAAGGCACTAATAACAGGTGTTACAGGTCAAGATGGTTCCTATCTTACCGAATTTCTTTTGGAAAAAGGGTATGAGGTACATGGCATTAAGCGACGCTCCTCCTCATTCAATACCACACGGTTGGACCATATTTACCAAGACCCTCATTCTAAGAATCCCAGACTTGTTCTCCACTACGGAGACTTGACCGATAGCTCAAACCTGACCCGTATCCTTCAAGAAGTGCAGCCAGATGAGGTATACAACTTAGGCGCGCAGTCCCATGTTGCTGTTTCCTTCGAGAGTCCTGAGTATACTGCCGACACTGACGCATTGGGGACGTTGCGATTGCTCGAAGCGATCCGCTTTTTAGGTCTAGAAAAAACGACCCGATTTTATCAAGCCTCTACTTCAGAACTCTATGGACTGGTGCAAGAAACACCTCAGAAGGAAACAACGCCGTTTCACCCTCGATCTCCCTACGCCGTTGCGAAGATGTACGCCTACTGGATTACAGTAAATTACCGTGAAGCTTATGGCATGTATGCCTGTAATGGTATTTTGTTTAATCATGAATCACCGCGCCGAGGTGAAACGTTTGTTACCCGAAAAATCACACGGGGCATTTCTAACATGGCCCAAGGGCTGGAGCGCTGCCTTTACTTGGGCAATTTGGATGCCTTGCGGGACTGGGGGCACGCTAAAGATTATGTGCGTATGCAGTGGATGATGTTGCAACAAGATAATCCCGAAGACTTCGTGATTGCTACGGGTAAACAAATTTCGGTTCGTGAGTTTATTCGGATGTCTGCTGCCGAAGTGGGTATCGAATTGGCTTTCTCCGGTGAGGGCGTTGAAGAGTACGGTAAAGTTGTTTCTATCAGCGGGGATAAAGCACCAGCGGTGAGCGAAGGCGATGTAATCGTTAGGGTCGATCCTCGCTATTTCCGCCCTGCAGAAGTTGAAACCCTATTGGGTGATCCGTCTAAAGCGAAAAATAAGCTGGGTTGGGTTCCTGAGATTACTGTTGAGGAGATGTGCGCCGAAATGGTTGCTGCCGATCTTGATTATGCAAAGCGTCAGGCATTGTTAAAAAAGCATGGCTACGACGTCACTGTTGCGCGCGAGAGCTGAGGAATAATCATGAAGCGTATTTTTGTTGCCGGCCACCGCGGTATGGTTGGTTCGGCGATTGTTCGTCAGTTACAGCTTAAAGCTAACGTAGAAATTGTCACACGCACACGTGCTGAGCTTGATCTAACCAACCCCGAGGCCGTTAGCCATTTTTTTGGTCGAGAACAGGTTGATGAAGTTTACCTAGCGGCTGCCAAAGTGGGTGGGATTGTCGCGAACAATACTTATCCAGCTGAATTTATTTATGAAAATTTGATGATTGAATGCAATATCGTTCACGGTGCTTATCTGGCAGGTATAAAAAAATTATTGTTTCTTGGCTCATCGTGTATTTATCCCAAATTTGCAGATCAACCGATGGATGAAGCCGCTCTGTTGACAGGCACGCTTGAGCAGACCAACGAGCCTTATGCGATAGCAAAAATTGCCGGTATTAAGCTCTGTGAGTCCTATAATCGACAGTACGGTGTAGATTACCGCAGTGTAATGCCGACGAATTTGTACGGTACCAACGATAACTTTCATCCCGAGAATAGCCATGTGATCCCCGCGATGATGCGCCGTTTTCATCAGGCGAAGCTAGATGGTGCTGAAGAAGTTGTTGTTTGGGGGACTGGCAAACCTATGCGTGAATTCCTTCATGTAGATGATATGGCCGCCGCCTGTGTTCATGTGATGGATTTGAATAGGGCGGTTTACGTCAATCACACTCAACCGATGTTGTCTCATATCAACGTTGGCACCGGGGTGGATTGCACTATTCGCGAGCTGGCTGAAACTATGGCTGCTGTAGTCGGTTTTGAGGGGCGAGTCGTGTTTGATACCAGTAAGCCAGACGGCACTCCAAGAAAACTGATGGATGTTAGCCGTTTGAAGGCATTGGGTTGGGATGCGGGCATCGCATTACGAGAAGGGTTGGCCGATACATACCGTTGGTTTTTGGAAAATCAGTACGGTCTGCGAGGTTGAGCATAGTTGGCAACGTAATGGTCTTATTCTCATGAAGGTCTTTGGAGGTAACATACGCAGAATGCGCGATATTAGAGAGTTATGTTTCTGGTGATTATGTTTGACAAAATAATAGGCCGCTGGCAATCCGTTTCTAAAGATAACCGTGAGTTACTATTACAGTCTTGTCTCGCATTTTCGATCAGGATTGTTGGTGCTCTGGCAGGATTTATTTTTACTGTTGTTTTGGCCCGTGTATTGGGAATAGAGAATTCTGGGTATTACTTTTTAGGGCTGACCGTAATCAGTATTTTAGCGGCGGTGGCGCGGTTTGGGCTGGACCAGACGGTTTTACGCTATACGGGTACGGCTTTCTCGGATCATAACTGGTTGCAGATTAGAGATGTATTGAAGAAAGCATCAGTTCTTGCATCTGTTGGTAGCTTGTTTTTATCAGTGTTGCTTTGGGTTCTGGCGGAATGGTTGGCTGAATCAATTTTTCAAAAACCCGCTATGAAATCAGTGCTGCAGAACATGGCGCCAGGAATCTTTGGATTGGCATTATTTACCCTTGTATCTATGAGTTTACAGGGAACACGGCGAGTACTTTCTTCTGTGTTTACGGTAAACATTGCGGCTAACATAGTGATGATTGTTACGCTGCTTTGGTTAGGCACCAGCACTGCTAATGTTGCAGCTCAAATATACAGCGTTGCTTGTTTTTTAGCTTTCGCTGTTGGTTTGGCCTTATGGTGGAACGGCTCTGGCAACGATGGAGGTTCAGAATCAGGTTTTGTTGCATGGCGTGATATCTTCGTAAGTTGTATTCCTTTGTGGGTTGCAATGTTGATGGGGCAGCTTGCCCAGTGGTCAGGTCATTTCATTGCCGGGGCTTGGGTTGATGCCACTAATTTAGCCCAGCTCGCTGTCGCTCAACGTACGGCAATGCTTGCAAGCTTTGTTCTAATCGCTGTGAATTTAGTGGTGGCTCCACGTTTTGCTGCAATGTATAAAAAAGGAGATGTTGGCAATATTGAGGCGCTCGCAATTAACTCGGTACGACTGATGTTTGTTAGTGCTTTGCCGATTATCGGAGTAATGTTGTTATTCCCTGAGTTCCTGATGGGGTTGTTTGGAGATGAATTTATTGGTGGTGCTTATTTACTTCAAATAATGGCATTAGGACAATTGGTTAATGTAGCAACTGGCTCCGTTGGTTTTTTGCTCACGATGACGGGACATGAGAAAGACATGCGAAATATAATGTTGTTTAGCGGACCTTTTGCGGTATTTCTCGGGTTATGGCTAATACCAGTGTTCGGTGCCACTGGCAGTGCCGTTACAACCGCGGTGGTGCTCGCATCCCAAAATTTTATTGCAGTATGGTATGTTAAAAAACGGTTGGGGTTTAATACGTTGGCTGTTTGGAAGCGCGCCTAAATAAATCTTTGTCTTGTGGCTAGATATAGGAATATTATTTTTAATGGAATGGGATGCCTTTCTAACTTTAACTACTGTCGCAATTGTTTTATTGGCGTTGGCGGCGACGCGAATATCTGCTGATATCGTGTTGATGGCCGCATTAGCATTTTTGGTGATTGTGGGTGTTTTATCACCTGTCCAATCGTTGGCAGGCTTTGGCAATACAGGGGTGATGACCATTGCCACGTTGTTTATAGTGGCTGCCGGGCTGAAGGAGACTGGGGCTGTTCAGTGGATAGCTTCTCGGCTACTTGGTCATCCTCGTTCGATACAGCAGGCGCAATTCCGTCTACTGCTGCCAACTTCGTTGCTAAGCGCTTTTATGAATAACACCACGGTGGTTGCGATGTTTATTCCTGCGGTGCAGGACTGGTGTAAACGGCTTCGTTATCCCCCTTCTAAAATGCTGTTACCGCTAAGCTATGCTGCTATTCTCGGTGGCACTTGTTCTTTGATCGGAACCAGCACTAATCTGGTTGTGGATGGACTGCTGCAGAGCGAGCGGGGGATTAGTCTGGGGCTTTTTGAAATTGCTTGGATTGGTCTGCCTATCTTGCTGGTCGGAGGTGGTTTTCTCCTTCTGTTCGGTGACCGCTTATTACCCGATCGACAAGGAATGGTAGAGCAACTCGATAAGGCTCGTGAGTACAGTGTTGAGGTAGAGGTTGTTGTTGAAGGCCCGTTAGTCGACAAAACAGTCGCTGGAGCGGGTTTACGAAACTTAACCCACGGTTATTTGGCTGAAATCCAACGCGGTGACTTGTTGTTAACGGCCGTGGAGCCTGATCGAACATTGCGAGGCGGAGATCGCTTGCTCTTTATCGGGGCTCCAGAATGTGCAAGAGAGCTACTTTTTATTCAGGGATTGAAGCACGCCAATGGCGGAAGCCATAAACTCGATGTGGCCAACCATCAGCGTTGCTTAGTTGAGGTCGTACTCGGAAGCGAGTTTCCTGAATTGGGGCTCACTATTAGGGACTCTAAATTTCGCACGCGATTTAATGCGGCGATCCTATCGGTCTCTCGTGAAGGTAAGCGCCTACCTGGCAAGCTAGGTGATATAGAACTTCAGATTGGTGATACGTTATTACTTGAAGCCAGTCATCAGTTTGTTGAGCAATATCGATTCCGGCGAGATTTTTTGCTGGTTAGTGCGTTGAATGACTCGACGCCGCCCGATTTTCAGAAGGCACCATGGGCGCTGGCGATTGTTGGTTTAATGGTGGTGCTCAGTGCCTTTGAATTACTCAGTATTCTCGAAGCGGCCTTTATCGCGGCAGGCTTGATGCTGGTAACGCGCTGCATTACCCCGGCCAAGGCACGGCGCAATATCGATCTGACGGTATTAACGGTGATAGCAGCCTCGTTTGCGCTGGGCAAAGCGATGCAGGTTACCGGGGTGGTTGATCTCATTGCTGGACAATTACTGTTTTATGATCAGATGTCACCATGGCTCGCTTTGGCTTTGGTGTACCTGTTAACGGTGCTGTTTACAGAATTGATTACCAACAATGCCGCAGCTGTGTTGATGTTCCCTGTGGGTATGGCGGTCGCGGAGCAATTGGGCGTCAGCATCATGCCGTTTGCTATTTCGATCATGATTGCGGCTTCAGCCAGCTTTATTACTCCGATTGGTTACCAAACCAACTTGATGGTTTTCGGCCCCGGTGGTTACCAATTTAAAGATTTTGTCAGGATTGGTTTGCCGCTGAGCATGTTGGTCGGTACTACGGCGGTTTTATTAATTCCGGTGATTTGGCCGTTTTAGCCGTGAGATGAGAATGATCGTATACAGGTAAAACTATGCTCGACCGACCAATAATGGATGGGGTCTTTCTGGTTAGTGAAAATCAATCCACCTATATCCCCATGGGAGGGTGAGTTTAACCCAATGCTCCAGGCACTTCGGTTGTTGCTAGTGTGGTTTAGGATGTTATAAACATTAAGTTGGAAACTTCTGCTTCATGTGAAGCACTCGCATTACACGAATAATCGAGACATCAACCCAATATGATACAACCATTGATATTTCCGGAATGACCAATAATCGGCCCCTGATACCGTCACGCTGCACACCCATCAGTGGTTGATGAAGCAAACTTTCTACTTTTTGTTCAATTATTTCATCAGTTTTGTCAGCGGAAACCGGGTTAAATTGGTAGAGATAGTCGAATATTTTTTCGCGGTCGTTGAGTAATTCCTCTTCCCAAAAAATCACTGGATAGCTCTGTTACGAATCTTTGCTTTGCGCTTTGCCATTCTGGACTTGGCCTGCTCATGCTCAATAAACACGGCACCACCAGAGTCAAACTTCTCAAAAGCCAGGTCGACTTGCTCTGTCAGCCAATCATTGTGTGACATAGCTTTACGTTGTTGCTCAGCGAGATCTCGACATGCATCACTAAGCGTGCGACCTTGGCTTTCTGCCATCTGTTGGGCCAAGCGTTTTGTTTCTTCATCGATGCGAAATTGAATCCTAGTATCCATAATAAAGTGTCTTCATTCGGATGTTGGTACAAATGTTAGCACGTGGCGGTTGGAAAACGTATCAAGTATGGTCCAGCAAACCGGTATGGGTAACGTGATGAGTCGTGTGCTGTCTCAGGGCTGTAGTAATCGTCGTTGCAGTAAGGCCTGCATGTCACGACGACCATCGGCAATCACCACAACATACGCGTTGTCGGCGATGATGCGGTAAATAATTCGATACGATTTGAAATATATCTCGCGGTAGTCACGAAGCCCGATGGCCAGCAGTTCCTTCGGGTAGGCGCCTCTGTCTGGGTTGTCAGAGAGGCTTGAGAAAGCTTCTTCTATTTGATTGAGAACGTAATCCGCTCTTTCGGGCGTATCATGGGTCTCGATGTAGTCATACAGCTCCTCTAGATCACGAGATGCGTCGTCGGTTAGAAACACCGGGATTGGCATCAGCGTTTCTTGCTACGGTTCCGAAGCCGCTGAATAGCCTCGTTAGCAGGCTGCACTTTGCCTTCCTCGATCTGACGTGTGCCGAGCGCAAGTATCTTCAGAAGCGCCATGGTTTCTTGAGTTTGCTCATAGCTTTTGATGTCCTGCACCACAACCTTGGCCTCGCCATTCTGAGTGATGATTAAGGGTGCGTCCTGTCCAGACAGATTGCGCACGATTTCCGCAGCGTGAGCTTTAAGGTAACTGATCGGTTTGATTTGGCTTGATAGCTTCATAATGGCCTCCTTATGAGACTAAATATAGTCCGTAAAAAGGTCGTGTGTCAATTTCAAACGAGCTGCATCAATTTTCGGGAGGGCAAACTGGTCTGATCATCGTGTTTTTTTTTGGCGCGTTTCCCCGTGTTCTCGACTAAGTCGATGTGGTGCGTAAATCACGTTTACAGGACTTAAAGCCATCCCACCAATACTTCATACAACCTGGCTGACTGAGAGCAGCATTCGTTACCGGAATCGGCGAACAGCCTTCGCTTGGATAGGGGGCTGTCAAGAATTCTCTGAACACAAAGCTAACAAAATAAAGGCTAATACCCATTGTGGGCTTTTATTTGTTTCTGTAGTTGCTTAAACAGACAACGTTGTCTGGTAGTGACTCGGCTACCTGAATTGTAGCGGTTGTCATCGTCATATACGGATTGGGGAAATCGTCCGGTGGTGTGTTAGGGAAGTCTGCGCCTGATAACCCTTGAGCAAAACGGTACAACCCATCATCAAGTAACCGGACAACGGGATAAAACCCTTTCCTTCCCGAGCGATCTTGCTTTGCCCGTTTGCGCAGCTTATTGATATGGTCTCCCAGTTCAAGTACATCATTATCGCTCAGACGTTGTAATCCATGCTCTTGTAGGGTTTGAGTTACCCATTGCTCTGCATCGCTGACGTGGCCGTGGATACTCATGTCCGTATTGCGATACCACGTGAATGATTTTGGATAGAGGATGAACTGTTTAATCATTCTTGGAATGCGGGTTTCATCTAAGGACTTTGACTCTGCAGTAAGATGGGCCAGTTCATTCCCCCAGCGTCGTAGCAACTCGTTCTCGAATTCAGCGAGGGTGGGTGCAACGGCAAAAGGCATTAACAGGGTGTAGCGGCTGTCGGCTTCAGTGACGATCACGGTGTACTCGCCGTGACGATAGAAGTTTTGGATCACGTGGCATTGCCAGCTGATTTGCTCAGCGTTAGTCGTTAATGGCTGTGTACCAATACGTTTACCATCAGGGCTGGGTACTCTGGGCAAGCCTTCAGGGAAGTCCTGTTTGAACCATTTTGTCAGTGCATTGGAGGCGCTAACAATGACGCATAGCATTGGCTGTTCCTATTAATTTGTTGATAAGTCATGTTGATGCTGCGTTAAAGGTGTTCGCCTATTTTCAGTCTATGGGCTCGGGGGCATGGCAGGGAGGCATGATCATCTGGATTGGCTTTTCAGCCGCGTAGCGGCAATCTTGATGTGATGGCTGGCTGCTTTTGTAAACCGCGGAACGATGCCCAATTTTTATGACGAGGACGATCAATTCATCATTTCGAACTTCGTCAGCGATACGGTACAGGTCTCGTCTTACACGATAGTTTTGTTGATCTGAGTGTTTGACCATTCTGATCAGTAGGCCGTACTCTTCCTATCCAACTCAAGGGGGGGGCGCCAGAGTTCGCTCACCAATACCGACCTAATTATGTCAATATCATTACGCGATGAATCTACGCTGCATGAGGATGGATGTCGTGCCGAATGGCTTCTCCGGCCAAGGCTTCGGCGAGCTTAAGGTCGTAGGCCGTTTGCAGATTAAGCCAGGACTGGGCGTCACCGCCAAAATACCGGCACAGTCGCAAGGCGGTATCAGGTGTGATGGCACGCTTTTCTCGGATGATTGCATAGATCCGAGGTGCCGGAATGCGTAAGGCGGTTGCTAGCGCATTGGCTGACATTTGCAGTGGTGCCAAATACTCCTCTCGCAGTATTTCTCCGGGATGAATGGGACGCATATTGTTGGTTGCCATGAGGGCCTCTCCTTCAGTGGTAATCTACTATTTCAACGTCGTAGATGCCGCTATCGCTCCATACAAAGCAGATACGCCATTGATCATTGATGCGAATGTTGTGCTGGCCTGCTCGGTTGCCTTTGAGCGCTTCTAATCGATTACCGGGTGGGCTTCTTAAGAAGTCCAATGTAGCCGCTGAATCCAGCAGTTGGAGTTTACGCTCAGCTTGAGAATGAATCGCTCGCAACTGACGAGGCTCGCCCCCTTCGTACAGGGTTTGCGTGTGCTTGCAGCGGAACGACTTGATCATGCGAGACAGAATATAACGCACTGCGTTTAACGTCAATCGTTATACGTCGCTAGGCTGTGCGGGCTATCTTCTGTCGATGGGCTCGGATTTCTGGCTTGGGTATGCCGAACACGATTGTCTCATTATCGTCGTCAGTGGTTCATTTGTGTCTTACCCCTAAAAGACCAAAGCGCCAGGCTGCACGTCCTGTGTGAACTGTAGAACGATGGTCGATCCCTCGCCCTTAGCCGGTGCTATACGCAGCGACCAAAAATCATCATAATTCGTGCTCTTGTTTTCTGACGCGGATCTGTTTGTTTAATGAAATACTCTGGTTTCCTAAAAGAGCATTCCCAAGTTTTGATGTGGTCACTGCGACTCTCTGACTGGCTGGTATTAGTGCTGGCTTGCTGGGGGGCGATGGCCATTGGTATCGATACCTGGACCTTCCACTCCCCGTACCTCACTGCCTTGGTCGTAGCCTCATTTGCATCTTTTTCATTGTACCCCTTTTTCTCTGTCTATCGTGCTTGGCGGGGATCTACCAAGATGGAAGAGGTTCGAACGTTGTTTCTCGGATGGACGGCACTATTTGCTGTGCTAGCCTTGCTCGGGGTTCTGACCAAGACGTCAGCAGATTATTCTCGTCTTTGGTTCGGTTTTTGGTACCTGATTGGCTTAAGCGGGTTGATCAGTTCTCGTTTTTTGTTACGCGGCCTGCTTAACTATATTCGCGAAAATGGATTAAACACGCGTCGCGTTGTGATTATCGGTACTTCCGAACTAGGCCAGCGAGTAGCCAGAGCGATAAAAACAGAAAACTGGACTGGGCTGCAGGTTGAAGGTTTTTTTGAGAGTGATGTTAGTCATAAGCTCGCATCGCATCACAATGAGATACCAGTGTTAGGTAAGCTTAATGGCTGCGCTGACTATGTACGGACCCATCATGTTGATCAGGTATGGATCTGTTTGCCTCTCTCTCAAGAATTAGAGATGAAGGCGTTGTTTGAGTCGTTGGACGATGTTGCTGTCGAGTTGAGATTTGTACCGGATATTTTCGGCTTTCAACTGCTCAATCACTCAGTGTCAGAGGTCGCTGGGTTGCCTGTAATCAACCTGTCGGCGTCGCCGATGGATGGTATTCACCAAGTGGTCAAGGCGATAGAGGACCGAGTGCTAGCGGCGATAATTTTGCTGCTGATTAGCCCGATCATGGTTGCGATTACGATAGCGATAAAAATGACCTCGCCAGGTCCAGCTGTTTTTAAACAGCGGCGATTTGGGATTAATGGTGATGAAATAAAAGTCTACAAATTCCGTTCGATGACGGTTCAGGATAACGGTCCCGAGGTACAGCAGGCACAGAAGGGCGATGCCCGGATTACGCCGTTAGGCGCTTTTTTACGTCGTACTTCTCTGGATGAGCTACCCCAATTCTTCAACGTGCTCCAGGGCCGGATGTCTATCGTAGGCCCGCGGCCGCATGCGGTGGCCCATAACGAGCAGTACAAAGGACTGATCGGTGGCTACATGAAACGTCACTTGGTCAAGCCGGGTATTACTGGTTGGGCACAGATTAATGGCTGGCGCGGAGAAACCGATACGCTCGATAAGATGGAAAAGCGGGTTGAGTTCGACCTTTACTACATCGAAAACTGGTCACTGTGGTTCGACCTGAAAATCATTTTCTTAACGGTATTCAAAGGTTTCGTACATAAGAACGCCTACTGATGCACAATACGATACTAGCCCATTAGAAGGAGAAATGTGTGGCAGACCTTAAACCTGAAATAATGCCTGTGGTTATGTCCGGTGGCTCCGGAACTCGGTTGTGGCCTGCGTCTCGCAGCCATTGCCCCAAGCAGTTTTTGCCTCTAGTAAACGACACGTCGATGATCCAAGACACCCTCCAAAGGCTTGATGGTTTGGATGGGCTAAGTGCGCCTTTGGTGATCTGTAACGAAGCACATCGCTTTCTGGTCGCCGAACAATTGCGTCAAATTGATCAACCGCACAATGGTATCTTACTGGAACCGGTCGGGCGAAATACCGCCCCTGCGGTTGCGCTTGCCGCGCTGCATGCTTTGAGCGAGGGCTCCGACCCGCTGCTGCTGGTGTTGGCGGCGGATCATGTGATTCGGGATAAGCTCGCTTTTCATGTTGCGATTGGCAAGGCTGCGCAGGCTGCAGAAAAAGGTGCGCTGGTCACCTTCGGCATCGTACCGACGCAGGCCGAAACCGGTTACGGGTATATTCGAGCTGGCGAGCAGACAGGTGTTGCAGAGGGCGGGCTAGGTGAAAGTTTGCCGGTGGAGGCCTTTGTTGAGAAGCCAGACTTTGAGACTGCGCAGCGCTATGTTGATTCCGGCGATTATTTTTGGAATAGCGGCATGTTCCTGTTCCGCGCATCGCGTTATATTGAGGAACTGCAGCGCTTTGAGCCGGCCATAGTTGCCGCGTGTCAAAACGCGTTGCAGAGCGAACACCCAGACCTGGATTTTATCCGTCTCGATGACGAGGCATTCAAGGCCTGTCCGGATAATTCGATCGACTACGCGGTGATGGAAAAAACCGAGTTCGCTGTGATGGTGCCGTTGGATGCCGGATGGAGCGATGTTGGCTCCTGGTCAGCACTGTGGGATATTGCCGAGAAAGATGCTGCGGGTAATGTGACCAAAGGTGACGTGTTGATCGCCGATGTCGAGGGGAGTTATCTGAGTAGCTCCGAGCGGTTGATCGGCGCGGTAGGGGTTAAAGACCTGGTCGTGATCGAGACGGCCGATGCGATTCTGGTTGCTTCTAAAGACCGGGTACAAGATGTTAAAACTGTCGTTAATCAACTGAAAGCGGCTAAGCGATCAGAGGCAACTGACCAAGCACTGGTTTATCGCCCTTGGGGTAGTTATCAGTCGGTTGATACCGGCGATCGCTTCCAGGTGAAACATATTCAGGTCAAACCGGGGCAGCAGTTATCATTACAAAAGCACCATCACCGGGCCGAGCACTGGATCGTTGTTAACGGAACGGCCCGCGTCACCTGCGGCGATAAGACGTTTTTGATCAGTGAGAACCACTCAACCTATATACCGATCGGTGAAGTTCATCGATTGGAAAATCCGGGCAAAATTCCGCTCGATCTGATCGAAGTGCAGACTGGTAGTTATCTGGGCGAAGATGATATTGAGCGCCTTGATGATATCTACGGGCGCTAGACTCGAGTAGTGAGGACTGCTTTAACAGGTGCTCTTAGAAATAATAAAGCCCCCGCACTGTCCTAGTTTGGGGGCTTCAACCGAACTGTTATCAGCGTCCTGTACTTCAACTAACTACATCCTTGTAGCTATCAAGTCCATATGAGTGCTCGGTAGAGTCAGTATGAACTTTATGGATATAGTGTCCATCAGACTTTTTCCTATTTTTTGGTTTTACTAGTATTTGCTACGGCGAGGGGGAACAGGAGAGAACTGTAACGCTGGCAGAGTGTTGCTGAGATACCTGCTAGTCGATTGAGTCATGCTTATCGCAGAGTTACACTGTTTGTTATGTTCATGACCTTCACGAAACGAGGGCATATTGGGATTATATTGGTAGAACGTTATATCTACGATGTGTAAAGGCTGTTTATGCGTATTTTGGTGACCGGAGGGGCTGGTTTTATCGGCTCTGCATTATCTCGCTACCTGTTATCGGAGACAATGCATCAGGTTTTGGTTCTCGATGTGCTAACTTACGCCGGTAATCTTGAATCATTGATCGAAGTTTCAAATAACCCTCGGTATCAATTTCTGCAGTGTGACATCTGTGATCGCAATGCTTTGGCTCAGGCATTCGAGAAATTCAACCCTGATGCAGTGATGCATTTGGCTGCGGAGAGTCATGTTGATCGATCGATCGATGGGGCTGAAAATTTTATCCAGACCAATATAGTCGGTACTTTTACTCTGCTGGAGGTGGTTCGAGATTTCTGGAATAGTCTCGATCAAACCGCTCGTAATGCTTTCCGTTTTCATCATGTCTCGACCGATGAAGTTTATGGCGATTTGACCGATCCTGCTGAGCTCTTTACCGAGCAAACAGCATACGCACCTAGTTCGCCCTATTCGGCCAGTAAGGCCAGTTCTGATCACTTGGTTCGTGCTTGGCGTCGTACCTACGGTCTGCCGATCGTGATAACCAACTGCTCCAATAATTACGGCCCGTACCATTTTCCGGAAAAACTTATTCCGCATATGATTATTAATGCACTGCAGGGCAAGCCGTTACCGGTTTACGGTGATGGTCAACAGGTACGCGATTGGTTGTACGTTGAGGACCATGTTTGTGCGCTCTACACTGTGCTGACTCAAGGCAGGGTAGGGGAGACCTACAATATCGGCGGTCATAACGAGAAGACCAACATAGCGGTGGTGCAGGCGCTGTGTGACCTGCTCGAAGAGCTAGCACCTGAAAGACCTGAAGGTGTCGATAGTTATCAGAGCTTGATCCAATTTGTTAGCGATCGACCGGGCCATGATCAGCGTTATGCGATCGACGCCTCCAAGATCGAGGTTGAGCTGGGCTGGCGCCCTACGGATACCTTTGAAACCGGGCTACGTAAAACTGTACTGTGGTTTTTAGAGCATCAAAGCTGGTGGCAGCGGGTGCTTTCAGGACAATATCGTTTAGAACGGATCGGCGAGTCGAGAGTGTGTGTTGATGAAACCTTATAAAGGTATTGTACTCGCGGGTGGTTCAGGCAGCCGGTTACACCCCATTACATTGGGTGTTTCGAAGCAGCTGTTGCCGATCTACGACAAACCGATGATCTATTACCCCATTTCCGTGCTGATGCTGGCAGGCATTCGGGAAATTCTGATTATCTCAACGCCGGAGGATCTGCCAGGCTTCCAGCGGTTGTTGGGCGATGGTAGTGCCTTTGGCGTTTGCTTTAGTTATGCCGAGCAGCCATCACCTGACGGTTTGGCGCAAGCCTTTTTGATCGGTGAGGCTTTTATCGGTGATCATCCGGTTAGCCTGGTGCTGGGGGATAATATCTTCTACGGGCAGCACTTTTCTGACAAGTTGCTGGCGGCGGTATCGCGCACACAAGGCGCCACGGTATTTGGCTACCACGTCAACGACCCTGAGCGGTTTGGGGTGGTTGAGTTTGACCCGAGTGGCACCGCGATAAGCATCGAAGAGAAGCCCGTTCGGCCCAAATCTAACTATGCCGTAACCGGACTCTATTTTTACGATAACGATGTGGTTGAGATTGCCAAGGGGATCAAGCCTTCGGCTCGCGGCGAGCTGGAGATTACCGACGTCAATATGGTATACCTGCATCGAGGTGACCTGCGTGTCGGGATGCTGGGGCGTGGCTTTGCCTGGCTCGATACCGGTACCCATGACTCGTTGCTCGATGCAGGCCAGTTCGTCGCCACCGTAGAAAAACGCCAGGGGTTGAAAGTGTCTTGCCTGGAAGAGATCGGCTATCGCCGGGGTTGGCTGGATGCTGAGCAGCTACAACGTCAGGCTGACAAACTTTCCAAGACCGGATACGGTCAATATCTGGCTCGACTGCTTGAAGGCGACAGCTGATGCGGGTTATCGAGACGGCTATTGATGGGGTGAAAATTATCGAGCCGCAGGTGTTTGGCGATGAGCGCGGATTTTTTCTCGAAACCTTCCAAGCCGAGCGATATGCCGAACATGGCATCGATCTGCCATTCGTTCAGGACAACCACTCTCGTTCCGCCAAAGGTGTACTGCGAGGGCTGCATTTTCAGAAAACTAAACCACAAGGAAAACTGGTGCGTTTAGTGCGGGGTGAAGTCTTCGATGTCGCCGTCGATATTCGCCCAGACTCTGTGACCTTCGGCCAGTGGGAGGGGATTGTTTTATCAGAGACCAATAAGCGTCAACTCTGGATTCCACCAGGGCTAGCGCACGGTTTTGTTGTGCTGTCTGATGTTGCTGATTTTGAATATAAATGCACCGATTACTATGTCCCGGAAGATGAAGGTTGCTTGATCTGGAACGACCCAGTTGTTGCGATAGATTGGCCATTGTCAGAGTTAACACAACCCCCGCTACTGTCGGATAAAGATCAACAGGGGTTGACGTTAAGTGAGTTAAAGCTAGCAGGAGTACTTGGTTGAAACTGCTACTCACGGGTGCCGATGGTCAGTTTGGCCGTTGTCTGCAAGATCGAGCCGGTGACCATCAACTGATTGCACTAAATCGGCACGGGCTGGATATTACCGATGCGAAAGCCGTTAGTGATTGTCTACAGCAGCACCGTCCTGATATCGTTATCAACGGCGCCGCTTATACCGACGTTGATCGAGCCGAGTCAGAACCAGAAAAAGCCTATGCGGTGAACCGAGATGGTGCTGCTAATCTGGCCCATGCGTGCGCTAAGCTGGATATCCCGTTGATCCATATCTCGACTGACTATGTGTTCGATGGCACGGCGACGACACCTTATAAGCCTAATGATCCGACCAATCCGATCAATGTTTATGGCAAGAGCAAGCTGGCGGGTGAAGAGGCGATTCGTGAAATCTGGCCAAAACACCTGATTATCCGAACCTCCTGGCTGTTTTCCGAATACGGCAATAACTTTGTTAAGACCATGCTGCGGTTGGCGAAAGAGCGCGATGAGATCAGCGTGGTGAATGATCAGGTGGGGTGTCCGACCTATGCGGGTCATTTGGCGGAGGTGGCTTTGGTACTGTTAGATGTGTCGCGTTGGGGCACTTGCCATGTGGTGGGTGATCCTGCTATTAGCTGGCACGGTTTCGCCAATGCAATTAGGAAGGCCGCATCTGAGCAGAAGCACCTTCAGTGCTTACCTCGGATAATACCGATCAGCACAACCGAGTACCCTACTGCTGCCTTGCGACCATTGCATTCACAGCTGGCCTCAACCGTTGTTTTAGACGGTCATAGCTCTAGTTATGACCTAAATTGGAATACGGCACTGGATCGCGTGCTTGCATCATTGAAATCTAGCTTTTAGGTACATGAGTTTCTGTGTCGGCTGAAAGTGATATTCTAGAGATTAGAAAAAATTATGTCCGATAAACCAATTTACGTTACACAGCCGTCACTGCCTCCGTTAGAAGAGTTTATTCCCTATTTAGAGCGGATATGGGATAGCAAAATACTAACCAATGGCGGTGAGTTTCATCAACAGTTTGAGCATGCGTTGTGTGAATACTTAGGCGTGGAATACCTTTCCCTGTTCTGTAATGGTACTACTGCGCTTATTACCGCGCTGCAAGCATTACGAATCCAAGGTGAGGTAATCACAACCCCATACACGTTCGTGGCCACTGCTCACTCATTGGCATGGAATGGTATTAAACCCGTATTCGTTGATATCGATCCAAAAACGCTAAACCTTGATCCAAGTAAGATAGAAGCAGCTATAACACCGAATACTACAGCTATCATGCCGGTGCACTGCTATGGTCAGCCATGTGATGTTGAGGCGATCCAGGAAATTGCAGATAACTACAATTTGAAGGTTATCTATGATGCGGCTCATGCCTTTGGTGTGAATGACGGTGGTGGGAGCGTCTTGCGGCATGGCGACCTATCAGTTTTGAGCTTTCATGCGACTAAGGTTTTTAATACCTTTGAAGGTGGTGCCATTGTTTGTCATGATGCTGAAACTAAAAAATATATCGACCATCTTAAAAATTTTGGCTTTACCGATGAAGTAACCGTCGTCGCTTCGGGTATTAATGGAAAAATGTGTGAGGTTAATGCAGCTTTCGGTCTACTGCAGCTCGAGCATATTGATAATGTGTTGTCGCGTCGAAAAAAAATTGATGTAGCCTATCGTGAGCAGTTGTCTGATGTGGAAGGAATACAGTGTTTAATCGATGCTAGTGACTTTGAACCTAATTATGCTTATTTACCGATTCTGATCCATTCAAATTATCCATTGAGTCGAGATGATATGTACCAGATGCTCAAAAACAATAGGATATATGCGCGGCGATACTTTTATCCATTAATATCAGATTTTCCGATGTACCGGGACTTACCCTCTGCAAATTTATCTAACCTTAGATTTGCTGCAGATGCTTCCGCTAAAATTTTGTGTTTACCAATTTATCCTGATTTAGAATTATCGGAACAGCAGCGTGTAATTAACTTGATAAAAGGGGCTAGGAATGGCGATGCTGAGTAGGGATGAAATTAGCCGTATGGGCTTCGCATCGATTGGTGATAATACACAAATTTCTGATCGAGCGTCATTCTACGGTATGTCTAGGATCTCTTTAGGCAATCATGTTCGTATTGATGATTTTTGTGTTCTAGCCGCTGGAGATAAAGGTATTAGGCTGGGCAATTATGTACATATCGCTGTAGGTTCGTCTTTGATTGGGGCAGGTAGAATTACACTTTGTGATTTTAGTGGCCTTTCCTCGCGAGTGTCTATCTACTCTAGTAGTGATGACTACTCAGGCTTAGCTATGACAAATCCCACTGTGGCAACTGAATTTACGGGAGTAACCAGCGCCGATGTATTGCTTGGCAAACATGTCATAGTGGGCAGTGGTAGTATTATTCTTCCTGGAATCACGTTGGAGGAAGGGGTGGCTATAGGTGCTCTTAGTCTAGTTAATCGTAACTGCAAAGAATTTGGCATTTATACGGGTAACCCCGTAAGGCGTGTTAAGGAGAGGAAGCGAGATTTACTGGAGTTAGAACAGTTGTTTATAGCAAGTAAGGAGTGATGGGCTTCATAAAATTGACCTCAATATTGTGATACGAAACTTAAAGTGCACAGCCATTTAATAGAGTTTTTTTATTCCTGCTTCCAATTCAAGGCTCGGTATGGTTTGTTAGAAATGGTCATTTTTAATATTTTTTTACATTACAAGTATAGAACCTACTAGATATCGCTGCCGCTGGGTTCCTGAATGCCAGTCATCAACAGTTGTCGGTAGTACAATATACCGCTTGGGCTTAGCCGGTCGGGTATGGATTTATTAAGTCATATGAAAAAAAATATCTCAAATGAAAGAACCGCTTCGCAATTTATTGTTCATGTCACCGTTGATGAAAAATTCATCGATATGGCCTTGCGTGAATTTGAAGCGGTAGCACCTGGTATAAATAGATCGATTATTTTGGGAAATAAACGACAACTTCGCTACGTCAAGAGCGAAGTTCTTGAATTTCATACAATTAAGTCCGCTAAAGCGCTGGTTAGATCTACCAAATGTGGTGCTGTTATTTTTCATTCATTGAACGACTTAACGTTGCTTTCTGACATCCCTAAAGATAAAAAGGTTATATGGTTAGGCTGGGGCTACGATTATTATGACCGTCTGTTGGTGAGTGCCTATCCACAAGGACTTTTTCTGCCCAAAACTCGCGAGTTGTCAGAGAGTCGGCCTAAACCACCGCTAGCACTAACTATGCTGAGAAAATATAAGTCGATCGCTAAGCTGCTGCTTGGAAGAAAAACGATTTATCATCCTAAGTTACTTGAACGGGTTGATGTTTTTTCTCCGGTTATTGATGTAGAGCATCAAATGGCGTGTAATCTTAACTCCTGGTTTAAATCACAGTATGTTACATGGAATTACGGTACAGTTGAGGATGATTTAAGTTCAAATAACCTAGAATATAAACCCGTTGGTAATAATATACTCGTGGGGAACAGTGCCTCATTTGAGAATAATCATCTCGAAGTATTTGATAATCTGGAACGCTGTGTAGATTTAACGGGTCGAAAAATTATCGTTCCACTCAGTTATGGTGATGATTGGTACAAAGAACAGTTGATTACTGTGGGGCGAGAAATGTTTGGTGATAAATTTGTTCCACTGACACGATTTATGGATAAAGATGCTTACCTTGAGATCCTGCAAAGCTGTGGTCATTCGTTTATGAATCACCTGCGGCAACAAGCGCTGGGTAATATTTGCATCATGATGCTTAAGGGTTCAAATATATACATGAGTTCCGCCAGTCCGTTGTATCGCTGGTTTCTTGATCGTGGTGCAGTGATTCAGTCTATTGATGCGCGGGCTACTGCGAGTGTCACAGGAGAAATTTCACTGGCGCCACTGTCCAGTGTTGACCAGATAAATAATATTCAGGTGATTAAAGCGCACTGGGGGCGAGATATTCAGCGGATCAGGACACGTCAATTAGTGGATGTTGCTATGGGTTCTGTTTAAAGAGATTGAAAAATGATTAGCCAAAATCATAGTAACCGCCACGCCTACAACTGGCTTGCCTATCAAATCAGTGATCATTTTCTAGAAAAATTCATCTCCCACTATCGGGGAAACCTCTACGATCTAGGTGCAGGGGAATCCCCTTACAAAGATTTCTTCTTACAGCATGCCGATAAATATATCGGTGTAGATTGGGTCGGTAGTTTTCATGACACTAACGCTGACATTGTCGCAGATCTAAATAAGCCATTACCTATCGAGCAACAAGTTGCTGATACGGTGGTATCACTGTCTGTTATGGAGCACCTTTACGAACCGCAAACCATGCTCAACGAAGCATTTCGTATCTTGAAACCTGGGGGGCGGATGGTGCTACAAGTGCCGTGGCAGTGGTGGATACATGAAGCACCATATGACTACTTTCGCTACACACCCTATGGCTTAAAATACCTGTTTGGTAAGGCTGGTTTTGTCGATATCGAAGTCGAACCACAGTCTGGATTTTTTACCATGTGGTTGTTGAAATTCAACTATTTCAGTTTGCGCTTTATGCGTGGCCCAAGACCACTACGTTGGGCTATCAAAGCCGCATTGCTACCGATCTGGTACTTCAACCAAAAAGCCGCGCCATACCTAGACAAATTTGATAAACAATGGGCGGCGGAAACTACAGGCTATTTTGTGACGGCGCGTAAGCCTTGAGTCTTAAATACCAAGTTTTTTCAGCCGTACGCTGGACGACGGCAGCTTCAGGCGTACGAACGCTAATTCAGCTAGCGCAGGTGGCTTTGCTGGCGCGGTTGCTGACGCCTGCCGATTATGGGCTGATGGCCATGGTGGCCGTAGTTCTGGGTTTCTCTAGCATTCTCTCCGACATGGGCGTTAGTAGCGCGTATGTGCAGCGCCAATACGTCACCGAGCGAGAACGTTCGAGTCTGTTTTGGCTGAATGTGATTCTGAGTGGCGTGCTGACTCTGCTGTTAGTGACGCTCAGTCCGGTAGTAGCGAATTGGTTTAGTGACGAGAGGCTGACGCCGCTGCTGATGTTGTCATCTAGTATCTTTATCATCAGCGCTTTGGGGCAACAGGTGCGTATAAATGCCGAGAAGGCTCTAAATTTTCGCCCCCTGGTGGTGCTGGAAGTGGGGGCTTCGCTATTGGGCTTTGCTGCCGCTGTTATCACCGCTGTGGCTGGCTGGGGTGTGTATGCTTTGATTATGGGCGCCATAGTGACCGCCTTCAGCAGTACTGTGCTGGCATGGTTGTGTTTGGCAGATGGATGGCGGCCGCTATGGCGCTTTCAGTTGATTGAAATTCGTAGTTACCTGGGTTTTGGTGGCTCATTGGTTGCTAATAACTTGGTAAATGAGGTTAATCGCAGCATCGATCTATTGCTGGGCGGGCGCATGCTTGGGGCTGTAGCGCTTGGACTGTATAGTCTGCCTAGGCAGTTAGTATTTCAAATTCAAGGGATTGTGAACCCTGTTGTCACTCGTGTCGGGTTCCCGCTGATAGCACAGGTGCAAACCGACATAATCCAAGTACGCTCGATATATCTTAAAATACTTAATATGACTGCCGCTGTAAATGCCCCACTATATGTCGGAATAGCCTTTTTCTCGCCTGAGGTGATCAGTATCGTGCTCGGTAATCAGTGGTTGGCGGCTGTTGACCTGCTGAGCTTGCTTGCTATATGGGGAGGGTTGCGCTCCACAGGCAACCCGGTAGGCAGTCTGCTTTTAGGGATGGGGCGTGCAGACTTGTCGCTCAAATGGAATCTCGCGATGTTGTTGATTGTGCCTCCGGTATTGTGGGGGGGGGCGCAGTTTGGCACCCTGGGGCTTGCTTGGGCACTGTTGGGGTTTTCTGTAGTGATGTTTGTACCGGGTTGGTATATTTTAGTTCGGCCTCTTTGCAAGGTGGGGCTGGTGGAGTATACGCTGGTGACACTGCGGCCATTTTTGCTTGCGGTAGTGAGTGTTGTTCCTGCTTATGGGGTGGCCAATCAGTTTGACGGTGCTGTTGCGCGATTAATCGTTGGCGTACTTGTAGCTGCACCGCTTTATTTGGTAGTGAGCTACAAAGCGAATAGGGAATGGTTTGACGCTATGCAGAGGCTGGTAAGGTTTGGTGCATGAACGTAATACCGAACCTGAATGGATGACTGTTAAATTGACCACTTTAAAAAAAGCACTAATTATCTCTTCCCTTGATTGGGAGTCTCCGATCCGCGTTGGTACACACCATATCGCAAAAACGCTGGTAGATAAGGGGTGGCAGGTCGGCTTCCTTTCTTTTCCTATCAGCCCTTTTCACCGTTTAGCTAAGAATCAAGAGGAGTATCAGCGTCGTTGTGGGCTTAACTTTGGGGGCGAGGGTGTATATAGACTCAATGACAGCCTGTGGACGCTGGTTCCTTGGGCTCTCGCGGTTCCGCGCAAAGAGGTGCCGTTTAATTCAAGTTGGATGTTTCGCCATTGGTATCGGCTATCTCACCAAGCGTTGCTTGAGCGTGTTTGTGAGGCAGGTTTTGGTGATGTCGATCTCTTGTACTTCGACAACCCTTACCAAAATTTCTGGCTTGATAAAATAAATTACAATAAATCGGTACTCCGCATTGCTGATGCGAATCATGGTTTCGATCATTTCTGCCGTCAAGCCGAGTCATTCGAGAGAGAGTTAGCGAACCGCGTTGACCTGGTTGTCTGTTCTTCAACGGGAGTCTGCCAGCAAGTTCGAGCTTGGACTACATCAGATGTTCGCTTCATGCCTAATGGTGTTGACCTTGACCGATTTTCGATTGCAGACCAATCCCTCCCTGCGGATTTGACGTCGATTCCTCAACCTATAGTTTTATATGTAGGTTCGGTCAATTACTGGTTTAATTTTACGCTTGTACAACGGTGTGCTCAGCGAATGGCAGATGTGTCTTTTGTGATTGTTGGCCCCTGTCTTGATGTGCCAGAAGAGTTAAATAGACTTGAAAATGTGCACTTTCTTGGGCGTAAAAACCATGCCGAATTGGCAGCCTACCTTGGTAGTGCGGATGTTGGGATCATACCTTTCGATTATGATGGCTACCCTGACCTCGTCAATAGCATCAATCCATTAAAACTCTATGAATACCTAGCTTGCGGTTTGCCTGTGGTGTCGGTGGCATGGAGAGAGTTGAAGCTGATCAACCCTCCCATTTTATATGCCAATGACTCGAATGAATTCATTGACGCGCTTAGTCATGTATTGGCTACAGAGCATGATCCTGCAGAAGGATTGAAATTCGTGGCTAGTAAAGGTTGGGGCAGTATTATCGATGAGTTGTTGTCTATGCTAAATCTTTCATTGGAAAATCAGTCGAGATGAGTCGTAAACGGGTTGTGCTCAGTGCTGTCGGCCTCAATCAAGGAGGTACATTAACCGTTGCGAAAGAGATCTTTGAGGCCGCTGATAAAATGAGTTGTTGTCGGTTTATTGGGTTGGTTCATAGTAAAAAACTATACCCACGTTATAACAATATTAAATTGATTGAAGTTTCATCCCCGAAAGCTAGCTGGTTCTGTCGGCTGTATTTTGAATTTGTCAGCAGTTATCGAATCAGCCAGCGGCTATCCCCTGAAGTTTGGTTTGCTCTGCATGATATAACCTCACGAGTGAAAGCCAATAGACAGTATGTTTATTGCCATAATCCTACGCCGTTCTATCTCGCAGGTTTGCGAGACCTTATTTTCCAGCCAACAGTTTTTGTGTTTTCGCTGTTCTACCGTTATCTGTATCGACTTAATATTCGCTCCAATAAGGCGGTTTTTGTTCAGCAATGTCATATACGACAGTATTTTCAGCAGGCATATCAGCATCCAAATGTGGTGGTGGCACGCCCACAATCCGTAGAGCCGCTTGCTGATAATTACTCTATACCCTCAACATATTCAGCATCGAATGGTAAAAACCTGCAGCTGTTTTATCCGACCTTGCCCAGAACATTTAAGAATATTGAGCTGTTGATTGATGCGGCAAAACTGTTACATCAAAGAGGCTTTCATCGTTTCGAGATAGCGATAACGGTTTCTGGGAAAGATAGCCTGTACGCTCGTTATTTGGTTTGGTTGGCTAAGGGGGTTGCCGGCATTCGTTTTATTGGACGCTTACCCTATTCGCAGGTGATGCAGCAGTATCGGCAGTCTGATGCTTTGGTATTCCCTTCCAAATTAGAGACCTGGGGATTGCCACTAACAGAAGCTAAATCGTTAAATTTGCCCGTGCTGGCTGCTGACCTTTCTTATGCTAGAGAAACGTTGGGGCAATACGCCAAGGTTCGTTTTTTTGATCCAACCCGTGCTGATGCTTTGGCCGATCAGATTGAGTCGATGGCGGCGGGCAAGGATTTTCAAGGCTCTGATTTTGTCGTTTCCGGTGATGTGCCTTTAGTTAATGGTTGGGATGAGCTGGTTGCTTATATCATGCAAGAGGATAAGCCGTGACGCTATTTATCTCGGTGGTATCGCACGGCCATGATGAATTGATTAGCGATAATCATCATCTCATGCAACTGGCCGGCGACGATTCGGTACAGGTTGTCGTGCGTGATAATTTGGCTTCAGAGCGATTGAAGGCGCTCTGCTTAAGTCGCGGCTACCACTACCTGCCAGCCAGTTCACCATTAGGCTTTGGTGCCAATAACAATCGGGTGTTTGATTACTGTTGTGAACAGTTGAATGCTCGGGATGGCGATTATTTCTGCCTGCTCAATCCCGATCTTGTCATTGAACCTGAGGTGTTGCTTGAGGCTGTAACTGCCGCCGAATTTTCTCAGGAGCGGCTGTGTACGATCAATCTGTTTCAAGATGAGCAGTTCAGTCAGCCGGATCTCAACATCAAGCGTTTCCCGTCACTACTCGATTTTGCCAAAGGGTTTGTCTTAGGAAAAAATCCGGCGGCCTACGATAAATCACAGATAACTGAACCCTGCAGTGTCGATTGGGCCTCCGGCGCTTTTTTGTTATTTAGGGTTGATCTGTATCAACAGCTCGAAGGCTTCGATGAGCGTTTTTTCATGTATCTCGAAGATGTCGACATCTGCCGTCGCGCTCGTGATCAGTTTGGTGTGGAGCTACGTTATCTCCCTCAGTTTAAAGCGGTCCACCTATGCCAGCAGGCCAATAAGAGTGTCTTTTCAAAGCACTTCCTCTGGTTTATCACCAGCATGCTGAAGTACTTTGCCAAGCACGGCTGGACTCGCTAATCTCAACTCATTATAAAAATAACGTCAGGAGCTACTCGCCTTATGAACACAAAAATCCTGCCCGCTGCCGAAGGCGCCCACGCTTACCCCCTGCTGATCAAAAGCCTGCTGCTTTCCGGCCAGCGCTATTCGCCCGAGCAGGAGATTGTTTACAGTGATATCTCACGTTACAACTACCGGACGTTAAATGAGCGGATTCGACGCTTGGCAAATCTGCTGGGCGATGCTGGCATTGGTGCCGGTGATACCGTGGCGGTGATGGACTGGGACAGCCATCGTTATCTGGAAGCCTATTTTGCGGTGCCAATGATCGGAGCTGTACTTCATCACGTCAACGTCCGGCTTAGCCCGGAACAGATCATTTACACCATGAACCACGCCGAAGATGATCTGTTGCTGGTGCACGATGACTTTCTGCCGATGGTCGAACAGGTCGCTTCAGAGCTAAAGACCGTGCGCGGTTATATTCAGCTTAGCGACTCGGCTAAGCCCTCGGTGACCGAGCTGGAGGTGATGGGGGAGTACGAAGTGATGCTGGAAGCTGCCGCCAGCGAATACGAATTCCCCGATTTCGATGAAAACTCGATCGCGACGACGTTCTACACCACCGGTACCACCGGCAACCCCAAAGGAGTGTTTTTCAGCCACCGTCAGCTGGTACTGCACACCCTGGGGATGGCCACCACGCTAGGGTGCCTGGATGGTCAACCGATGCTGCGCAGCGATGATGTCTACATGCCGATGACGCCAATGTTTCATGTCCATGCCTGGGGTGTTCCGTACGTGGCGACGATGCTTGGGGTGAAACAGGTTTACCCAGGGCGTTATGAGCCCAATAAATTGGTTCAGCTTTACCGGGATGAGCAGGTGACGTTCTCGCACGGAGTGCCCACCGTGCTGCAGATGGTGCTCAACTGTGATGAGGCTAAGACCACCGATCTAACAGGTTGGAAGATGCTGACAGGCGGTGCCGCACCGACCGCGTCGCTGTCACAGCAGATGGCCGATCGCGGGATCAATTTTATTACCGCCTACGGAATGTCTGAAACCTGTCCGATCCTGACGGTGGTGAATCTGACCGAGGCCGATCGGGCTATGCCGGCGGCAGAGCAGACGGCCGCACGGATTCGAACCGGTATGGCGATACCGATGGTCGATCTGCGTATTGTCGATCCGGACGGTAACGAAGTGGTCCACGATGGAGAAGCGATGGGGGAGGTCGTGGCACGGGCGCCTTGGCTGACCCAAAGCTATCTTAACGAACCGGAGAAAGGTGCTGAATTGTGGGCTAATGGCTGGCTACACACCGGTGATGTCGGTTCTATCGACCCGCAAGGTGTGCTGCAGATCAAGGATCGTATCAAGGATGTTATTAAGACCGGTGGTGAGTGGATCTCCACCATTGAGCTGGAGAACCTGATCAGTAAACACGATGCTGTCGTCGAGGTCGCAGTGGTCGGTATCCCAGATGAGCGTTGGGATGAACGGCCACTGGCTATGGTGGTGGTAAAAAGCGGCGTCGAGCTCACGGCTTCCGCTATCCAGCAGCACCTGATGGCGTATGTTGAGGCGGGGGCTATCGCTAAATGGGCGATTCCCGAGCGGGTTGAATTTGTCGATGCCCTGCCCAAGACCAGTGTCGGTAAAATCGATAAAAAGGTGATTCGTACGCTGGTGTAAATGGCTGCGTGTTTTTTTAATTATTGGCGACTGTTAAGGCGGCCTGCGGCAAACACAGACCGTCTCACCCGACAGTATTCTCGGTACACACGCAATCTTTTTATCAGAAATCATTCGCGTAGGTTTTAACCCTGCGGAGGTCAAAGCTTGATGAAATGTCGTATTCAGAGCCCTCTAAACAGAGGTCGTTATCAAAACTGTATAAACATCATTGCGGCTTGTTGTGGTTCGATGCGTATCTTGTCCGTTTCATATTGACCCTATACGCCTTAACGCGTACAACAACAGCCTTATTGTTTGATCGTGGAAGTCATACAAATTTATGGATGCACATCAAAAACAGCTGGCGCTTGCCGCTATTCAACGTCACTACCTTTTTGCCAAGCTTTCTGAAGAAGAACTTGAAAAGCTGCTGAGTTCAGTTCGACTGTATGAGCTCGATGCAGAGCAAACACTGTTCTATCAGGAGCAGCCTGCCGATCAGTTTTTCCTGCTGGCCGATGGCTTAGTGAAACTATTTCGAACTGCTGCCGACGGCAATGAAAAGGTGGTTGAAATTGTCTCCCCAGGTCAGACCATCGCCGAGGCGGTTATCTTTATGCACCGCTCCGCCTTTCCGGTTAGTGCTCAGGCACTGAAACCGTCGCGTGTTTACGGTATCAATGGTGCCGCTTATACCGAGTTGCTACTGCATAATGTGGACGCCACTATGCGGATCTTGGGTGACCTCAGTATGCGCTTACACGCACGCCTTAGTGACGTAGTAAACCTGACACAGCAAAATGCTACCTATCGGGTCGTTCGTTTCCTGGCGTCGCAGCTACCGTCAGGCGCCGTTGATGGTAGCCACTTGTATCTCAGCTCACCCAAGCATGTTATTGCGTCCAGATTGTCGGTCAAACCCGAAACTCTATCGCGAATCATGTCAACGCTGGCCCAGCAAGGTGTTATCGAAGTGAAAGGGCGTGAAATCACCGTATTGAGTGTAGCGAGGCTGTTTGAATTTGAGTAAAAGCTAGTGAATGGTGATCGGATATCAATGCCGATCGCTGTTCCGAATAGGAATGTTAAAGATTCACGCTTCGGAGGCTCAATCGCCGGTTGCGTGCCGACGGTGAATCGGGGATAATCCTGCCCCGTTGCAGTGTGCTGACGATTCAAGTTAGCACCTCGATTATGGTGGCCCTGTTGGTCCCCCCGCAACAATAAACCGTGAACCTGGTCAGGCCTGGAAGGGAGCAGCCACAGCGGTGGATTTGTGTGCCGGGGTGTGGCTGGCGGGGCTGCCTCCATTTCTAGTCAACCCTTTCTAAAAAACGCATGTTTGTCTGTTTTGTGTCCGCGTACACAAAGTTCGCTCCAACTATTCTTATCTCGTTCGCTCCCAATATCTGTTTTACCATTCCGTACCATCGTTCCAGAAACTCTGCGCGCCGCAATCGTTTTGCGGAAAATTCGCCGTTCATTGAGTACCCGTGACTGACGTGAAGCGATTGCCGGATCTGCCGCAATGTTGATCGAAGCGCGTGGTCATAAGGCTTTGGCGTATCTTCAGTTAAGGCTGGCGGCGTCGCCTTCATTTTAGGCACCCCAGCCCAATACATTTATGTAGCTTGGCTACATGACTTTTATAAGCGGTACGTAAAAACTGCTAAATGAGTAATCAACTGTTGTGCGGTTGCTCGTTACGGTAGTGGCTCGGTGCAACACCTGTCCATTGCCGAAATGCCCGGGTAAAACTTCCCACCTTGGAAAACCCCAATAGATAGCTGATCTCATTAATGGAAAGGTGAGATTGCTGCAGGTACTGTTTGGCGAGCTCAGTGCGCAGTTGATCAAGGATCTCTTGGTAGCTGGTTCCGGCTTGGCGCAGTTTGAGTTGCAGATTCCTTTTGCTCAGATGTAAGGCACTGGCGAGGGTCGCTTGGTCTGGTTTCTCCCTACCCAGGGTCTCCATCAGTTTGGAATAGACCTGGTTGACGATGTCGTGGCGATTCAATCGCGCTATGTATTCCTGAATCAACTGGTCGTTGAGTACTGCCAGCTCGGCATTTCGGGTCGGTAGCGGTGATTCCAGATCCTTGCGTGCAATGATGATCTGATTCTGTTCGGCACTAAAGATGATGGGGCAGCGGAACAGTCGCTCGAAGCCTTGGGCATTTTTAGGCAGCGGGCGACTGAGGTGAACCCTAATGGGCCGAAAATTGCCCTCGGCAGCATGCCGACAGGTTAATACGATCGTTGCGATGATGGCGTCCATATCGGTATCGCACAGCAGCGGTTTATAGGTTTTCGGGAAGTGGATCGTTGCGATAACATGCTCATCCTTCTCCTCCATATCGATCTCTAGCGCGGTATTAAACATGCGTCGGTAGCGAACCAATCGGTCGAAACTCTCGCGCATACATTGGCTGGCCCAGATAGATATTCCCAAGGCATGCCAAGAGGTTGGGCGAATATATTTGGCCACCATCAGACCGAAATTCTCATCCCCGCTGGCTTCTACCGCCAAGCGCATGACTTTACTGATACGGGTGACCGGAAACCGGCTATTGGTGTCCAAAGCGCTGGCCAGATTTAGACCGCAGCGATTAAAGATGGATTCAGTGTCCAGGTTGTAGTGATCAAGAGCCCGCGCGATGGCAACGGCCCAGCCGCCGAGTACCGTGCCTTCCTGCCCATATCCACTCATGTTTTCACCCAAGATGTGTGTATTTCGGTGTAAAAATTAACATATAGCGAAAATCAGTTCACCTTTAGGGCGGTTTTGTTGAT
The DNA here is from genome assembly GCA_036961355.1 of Motiliproteus sp. Lineage (GTDB taxonomy): Bacteria > Pseudomonadota > Gammaproteobacteria > Pseudomonadales > Balneatricaceae > Motiliproteus. Next base: position 73,950 of record JBALVL010000008.1, read on the forward strand.
TGCGTTCCCCCCTGAGGGCATGGTGTCCCATCTTCGACTAAGGCTGATAGCGGTGTTTCTTGCACGACAGGTTAGCCACCGCTAGCTGCTGCTCTGACGTTCAATGACTGCTTTAGCGAGCAAGCAGCAACATCCAGACAGCGCTCGATGAATGCGACAACCAATAACAGAACAGCGGTGAAAACGATGCCTATGATAAGGCCTCCCTTCCCGATATCTGTTTGTCGCTTAGCTGAATTCTGAATCCAGTTCGGTTAAGCGCCGTCGAGTTAGGACGATCAATATACCAATAGCAAAATTGCGATAGGAACGACGGGCAATCAACCGCCGATATCGGGTTGTTCAGCGTGATCATTGGATCACATCAACACACTAATAAGGGTGACAATATGACATATCAAGGTAACGCCATATGCGTGTCAGCGTTGGAGCAGGGCCTTTACGAACTTTGTTTTGATGCCAAAGGACAGCCTGTCAATACGCTTAGCAATGCGACGCTGGCAGAACTGGCGGAAGCCGTCGGTAAGCTCAAGCTGACAGCAGACCTTAAGGGCCTGGTCATTACCAGCGCCAAACCAGCATTTATTGTCGGTGCCGATATCACCGAATTTACCGAGATCTTCAGTCAGAGTGACGATGAGATCATTGCGATGCTGCAGCGGGTTAATCAGCTGTTCAACGAGATTGAAGATCTAAAGTGCCCAACAGTGGTAGCGATCAACGGTCAGGCGTTGGGGGGCGGTTTTGAGTTATGTCTGAGTGTCGATTACCGGGTGATGGCGAGTTCGGCCAAGGTCGGTCTGCCTGAGACTAAGCTTGGGATCTACCCCGGTTGGGGTGGCACGGTGCGTCTACCGCGTCTGATTGGTGCTGATAATGCGATTGAATGGATCGCCTCGGGTGCAGAGAAGCGTGCCGATAAAGCGTTGTTTGAAGGTGCTGTCGATGCGGTTGTGGCAGAGGACAAGCTGCGCGATGCCGCTTTGGATCTATTGGCCCAGTGCATCGATGGCAAGCTGGACTATTTGGCTCGGCGCCAGCAAAAATCGGCACCGCTGAAGCTAGGTAAGCTGGATGCGATGATGGCGTTCGAGACTGCCAAGGGCTTCATCGCCGCTAAGGCAGGACCGCATTATCCGGCTCCAGTGGCCGCAATTAAGACGATGCAGCTACACGCCGATATGGATCGGGATCGGGCTCTGGACGTTGAAACCAAAGGCTTCGTTAAGGTAGCCAAGACCGAGGTCTGTCGTAATCTGGTGTCGTTGTTCCTGAACGATCAGGCGATCAAAAAGATCGCGCAGGGTTACTTGGCTGAAGCGGACAGTGTGGATCAGGCCGCTGTGCTCGGAGCTGGCATCATGGGCGGCGGTATCGCGTACCAGTCTGCGAGCAAGGGAACGCGGATCCTGATGAAGGATATCAACGAGGCGGCGCTGCAAGCCGGCTTGGATGAAGCGTCCGGGCTGCTGGCTGGGCAGGTCAAACGCGGGCGTCTCGACAATGCCAAGATGGCAAAAATTCTGGGAGGCATCCGACCAACACTCAACTACGGCGACTTTAAAGGGGTCGATCTGGTTGTTGAGGCGGTTGTCGAAAATCCTAAGATCAAACAGGCGGTGTTGGTCGATGTCGAGCAACAGGTTGGTGATAACTGCATCCTGACCTCGAACACCTCCACTATCTCTATTGATTTGCTGGCCAGTGGGCTTAAGCGGCCGCAGAATTTCTGTGGTATGCACTTCTTTAACCCGGTGCATCGTATGCCGCTGGTCGAGGTGATTCGTGGTGCCAAGAGCAGCGAACGTGCTGTCGCTACCACCGTGGCTTACGCCCGCAAGATGGGTAAGAGCCCGATCGTGGTCAATGATTGCCCTGGGTTTTTGGTTAACCGGGTACTGTTTCCCTACTTTGCAGGTTTCGACGGCCTGCTCAAGGATGGGGTCGATTACCGCCGGATCGATAAGGTGATAGAGCGGTTCGGTTGGCCGATGGGTCCGGCCTATCTGCTGGACGTGGTGGGGCTGGACACCGGCGTTCATGCTGACGCTGTTATGGCGGTTGGTTATCCGGATCGTATGGCGGCCAGTGAGCCGGCCTTTATTCAAACGCTGGTTGATTCTAAGCGTCTGGGGCAAAAGAGCGGTGAAGGTTTCTATCGCTATGAAAAAGACCGTAAGGGTAAGTTGAAAAAAGGGCCTAATCCGGACGTAGAAGCGTTGTTGGACATGTCCAATGACAGCATTACCGATGAACAGATCGTCGTGCGGATGATGACGCCGCTGTGCATCGAGACGGTTCGATGTCTTGAAGAGGGGATTGTCTCTACCGCTGTTGAGGCCGATATGGGTTTGGTATTTGGTATCGGTTTCCCGCCGTTTCGCGGTGGTGCTCTGCGTTATATCGATGACGTGGGCATGGCGCAATTCTGCCAGCAGGCCGATGCGTTTGAGAGCTTAGGAAAGCTGTATCACCCCACCGATCGAATGCGGGCAATGTCCGATTCCGGCAAACGCTACTTTAACTAATTAGGAGAAACTCATGAGCCTGAAAGCTAATGATGCTGTCATTGTCGACTGTGTACGCTCACCCATGGGGCGCTCCAGGAACGGCGCCTTCCGTAATGTCCGCGCCGATGAACTGTCGGCCGCGCTGATCGATGCGCTGTTTGACCGTAACCCCGGTCTGGTTCCGGCTGACGTAGAAGATGTAATCTGGGGCTGTACTAACCAGACGCTGGAGCAGGGCTTTAACGTAGCGCGTTCCGTCAGTCTGTTGAGCCGAGTGCCTAACACGGTGGGCGCTCAGACAGTCAACCGCCTGTGCGGCTCTTCGATGTCGGCCCTGCATAGTGCCGCTCAAGCCGTTCAATCGGGTAATGGTGATTTTTTCCTGGTCGGCGGCGTCGAGCATATGGGTCACGTTCAGATGAGTCATGGTGTCGATATCACGCCATCACTGAGCAAGCACACCGCCAAGGCGGCTATGATGATGGGGCTGACAGCAGAGATGCTGGGTAAGCTCCACGGTATCACCCGTGAGCAGCAGGATGCCTTCGCCGAGCGCTCTCACCGACTCGCTCATCAGGCGACCCTCAGCGGCGGCTTTACCAATGAGATCGTGCCAATTGAAGGTCACGACAGTGATGGCTTCAAGAAGTTAATCTCGGTTGATGAGGTGATTCGTCCTGAAACTACGATGGAAAGCCTAGCAGCATTACGGCCGGTGTTTGATCCCAGAAACGGTACTGTAACCGCAGCCAGCTCATCGGCGTTGTCTGATGGTGCTTCGGCTATGGTGGTGATGTCGGCAGCCCGCGCGCAGGAGCTGGGGCTGACACCTCGTGCCAAAATTCGCAGTATGGCGGTAGCCGGTTGTGATCCCTCAATCATGGGTTACGGTCCGGTACCCGCGTGTCAGAAAGCGCTTAAGCGTGCCGGGTTGACGGTTGATGATATCGACTTTGTTGAACTGAACGAGGCGTTTGCCGCTCAGGCATTGCCGGTACTCAAAGATCTGAATCTGCTCAACTCAATGGAATCGAAGGTGAACCTACACGGTGGTGCTATCGCTCTGGGTCACCCGCTGGGCTGTTCTGGCAGCCGGATCGTGACCACGCTACTGAACGTAATGGAGCAGCGCCAGGGTACGCTTGGCTTGGCCACTATGTGTATCGGTATGGGGCAGGGGATCGCGACGGTGATCGAACGCGTTTAATCTTTGCTCTTTTTTTAAAGGGCTGTGAAAAGGCGTGTCTCATAGAGACGCGCCTTTTTTTTCGCGGTGACATTCTCGCCTTGTGGCCCTCATTGAAGTAATAGATTGCGAGGGTTTTTTCTGCCGAGAGGTGCTGAATATTAGTGTTTTTTAATATACTAGTCGATGCTAGTACATTCGATCTTTTCTTTGATGATGAAACTGACAGTATTGCCTGGGTGGGTTATCTGTTCAGTTTGCCTGTTTGAATGGGGTATAGCGATTCGAGTCAAGATCAGACCTAACATTTGACACAAAACCTTGAGCTTGCGCATATAGCTTTGTTGGCCCAGCTTGTTACAATCAGCTTTTTCAACTCACCGGCAGATTTGTAAGGCATTGGGTTAACGAAGTTTTGCCCAGATCCGTCACCGTAGGAAACCTAGCATCATGTCCCCAGAAGAAGCGATCAAACAACTTGATTCGGCGCTGCGAACGAAGTATGCCGATATCTCCTTTCTGCCGTCGGGAATCTGCAGTCGAATCTTGCAGATTCCGTTCAAATCCGGATCGGGACTGCAATATACGTTGACGCTTTTTGTCGAGGTCGAAATGGCTCCGACCACCGGAGTGGCGACGGCAGTACGGATTACCCATCCGCCAAATCATGCCTGGGAATCGAGTCCTGAGGAGCTGATGATCCCATCGAGTGGGCCTTTAAGGGTACTGTTCGACATGGTGACAGATCTGGGTAAGGAGTACCTTTCTCGCGAGCGTCAAACGCTGAAAGTACTCAATAACCAGGAGTTGGGAAAACAGCTCCAGCGCTTGTGTCAGGCTAACGGTGACGAAACGGCCACTGCCGATGCCGGGCAGTTTGTGTTGAAGAAGGGAACGGCTCAGGTGGTGGTGAAGATTATTGAAGACAAGTCCAACTCACCGCACGCCGCCGCGAACATTAATGTCACCGGTATCGACAGCAAAGACCTGTTAGGTTCGCTAAAAATGTTGCTACAGAGCGCGGGCAAGTAATTGCAGCGTTGATACTTTCCGCCGTTATCTGTTGTTGGATAGCGGTGTGCAAACGGCTCAATTTGCTACCTTGGCGGCTTCGCTATAAAGCACCGTCGAAAGCGAGTTAGACTGGCCTTCCTGCCCTCATCCCGATAGCATAGAGCCCCTATTGAATCGGTTTAGTTACCGATTCATTTTGAGCCGGTTATGGCTTCTCACTTCGTTATCGCTGGATCTGTTTTGCTATGAGTTATCAGGTACTTGCACGTAAATGGCGGCCCTCGACCTTTGAGGCGATGGTGGGGCAGGATCATGTGTTGCAGGCGTTGGTAAATGCGCTCGACAGTAACCGGCTGCACCATGCCTATCTGTTTACCGGTACTCGTGGAGTCGGCAAAACTTCAATCGCCAGGTTATTTGCCAAAGCACTCAATTGCGAACAAGGGGTTAGTTCCAAACCTTGTGGTCAGTGCTCTCCGTGCCGTGAGATTAGCGAAGGACGTTTTGTTGATCTGATCGAGGTGGATGCGGCGTCGCGCACCAAGGTAGAAGATACCCGTGAGTTGATGGATAACGTGCAGTATGCACCGACTCAGGGGCGCTACAAAGTCTACCTGATCGATGAAGTGCACATGCTCTCCACCCACAGTTTCAATGCGCTGTTAAAGACGTTGGAAGAGCCGCCGCCGCATATTAAATTCTTGTTAGCGACTACAGATCCACAGAAGCTGCCGATGACTATCCTGTCGCGCTGCTTGCAGTTCAATCTCAAGAACATGGTGCCGGAAAAAATTGTTAACCACCTGCAGCATGTTTTGCAGGCGGAGCAGATACCGTTCGAAGACAATGCGCTGTGGTTGCTGGCGCGTGCGGCTAACGGCAGTATGCGCGATGCCATGAGTCTGACCGATCAGGGAATCGCGTTTGGCAGTGGCCAGCTGCTCGATGCCGATATTCAGTCGATGTTAGGCTCTGTCGATCAACGCCAGGTGGCGGCGCTGTTGCAGCAGTTGGCGCAAGGGTCGGCAGCGGGGGTGTTAGCTACAGTCGCCGACATGGCGCAGTTCGGTGCCGACAGCGACGCTATTCTGGCCGAGTTGCTGGGCTTGTTACACCGCGTGGGTATTGCACAGATGCTGCCGGAAGCGGTCGATAATTCGCAGGGAGATCGTGAGGCGACATTGGCGCTGGCGGGACAATTACGCGCTGAAGATGTACAGTTGTTTTATCAAATCGCCATCAACGGCCGTCGAGACCTGCCGCATGTACCGGTAGCACGCGAAGGGCTGGAGATGACGCTGCTGCGGATGCTGGCCTTTAGGCCGGTGTTGAAAGGAGAGGTCGCCCTTCCCGATCTCTCTGCTGCTATTTCGGTGGGAGCTGAAGCGGCTGAGGCACCGTCGATAGCCGTGCCTGCCGCCGATGCAATAACGGCTAATACGCTGCCAGTCAATTCGCCGGTTGCTCCTGTTTCGGAGCCTTCTGCTTCTGCACCTGCTGAGGCTACGCTACAACCGTCATCGGCAACAACCACGCCCAATCCGCCAACAGACCCGCTGGCAGCGCAGAGTCCAGTTGCATCCAATCAAGCGGCACCCCATCAAGCAGCTGCGTTGGATGACACTCCCCCCTGGGCTTCGGGGGCGGACACTGACCCTGGCTACGGCGCGCGTGGCTCATTGGAACCCGATGCGAGGGATGAACCACTAAAAAAGCCTGAAGCGCCGGCCGCTGATGAGCCGGACCTGTCGACACCGAACGCAGCTTCAATTCCAGCCGTTGATTCAGCAGGGTCGACGGCACCCTCTGACTCCGAGCCTGCGACTGCATTCGAACGATCTTCTTCGGTAAGCTCTGAGCAACAAACAGCTACTGAGACCATCGTTCCGGAAGTTGTTAGTCAGTCGGCACCCGTCGCCTCGGAGGACAGCATCGCGGCACCTGAAACCGCTGTAGACAGTCCGGCGGAGACTGGGTCGATAATAGAGCAAGGGGAGGCAGGCAGCCGGAAGTCAATTGAAGTCACTCATGGCGGTGCGCTGGCGGTGCGCTGGGTCGGTCTGATCGATCAGATAGGATTGACCGGAATGACGTATAATATCGCTGCTAATGCATCGTTGCGCTCGGTGGAGTCCAACCGCTGGTGTTTCACGTTGACCAGTCAACAGTTACACCTGTTTAACACAACCCATCAACAACGCTTGGCACAGGCCTTGTCTGATCACCTGGGTGAGGTGATTAATATTGAGGTGATGGAGGTTGCAGCTGGGGCGGCGAGCGAGAGTGAGACCCCGGCGCAGTATCAGGAGCGCAAGCGTCAGGAGCGTCAACGGTTGGCGGTTAAGGCGATCGAGAGCGATCCTGAAGTACAGACAATTATTGCTAATTACGATGCCCGTATCGATCCGAGTTCGATTAAGCCGATTGATAATGGCGAACCAGTGAGGTAACAACAATGATGAAAGATGGCATGGAAAACCTGATGAAACAGGCCCAGCAGATGCAGGAAAAGATGCAGCAGGCCCAGGAAGAGATCGCCAATACCGAAGTAACTGGCGAGTCCGGAGCAGGCTTGATCAAAATTGTAATGAACGGCCGTCATGATGTGAAGCAGGTCAATATTGACGATAGCCTGATGAGTGAAGATAAAGAGATTCTGGAAGACCTTCTTGCGGCGGCAGTTAACGATGCGGTTCGTAAAATTGAAAGCAACAGCCAGCAAAAAATGTCCGCTATGACCGGCGGAATGATGCCTCCTGGCTTTAAGATGCCGTTCTGATCTGTTGCAACCGATTGATGCCGTAGTCGTTAATCTTCCACTTTAATCTGTTGGTAGTAGTCCCTGTCGATGTCATACAGTCCTCTGATTGATCAACTTATTACTGCGTTTCGGTGTTTGCCTGGTGTCGGTGCCAAGTCCGCACAGCGGATGGCATTTCAACTGCTCGAGCGGGATCGCCAGGGCGGGCAACTATTGTCTCAGGCGCTGGCACAGGCGATGACCGATGTCGGTCATTGCCAGCAGTGCCGCACCTTGACCGAACAGCCAGTCTGCCGGATCTGCAGTAGTCAGCGTCGTGATACCAGTCTGATGTGTGTAGTCCAAAGCCCGGCTGACGTGGTGGCGATCGAGCAGACCGCCAGTTTTGGTGGCTATTATTTTGTGTTGCAGGGGCACCTTTCGCCACTGGATGGTTTAGGACCTGATGATATCGGTATTCCGCAGCTGCTGGAGCGGCTGCGGCATAGCGCGGTAGAAGAGTTGATTGTGGCGACCAACCCAACAGTTGAAGGTGAGGCGACAGCGCACTACATTGTCGAGCAGGTCAAGCCGATGGGGATCGTAGTGACCCGTATCGCGCATGGCGTGCCGCTCGGTGGTGAACTGGAATATGTCGACGGCAGTACTTTGACTCATGCTTTTAATGGACGTAAAACTTTATGATCAATCAGTCTTTATCAGCCGAGCAGTTGGCATCCTGTCAGCAATCGATCGAAGATGCAGAGTGGGTGTCAGACGACGTTCGGCTGGCTGAGTTGTGCCTGCTGTGGCGGCAATCCTCGCGAGTGGCCATTGATACTGAATTTCAGCGCACCGATACCTTTTATCCGATCGCCGGGCTTATTCAGGTAGGTTGTGAGGGTCAGGCTTATCTGATCGATCCGCAAGCGATCGACGACTTCACTCCGTTTGTTGAGTTGTTGAACGATCACTCGGTGTTGAAGTTAATCCATGCAGGTAGTGAAGATCTGGAGTTGTTTGCGCACTGCTATGGCGCGACGCCACGGCCGTTGTTTGACACGCAAACCGCCTGTGCGTTTTTGGGGTTGGGGTTGTCCGTTGGTTATCAGCGCCTGTTGGAGACGTTATTCGGGCTGTCGGTGGATAAACACGAGACCCGTTCGGATTGGCTGCAGCGACCGCTGACTACCTCGCAGCTACGTTATGCCGCAGAAGACGTGGTTTTTCTGGAGGCGATCTATCAGCGGCTCGAACCGCAGCTTGTCTCCGCCGGAAAGATGGATTGGTTGCTGCAGGAATGCCAGCAGGCAGCCGATGCAGCCTTGGCTGAGCCAGATATGGACGGCTACTACCTACGGTTTAAGCAGGCCTGGAAGTTGAAGCCGCATCAGTTAGGAGTGCTGCAAGCATTGTCGTCATGGCGCGAGCGCGAGGCTCGTGAGCGTAATATTCCGCGAAATTTTGTTATCCATAACACCACGCTGCAGTCCATCGCTACCCAGCTTCCTGATCATAAAGGGGCGTTAGCCAAGGCGGACCAGATCCGAGGACGGACGCTGTCTAAAGACGGCAAGGTGCTGCTTGAACTGGTCGAAAAGGGGCAGAAACAGGCTCTGATGGGAGCTATTGAGATGCCAGTACGGCCGCTGCCGAGCCAGTGTAATGCCGCGCTTAAACAACTCAAGAAGCTGGTGCAGCAACGTGCTGAAGCTCTGCAGGTTGCACCGGAGCTTCTGGCTCGGCGTAAAGATCTGGAAGCGTTGTTGCGCAGCCAATTAGATGCAGGTGAGGCTATCCTGCCTAGCGGATTGAAGGGGTGGCGCGCCGCTGTAGTAGGTCAGTTGTTATTGGAAAGCTTGGCACCTGCCAATGAAGTAGAGAAACAATCATGAAATTGATCTGCCAGGTATTCAAGAGCCTGAAAAAATCCGAGATGTATCTGTACGTCGATAAGAAGGAAGGCCTGGGACGGGTCCCGGAGGCATTGCTCGAGGTGTTCGGTCAGCCACAGCCGGCGATGGTGTTGTTGATCACGCCGAATAAGAAGCTGGCGCGTGTCGATACTGAAAAGTTGCTGTCAGAGATAGGCAGTAACGGCTACTACCTACAGATGCCCCCGGCCACCGAACCGTACAAGCTTAACCTGTACAGCGCGCCGACCGACGCTAGGTATTGAGTGAGCACTCTGTTGCTGAAATTGGATCTTTAGAGTTGTTGTTATGGTTGCCGCTCAGCCGTTCTGGCTTACTAAATCGCTCAATCAGATGTCGGATGCCGAGTGGGAATCGTTATGCGATGGTTGTGGAAAATGCTGTCTGCATAAGATCGAAGACGAAGATACCGACGAGCTGCTCTATACCCGTATTGCTTGCCGTCAGCTCGACCTGAGTTGTGGCCGTTGCCGCGATTATCCGGGACGCTTTAAGGCAGTGCCCGAGTGCCTCAACGTACGTGACTTGCCGTCTGAGCAGTATCACTGGCTTCCTGTCAGTTGTGCTTATCGGTTGCTCGCAGAAGGCAAGCCGTTACCCGACTGGCATCCATTGATGAGTGCCAACCCACAATCGGTAGTCAACGCCGATATCTCGGTTATTCGTTGGGCGATTAGTGAAACCCAGGTGCGTGACGAGGAGTGGTGTGACCATGTTCTCGACGGTATTGAGGTCTGACGCGCCGTTTACGGACGGTATTATTACCTTCGCTTCGGCTTAGAAGCCCTTGGTCGTAATTCTCAAATTCTCTAATTCTCTAATTTCGGGTTATCAAGTACGCGCCTGCTGCGACCATGATCGACCCGGCGCTGCGATTTAGGCGTTTGACTGCGTTTTCTGAGCGTAACCAGTTCCTCGCCTTGGCGGCGAAATGAGCGATCATCATCAATCCCAGCATTAATCCCACCAGTGTTAATCCGCTGGCCAGTGCGATATCGGCCCCGTTGAGGCTGGATAGGTCCATAAAGGTCGGCAAAAAGGCGATGTAGAACAGGATTACTTTAGGGTTGGAGGCGGAGATCAGGAAGCCCTGAGTGAAGCCCATGAGATGGCCACCACGGTTGTCGTTTTGATCCAGCTCGTCAAAATTTAGTGGCGCTGTCCACATCTTCCAGCCGAGATAACACAGATACAATCCACCGATGATGCGTATCGCCAGGAACAATTCGCTCCAGTGTTGAGCAATAGCGGCCAGGCCAAAACAGGCCGCGATTAGGTAGAGGGTATCGCTGATGGTCATCCCCAGTGCTAGCATTGTGCAGCTGCTGGCGCCGCGAGTCAGGGCTCGGGCTAGGATGGCAAAAGTGCCGGGGCCTGGGGTGACGCCAAAAATCAGGATAGCCAGGAAAAAGGAGAGGGCGCTTTCGGGGGTCATGGTTTGGCTCGCACGGTAACTTACAGTCGATAGTACAGTCGATAGTACAGTCGGTGACTTACAGTTTGATAATAGTCGATTGATGATCTGAGTGTTGAAGGCTTGCACAGCTCTGTAGTCCGGACGCTCAATAAACAGCCTCTGCTTAGTGGGCGCCAGAAACGAAAAAGGAGCGCCGAAGCGCTCCTTTTTAAGTTCTGCCTGAATCAGGCAGGGGGTAGGGTCAGAGCTTAGCTCTTGCCTTCCATCTGCGCCTTGATCAGGTCACCGATGGTGGTCGGTCCGCTAGCTTCAGCTGCTTGCTTCTGGTTAAGCTGCTGAACAGCTTCTTTCTCGTCGGCTGCGTCTTTCGCTTTGATAGACAGGCTGATCGTGCGGTTCTTGCGATCAACGTTGACGATCTTAGCTTCAACTTCCTGGCCTTCTTTGATCACGTCGCGTGCATCTTCAACACGATCAACGCTCAGCTCAGAAACCTTCAGGATAGCGTCTACACCTTCAGCCAGCTCGATGTGAGCAACCTTAGCTTCAACAGACTTGGCAATACCCGTTACGATCGTGTTCTTAGCGTTAGCTGCACAGTAATCGCTGAATGGGTCGCCGTCGAGCTGCTTGATGCCTAGAGAGATACGCTCTTTCTCGGAATCGATAGACAGGATAACTGCCTCGACGCTGTCGCCTTTCTTGAAGTTGCGCAGAGCCGCTTCGTTGTCAGCTTCCCAAGAGATGTCGGACATGTGAACCAGACCGTCAAGATCGCCTTCCAGACCAACGAAAATACCGAAATCGGTGATGGTCTTGATGGTGCCTGAAACGCGGTCGCCAGTAGCGCACTTCTCAGAGAAGTTCACCCATGGGTTGCCTGAACACTGCTTGATACCCAGTGAGATACGACGACGCTCTTCGTCAACATCCAGAACCATAACTTCAATTTCGTCGCCCATCTGAACAACTTTTGAAGGATGGATGTTCTTGTTGGTCCAAGACATTTCAGAAACGTGAACCAGACCTTCAACACCGTCTTCCAGAGACGCGAAGCAGCCGTAGTCGGTCAGGTTAGTGACGCGAGCAGTGACCTTGGTGTTGGATGGGTAACGTTGCTTGATGTCAGCCCATGGATCAGCTTGCAGCTGCTTAAGACCCAGAGATAGGCGTCCGGACTCTTTATCGAACTTGATAACCTTAACGGTGATCTCGTCGCCAGGAGTCAGCATGTCGCTTGGATGCGAGATGCGCTTCCAAGCCATGTCGGTGATGTGCAGCAGGCCGTCAACGCCGCCCAGATCTACGAACGCGCCGTAGTTGGTCAGGTTCTTAACGAAGCCTTTAACTTCCATGCCTTCTTGGATGGTAGCCAATAGCTCATCACGTTGTGCGCTGTTTGCTTCTTGCAGTACGGCACGACGGGAAACAACGATGTTGTTGCGCTTGGGATCCAGCTTGATCAGCTTGAATTCCAACTCTTTGCCTTCCAGGTGATCAACGTCACGAACCGGACGTACATCGACCAGAGAACCGGGCAGGAAGCCTTGGATGTTGTTGATGGCAACGGTGAAACCACCCTTGACCTTGCCGTTGATAACACCGGTAACAGTCTCTTCGGCGTCGAACGACTTCTGCAGCTTGAGCCAGGTTTCAGCACGCTTGGCTTTTTCGCGAGACAGTTTGGTCTCACCGAAACCGTCTTCTACAGCTTCCAGAGATACAACAACTTCGTCGCCGATGGCGATTTCTAGCTCGTTGGTCGCACCCAGAAACTCGATACGGGGGATAACTGCTTCAGATTTCAGGCCAGCGTTAACGGTAACCCAGTCGTCATCGATATCGATAACAGTACCGGTTACCAGTGAACCGGGCTTCATATCGATTTCTTTTACGGATTCTTCAAACAGGTCAGCAAAGCTTTCGCTCATTGTTTATTCCTATCGGGTTCACCTTGATTACCATACTAGGTCTCGAGGTTAATACCGTGCAAACCCTGTAACTGTCAGCGTTACAGGTCAATTTCAAAGTTATCAGTTCCTACCTGGCTGACAGCGTTAAGCGGCGAGGAAAAGATAAAGGATGCGAAATTATACAGGAACATCCGTCAGAATGCATATTGGCAGGCCATTTATTTACTAGGTACAGGCTGTAGATTGGTGATCTCGACGGGGTTGGTGCCTTACTGAGGTAGTTATGTGTTGGTAGGTTCTGTTATCAAAAGTATGTGCTCAGTTCCTTGTCTAGCTGATCTGTACAAGGTTTTGATATTTCGGTGATTTTTGATTCAAGCTTTTTGCTCATGTATTCGCCGTCCTGCTCGCGCAAGGCATTGATTAATTGGCGTTGTTGCAGGCGGTTATCGATGATGAATTTGAGCGTATCGCCAAAACAGAAGCCGTAGTTGGGTAGGTGGGTATTGATGATTTCATCTTTGAGCGCCTCGTTGAGCACGAGTCGGTGTCGTTTGCTTAGCGCCGCGTAATAGTTCGAGGCGGAGAGGCTCATCGCCTCCCGCTCAAAATCACTAAAACGGTTGGCGTCAGGGGTCTGATCAAAGTACTCGCTGAGTAATTTGTGGGCTCTGTTGCGTTCTTCCAAGGTTGGCAGCGGGGCGTAACGTTCCGAGGCATCGTGGTACTTTTTTAGCTCGGCAAGTTCACGGGCTTGGCGGGCAAGTCGCTTTTCCAACTCTTGGGCTTTGACCAGCGATTGCTGTTTATCAAAGCTGAGCGATGCGATCAGTTGCTCTGTTGGAGACATCGATGGTGTGATCTGTGGACCACTGGCTTTTGTGGGCATGGCAGCAGCGCTATTACCCGAGCTGGCCAGTGGTTGGATAGGGTTAATGCCGGCCTGACGGCGTTGATCAACCAGTTGATTAACGTTGATGTTGAGTTGTTTCAGGCAAGGGGTATGGATGCTTTGAAAATCAATGGCCAGGTCTCCGGATAGCAGCGACATGTCGTTCTGCTCCACCGCCTTAATAATGATCCGTTCTTCTGCACCATCGTTAGCGACAAAAGACAGCGGTTCACTTAAGCACAAGCCGTATGCAGGCAGCAGCTTGATCACCGAATCCTTCAAAGAATCATCCAGAATAAGCTGGTGTTGGCGAACAACCTCGGTATAAACATTGGCGGTTGCTATGCTGATAACTTGCAGTTGGAAGGGGGAGAGGTGGGTGACGTCGGATGAGTTGTCGAAGTAATTTTTGAGCATTTTACGCGCGCGTTCGCGCTCTATCTGTAATTGTGCCGGAGCAAAACGCTCGTTTTCAGCCTTGTAGGCGGTGAGTTCCTGTAGCCGTGACTGCTGCTTATCGAACTGTTCGGTTAGCTCGGCTATCTCAATAAGCAGCTCATCTTTGTCCCTGCTCAGAGCCAGGATCACTTTTTCGGTGGCGGAAAGTTTTTTCTTTCGCAGCGAAGGGGGGAGTTGCATGCTGCCATCATCGGCACCAAAGGTGATGCCATCTGGCCCTTCGCGCGAGCTCGATGGCACCACTTTTGATCCGAAGCCTTCCAGTGCTGAGACATTGCTCTGGTGTACTTCGTCCATTTCCCCGAATAAAAAATACCCGCCAACGGTCACAGCAATCAGGATTACCGTGGTGATGGCAATGCCTATGATCGCTTTAGGAGACATAAGCAGGGCTGTTAGCAGGCAGGTTGCTAGTTGGTAAAGCGGTTCGGATCATTGCATCGCGGTAGTGTGAATGTTGAGGTAGTCGAGCATCACTTCGCTACTCTCTTTGAGCAGTGCGTCACGTTCAATGCTGATACCTTCGGTTGACTCCGCTTGTTCACTTTCAAGTTCAGCAAGGGAGCCCAGCGGGTCCAGTGCTTTGGCGTTGCGACGGCGGTTTTCAATCGCCAGTTGCAGCTCCTCGTTCTGGGCTCGAACTTCGCGCAGTTTTTGTTCATTGAGCGGCAGGTTTTCTAGTTTTTGCTCTTTTCGATGACTGATCCCTTCACGAATCGCGATCAGATCGGGTTCGTTGGCCGCTCGCTGCTGGTGTTGCTGGGCCATTACGGAGAGCTGGCTGGCGGGAACCATGTTGAAATTGGTGTGACCTTGTGGCTTGACTTGATCCCATGGCAGCGCGCCGTCCTCGGTGCTTTCGCCCACAAGTTCAACATCGTAAAGCTCGGGCAACTCGAGATGGGGGTGAACGCCGCGGTTTTGGGTGCTGGAGCCGGACACGCGGTAGAACATCTGCTGAGTCAGCTTGATCTGGCCATGCTTGAGAGGATGCAGGGCTTGCACGGTTCCTTTTCCAAACGTTGGGCTGCCAACGATCAGGCCGCGGTTATAGTCTTTAATCGCGCCAGCAAAAATTTCTGAGGCGGATGCGCTGAGTCTATTGACCATCACCATCAAGGGAATGTCGAAGAATTTGGGGTCGTAGTCAGACTCAACCCGTATTCTGCCGATTGAATCTTTGATCTGTACTACCGGACCCTGCTCGATGAATAAGCCAGACAGGTCAACCGACTCCTTCAGAGAGCCACCGCCGTTATTACGCAAGTCGATTATCAGGCCTTCGGCGCCGTCTTTGATCAGCTCGCTGAGGAGCTTCTCAACATCGCGGGTGGTGCTGCGGTAATTAGGGTCGCCTGCCTGTAGTGCGCGGAAATCGATATAGAAGGTGGGGATGCTTATCACCCCGATTTTATGAACGATGCCGTTGCGTTCGAGTTCAATCAGTTTCTTCTGCGCAGCCTGTTCTTCGAGTTTGACTTTATTACGGACAATATTGATGGTGCGGCTGCTTTTTCCTTCTGCGCTTTTTCGTAAAATCTCAAGCCGTACCGTCGAGTCCTTAGGGCCTCGGATCTTGTCGACCACTTCGTCCAGGCGCCAGCCGACGACATCGACAATCTCGCCATCCTTGCCCTGACCGACGCCAACAACAAGATCAGCAGGTTTGAGCTGGCCTTGTTTGTCAGCCGGTCCGGCCGCGATCAGTCGAACGACCTTGGTATGCTCGTCTTCGCTTTGCAGTACCGCGCCGATCCCCTCCAGTGATAACCGCATGTTGATATTGAAGTTCTCCGAATTGCGGGGAGAAAAATAGTTGGTGTGGGGGTCGTAGAGGCCGGAATAGGCGTTGGCGAAAATGCTAAAGGCGTCTTCGGCAGTGTTCTGCTGTAGCCGGTTGAGTTGGGTTTGATAACGTTTGGTGAGTGTTTCACGGGCCTCTTCTAAACTCTTGTCGGCCAGTTTTAGGTTTAGCACGGTGCTTTTTAGACGCTGGCGCCAGATCTGGTCGAGCTGTTCGGTAGAGGTCGCCCAGGGGCTGTCTTTGCGCTCGATTTGCATCGACTCATCGCGGGCAAAATCGAGCTGCTCCAGCCCTTGGTCAAGTTGATCAAGCAGGTAATTGAGCCGTTCGGTCACTCGCTGTTGATAGCGATTATGAATGACGAATGCCGGCGCGGGATCACCCTTGCGAATGGCATCGTCGAGCTGGCTGCGGAAAACCTCAAACTCTTGAAGGTCCTGCTCCATAAAATAGAGCCGTGAACGGTCGAGCTGTGCAATATAGGCATCGAGTAATTCTGCGGACAGCTCATCGTCGAGATAGCGTTTCTTGTAGTGCCCGAAACGGAGCGTCTTAGCCAGAGCGACTAATGTTTCGCCGTGCTCAGGTGAGGGGGCTAGTAGCTGTGTTTGTGTCGTGACGTTGGCTATGGCCTGCGGCGCGGCAACGATCAGTATACCCGACAGAGCCAGTGCTGAGGTGAACGATAGGGACCGCTTGAAATCTTGAAATGTCATAAATTCACTCAATGCTGTTAACAAAAGGGGCCGGTGTCGTTATTGCCGATCGTACTCTGGTATGACACAAGATTCATATGGCGGGTTCCCCTACGTCAGGATACCATCTGTATTCTTTTTGGTGGAATCGAATTAATGCAATCATATTGATTCCTAAAGCAACATTACCCGAAGTATGAAATTTCACACAGGATGAATCGATCAATGACGATTTTTAAATCTGCCCGATGGCTGTGCCTGGGCATGCTAACCAGTGTAGTGCTGATATTGCCGGGCTGCGATAACGAGCTGTTATCGCGTTTGGATGATCTGGAAGCCAAGGCTGCCGTCAATGCCAAAATCGGCACCGAATTTTTGGCAGCCAATGCCAGTCAGTCGGGCGTTGTGAGTACCGCTAGTGGCTTACAGTACAAGGTGTTGCAGCCCGGTTCTGGGACCACCGCGACGCTTTCGGATCGGGTGACAGTGCACTACCGAGGCACCCTGATCGACGGCTCCGAGTTCGATAGTTCGATCGCTCGTGGCAAGCCCGCGACTTTCCCGGTAGCGGGCTTGATAGAGGGTTGGCAGGAAGCGTTGCAGCTGATGCGGCAAGGGGATCGTTGGCAGTTGTATATTCCGGCCGAGCTGGCGTACGGCAAGCGCAGCCCGTCAACCGATATACCACCCAGCTCGACCTTGTTGTTTGAAATGGAGCTGTTGCAGATCGAGCAGTCACCGGAACAGGAGGCAAACTGATGCAACAATCCGCCTTTAATGACAGGCTGTTGGAATACCTGCAGCAGTCGCCTACCCCCTTTCATGCGACAGCGCAGCTAGCTGAGCGGCTTGTGGCTGTCGGTTTTGAAACGCTCGATGAAACGCGATCCTGGCAGTTACAGGCCGGTGGCCGCTATCTGGTCACTCGCAACGATTCATCGATCATCGCCTTTGTGTTACCTGCGGATGCGGCTTTGGCCGATACCGGTTGGCGTATGGTGGGGGCGCATACCGATAGCCCCTGCCTCAAGGTCAAACCTAATCCTGATCGGGTCAAGCAGGGTTATTACCAGCTGGGTGTCGAGGTTTATGGCGGTGCTCTGCTTAACCCCTGGTTTGATCGTGATCTGTCGTTGGCGGGTCGGGTAAGTTATCTCGATAGTGCAGGGCAGCTCCGGCATAGTTTGATCAATTTTGTTGAGCCGGTGGCCGTCGTGCCGAGCCTTGCCATTCATCTTGATCGCGAAGCCAATAAAAAGCGCGAGATCAATCCGCAGACGATGTTGCCGCTGCTGCTAGCGATTGCCGATCCTGAGCAGCAAAAGACCGATCTGCGACAGTTGTTACTTCATCAATTACAGGTACAGCAGTTACAAGAACAGCAGTCAGACGCAGAGACAGCTTCGGATTCGGCTGCGGAAGTCTTAGATTACGAGCTGTTTTGCTACGATACCCAAGCGCCAGCGATGATCGGCCTGCAGCAGCAGTTTATCGCCTCGGCCCGCCTTGATAATCTGCTCAGCTGTTACGTGGGGCTGGAGGGTATGCTGCAAGCGTTGCGCAGCGGTGATGTCGATCGAGGGATGTTATTGGTGTGTAACGACCATGAAGAGGTTGGTAGCCAGTCAGCGGTCGGTGCTGATGGTCCGTTTTTGGAGCAAGTGCTGGAACGGATCATGCCAGAGGTGGAGCCGCGTCAGCGGATGTTGGCGCAGTCGGTGATGATCTCCGCCGATAACGCCCACGGCATTCATCCCAATTTTTCCGACAAGCACGACGCCAACCACGGGCCGATGCTGAATGCCGGTCCGGTGATCAAGATCAACGCCAACCAGCGTTATGCGACCAATTCGGCGACCAGCGCGCTGTTTCGTCAGTTGGCTAAGGCAGAAGATGTGCCGGTGCAGGCCTTTACGGTTCGCTCAGACATGGCCTGTGGTAGCACAATAGGACCGTTAACTGCCGCCAAAATTGGTGTTCCGACGCTGGATATCGGCGTACCGACCTTCGGGATGCACTCGATCCGAGAGCTGGCCGGCAGCGAAGATGCGTTTAATTTGATGCGGGTACTGAAGCGCTTTTATCGCGGTTGAGTTGTTAGCGCTTGGCGGGGGCGTATACAGCGAATCATGCGCCGTTAACTCCCCTGCCACCATCGCACTGCCATCAGAATAAACAGTCCATACCCCACCAGACTCGACGGCAGGGCTTTTTGCGCCAGCGGATTTTGCTGCTGCTTGAGGCCAGTTGCCACCAGAATGGCGGCAGAGGTCGCAGCTTGTAACAACAGGATAAAGGTGAAGCCGGGGCGGTCGGTCAATGCTGGCCATAACCCGATGGCCATCGCCAGTAACAGTCCGGCAGCACAGGCCAGCGAGATAGATCCCAAGAACCGTAATAGTGTGATCATCGGCGGGCACTCCAGCTAGCGAGCAGTTTATCGAGCTGATTAGCAAAGGCCTGTCGGTCCGCTTGCGATAGGGTCGGAGGTCCGCCGGTTTGAACGCCGCTGGCTCGCAAGGTTTCCATAAAGTCGCGCATATTGAGCCGTTGCCGAATACTCTCGGTGGTGTATAGCTCGCCTCGCGGGTTTAGTGCCAGGCCGCCTTTTTCGATCACTTCTGCGGCCAACGGGATGTCAGCAGTGATCACCAGATCGCCCGGTTGAGTCTGTTGCACGATGTAGTTATCGGCGATATCAAATCCGGCTTCAACCCGGACCGATTTTAACCACGGCGATGGCGGTGCAGGCACCAGTTGATTGGCGACCAGTGTCAGGGTCATCTCTACACGCTGTGCGGCACGAAAAAGGATATCGCGGATAACGCGGGGGCAAGCGTCGGCATCGACCCAAATCTGCATGTGCTATTCCTGGTAAGCGGGCAATATTCGCGCCGCGGAGGGTTAATCGAGCTGGTTAGCTATCAACCCGGTGGTCAACTTAGAGTACAATAGCGATCATTTTAAGTACTTCGGCGTTGGACTGCACCCCGGTTTCGCTGCTAATACATCGGCTTCGCCCGTATGGCTCAGTGATACGCATAGTACTTATCGACACATCAGGGCCGTAGATGGCCGAGGAAAATTGCGTGTTTTCAGAATTACCGTTACATGATCGTCTTCAAAAAGCGCTTGCCGATATGGGGCTGGAACAGCCGACTGAGGTACAGCAACAGGCAATACCCAAAGCCTTGTTGGGTAAAGACCTGTTGATCAGTGCCGAAACCGGTAGCGGTAAAACCGCCGCTTATCTGTTGCCGATGCTACACCGTTTTCTGGAAACCGATGAGCCGCGCAGTAGTACCCGTGGCTTGGTATTGCTGCCGACACGCGAGTTGGCGCGGCAGGTGTTTAAGCAATTTACCTTGTTGACGGGCAGTTGCCAGTTAAAGGCGGCGCTGGTCACCGGCGGTGAAAGTTTTAAATACCAGCGAGCCCTGATCCGCAAGAACCCGGAATTAATCATCTCGACGCCGGGTCGTTTGCTGGAGCATATCAAGCTTAACTCGGCCGACCTGAGTGATCTGGAAGTGTTGGTGTTGGATGAAGCCGATCGTATGTTGGATATGGGTTTTAGCGACGACGTTATTGCGATCGCTGAAAGCTGTCGCAGTGAGCGGCAGACGTTGTTGTTATCAGCGACGTTGAAAACGCGTGGCTTGATGACGGTGGCCAAGCAGGTGCTCAAGGATCCTGAACAGCTTTTGCTTAGTGGTGCTCAGGATCAGCATTCGTCGATTGAACAGCAGATCGTCTTCGCCGATGATCGTGATCATAAAGAAAAGTTGCTGCTGCGGTTGTTACAGCAGGAGCCGTACAACAAAGCGATCGTCTTTACCAATACCAAGGTTCAGGCTGATCGATTAGGCGGCAAGCTGCGTTACGATGAAATTCAGGTCGGCGTGCTGCATGGTGATATGGAACAAGATGATCGCAACCGGGTGATGGACCGTATTCGTCGCGATCATGCCAAGGTGCTGGTGGCGACCGATGTGGCCGCACGGGGTTTAGATATAAACGGTATCGATCTGGTGATCAACTTCGATATGCCGCGCAGCGGCGATGATCATGTTCACCGTATCGGCCGTACAGGCCGTGCCGGTGCTAGCGGTACGGCGATCAGCCTGATTGCCGCTTCTGAGTTTAATTTGATGTCCAGCATCGAGCGTTATCTGCGGGTGACCTTCGAGCGTCGTAAAGTTGCTGGGCTTGAGGGTAAGTATAAAGGTCCGGCCAAACTTAAATCATCGGGTAAGGCGGCGGGCAAGCGCAAAGATGGTCGCAAGTCGAAGAAGGATAGTGAATCGGATGTGAAGCGGCCCAAGCAGCGTTTGCGCAATCAAAAATCGGTCGGTAAGCGCCGTAAACCTAGCGCGGCTGAGAGTAAGTCGGCTGGTGATAGCTCGCTAGGTGATGGCTTAGCACCGTTTAAAAAGCGTAGTGAATAACGCAATCATTTACTGAACAATGGGGTGCGTGCTGTCGTACCCTTATCCTATCTTAAGATCTGGACCGAGGGCGTGTTTTACGCGCCGAAATGTTGCGTCGCAGTATTTAACCGAGTGTTTAAGTCGGCTGAAACAGGCTCCTCGTCACCCTAAATTGATTGAAAATTGTTCAGCTGTTATTGCTGACGTTTAAGCCTATTCTTTAATTAGATCTATAACGAACCTTAACTTTCTGGTTAAGGTTGTGAGTCGAAATTAATAGGGAGGTGATCGGTCATGTTGACCTACAATGATTGCTTAGACCTATGCGATGTCTCTCAGGCTGAAGTCGATGCGGTGGCAGAGTTTGAACACGTAGCCCAGCTTCCGGCGCTGGCGGAATGCGATTTCTTATTGCACTCCGATAGTGGTTTGAAGCGAATGCGCTACATGATTGTGGATGATATCCGACATGCTCAGCACGCTGGTAATTTGCTTCATGCCCGAGAACTCAGACGGGTTTTGACCCGTTTTAATAAGCACCATTCAAATGGTGCTGGGCACCCATGAGGTGACCCCTTCGGTCCGTAAGGGACCACAATAAAAAAGGGCGCTGATTCAGCGCCCTTTTTTGTGTCTACCGTATGTTGAAAGCTTGCCATCGGCAGAGTTGAATATGCGCGACGCTGGATCTCAGTACGCCGCGCTATTCAGCATGGGTCAGATGTTGTAGCCAGTCTCCTCGTGCTCGGCAGTGTCTAAGCCTTGCATCTCAACCTCCTCGCTGACTCGCAGGCCGCCGAGTATGGCACCAACCAGTTTGAGGATGATCCAGGTGACGATGGCAGTGTAAGCGAAGGTGGAGACGATACCAATAAGCTGAACGCTGACCTGTTCGGACATCGTTTCTATGCCGTCTGCAAAGCCGTAACCGCTAAATACGCCCAGGCTGGTCGCTGAGAAGATACCGGCCATTAGCGTACCCAGAATTCCACCGACTCCGTGAACGGGCATAACATCGAGCGAGTCATCGATCTTCAGAGTGCGTTTGATGTATTGAGTGGAAACGAAGCAGACGCCACCAGCCAGAATACCGATCACCAGTGCACCGCCTGGGCCGACAAAGCCCGATGCAGGGGTGATGGTGCCCAGTCCTGCCACCATGCCAGTCACAGCGCCTAGAACGCTGGGCTTACCAAATTTGTACCATTCGATGAATGACCAAACCAGCACGCCGGCTGCGGCTGAGATGTGGGTTACCAGCATCGCCATCGCGGCGTCACCGTTGGCCGCCAACGCACTGCCACCATTAAAGCCGTACCAGCCGACCCAGAGCATACCGGCGCCAGTGACGGTCATTGTAAGGTTGTGTGGAGGCATCGCCACTTGCGGGAAACCTTTGCGTGGCCCGACAACGATTGCAGCAACCAGTGCTGCAACACCGGCGGTAATGTGGACCACGGTGCCACCGGCAAAGTCGTACAGTCCCATCTGCGCCAACCAGCCGCCACCCCAGACCCAGTGGGTGATCGGCGCGTAAACCAGTATCAGCCAGATGCAGCTGAACAGCAGCATGGCGCTGAATTTCATCCGCTCGGCAAAACCGCCGACGATCAGTGCCGGGGTGATGATAGCAAAGGTCATCTGGAACAGCATGAAGAGCGGTTCGGGTATATCACCCATTAGCGTGTCTTTATTGATGCCCGATAGCATCACTTTACTGAAATCGCCGATCCAGGCATTGCCTTCGCCGAAGGCTAGGCTGTAGCCGATCACCAGCCAGATGATCGATGCAGCGCCCGCGATAGCAAAACATTGCATCAGCACCGACAGCACGTTCTTGGAACGAACCAAGCCGCCGTAGAATAGCGCCAAACCGGGCAAGGTCATAAACAGCACCAGTGCCGTGGTGGTCAGAACCCAAGCCGTGTTGGCTGCGTTAAGTTCATCGGCCATGGCGATCCCCGGTAATAGCATTAAACCGAGGGTAGCGAGGGGTTTCAGCATGATAAATTTCCGTGTTGATTAGGCTGGGTTGGCGAACTTGATCGATGCTCTTACAGCGCGTCGTTGCCAGCTTCACCAGTCCGAATACGGGTGGCGCCTACCAGTCCGGTAACGAAGATTTTACCGTCGCCGATCTTGCCGGTGTTGGCGGAGCTGATGATTGCTTCAATAGCGCTGTCGAGTAGCTCATCGCTGACAGCCACCTCGACTTTGACCTTGGGAAGAAAATCAACCACGTACTCGGCACCCCGATAGAGCTCGGTGTGGCCTTTTTGGCGGCCAAACCCTTTAACCTCGGTCACAGTCACACCTGAGATGCCGGCATCAGACAAAGCTTCGCGGACATCATCTAGCTTGAACGGTTTGATTACAGCGCAGATCAATTTCACAAAAGGCTCCTTGGGAACTGGCCACAGGCAGAATTTCTGCCACGAAAATGAAGATGCATTCATTTAGCACGTATCGTGCCACTAATATTAGTCTTGATAATCAGTGGGTTAATATTTAGTGCTCCTCGGTGGTGAGGTCTTGTGCTCCAAAGTGGTGCGACTCGTGCTTGATGGTGCGTAAAAATGGTGCGCTGTTTGTGGCTGTGTGCTATCGAGGTGCGTGAAAGGACGGTGAGTAAGATGGGGGGTGATGATGCGGCTAAGAGAACGATGTTGCCAGGCGGGCGAAGTTGTCGTGTCTTCGTTCGGTCGTGATAAACGTTAGTGCTTGGTTCGTGTGCTCAGGCCTGTTGCCCGGCAGGGTTACTGGGAGATTCGCGCTTGCCGTTCCAGTACAAATTCGATCCGGCGATTGTTGGCCCTTCCTTCGGTGGTTGTATTGGTGTCGATAGGAACGGAATCGCCGTAGCCGGTGGCGGTTAAGCGTCGGGGAGAGATCCCCTGGTTGATGAAGTATCGCAATACCGTAGTGGCGCGCAATGCAGACAGCTCCCAGTTTGATTCGTAGCGACTGTTGCGCAGCGGCCGGTTATCCGTGTGTCCTTGGATATTAATATCGAAATCGTACTGTTCTTTGAACTGAGCCATCAGTTTATCCAGTATTTGATCAACTTCGGTGTTGAGCGTTGTTGAGCCTGAATCGAACAGCGCCTGCCCTTTCACTTGGATAACGATGGTGCCGTCGATCGGGGTATCGATCTCAACTTCGTTGGCTAGGTTTTTATCGGCGATGGTGGATTGCAGTTGTTCTGCCAGTGCCCGCCATTGTTGGGTTATGGCAGGGGTTGGGTCGCTGGCTTTTTGTTCTTCGTCGGCTTGTTTCGAATTTGGTGCCGGTGGTTCCGGCTCAAGTTCGGTGTCGAGTGGACTGGGTGTCTTGGTGGGTGCGTCGACCTTTAACTGCACAAGACTATTGCTCATGCCGCCGTCCTGTAGGCTAACGTGGATCGAGCGCATTGCTTTTTCAAACTGTTCGATTTCGACGCTGGACATGGTGAATAGCAACACGAAAAAAACCAGCAGCAGGGTGACGAGATCAGCGAAGGTGGTGATCCAACCGGGGAGGTCGGAATCGTCGTTGAGCAGTTTGTTGCGGCTCGACATCAGCTTTTTTCTGGCTGAGCCGAGCGACCGGTACGTAACGGCTTGCGGCTGGCTTCCGGGATGTAGGATGACAGACGCTCGTAGACATTGGCGTAATGGTCGTTTGATAGGATGCTCAGCGTGCCTTCGCGGATAATCTCAAGGTTGGTGACCTCCATCAGGGTCCGTGCTTTAAGCTTGCCTGCGATGGGCAAAAAACACATCGACGACAACAGCGAGCCATAGAAGGTGGTCAGCATCGCAACAGCCATCGCCGGGCCGATGGCATTGGGATCGTTAAGGTTGCTGAGCATCTGGATCAGGCCGATCAGAGTGCCCAGCATGCCGAATGCCGGAGCGTACATCGCCATCCGCTTGAACACTTCCTGCACCATCAGGTGACGGTTGATGAGGGAGTCGATCTCGGTTTGTAGGGTTTTTCTAACCATATCTTCGGTTGAGGCTTCGGCAATCAGCATGCAAGCCCGGCGTAAGAAGCTTGAATTGGTTTCGACGTTGGATAGGGCAAGCATGCCGTTGCGGTGGCTGATCTTGCTTAGTTCCAGCATGGTGTCGATCATTTTCTGCTGGTTGGTGTTGTCGCGGGTAAAGACGATATATGCCGCGCGAAAACCTGCGGTTACATCACTAAAGCGAACCGTAAGCAGGGTAGCAGCCATGGTGCCGCCGATAACAATCATCATGCCGGGGATGTTGATAAAGAGGTCGGCGTTACCGCCAAGTAAGATGGCGGCAACGATGAGTGCCAGGCCTGAAAGAAAGCCTAGAGTTGAAGCAAAATCCATAGAGAATCCTGAGTCGCTAATAAACACAATGCAGGCATCATTATGCCGTATTGGTCAGAACGGATATTGATTGGCATCATTAAATGAGGTTGAAGTGCTGCGATATCTCATCAATTAGGCGTAATCAGCGTTTATCCTAAGTGTATCTAGGCCAAGCTTTGCATATAGTAGGTACATCGATAAACCGTGTTCTATATTTCCACAGGGATTGTTGTCGCTGCACTTTGGTAGATCCACTGTCGAATAACGATGGACTCAGAACGTACATTTCGTACACACAGGAGAATATATGACTCAACGTATTGCATTGGTTACTGGTGGCACTGGCGGAATCGGTTCGGCTATCTGCGAAGCTTTGGCCGACCTGGGTATGAAAGTGGTTGCCGGTTATACCAACGAAGAAAAGGCGTTGGCTTGGCAGAAATCACAAAAAGAAGCCGGCTACAATTTCATGATTCAGCAAGTCGATGTATCCAGTCTGGAATCTTGCCAGCAAGCCGTTTCGACGGTTAAAGAAGCAGTAGGCGGTAGCATTGATGTACTGGTTAATAATGCCGGTATCACCTGGGACGGTTTCTTTAAGAAGATGTCATGGGATCAGTGGCATGCTGTAGTTAGCACGAATCTGGATAGTACCTTCAACATGACACGTCCTGTTGTGGAGGATATGCTTGATAAGAAGTGGGGCCGGGTGATCAATATCTCATCGGTCAACGGCGAGAAGGGTCAGATGGGGCAGGTTAACTACTCAGCTGCCAAAGCCGGTATGCATGGCTTTACCAAAGCGCTGGCACAGGAATGTGCGCGTAATGGCGTGACGGTCAATACCATTTCACCGGGATACGTATTAACGCCGATGGTTGCCAAAATTGATCAGGCGATTCAGGACAAAATCGTTTCCGGTATTCCGGTCGGTCGAATGGGTCAGCCTTCTGAAATTGGTCGCGCTGTGGCATTTTTGGCCGATGAGCAGGGTGGCTATATCACTGGCTCTAATCTGTCGATCAATGGCGGTCAGCACATGCACTAATACAATCAGCGGTGCAGTAATGGTGTGATTGTTACCGGTGCTGCACGTTGAATATAAAAGCCCCGCCTGAGGATTCAGGCGGGGCTTTTTTGTGTCTCAGTTTTTTGGGGAGGGTGCCATGACGCCTGCTTTATGGCTCCTTTCTTATGACACATTTTTATGACAGTGGCGGCGAGTATTGCCGAGTGATAGCTTTTCTCCGGGCACAAAAAAAGGCAGCCGAAGCTGCCTTTTTAATCATTAAGAATAACTTAGCGCTTGGCCAGTTTCTCTTTGATACGTGCAGACTTACCAGACAGGTCGCGCAAGTAGTACAACTTAGCCTGACGCACGTCACCACGACGCTTAACAGCGACGCTGTCAACAGCCTTGCTGAAAGTCTGGAAAGTACGTTCAACGCCAACGCCGTGAGAAATTTTACGGACGGTGAACGCAGAGTTAAGACCACGGTTACGCTTGCCGATAACCACGCCTTCAAACGCCTGTAGGCGCTCGCGGGTGCCTTCAACAACTTTAACCTGGACAACCACGGTATCACCGGGGCCGAATACAGGGATTTCTTTGCCCATCTGCTCAGCTTCAAGCTGCTGAATGATCAGATTCTTGCTGCTCATGATTCGCTCCTAATATCAGCCGTTCAACGGATCAGCCTTAGGCTGTGTTTCCGTCTCGCGGATAAACTCTTCGAGCAACGCTTGTTGCTCTGTATTCAATTGTTGACCGTCCAGTAAGTCGGGTCGCCGTTGCCAAGTTCGCCCTAGCTGCTGTTTCAGCCGCCAGCGCCGGATCTCCTTGTGGTTGCCGCTAAGCAATACCTTTGGTACGTCTTGTTCGTTGACCGTTTCGGGCCGGGTGTAGTGAGGGCAGTCCAGCAGACCGTCTTCAAATGAGTCCTCGGCAGCCGAATTCTCATGTCCTAACACGCCGGGTATCAGACGAGAAACCGCATCGATTAGTGTCATAGCCGGTAGTTCACCGCCGCTGACAATGAAGTCCCCGAGGGACCACTCTTCATCGATCTCGCTTTCCAGTAACCGTTCATCGATACCTTCGTATCGTCCGGCTACCAACACCAATCTGTCGTGTTCAACCAGTGTTTTTACACCAGCTTGATCCAGCTTTCGCCCTTGCGGAGACAGGTAGATAGTCTTTACCTGTTTACCGTTGGCCTGCTTTTCAGCAGCTGCTTTCGCAGCCTGGATCGCATCCCGAAGAGGCTGAACTTTCATCAGCATTCCCGGGCCTCCCCCGTAGGGTCGGTCGTCGACAGTTCGGTGCTTGTCTAAGGTGAAGTCTCGCGGATTCCAAAACTCGAGATTGATCAGGCCGTTTTTAACAGCTCGCCCGGTGACACCATGTTCGGTGATCGCCTGGAACATCTCGGGAAACAGCGTAACAACACCGACCCACACCAACTAAAACTCCGGATCCCAATCGACCCGAATCGTACCTTGTTCAAGGTTGATCTCTTTGATCACCTGCTCGGGCAGGTACGGAATCATCCGCTCCCGCTTGTCGATGCTTTGCTTAGTGCTCTTGATGACGAGAACGTCATTGGAGCCGGTCGCAATAAGGTGATCAACCTGACCCAGTTCGACACCGGATTCAGTCACTACATTCAGTTTTTCCAGCTGGCTCCAGTAATACTCGCCCTGTTCCAGAGCAGGTAATAACTCGCGACTGACATAGATCTCAGAACCGCAGTATACGCGGGCCTTGTCTCGGTCATCGCATCCAGCCAGCTTGGCAACCAATCCTTTGCCGTGGACTTTGCCCTGTTCCACTTTGATCTCTTGCAGACGACCGTTAAGCTTTATATACCAGGGTGCGTAGTTGAGAATGTTCTGCATCGGTTCGGTGTCGGAGTAGACTTTGACCCACCCTTTGACTCCGTAAACTGATGTGACTTTGCCCAGCACCATTAGTTGATCGGTGTTCACCAAAGTAGTCCTCAATGTCCAACAGCAGGCTTGATAGCCAACTAAAAATTATTCAGCTGCGGTAGCAGCATCTTTCAACAGCGTGGCAACGCGACCGCTCGGCTGAGCTCCACGGCCAGTCCAGTGTGCTACGCGATCCAGGTCAATGCGCAAGCGCTCTTCCTGTCCACGGGCTACTGGGTTGAAGAAACCAATACGCTCAATAAAACGACCGTCGCGAGCATTGCGCTGGTCGGCTACTGTGATGTGGTAAAAAGGGCGCTTCTTGGAGCCGCCACGAGCTAAACGAATAACAACCATTCGCTTCGATCCTCTATTGAGTGGGTTTTGAAATCGCCCACAGTTTGTGTTGCTTCGGATTACGCTCACCGGTACTTTGCTGTAGCCCTGTGCTGATGCACGAGATAACTACCAGCTCAATACCGACCGGTACGCAAAACGAAGCCCAGTTCGGTATCGCAGCGTTTTGACCGATCTGAATCGGGCAGGGCGCTACGATGCCAATATACGAAGGGCCGGAATTCTACGCGAAATCCCAGCCCTTGGAAAGTTTGTTTTTAGCGGCGTACCAGCTAACCATGTCGTTGGTCATCCGGTTAACCTTTAGGGAGAAAATTCCCAATTAGCGCTTACGGAATCCGGGGGGTAAGGCGCCGGGCATGCCGCCGCCGGCTCCAGGCATTCCACCACCCAGGCCGCCACCCATTCCAGGTGGCATCATCCCTTTCATGCCGCGCATCATTTTGGTCATGCCGCCTTTGCCGCCCAGTTTTTTCATCATCTTTTGCATCTGCTTGTGCTGCTTAAGCAGGCGGTTAACGTCCTGAATTTGGGTGCCGGAGCCGTTGGCAATCCGCTTCTTGCGTGAACCGCTGATGACATCGGGGAAGTGACGCTCCTTAGGGGTCATCGAACAGATGATGGACTCCATCTGTTGCAGGCCTTTCTCGGCACCGGCGCTTTCTGCCGCGTCCGCCAACTTGCCCATGCCGGGCAGCTTGCCCATCATGGCTGCCATTCCGCCCATGTTGGTCATCTGTTGTAGCTGGTCGCGGAAATCCTCCAGATCAAAGCCTTTGCCTTTCTTGAGTTTGGTCGCCAGTTTTTCGGCTTTCTTCTTGTCGACCTTGTGCTCGACCTCTTCGATCAAGGAGAGTACGTCGCCCATGCCGAGGATACGGCTGGCAACACGATCCGGATGGAACGGTTCAAGTGCGTCGGTCTTTTCACCGACACCGAGGAATTTGATCGGTTTTCCGGTGATCTGGCGCACCGACAGTGCTGCACCACCTCTGGCATCACCGTCAGTTTTAGTAAGAATAACGCCGGTCAGCGGTAGCTGGTCGTTGAACGCCTTGGCGGTGTTAGCCGCGTCCTGACCGGTCATCGCGTCGACAGTAAACAGCGTTTCGACCGGTGTGATGGCGCTGTGCAGCTGCTTGATCTCGTCCATCATATCGCCGTCAACATGCAGCCGGCCGGCGGTGTCGACGATAACGACATCGATATGTTTTTCTTTGGCGTGCTGGATAGCCGCCTCGGCGATGTCAATCGGCTTCTGTTCTATGTTGGACGGAAAAAACTCGACGCCAACTTCGGCGGCCAGGGTTTCTAGCTGCTTGATCGCTGCGGGGCGGTAAACGTCGGCAGATACTACCAGCACCGATTTCTTTTTGCGCTCGCTCAGCCAGCGGGCTAGTTTGGCGACCGTAGTGGTTTTACCCGCACCTTGCAGGCCTGCCATCATCACCACGGCTGGGGGCTGGGCCGCCAGGTTGAGCTCTTCGTTGGCCGCCCCCATCACTTTGACCAGCTCTTCGTTAACGATCTTAACGAATACCTGCCCCGGGCTCAGACTGTTGCTGACCTCCTGGCCGACGGCGCGAGTCTTGATACTGTTAATAAACTCTTTGACGACCGGCAGTGCAACGTCCGCTTCAAGCAGCGCCATGCGGACTTCACGCAGGGTGCCTTTGATGTTGTCTTCGGTCAGCTTTGCCTGACCGGTTACCGATTTTAGGGTGTGCGTTAGACGATCCGTTAGATTGTCAAACATAGTGCGCCTCTGGCCATTAATCTGTTCGCAGCGGCTAGTTTTAAACAGTCGCTGACTATACAAACCGGTGATTATACCCAAACCTGAAGTTGCGCTCTATGGTGTCGGCCAAAAGCTATGCAAATTAGTCTGCTCGGAACTGTCAGGTGTTAGGTTGCAGCAAACAGCGAAGTTGCGGGAACATGAGCTAACGTTGCAGTAAGTCTCTATTCAATCTGAATTTTTTTTGTGACACACTTAGCAGCTACTTCTAATGGCTTTCAGTGGCACGTCACACTATGACTCTTTTTCTGCCTAGTCTTCTCAGCGCAATTTTGTACGTGATTGCCGGAACCGTTCAGGCTATCAGTCTCAAAGCGGGTAAACCTAATCGGCGCTCGCTGGTGATGATGCTTGGCTCGGGTGCGGTGGTCGTGCATATGTTGGCGGTCTATCTGATTTTGCATCCGGGCAACGGTATTCAATTGGGGTTTTTCCCGGTGTCATCGTTGATCGCCTGGTTAGTGGCTGCTTTGGTATTGCTGAGTTGCTTACGCAAGCCTCTTGAAAGCTTACTTGTTGGTGTTTTTCCGATTGCCGCGGTTAGCGTCCTGATGGCTGCGCTGTTACCTGAAACCCGTTTGGCACAGCAATACAGCGGCGGAGAGATTGCGCATATTCTCAGCTCCATACTTGCCTACAGTATTCTTACTATTGCCGCGCTGCAGGCGCTGGTATTAGCGCGGCAGGACTATGAGCTTAAGCACCATTACCTTCGAGGCTTGGTTCGCGCGTTGCCTCCGCTGCAGTTAATGGAGCAGTTGTTATTCGAGATGGTGTGGCTGGGTGTGTTGCTGCTGAGCCTGTCGCTGCTGAGTGGTCTGGTCTTTTTAGATGATATTTTCGCGCAGCATCTGGTTCATAAAACGGTTCTGTCCTTTATTGCGCTGGGTGTGTACGCCACGCTGTTATGGGGGCGTTATCAGCTGGGTTGGCGCGGCCTAACGGCGATTCGCTGGGTACTGGGTGGATTTATTTTTCTGATGATGGCGTATTTTGGCAGTAAGTTCGCCCTTGAACTCTATCTGCCGGCATCTTAATTCGACGCGAAGATAAGCTGCTTGGCTTGACAGCTATGGTGGGAAATCCCACAATCAGCGGCCCTACCGTAACCACAGGTCAACCTCGTCTTGGACGACGCATCAATTAGCCTCCTTGGAGGCATTCTTTTTGTTCTAATTCTTCTGTCAGCATTCTTCTCCGGTTCTGAAACCGGAATGATGTCTTTGAACCGGTACCGGTTGCGGCACCTGGTCAAGAAAAAACACCGTGGTGCGATGCGTGCCAACAAGTTGCTCGAACGGCCTGACCGCTTGATCGGAGTGATCCTGATCGGCAATAATCTGGTCAATATCAGTGCCGCATCGCTGGCGACGATTTTGGCTGTACGCCTGTGGGGTGATGCCGGTATTGCTATCGCCACCTTTGGCTTAACGCTGGTTATTCTTATCTTTTCTGAAGTAACCCCCAAAACGTTGGCGGCTCTGCACCCTGAGCGAATCGCCTTTCCTGCGGCGCTGATACTACGGCCGCTGTTAACGTTGCTATACCCTGCGGTGTGGCTGGTAAACGGCATCACCAATGGCTTGTTGAAGCTGCTGGGCGTTAACGTTGATGATTCCAGTAGTCATCATCTGAGTACCGAGGAACTTCGTACCATTGTTAACGAGGCGGGAGCGCTGTTGCCGCAGCGCAACCAGTCGATGTTGCTGGGTATCCTGGAGCTTGAAGAGGTGCGGGTTCAGGATGTGATGATCCCGCGTAACGAGGTGATCGGTATCGATCTGGATGCCGACGATGACAAGATTTTGTCGGTGATTATCGATTGTGATCACTCGCGGCTGCCCGTCTATAAAGGTGATATCAATCAGGTGGTCGGTATGCTCCACCTGCGCAACATGGCAAAGATGTTTAACGAGTCCGGTTTTAGTAAGGCCGCCTTACTGCAGGTGGTTCGCGAGCCTTATTTTATTCCCGAAAGCACTCAGCTACAGACTCAGTTGTTTAACTTCCAGAAGGAGGGGCGGCGTATCGGTCTGGTGGTGGATGAATACGGTGACATCCAGGGGATCTGCACGCTTGAAGATATTTTAGAGGAGATCGTTGGTGAGTTGACCGACGACCGCCGTCCGGAAAACCAAGACATTCACCCGCAAGATGATGGTTCCTACTTTATCGATGGTTCGGCCACCATTCGCGATATCAATAAAGCGATGGAGTGGCAGTTGCCGGTCGATGGCCCTAAGACACTGAACGGGCTGATCACCGAACAGTTGGAGTTTATCCCCGGTACCAATATCTGCCTGACAATCGGGCTGCATCGTATTGAGACTATTCAGATGCAAGATAACTTGATCAAGATGGCTCGCGTTTCGGCCCCGATGGAAGAAACCGATTAGTCGCGTCGCCATTTAGCGGCTTAGTGCGGTCATTATCATCCGGCCAAGCTGGAGCGAGGACCAACAAAAACGGAGCCTGAAGGCTCCGTTTTTGTTGGTGACGGGTTCTTTTGAGGTGTTTGTCTTTCAACTGCCGCCGCTTTGCTGGCGCTGTTGTACCTGATCCAACACTTGCTGTTTTTGTTGATCGTCCATCATTTGCCAGCCTGCGATCTCGTCGACGGTGCGGTGGCACGCGATACATGTGCGTTGTTTGTCGAGTTGGCAGATGCCGATGCAGGGCGAGTTGATAGCAGAGTCGGGCATAGTTTCTCTTTAGTAGTGATCGATGGTAGAGATCAATTTGTCGGTTAAGTGACGCAGGTGGACTAGCCTGTAGTCGTTCGGCGACATGCTCTAGTGGAAATCGTTACGCGATCTGTACCAGGGTTTCTCGGTAGCGGCGCATGTTGTCGATATAGTGCTCGGCGCTGTGGCGCAGGCCTGCGATCTCATCATCGCTGAGGCTGCGTTTGATCTTGCCGGGGCTGCCAACCACCAGAGAACCGTCCGGGACGATCATCCCTTCTGGAATCAACGTGTTGGCTCCGATCAAGCAGTTACTGCCGATTTTGGCACCGTTAAGCACCACTGCGTTGATGCCGATCAGTGAGTTCTGGCCCACGCTGCAGCCATGCAGCATCACTTTATGGCCAACAGTTACGTTGTCAGCCAGGGTCAGCGGAAAGCCTATATCGGTATGCAGCACCGAGCCATCCTGAATATTCGTGCCGTTGCCGATATCGATCAGTTCATTGTCGCCGCGAATCACTGCATTGAACCAGATGCTGGCCTTGTCGCCGATTCTGACTGAGCCGACCACGGTGGCGTTGTTGGCGACGAAATAACATTGGGAGACGAACTCTACCCGGCGGTTATCGACATGGAAAATCATGATGTTATTTCCTTATGGGTTCCGTAGCAGGAGCGGTTTGGGTTCGGTGCGATAGTCATCAACGACGTCTCAGGTGATTTCGGGTCTGGACTGCAGCGGTAAGTTTGCGTTTAATCCCTGGTTGAGCATCTCAACCAGTATGAAGGCTGTCAGTCCCCAGATCACATAACCCTGGTAATCATAACGCGGCATATGGATGGTGCCTTTTTCATAAACGAGGCGTTCTTGCTGCATCTGTCTGTGATCGAGCAGGAAATGTAGCGGCACTCGAAACAGGCTCTCCAGCTCGTCTGGATTAGGGGTTAGCTGCGCATCGGCTGGAATTATCCCTAAAAAAGGGCGCACCCGATAGCCGTGTTTAGAGATCACTTCACATAGCGGGCCGATGATGTCGACCTCATCAGGGTGAAGGTCGATCTCCTCGTGCGATTCGCGTAGCGCGGTTGCCATGATAGAAACGTCTTCGGGATCGCGTTTGCCGCCGGGGAATGCCACTTCACCGGCATGGCTGGACAGCCTGCTGCCGCGACGAGTGAGGATGATTTCCGGGTTATGGGTGTCGTCGGTCAGTGCGACTAATACGCCCGCTTCGGGTAGCGGTTGCCTAACTTTTCGGATGGTTTGGTGGCGAACATGCTGCTGCAGTTGCAGTAGTAAGCTGTTATCGGATTGCGTAGGGGGTGGCGTGTTCACCTTCACAGACGTCTGACTCTTGATTCTTGTGTTAATTGTCATCCATCATAGCCCGAGCAGGCCCTAAGGTAGAGCACTAAATTAGTGGCAGATCTCGTTGCTGCCAAAAGTGCAATGCTGTGGTGGTCTGTAGTAATGTCCGAGTTATACAGTTTGAACATAATTATGCCGGCAGTTTGTTGCGATACGCTCGATACCGGTAATCAAAGGCAAAGCTCATGAATTATTGCAGTCAGTGCGGATCGGCGGTTGATCAGCAAATTCCCGAAGGTGATAACCGACCGCGCTTTGTTTGTAACCAATGCGATACCATCCACTATCAAAACCCGCGAATCATCGCGGGCTGCCTGCCAATCTATGGCGATAAGGTGCTGTTGTGTAAGCGGGCGATTGAGCCGGGTTATGGGTTGTGGACGCTACCCGCCGGTTTTATGGAGAACGGTGAGACAACGCGCGAAGGTGCGATGCGCGAAACGCGCGAAGAGGCCTGCGCCGAAGTAGAGCTTGAGGGGCTTTATACCATCACCAGTATCACGCCGATCAACCAGGTACAGATGTTCTATCTGGCAACGATGCCGCGCCCCGATTTTGCTGCCGGCGATGAGACCCTTGATACACGTCTGTTCAGTGAAGATGAGATCCCCTGGGAACAAATCGCGTTTCGTACCGTGATCAACGCCCTGAAATTCTATTTCGAGGATCGTAAGAGCGGTAACTTCCCGTTACGACATATCGATTTTGTCGGCGAAGCGGGTCGGGTAATACCGGCGCCGCAGGCTTGCGATTGATAAGCCGCTTCTTTGCGCCCCTCTCTATTCGAGATGGGCTCAGTACGCCTCTTTCATATAGTCGATGCCAGGCCGTAGGGCATCGCGCCAGGCCTGTTCCAACTCCGTGTTAAACGCGTGATCGTAGTTTCGTACGGTTGATAGCAGGCTATCCAGCCAAAAGTCATACAATTGAGGGGGGATGCCGAAGCCAGCTCGGCTATGTGCCTTGGCTATCGCATTTAGGTCGTGTCGTTCTTGTTGTTGGGGGTTACCGAGCATCAGATCCAGCGATGCTCTAAGCATTACCGTTTGGTGGTCGATATCGGTACGCTCGAAGTGAGCGGCGATCTCGGGGGCTGACTCGATAAAACTTAGATAGAAATCATGCAGAAAATCAAATTCACCAATACAACGTTGATAGCTTTGCCAAGCCTGATCAATAGGGTTACTCATACTGCGATTCTCCAGCTTTGTGTGACTGACGACTAGGAAGGTTTAGGTCAGAGTTAGCAACCTGGCAAACAGTAATTTCTAATATAGCCACTGCTTAGTTTGTCGCTTTGTTTGGGCTAGTCGCTAGCCGACGGGGCCTGTTAGTCATGGCTATACGGGTTAAGTTGAGGTTTTAAAACGAACACTTTTTCAGGGAGAGGGGAAGGTGAGGGGGAGGCATGGCCTCGGTAGAACGAGCGGATCAGTGAGGTTGATATTTTTTCATCTAGGGTGCTGTACTTACAGCGGGTAGGAGCAGGGGGAGAGCGACGACCGGGGTGCCCGGTCGTCGATTGAGATGATCAGCGTTGTTCGGTTAGGCCGCTGCGTTGTTGCTGTTATCACCCAAGACTTGGGCTAGGCTGGCGCGCGATAGTTCGCCTTGCAGGTCACCATCAGCATCGACCACCGGTAGCGGATAGTCGGTGTCGAGTGTTTCCGGAATCACTGATTCGAGCAGTGCGTCGGGGGATATTGAATCGATATCTTCGAGTATTTCGGCGTCCATTTGTTGGCCTCCATCCTCTTCGGCCGCCGCCTCCAATGCCTCCTGGCTAACCACGCCTTGGTAACCGTCATCGTTGATATAGTAGCCGTAATCGCTCGGCATTTTTCTCATCTGTATCAGGGCTTCACCGATGGTGTCGGCGGTGATCCGGCATACCGGCGGTTTCATCACCGTCTCGACCGTGAGTGCCCGTGCGCGGTTGACGTCTTTGACGAACGCCTCGACATAGTCATCGGCCGGGTTGAGCAGAATGCCGACGGGGGTGTCTTCCTGGATCAGTTCGCCGTCTTTGAGGATAGCGATGCGGTCGCCCAGCCGTAGCGCCTCGTCAAGATCGTGGGTGATAAAGATGATGGTCTTGTGCAGTGTCTCCTGCAGGTCAATTAACTGATCCTGCATCTCGCTGCGAATCAGCGGATCGAGTGCTGAGAAGGCTTCGTCCATTAGCAAGATTTCGGCGTCGGTGCACAGAGCTCGTGCCAGTCCGACGCGTTGCTGTTGACCGCCCGATAGCTGCGAAGGGAACTGCTGTCCGTAACCGCCAAGGCCGACAGTATCCAGCCACTCTTGGGCCTTCTTAAGTCGGGTTGTTTTGTCGACACCTTGTACGGTTAAGCCATAGCTAACGTTCTCTATCACAGTCCGGTGCGGCATCAAACCGAAGCGCTGGAATACCATCGACATTTTATGACGACGAAATTGCTCCAGCTGTTTGGGCGCCAGTTGCATGATATCGGTGCCTTCGACAATGATCTGGCCTTCGGTAGGGTCGATCAGTCGATTGAAGTGGCGGATCAGGGTGGATTTGCCGGAGCCGGATAGCCCCATGATGACGTAGATCTCGCCTTTTTTGATGTCCATATCGATCGCTTTGAGGCCGAGTGTATGGCCGGTGTCCGCCAGTAACTGGTCCTTCGATTTACCGGCGTGTACTTGCGGCATTATCGACTCGGGTTTGTCGCCGAATAGCTTGTATAGGCCTTTGATCTGGATCAGCGGCTGTTCGTTGCTGGCGTTGGTGTCGACGCTGGCATTGACGTTGAATGAATCAGGCATCGTCATTTCCTTGCATATGGGACTGGGTGCGCTTGGCGTATGCCTGCGAGACCCGATCGAAGATGATTGCCAGCGCGACGATCGCAAGGCCATTGAACAGCCCCAGCGTGAAATACTGGTTGGTGATAGATTTGAGTACCGGTTGGCCGAGGCCCTTCACGCCGATCATTGAAGCGATAACCACCATTGCCAGCGCCATCATGATGGTCTGGTTGATGCCAGCCATGATAGTGGGGGAGGCGAGGGGTAGTTGTACCCCGAATAGACGTTGCATCGGGCTTGCGCCATACGCGGTTGCCGCTTCGAGTACCTCTTTGTCGACCAGACGGATGCCAAGATTGGTTAGGCGGATGACCGGCGGGATAGCGTAGATGACAACCGCAATGACTCCCGGAATTTTACCAATTCCCAGCAGCATTACGACGGGAATCAGATAGACGAACGCGGGCATCGTTTGCATGATGTCGAGCATCGGTGTGACGATGGCTCGAACCCGGTCCGAACGCGCCATCATAACCCCAATCGGGATGCCGAGGGCGATCGATAACAGTGTGCAGACGGTGATGATACTCAGCGTCCGCATGGTGTTTTCCCACATACCGAAGTAGCCGATCGCGAGAAAAGCGAGAATAACGCTCAGAGACAGTTTCCATGAACGGCTGGCGATGTAGACCAAGCCGGTGATAGCGATGATTACCAGCCACCAAGGTGATGTCAGCAGCAGCTTTTCGAACCAGATCAAAAAGGTCAGTAGCGGGTCGAAAAAAGATTCAATAGTGTCGCCGTAGCTGCGTGAAAATTCACGAAAGCCACCATCGAGCGATTTCTTGATCGCCAATAGATCGACACGATCCATCTGCGGGAATTTATCTAGCCATGAACTATCGGCCATATCGGGCTCCGGAGCTTATTGCAGGAGTGATCAGGTGGTGCGCAGGCCTGATCGGTAAAACGGTTTCGCCCCGGCTCGCAAAGCGTGCCGGGGCGAAAGCTACAGCGGGTTCGACGGGGTCGATTACATGCTGCTTAGTGCTTTCTTTACCTTACCGACAACGTCGGCCGACACCCAAGGTGTCCAAGTGCTTTCGTAGTTAGTCAGGAAGTGTTCCATCGCGATGTCGCCATCGGCTTGGTTCTCTTCCATCCATGCCAGCAGTGTATTCATCTCGGCATTCTTAAACGACCGCTTACCTAGGTAGTCGTAAGCCTGGGGTGCCCGGCTGGCAAACTCGCCGGTGGTGACGGTATCGACCGGTGAGGGTGGGTACATGGTCGGCTTGGGGTTCTCACAACCCTCTTGGGTGATACAGTCGAGAAAGTGCTGCTTGTCGATGCCGGAACCGAAATCGACTTTGACCATTTCGTACTTTCCTAATACCGCAGTTGGTGCCCAGTAGTAGCCCAGCCACGCCTTTTCGCGCTCGTATGCGCGGGCGATTGAACCTGACAGGCCAGCACTGGAACCTGGATCGAGCAGCTCAAATCCGGCGTCTTCCATCTTCAGTGCAGTAAACAGGTTGGCAGACGAGATCTGGCAGTTCCAGCCAGCCGGGCAGCCCATCAGCGCGGAACGATCGGGGTCTTCGGGATGTTCGAACAGTTTGGCCTTGGCCCGAATGCCATCGATGGTGGCCATGCTAGGATCGGCATCGACCATATATTTAGGCACCCAGAAACCTTCTTCACCGCCATCTGACAGGGACTGACCGGCAACGCTGAGCTTGTTATCGGCGACCCCTTTCTCGATCACCTCACGGGCCGAGTTGCTCCACAACTCTGGGGCGATGTCAGGCTCGCCTTTTTCGATCATCGAGGTAAGGGTCGGCATGGTGTCACCAGGGACCAATTCGGCATCGCAGCCGTATCCATGTTCCAGGATAAACCGGTCGATGTTGGCGATCAGGCTGGCTGAGCTCCAGTTCATGTCGGCGATGGAGACCTTGCCGCAATCGGCGGCTTGGGCAGAGGTGGTCAGAGCGAGTGCCAGCGGTATCGCGGCGATGAGCGCTTTCATTAATAATTCCTTTGTCTGTTTATTGTTCGACAGTTGTAAGTCCATTGTTGCACATCAAGTCATTACAACTCAAACCAATATGCGGCTGTTCGATTTTATTAATGGCTAGGCTATACTCGCCGTTTTCGTTCTGAGTGGCTGGCAAATATGCATGAAAATCCTTACTGGCAGGAGGTACTTGTCTCCCTGCGTCGTATTATTCGGGCGACTGACTTGCAGTCCAAGCGGGTATTAAAGGTTTGTGGTCTAACGATTCCGCAGGTGATGGTTCTGCGGGCGATCGAAACGCTCGGTGATGTGACTGTTAAGCGGATCTCCGACGATGTCTCGTTGAGTCAGGCCACCGTCACAACCATCCTGAACCGTTTGCAAGATCGAGGGTTGGTCGAACGGGTACGGAGTCAGGTTGATAAGCGGGTTGTTAATGCCCGGCTTACCGAGATCGGGCGCAGTACACTGAGCACGTCCCCGCCGCTGTTACATGAGCAATTTATCGACCGTTTTGAATCCATGGATGAGTGGGAGAAAACCCAGATGCTTTCGACGATGCAGCGGGTTGCAACGATGATGGATGCTGAGTTGCTTGATGCCGCACCGATGCTCGATATCGCACCGGTGACACTACCGCAGTAAGAAACATTCTAAGGAACGACCAATCGGTCAATTTTTGTGTGCATTGTTTTTTAAATCCGTGCAAGATATCGTGATTTTGATTTTTACTAAACCAACGAAATCCAGACCACCGGATCATCAAGCTGAGCGAGAAGAATATGAAGAAATTGCTAGTTGCAGTATCGTTGATGCTCTCTTCTGTATTGGCTTCGGCTGCAGATATTAATCTTTGGGAAAAGTCGACTCTGAACGAAATCGTCAAGCGCGGTGAGTTGCAGGTCTGCATGGAAGCGGGTTACATGCCGTTTGAGATGCGTGACAAAAAAGGCCGTATCGTCGGATTTGACGTTGATATTGCCAAAGAGATGGCGAAAGCGATGAAGGTGAAGCTGGACCTGCGCAACACCGCATGGGATGGCATCATTCCAGCGCTGTTGACCGGAAAGTGCGACATCATCATGTCAGGTATGACCGTAACCGCCGAGCGTAACCTCAAAGTTAACTTCGCTAACCCGTATATCGTTGTTGGTCAGACTATCCTGTTGCGTCCAGACATGGTCGGTACTATTAAGAGCTACCGTGATCTGAACGATCCGAAGTACGTTGTTGCGACTAAGCTGGGTACCACCGGTGATATCGCTACCAAGAAGTACATCGGTAAGGCTGAGATCCGTCTGTTCGAAACCGAGTCTGAAGGTGCGCTGGAAGTTGCTAACGGCAACGCTCACGCCTTCGTTTACGACCTACCGTTCAACGCCATTTATGGCGCGCAGAACGCCGATAAGGTTTCTCACCTGGACGACTCCTTCACTTACGAGCCGCTGGGTTGGGCCGTGCGTAAAGGCGATCCTGACTTCATGAACTTCCTCAACAACTTCCTGGCTCAGGTCAAAGGTGACGGCACCTACGACAAGATCTACGGCAAGTGGTTTGGCAGCGATGCCTGGTTGAAGAGCGTTCAGTAAGCGTTTCTTGCGGATCGATAAGATCCTGACAGCGATCTGAATGGATTGCTGTTGTTGCAGCCCGGCTAGTCCGGGCTGCTTTATCAACAGCCCGACGAAATAGTCTCTGACTGTTGATAAAGCAACCCTCCGATTTACCTGGAATCAGAGAACCCCATGGATAAGCAGTACAACCAAGCTTTCTGGAACACGGTCTTTGTACTGATCATGATTACGATCGGTATCGGCGTTTACATGTCCAGTAAAAGCATCGACTACACCTGGCGCTGGGAACGGATTCCGCAGTATCTGATTAATACCGAGCCGCAGGAAGTTCTGGCGCCGTTCGACGGTGTTATCGAGATCGCCGCCGACGACAAAACCCTGACCGTAGTGGCCGATTCGGGTGAAGATCCGTTTGTCATTAGCACCTATGATCTTCGTGACGTTGAAGACGGTGACATTGTGTTCGAAGGCGACCCGATCGCCGGTATTGAAGGCTGGCAGATCGGCCCGATCACCTGGGGTCTGGTGATGACCCTGAAGATCTCGATGATCTCGTTGGTGTTCGCGATGTTGATCGGGCTATTTACTGGCCTGGCGCGTATCTCCGCTAACCCGGCGGTGAGGAATCTGGCGATCAGCTATATCGAGCTGGTTCGCGGCACGCCGCTGCTGGTGCAGATCTTTATCTTCTACTTCTTTATCGGCACGGTGCTCGACCTCGATCGCTTTACCGCGGGTGTGGCGGCGCTGTCGGTGTTTACCGGGGCTTATATCGCCGAAATTATCCGCTCGGGTATCCAGTCGATCCATCCGGGCCAGATGGAAGCGGCACGCAGCTTGGGGATGAACTACGTCCAGGCGATGGTTTATGTGATTCTGCCGCAGGCGTTTAAACGGACTCTACCGCCGATGGCGGGTCAGTTTATCAACCTGATCAAAGACTCATCCTTGGTGTCGGTTATCTCCATTACCGACCTGAGTAAGGCGGGTCGTGAAGTTGTCAACTCAACCTTTGCCCCGTTTG
This sequence comes from Motiliproteus sp., assembly GCA_036961355.1. Taxonomy (GTDB): domain Bacteria; phylum Pseudomonadota; class Gammaproteobacteria; order Pseudomonadales; family Balneatricaceae; genus Motiliproteus. The sequence continues at coordinate 115,803 of JBALVL010000008.1, forward strand.
AGGTGTGGTTTACCGTTGCCCTGCTGTACTTAGTGTTGACCGGTGGGTTGTCTTGGATGGTACAAAAATTAGAGAAGAGGCTTGCTGCCAGTGACTGAGCAAATTGATCCGTGCATCATCGTCGCCCGCGAAGTCGACAAGATCTATCCCAACGGTTGCCACGCGCTGAAAAAGGTGTCGATGTCAGTCAACCGTGGCGAAGTGGTTGTGGTGGTGGGCCCCAGTGGTTCGGGCAAATCGACCTTCCTGCGCACTCTTAACCAGCTCGAAACCATCTCCGGCGGTGACGTCCGTATCGATGGCATCCACCTGACCGACAGTAAGACCGACATTAACAAGATTCGGGCCGAGGTCGGCATGGTGTTCCAGTCATTCAACCTGTTCCCGCACAAGACCGCGCTGGAGAACGTGATGCTGGCACCGATGAGGGTGCGCAAGCAATCACGAACCGTAGCCGACGAGAAAGGCCGTGAACTGATGTACAAGGTCGGCTTGGCCGAGCGGATGCACAGCTTCCCGTCACAGCTCTCGGGTGGTCAACAACAGCGGGTGGCGATCGCACGGGCGTTGGCGATGGCACCAAGTATCATGCTGTTTGATGAACCGACCAGTGCGCTCGATCCCGAGATGGTGGGTGAAGTGCTCGACGTAATGAAGAGCTTGGCCAAAGAGGGGATGACCATGGTGGTGGTTACCCACGAGATGGGCTTTGCTCGCGAAGTGGCGGATCGGGTGGTGTTTATGGAGGAGGGTGAGCTGGTGGTCGAAGAGACGCCGGAACGGTTCTTTGATAATCCGACCAATACCCGGTTACAGAAGTTTTTAGGGCAGGTGTTATAAGCGCTGTCTGCCCCTGTTCATAACGTAGGGTGCGATAAAAAGGGGCCGCAATCGCGGCCCCTTTTTTGTGTTTGTGCCTTGCCATGTTGTCGCATCGGTAGTCCGGACGCGCTTGCAGCCGCTTGTGCATCGCTTTGTTCTCTAACCCGTCTGCCATAAGGCGTTGATCGCCGCCCAAAGCGGGTCGGATAAGTTGACATTTGTCTGCTCAAAGTCTAGGTGTTAGTACTACCCCTAGTGGTTAATAAATCATCAGGGCACCAGATATGGTGGTTAATCGTTGTTTTCATATATATTATTTTTGTATATCAGGGGGTTTTTTTAGATCGTTTTTGTAGTTTTGTAAGTGTCCACTTACCTCAGATTAGTGACGGAATATCGACACCGATTAAAATCCAAACAAAGGCGGTCAAATTTCTGACGTAGTTAAGCTATTTGTGATCAAAAACTACATGTTGTGTCTGTAGGAAGGGGCGGCATACAATATCTGCCAGTTCCAACGCGTAGCGCCAGAGTTTACCGCGCTGTGCTTTACCATTTTATCTAACTCCTTGTTACATCAGGAAAAGGTCCCTTGCAAATGACTGCCACTCTTCAAGTCGTGACTCCAAAAGAACAAAAAATTCCTTATCAGGACGCGTCTGTCGATATTTGGGAATCCAAGTACCGGTTGCAGGCCAAAGATGGTCGGGTTCTCGACCAGGATATGGATGCAACCTTCCGTCGCGTTGCCAAAGCGTTGGCCGAAGTGGAGACCGGCAAGAAGAATCAGCAGAAGTGGGAGCAGGAGTTTATATGGGCATTGCGTCGTGGCGCAGTCCCGGCTGGACGCGTTATGTCCAATGCCGGCGCGCAGGAACACAAACCTGCCACCTCGACCATCAACTGTACCGTCTCAGGTACGATCACCGATTCGATGGACGACATTCTGGGTAAGAACCTGGAGGCGGGTCTGACCCTAAAAGCCGGTTGTGGTATCGGTTATGAATTCTCCACCCTGCGTCCTAAGAACGCCTACGTTTCTGGTGCCGGTGCCTACACCTCCGGGCCATTGTCGTTCATGGATATCTTCGACAAGATGTGTTTCACCGTGTCGTCTGCCGGTGGTCGTCGTGGTGCCCAGATGGCGACCTTCGACGTCGGTCATCCCGATGTGGTCGATTTTGTCCGCGCCAAACGCGAAGATGGCCGCTTACGTCAGTTCAACCTCTCCTTGCTGGTGACCGACGAATTCATTCAGGCGGTAAAGGACGACACTGACTGGAAACTGGCGTTCCCGTTGACCAAGAAAGAGGTCGAAAGTGACGGTATCGATCTGACCGACAGCGACAATGTAATCTGGCGTGATTGGCCCACTAAAGAGGGCTACATCGCCAACGAAACCGGGTTGGTCGCTTGCCGCATCACCAAGACGATCCGCGCAACTAAGCTGTGGAACGTGATCATGAGCTCGACCTATGATTTCGCCGAGCCCGGCTTCATCCTGATCGATAAGGTTAACGAGCAGAACAACAACTGGTTCTGTGAAAACATTCGCGCCACCAACCCGTGCGGCGAGCAGCCACTGCCACCGTACGGCAGCTGCCTGTTGGGATCGATCAACCTGACCCGCTTCGTGGTTGATCCGTTCACCGATAACGCCCGTTTCGATTGGGACGATTACCGCAAGACCATCGCCATCTTCACTCGTATGCTCGACAATGTAGTGGAGATCAACGGCTTGCCGTTGCCGCAGCAGCGCGAGGAGATCGAATCCAAACGCCGTCACGGCATGGGTTATCTGGGACTGGGTTCCAGCGCCACCATGTTACAGATGCAATACGGCGATGCCGCCTCGGTCGAGTTCGCCGAGAAGGTTACCAAAGAGCTGGCGATGACTGGCTGGCGTACCGGCCTGCAACTGGCCGAAGAGAAGGGCGCAGCCCCGATCATGGAGCAAGACTTTGAAGTCACCGGCGAGATGCTACGCAAGCGCCCCGAGATGGCCACCGACGGCTTCAAGGTTGGCGACAACGTCAAGGGTAAGGTTCTGCACGCCAAGTACAGCCGCTACATGCAGAAAGTCGCCGAAGAAGATGCCGAGTTGATCGAAGCACTGGCCGACAAAGGCTGCCGTTTCACCCACCACAGCTCAATCGCACCGACCGGCACTATCTCGCTGTCGGTGGGCAACAACGCCAGTAACGGCATCGAGCCAAGCTTTGCCCACCACTACTCGCGCAACATCATCCGTGAAGGCAAGAAGAGCAAAGAGAAAGTCGACGTCTTCTCCTACGAACTGCTGGCCTACCGCGAGCTGATCAATGCCAAGGCGATGCCGTACAGCGAAAAGGCCGATGAGAAGTTGCCCGAATACTTCATCACCGCCGAAGACATCACCCCGCAACAGCACGTTGATATCCAGGCCGCGGCGCAGAAGTGGATCGACTCGTCGATCTCCAAGACCGCCAACGTACCGACCGATTATCCGTACGATGATTTCAAAGATATCTACCTGTACGCCTACGATCAGGGCCTCAAGGGCTGCACCACTTTCCGCTTCAACCCCGAGGCCTTCCAGGGCGTGCTGGTGAAAGAGCAGGACCTGGAGAAGACCACCTACCAGTTCACTCTGGAAGATGGTAATACGGTTGAGTTTAAGGGTAATGAAGATGTCGAATACGACGGCGAGATCCACTCCGCTGCCAACCTGTTCGACGCCCTTAAAGAAGGCTACTACGGCAAGTTTTAACCAACGACAAGCAACGCGATACTGATTAGGAATGATCCAAAATGGCAGCAAGAAAAATCGAAAGTAAGATCGTTGGTTTTAAAGTTATCAGCGCCGAAGACAAAGCCGAGCAACAGCAGAAAGCGGCCGAGAAAGCCAAAAACACACTGGAGAAGGTCCACGAAGACCTGCCCCGGCCCGAGTTTTTGATGGGATCGACCTACAAGATCAAGACGCCGATGTCCGAGCATGCGCTCTACATCACCATCAACGACATGGTGCTCAACCAAGGCACCGAGCACGAGCAGCGTCACCCGTATGAGATGTTCATCAACTCCAAGAACATGGAGCAGTTTCAGTGGGTCGTGGCACTGACCCGGGTTATCTCGGCAGTGTTCCGCAAAGGTGGCGATGTCACCTTTATGGTGGAAGAGCTGAAAGCGGTATTCGATCCCAAAGGAGGTTACTTTAAGAAAGGCGGTAAGTTCATGCCTTCACTGGTCGCCGAAATTGGTGAAGCGATCGAGCACCACATGAAGCTGATTGGACTGCTGGAAAGCGACCAGCTCGACGAGCACCAGAAGGCGCTGATCGCCTCCAAGCGCGCAGAGCATGCCGCCAAGCAGGCAGCTCCCGTCGTTGAAGCGGATGCCAGCAACGATGCTTCGACCGCTGACAACGGTGCTTTTCCAGCCGATGCGCAGTTATGCAATAAGTGTAATGTGAAGGCCGCGATTCTGATGGACGGGTGTTATACCTGTTTGAATTGCGGGGATAGCAAGTGTCAGTGACGGTAGGGAATGTGTAAAGTTACAGGCTGATTGTGGTTTTGCGCATAAAGTGTCCGAACTTGAACGGTAAATCAATGAGTTAGGATGTTTTTTTCGCACAAGTTGCCGGGTGTTGATTTTAAAGGGATTTTACTGATCAAAAAATAGACAGGCCCACCGCGTCTACTTTTTTGTAGATAAGCTATCCGATACCTCAAAAAGCCGAAGCATTGCTTCGGTTTTTTTGTCATCGAACTTCTAGTAAATTGATTGTTTATTTCGCTTTTAATGCGGGTGAACGCTCATATAAAAAGTCGCTTATGATCCTCATTCTCCTCTAAACAGGGGTCTTGGCTGTGCGTATTTTGATCGGAAGAGCCTTGCTAAGATCTCACTGTTAGATTTCAGAGAAACATCAGTTGCCCTTCATGTAGTAACCACCGAGCGTGACTGTCGCGTAGCGCTCTCCTGTTGTATCACTTGAACCGAAATTAGTGATGTATTGTTGTCGTGCTCCTCCAAGGGACACCGCGATACGCGGATATTCTTCTTCCAAACCATAGTGCTCCTCTTCGAGCCAAGCAGGAAAGCGTGGAGTCTTCTTTATTGTCAGTTGTGTGCCTTGAACCAGCGTATTGCCCATGGCTAGTTCCTGCACCATCGGAAGTTCAGCACCACCGCCAGTGAGCACTATGCCTATACCGTTGAACGGTGCGCTGCGTAACCAAGCAGGATCGATGGTCTTCAGGATTTCAATCATGGTCTCGTGAAGCGCCTGGCTAAAGCGCTGAACCGGCTCCAGTTGCAAGAACTCGTTAAGCTCAACGTCTACTGACTTCTCGCCACCGAGCAAAGGAACAACTACGTCTCCTTGCCGGAATAGTGCTTCTTTGAATCCTCTAATTTCCAGGATCAGAGCACCGCGGATGCGTCTATTGCGCGGATCATCAGAAGTTACCTCCGCTTTCATTAAGATGTACTCAGTGAGAAGCTTATCGAGATGGTTGCCAGCTTCGAGGATAGCTCGCTTGCTGCCTTTTATTTCCCGCGAAGAACTTTCTTCTGTTGCCGGATCAAACGTCACCCTAAACATGCTGAAGTCACTTGTACCAGCGCCTACGTCTATCACCAAAAGTAGTGAATTAACTTTGGCTTTCCAGCTCATGAGCGAACCTGCGACACCTAGCGATTGAAAACAAAAAACTGGCTGTGATCTGTGACGTCAGCTGTGATCCTTTTGGTGATTACAACCCCTTACCTATCTATGAAAAATGCACCAGCTTTGCCAAACCCACCGAACGTTTGGGTTCAGGTACTGCTGCGGTCGACTTGGTGGCGATAGATCATCTGCCTTCGTTGTTGCCTCGTGAGAGTAGCGAAGACTTCTGCCAGCAGCTGCTCGAAACACTGTTAGCTCTCGATAGTATCGACAGCGGTGTATGGCAGCGTGCCAAGCAAGTGTTTACCGAAAAGAGTCGTGGCTTGGTTTAGAGGGAAGGTTTTTAAGTGGTATGCACGTTTTTTAGACGATTCGTAGGAGGATTAACCTGACTACCCGTATCTCCGAACAGCATCTAAGGCAGGGTTTCACCGGAGTTGTTGCCCATTGTCAGCAGGGGTGTTCCAGCGAAACGCGCAGTGCAATCGGCGTAGCCGATCAAGCAGCAGTTAAGGATATGGCGGAGCATACCCTTAAGGCGCCGGGATAAGGCGCAAATAAGCTACCAGCTACCCAAATAATTCAGTGACAAAAGCCTTGGTTACGCTGTGATAAATATCGCCCAGAGGACTGGGCTCCTACAAGTCACATGCTCCCTGTGAGAGCGCAGTCTCTGCGCGATTTTTAATTGGTGGGGCTTTGCCTGCAACACAAAACCCTCAGGAAGACCCCCTATCCCCCTTTCTACAACCAAAGGTTGCCCGTGAGGGTGAGACGAAGAATGAGCCGAATTAATCGGCGCAGCCGATCAAGCCGCTAAACAAACAATCCCGCCAATCGAGGCACCTTTTCAGCAATGGTTACCGCCACGTCTCCCAGTGCTTGGATCTCTGCTTTCAGCTGAGCCTGCGATAAATTCACTCTCGTGGCTTCTTTTACCAGTGTGATTAAGTTGTCATACGCTTGCAGGTCGGTTGTATCAGGAGTGATTTCGTCTATCTCTTCGCGTGACAACCCCATCAACTGATCTAGTTCTGCGCCATATCGTCCTTCAAACGCTTGGCGATTTTCGGCCATCTTTGCTTTAAGGCGTGCTTTGAACTCTGCAATATCCATGTCTCGATCCTTGCGGGTTATTTAGTTAATAACGTGTCGAACGTGGCAACGATTTTCTCCAGCTTCGCGTCTTTTTCTTTGGCTTTGACGGTGAGGTCTTTGATGCTGCCGCTAACGTCGGAAAGTTTTACGCTGATGTTGTCTCGCATGCCGTCCATATCCCATTCTTTGAGCAGCTCGTTTTGAGTGTTATGGACTTTGACAACGGAGGCCAGGTGGCCTGTTACGATTGAGTTGGCGTAGTGAATACGTTCGTATGACTCTTGTAAGCTGGTGAGCAGAGCCGCTTTCTGTTTTTCGATAGGCTCCAGTTTAGTGCGCCGATAACTCTCAACTTCCTCATAGATGACCTGCATGAATATTTCTATCTTCTGCAATCCTTCTTGTTGTTTCTTGCCTGTTGGATCTATACCGCTTGCGGATTCAATGGCAGATAAGATCTCCTGTTTCCAAATATCGTCGGCTAAGGTTTGCTGCACTTGCCAAGGCAGGTACACATCGTCAATAAATTGGTTGATGCTGGCTAGGTGTTGGTCGTAGTGGAGCTCAACGAGCGCGGTATGTGCACGTTGCATCTCCACCATATCTCGGCCAACGGTGGCAGATAGTTCTACCGATTCTTTTGGTACCTGGGCGCAGCCCGCAATAATAAGTAAGGGTATGAGAATTAGAGTACGGAGTTGTTTCATGGTTTTTCCTTCGCTTTATCGGTTTCTGCGTAATGCCCATGCGGCTAATTTTTGTGAGTACTCAGTCATTCTGTGATCTGAGACGCCCGCCTCTCCGCGTGTCATTACCCAGCGTTTGACGACCATTGACGCTCGCCAGAAAATATTTGGACTTCTCTTGATAATGAGTTCTTTAAAGGGGATGCCTTGGATGTCGGGGGTATTAGCGGCATCGGAGAGAAAAATAAGATCGCCGTGATGGGTGTACCCCGCAAAATTACGTCGAACCCATTCAGATACGCTTCGAGTAAAGTTGACCGGTATTAAGCGGATGGCCGACAGCAAGATAGACATGCCGTATCCAAACGGTACGCGGGGTACGGCATCGGCGGCATTTACGATGCGATAAATCGGTGTTTTGATGTTCTTATAAAACTCATCATCTGCCGCTCTCGGGCAGCCGAAAGTGTAGGTGGCCCCGGTGCTGTCGTCGCCGATATAACGAGTCGCCAGCATCGCTAATGCGCCACCTAAGGAGTGACCGGTAATGTAAAGAGGCAGTCGCGCATGTTTTTCACAAGCGGCTTTAATTTGCGGCTCGACCTTTTTGTACGCTTCTAAAAACCCGTGATGTACACGCCCTCCACCTGGGGCCGATACAAGGTCGGCTTTAAGGTCGGTGACCACGTCTATGATATTTGGTTGAGTCCCTCTAAATACCAAAACCAGGATGCCATCACTGCGCTCATCGGCGTGGTGCTTAACCAGCATCGCTTCGGTTCCGCCTTGGCTAAACGGTTCAACCAGTTTGAATTTCCCGATTTCTAAGTTTTCAGGTATTGCGCTGTTGCTAGCTGCGTTTTTTTGCATCGCTGCTTGAATCAACTTTTCTATAACGTCCCGGTCCTCGTTTCTCTCGATTGCAGAGAAAACCTGATCGATGCGCTCTTTATCGGGTTCCTCACCGGGGAGTGGTTCGTAGACTAAGCCCGCGAGCTGAGCCATTAGCCAAGCCATGCGGTCAGAATAGGCCGCTCGTTTAATCGCGGGTGCATTGAGGAGTGTTTCGTTAGAAAAAAAGCCATCCATAGAGTGTCTTCCTTAAGGCAGGTGGTAATACTAGTCACGAGCAGGTCTGTAGGCAAACCGGTGGCGGTTCAATCCGAGTTTATTAAGCCACTACAGCCGTCTTGTTGTTAGATGCTTGATAGATTGCGCTCTTATGTTCTGGGTGAGGGATATATCGTCTATCTCTCCCTGTCTCCACGCGGTATACCTCGAAGGGAGACATCGGGGGATTCGGCGGTGTCGTCAGAGAACGGAGCGGAGAAATGAGGGGCAATAGAAGAGACCGGTGCGTGCGATTAATGAACCGGGGAGACGGCAACTATCCTGCCACTGGGGGGAGCTTGCGGGGTCTTATTTTCCCGAGGGCTTTCCCAGTACGATCTGGCGGGGGCCTGGGATATTCTGCTGACCGGTGGTGCCGCGTGCGACCTGCTGGATCTCACCACCGGCCCTAAGGAAGGCGGCGGTCTGATCTTCGATGCTTTGATGCGTTTCGGTAGATGATTTTTTTGGCTTGGCGGCCATAGGGAGGTCCATTTGAGAGAATACTTACCAACGTAACAGATTTTGGTCCCAAAAGCCCCCGCATGACCATGCTTGCTGCCTGACGGGGCTGCGAATATACGACGCTCAGGGGCTCTGCTCATCCCCAGTCGCGTTACCGATAAATCATGTTCTTTTATTGCATTGACTGCATGCCTAGCCTGCTAGGCGCCTCTGCTAAATTCATCACTCCCTGCAGCCACAGCCCTAAGCAGGCATTTGTACTAAATATTAATAAGTTGATTTACCCGTGCTTTTGGCCAGCCTACGGGTGAGTAACCCCGAGCGAAATAGTGAGTTTTTGTTGTCTGTAATGTGAACATTTTCTGGGTGTGGCCTATCACGCTTCACCGTTGCTACTGTCGTAATCTGCTAAAGCCGAGCGGGTTATCGGCAAGTTTTATTTGTTCTAAGTATTTTCCCGGTTCGAACGATATTTTTAGGCAATGGGGCATCCTGTCGTGCGTATGGGCATCGTTTGTCTAGACTTTGACGTAATTCCCTCTATTTAGGCTGTTAGTGTTGTCTCACATCCGAGAGAGAGGGGTAGGCATAGGTATCCGGAGGACAGGTTGATGTCTGTTGAAATTCTACGCAGGGGTAGTGAAGGTAAAAATGTTGAGCGTTGGCAACAGTTTCTGGTGGGTGAGCGGTTTCTGCAGGGCTTAGTCGATGGAAAGTTTGGCCCCGCTACCGAGCTGGCCACTAAGGCCTTTCAGCGCGCGAATAAGACCTCGAGTGACGGTATCGTAGGGCCAAAAACATTCGGCAACGCGTTGAATTCAGGATTTGACATTGGCTTTACGGATCCCCAGGTTGGCGATTCTGAATCCTTGATACCCACTAACTCCAGTTTAAAAGCCATCAACGGGGCGACGCGGGAGAAGCTTTTCGGGACGATCGAGTTCAAAGCTATGTCGGGTGGGAAAATTAAAATTCTAAATGGCTGGGAAGAGGACAATATCAAGATGGTGACAATCCCTCAGCTTAAGGGGGTTCCCGTATTTGGTCCCAATGGCCGGAAGAGTGGCGGAAGGTTACGCTTTCATAAAAATGCTGAAAATCAGCTAAAAGGGCTATGGGCGGCTTGGGAAGAGGAGGGACTGTTAGGTCGCATTTTGAGCTATGAAGGCAGTTACAATCCCCGTTTTATCCGTGGAAGTCGTACAACGCTAAGTAGTCATACCTACGGCACGGCCTTTGATATAAATGGCCCCTGGAATGAATTAGGGAAAATTCCAGCTGCTTTCGGAGAGCGAGGTTCCGTCCGCGAACTGATAGCATTAGCTAACGAGCATGGTTTTTTCTGGGGTGGCCACTTTAAGACGCGGCCTGATGGAATGCACTTCGAAATGGCCAAGCTGCTTTGATGGTGTGTAGAAATGCATGAGATTTTATGATGCCGATATGTTCAACATGTAGCGTTTATCTAGTAACGGTTGGATAGTCACCAGTCAGCAAGGCGCTTTGCCATATTGGATAAATGACGAGTAGACCACTACAGGGGCCTAGCAGGCTGTGGATTTTGTCACCCGAAAATACTGGGCGGGATACAATGCCCG
>JBALVL010000068.1:0-15377 GCA_036961355.1 Motiliproteus sp.
TCATTCTGACGGTCAGCGTGCTGGTGTTTATTGGCTGGTGGTATAGCCGCCGGGCTGAAAAGAAGACGCTGCGTGAAATGAAAGAGGCGATGGAGCAGGTCGAGGAAAGTGGTTTCTGAATCAGCCTTTGACGGAACATTTACTCTGGATGCAAACAGCTAAACAGATAAGGTTAAGCTGATGGGGGGCCAGATTAGCGGCTTATAAAAGTCGTTATTGTCACGTATCAGACCTAACGATTTACGTCACAGTACTAAACCATCGAGATGGTAAATTAATCTTCCGATAGGAAAGAAAAAGTCAATTGCCTGCTGTGTTTCTGCGTGTGAATATCTGTGCATAATTGCTTAGTGGTAGGGAATAGTCGATGAATGAACTCACAGTAGAACCAACAGCACCACTGATGCTCGCAGAGCGGATCGATGGCAAGGCTTTCGCTCAAGGATTACGGGCGAAGGTCGCAGTTCAGGCGCAACATTTTTCCAGGCAGCAAGGGCGACAGCCAGGGCTGGCAGTGATACTGGTTGGCCAGGACCCTGCCAGCGAAGTCTATGTCCGCACCAAGATGCGTCAGGCTGCCGAAACGGGGGTTGCCTCATTCCAGCACCTGCTCGATGCGGATACAACGGAGGCGGCGCTGTTAGCGCTGATCGATACACTCAACCGTGACGATCGAGTCGATGGCATTTTGGTGCAGCTACCGTTACCCGAATCTTTAAACGAAACCGCCGTAATCGAGGCGATAGATCCGGCGAAAGATGTGGACGGTTTCCATCCCTACAACGTTGGCCGTCTCAACAGTGGTTTGCCGTCGCTGACACCCTGTACCCCATTGGGTTGCCTGTTGTTACTGCAGCAGCGTCTCGGTGACCTATCAGGACTTAAAGCGGTAATCGTGGGACGTTCCAATATCGTTGGCAAGCCGATGGCAAGCCTGCTGCTCAATGCGCACTGCACTGTGACAACGGTCCATTCACGCAGTCGTAACTTGGCCGAAGAGTGTCGTCAGGCCGATATTCTTGTGGTCGCTGTAGGTCGTCCGGAGATGATCGGGGCCGAACATATCAAACCCGGCGCCACCGTGCTCGATGTCGGGATTAACCGCATCGAGCAGGTCGATAACACCTCTAGGTTAGTCGGTGATGTTGATTTTACTGAGGCCAGCCAGATTGCGGCAGCCATTACTCCGGTACCCGGCGGCATCGGTCCGATGACCGTCGCCTGCCTGATGAGCAATACCCTTGATGCTGCCCAGCGAAGAGCTCAACGGTAATTCGCCAAGGTGCTGCTAGAGGCTAGGTCAAGCGGGACGGATACAGCCTGTCACATCGATTAGCGTTCGACAAAAGCACGCTCGATAACATAGTGTCCGGAGTTTCCTTGGCGGGCCTCTTCAAAGCCCAGGCCATCAAGAATCTTGCAGGTATCCTTCAGCATGCTGGGGCTACCACAGATCATAAAACGATCATTATCAACGCTGAAATCCGGTAAGCCGAGATCGCGGGTCAGTTTGCCTGTCACTATCAGATCGGTTAACCGGCCGTTGTTGCGAAACGGTTCGCGGGTAACAGTGGGATAGTAGAGGAGCTTGTCGGTGACCATATCGCCGAAGTGCTCATTGTCTGGCAGGTGCTGCTGGATCAGATCCGCGTACGCCAATTCTGAGCTGTAACGTACCCCATGGGTCAGAATAACCTTGTCATACTGTTGATATATTTCCGGATCCTTGATGATGCTCATAAAGGGCGCCAGTCCGGTGCCTGTGCTGAGCAGGTACAAGTGCTTGCCGGGTAGCAGGTGATCATTGATCAAAGTGCCTGTCGGTTTTCTGCTGACCAGGATCTGATCACCGACCTTGATGTTCTGCAATTTTGACGTCAAGGGGCCGTCTTGCACCTTGATGCTGAAGAACTCAAGTCGGTCTTCGTAATTGGCACTGGCGATGCTGTAAGCGCGCATTAGCGGGCGTCCGCCGTGCTCAAGGCCGATCATGGTGAAATGACCGTTCTTGAAACGAAACCCCGGATCCCGACTGGTGGTGAAACTGAATAAGTCATCGTTCCAGTGGTGAACACTGAGGACTTCTTCGCTACCGATATTTGACATAATTGGCTCTCTCAGGTTATTCCTAAAGGTTATAAGAAATCAGTCTTTATATTTCATATTGAGATATTAGCCAAGACTGCTATATTGGTAAAGCTGCTTATACCGGAAAGCGTAATCGGAAAAAACGATATGAAATATAGCCTTCGACAGCTCGAGATTTTTCTGGCCATTGCCCATCACGACAACATTAGCCGGGCTGCGGAGAGTCTGTCGATGTCTCAGTCGGCAGCGAGTGGGGCGCTACGGGATCTTGAGCACCAGTTCGATATCCAGTTATTTGACCGAATCGGTAAACGGCTGAAGATTAACGAGCTGGGTCGCTTGCTACGCCCTCGGGCGGAAGCGTTGCTGGATCAGGCTCGAGGGCTTGAGTTGGATATGCACAACCATCAGCGAGTCGGCCAACTCAAGATTGGCGCAACCCTGACCATTGGTAATTATGTGGCCGTTGGCTTGATGGCCGCTTATATGGCCGATCATCCCGGGGCCAAGCTGGAGCTGCAGGTCGCCAATACCTCTACCATTGCGGCCAGAGTAGCCAATTTCGATCTCGATATCGGCCTGATCGAAGGAGAAATTCAGCATTCAGAGCTAGATATTATCCCGTGGCGGGACGACGAACTGGTGGTCTTCTGCGCGCCATCGCACCCCTTGGCCTCCAAGCGTCAGATTGGTGATACCGACCTTCGAGCGGCTACCTGGATTCTGCGAGAACCCGGTTCGGGAACACGTCAGACGTTTGATCGGGCGTTGCACGGACTGTTGCCGGAGCTGAAGGTGTTGTTGCAGCTTGAACAAACGGAAGCGATTAAACGTGCCGTTGGTGAAGGCCTGGGGCTCGGATGCCTGTCGCATATCGCACTTCAGGAGTCCTTTGACCAAAATACCTTAGTACCGCTTCGTGTGGCCGGGAGGGATTTTAGTCGGCAGTTTTACCTGATTATCAACCAGCACAAATATCGCAGTGCGGGGATTGAGCATTGGATAGAGCTATGTGGCAGGCTGTAAATGGCGTTAACCCCATCGGGGTATAGGATGCCGATGTTGTCTACGGGTTGAGTGCGCTCAGTTCCCAGTTTGTTTGGCTAAGGAATCAAGGAGTACGTCATGGCAGTAACCGGAGAGTGTTTTTGCGGTGAGGTTAAATACCGCGTAAATAGCAAGTTACGTGATGCCAGGTCATGTCATTGTTCTCGGTGTCGTAAGGCATTCAGCGCCCAGGCCTCAGCTTATGCATTGGTTAAACCTCGAGATTTTGAATGGCTATCGGGAGAAAGGCTGCTCACGTCCTATGTGGGTAAACACGGATTTGGCCTACAATTTTGCAGCCAATGCGGTTCCACTCTTTGTGGTGTTTTTGATGGCTCAGTCCATGGTGTTACGTTGGGTTGTGTTAACGGTGACCCAAAAGTTGAACTGGGTAGACACATTTATGTTGGCTCTAAAGCTAGCTGGGAAATAATCCCCGAGGGTGCGCCTCAATACCAAGAGGGTGTGCCTGAAAAAGCAGAATAAGACGAACAGTTGGAAATCAAAACCCCCAATTAAAACCGACACTGATTCGATCAGTGTTATTAAACTGCCCAAACAGGTAATCCGGGTTGCCGTAGAACAGATCAGCACCGATATAGAGATCCAGACTAGACGCATAGTTATAACTAAGCCAAGGTCTGAATACCCCGTCGGCATGATCTATAGAGTGGATTTGCAGCCATTTTGTGGTCAAAGTCTCGTTGAGAAAACGTGACTCCCACAGAAACGTCAGGGTGTCTTCCCGCGGGTTCACTACCAGATTGGTGGTGGCACCACGAATGCTGGTCTGAAACCACTGCAGCGAAATAAATTGGTTGGCCCAGCCTTGCCAGTCCAGTCCGATCACCGAACTCCATTGGTCCGCCTGCATTACCCCAGGCAGGGCGTTCTGAGTTCGGTGGTAACGACCACTTTCGTACGCCACTTCGGTCCGCAAAATCCAGTTTCCAAAGACCGTACTGGCTGACCCTCCAAATAGATGGCTGCGCTCGTACTGCTGAGTCACCAGGATGTCCGTCCCTGCCATCTGTGCACGTGACACCGGCTCGTCAACGTAATGGTAGAGGTAGTTCAGGGTGAAGTCCCAACCAGCAACAAAATTGCTGAAGCGCAGACCCAAATCACTGTCAGCCACTGGTGCATCGGGCGCCTCGGCCTCTTGCACGATGGCTGTGAACCCTGGCACGGGGACGGGCACAAGAGCAGGGCTGGTGAAGGCGTAAGGCGACCTGGAAGGCGCCAGTTCATGGGTGCTGGTGTCCGGTACCCAAAGCAGCTGCAAAGTACCGTTTTCCGTGACATTGAACTGGGCGTTGATCATCCACAAGGGTATCCGTGAATCATCAAAATCGTCGAGTATAAATTCACGGAAACTCTGGGGATTGACCCGATCTAACAGCTTTAAACCGTCGGCTTCTCCCCAGACTACCTGTTGTTTGCCGATCTGCCAGAAACTCGCCTCACCTCGATATTGCCAATAGAGCTCACGCAATCCCGCTTCGCCGTACTTGCCACTGAGCAGCGGCCCGCCCAGCGTAGAATAATTTGCGGGGGGTGAGGATCCCGTTTGGTTAAGATCGTCGACAGTGTCGAATCGTAGCCGCCCAATCGCTGTCAGTTCGCCGTTACCCAGTGCCGCGTTATATTCCAGATCCAACAGCCACTCCTGCTGTTGCAGTCCGCTTTGCCGTTCAAAGGAAGTCTGGCTTTTGAGCAGTCCGCTGACCTCGGCAGCAATCACTGTTTGGCCCAACAAAGCCAGACTTGCCAGAATTTTCCCGAGTAGGGCCAAGCCCCGCAGCACTCGCGAGCGGCGCCCTGACTGGTGCTGTTGCCCGTTCAATGACACGGTCACTGATCCTGCCACGGCACTTGTTCGCCGCCCGCTCATCGCGGCACCCCACGGGTCAACGCTTGGCGAGCGAAGATGTTATCGCTTAATGGTTTGTCGTAATCCACCTCGGAGAAGACAAATTCGGTCTGATGGCCGCTCTTATGGTTATTGATCAGCATCCGATGCCGTGTCCAGATACCGTCTACCCGACGGATGTCATCGATGTTAAGGGTCTTTAGTAGGTTCTGGTTGATATCCCAGTATTCAGCCTTTATCACGATCCAATTGCTGGGATCAACCCAGCTGTGTACCTTGCCGTAACCGAGTTCCTTGGCCGTGGCACTGTCAACGGGGATCGCTTCAAGTAGCAGGGTATCCTTGCCGTTCAGCCGTTCTCTTTCCAACGTTTTAAAATGGTAATCACTGAGTTCGAATTTCCCTTCCTTCTTGATATCTTCGTAGGTGAAGTCGGTGCCAAGAAAGTAGTCTCCACGGTCTGAAGCCGAGATGCGACGCGCTTTACGCAATGCCGGAAGGTACAGCCACTGATCATCGTCTATCGCTGCCAGTGGGTAATCGTAAGTCAGAAAACCGGTGTTCTTGACGTTTCTGGGGGATAGGTAAAACAGCACGGTACGTTTCTCTTTGCCGACGTATTTACGGAAGACTTTGGTCTGTCTAACGCGCTCCTTGTTACGACGGTCAACCAATTTCATCGACAGCATACTGGTACGGTGGATGCCTTCGTTAACCGAGTTGATCTGCGCTGCGATCCAGCGCCCTTTGGGCAACGACTCGGCTGCTGTGGTTTTATCTACAGAGGTGTTAACTATAAAAGCTCGAGCTACAGAACCCTCGTCAGCTAACAGGTCGCTACTGGTTCCCAGCAGACCGATGCCGCTAACCAAGGTGATGATCAAGATGGCTTTACCCGCCAGTGCCCCCGTGGCCGTGGACGACTCGGTTTGTTGCCCGGTGATAAAACGGGGTTTGAATAGCAGGATCATCGCCGGTAGCAAAGTCATACTGACCAGGAAGCTGGTAGTCACCGATAGGGCGACAATGATGCCGAAGTTGTTCAAGGGCACAACTTTACTGCTGATCAACACACCAAAGCCGAAAGCGATGGCTAGCAGGTTGAACAACAGTGCCCGTCCAGTGGTGGGATAGAATTTTTGCAGGGTGGTATGGATATCACCATTTTCGGGGTACAGCGAGCGGAGCTTATCGATCGTGTGGATAGCAAAATCAACGCCTAGACCAATGGCCACCGCGGCAAACATCGATGTGCCGATCCCGAGCGGGATGGACAGCGTCACCATGGTGGAGTAAACCAACAGGATGCTGGCCGCCACAGGTGTGAGGGCGAAGATACCGGCCATTGCAGAACGAAACAGCAGAGCCGACACCAACCAGGCTAAGAACAGAGCAATCGCCATGCCGAAAAAATGGCTGGCACCCAGGTCTTTAATCCAGTGATAGTTGAGGTTAACACGGCCGCTCAGCGTGGCGCTTACCTGTTCATCGTTGAAGTTGTCTTGAAGGTAACGATCGAGTTTCTCAACCACGACTCTATTGTCGCTAAATGCGCCGTTGTTGAGGCTAACGCGGATGTTTGCCAGCCGGTAATCGTAGTCCACTTCCTCTTCAAAATCGGTGGGTTGGCCGGACGCTGAGTAGAGCAGGAAGTATTGCGCTACCAGGTCCTTATCGGTCGGCAGGCGGTATTGTTGCGGATCACCTTCGTTCAACGCCCGGTTCATCTGCTTGAGGTAGTCTACAACCGAGGTGCTACCCTTCACCCAGGGTAACGTTTCAGCGTATTGCTGCAACGCTTCCATCTTTTGCAGTATGACCGGTTCGAAGATGCCTTCAGGATCACTCGCGGCTACCACGATATCGAGGTAATTGGTGCCGTTGAAATGGTCGTTAATCACCTTGTCGGCCTGATACAGGGGTTCGGATGTGTGAAAGGTTTCGATCCGGTCTTCATCGACACGCAGTTGGCTGGCCGCAACAGCGCTCAGTACTGCAGCGATGGCAAACAGCGACACGATGGATTTGGCGTTGCTCTGCACCAAGTTGCCCAGTTTTACCATCAACCTGGCAAAACGATCATGCCCTTCGGTACGAATTCTGTAGGCGAGGCGAGGGTGAACTTCGGTTTTCATCACGATCATGGCAGCGGGAAGAACCACAAGCGAGTAGAGCCAGGCCACACTGACACCGAGAGCGGTAAACAACCCAAAGAACTGGAAAGGGGGCATATACGCGGCTAATGACAGGCCCAGGAATCCGGCGGCGGTGGTCAGCGTTGTTAAGGTGATGGGGCGCCACATCTCAACCATGCTGGCGACCACCGAGGTTTCAATTGACTCTTCGGGATGCAGAGCGCGGCGCTCAAAATATTCACTGTAGATATGAATACTGTCGGCCACTGCGATACCGATCAGAATGACCGGCAATGCGTTGGTGATGACATAGAAGGGCACGCCGCTGGCAGCCATGGCACCCACGGTGATAGCTGCGGAGGCGACAATAACCAAATTGGCCATCAGAGTAGAGCCGAACCGCAGGAACGCCAGAAATACAATCAGCGTGATAACCACCGCAGCCACCGGGTTTAAGCGCTGAGCATCAGCATCGATATAGCTGCCAAGATAGCCGGAGATAGCGCCTTCGCCGGCAACATGTAGCTGATGACCCTTAGGCAACGGCAGCGTTGCTAACTGCGATCGGATCGCTGCGTAGGTTTGCTCGTTAAGTTTTTCATCCAACAACTCGGCGATGATCAGGGTAGCTTTTTCGTCGTTGGCCACCAGGCTGCCCTGATACAGTGGGAAATCTCGAATCGCATCCCTGACGGCATTCGCCTGTTGCTGGCCGGTGACTGTCCCTTCGAAGAAAGGCACCACTTCCATTCCCTCGTCGGTGCCAACAATGTTGTTCTCAGTTGCCAGGCTGGTGACCCCATCGGGGTCGACGTTGGCGATCGCGCTGACCATATCGGTCACAGCGTGAACGATATTCAATCCTTCGGGGGTAAAGATCGACCCTTCGGCAACCAAGGCGATCACCATCGGATCACTGAGTCCAAATAGGGTTTTGACTTGCTCCCGGTAAATCAGCGCCGGATTATCATCGGCCAGGAAGGCGTCCGAGCGAGTATCTCGGGTCAACTGCGGAATAAAGGATCCTAGGGCCAGTATCAATAACAGCCCCAAGGCGATGATCCGTTTGGGGTGCTGAACGATCCAGCGAAAAAAGGGTACAGATAGTGCGGTCTGTGCAGTATTCATCGGTGTTCTCCATCAGTCTTTATCGGTTTTTCTTATGATGTATATGCATGTATTTAAACAAAGAATGCGTATGCATGTATTGAGTTATGAATTATTTAAGTGCGTATGCATGTATGGCTTTTTAAAAAAGCTTGGGGGGAATGCTCGGTAGTAGGTTTGCGTACGACCTAGCGCTTAATAGCGACAATCTGCCGGCTTAACTGGATCAAAGTGTCGTCGATATTTGAACCGAGTTTCTCTCTGATCTCAGTTTGAGCTTGCTGCCAGGGGATCAGGGTTTGGTTATAGAGTTCCTGACCCTCAGGGCTTAAGGACAAACGTTTTTCGCGTTTATTACTGCCTTCCGCGGCGATCACATAACCGTCGCGAATCAGAGGTTTTAAGGCGCGTGAAATCGTAGCCTGTTCCATGGTCAGAACATCCTGAATCTGGGTTGCTGTTGTACCGCCCATATAGTGCAACGCCCGTAACACCGAGAACTGGGTGATCCGAACACCGAGTGGGGCAAGGTGTTCGTTGTACAGCTGACTGATGACTCGGTCAGCACGGCGTAGGCTATGTGCCAGACAAATTTCAGGATATTCATTATTCATAACTGAAATTTAAATGCATATGCATGTAATGTCAAGTTGACCTGCACATGATTGAGGGTGAGGTTAGGAGGCATGAGTACCAACTAACGAGGCGTAGCGGGAGTCTAGTTATCTAGAGCAGGGGAGCTCAGAGCATGAGGCTAAAGGCAAACATTCATGAGAGGGGTGTAGGGGAGCCGAACACAGGTCCACCACTAAGTCTTTCAGTGTTGCCCTTCACCTATGGTAGACAGAAGAGGTTTTTTCTAAGCTTCTGATCGCCACAATGAGTCATCGACAGTCAGATAGCCGGTGATCTCTAATCGCCTGTCTTCCAGCACATCAACATCAGGATAACGTTGCTGCCAACTCGCAATCACTTGATCCCGGTGTTGTAACAGCTGTTTGATCGCGGAGCGATACAGACGCATGAACTGTGTTAACCATTGATTGACGGCTAGGTTGGGGTGGGCGTGGTCGATCACAAACTGATCCAGCAGTGCGATCGTATCCGCTGCGCTATACCAGCTTTCATCCGTTACCCATCGATTAGTTGCAAATAAACCCTGTGGGTCTCCGTCAGCATTCATGGAAATACCGATCAGGTGGGCGAGTTCATCGCGACCTTGTGGCCAAGGTTCGCTACGCTGAAAACCAACAGCCGGCTGAATCCTATCGGGTATACCGGCACGCCGGACAAACGTATGGAAATGGCCATGTTCATCCTCGTTACGATGAGCATGGTAGTAATACTGTGAGTGGCTCTGGTTGTCGAACACATCGTCATCGGGGTAGTGGTTCATTTCATAAAATGTCCCTTGCCCCTTGAGGATCTCACCAACCACATTTAAACCGCCCCGGCTCAAGGCCTGCTGGGCTGCCGCAAGCGCTGATGCAGCATCTTTGAGTGCCTGAGGCTGCTCGGCGGACGGTACGACAGAGCGCGATACGGTGTGGATCTCTATCGATGGAATTGCCGACCAGTTTGAAATCATAATTTTCCTCAGTGCATTCGGATGAGTTGACCCGGTTGCATGTGCAACCGGGTCCTTTGTATCACAACGGGGCTTTGTTAGTACTTAGCTGCGCAAGGATTCTTGGCCGCACAGGGGTTCTTAGCTGCGCAAGGATTCTTAGCTGCGCAAGGGTTCTTAGCTGCGCAAGGGTTCTTAGCTGCGCAAGGGTTCTTAGCTGCGCAAGGATTCTTAGCTGCGCAAGGGTTCTTGGCCGCACAAGGGTTAGCCGCACAAGGGTTAGCCGCACAGGGATTTTTGGCAGCACAAGGGTTCTTGGCAGCACAAGGGTTCACGGCCGCGACAATCATCGGTGTACTGCTAGATTGAACGTTTTCTGCATGGACGGGGAG
Source organism: Motiliproteus sp. (assembly GCA_036961355.1). Taxonomy (GTDB): domain Bacteria; phylum Pseudomonadota; class Gammaproteobacteria; order Pseudomonadales; family Balneatricaceae; genus Motiliproteus. The sequence continues at coordinate 10,210 of JBALVL010000068.1, forward strand.
AGTTACCAGCATGGCGGCTGATACTAATGCGACGAGGGGCAGGATAGAAGTATGTAGCTTTGTCATTGTTTTTTTCATGGTATGGACCTTCTCAAATCGAATCGATTATTTCACCCGCCTCAGGCTAGGTGTCGAAGGTTAGTCGTTTGACTCTGCCAATTGTTACAGAAAGATAATGATTATTATCAAAAGACGGCATATTTATACGGCTTAGCACTCAGGACTGAACAAACCGTGTCACTTTGTGCGCGTTGCTCAGGGTTCTCTGAGTGGCTCTTAATGGACGCTCTATGAGTGTAGAAAACATGCTATTCACGGACAGCACCGACATGAAGCGATCACTAGAGGTATTAGAATCAGCGCGATAAACAGCTGGCTGTCTATATCAAAGTCAGCCTTTGGTTTTGCGTGCTAACGCATAAAGGGTAATGCAGACGAACAGGGCAAGAGCAGGCAATAGCACGATATCGAGATAGCCTACTAGAGAAGAAAGGCCAACGGCTCCAAGCAATATCACTAGGACGGGAGTAAAGCAGCACAGTGCAGCGATAACACTACCGATAATGCCTGTTTTGAGCAGGGTTTTATTTTTCTTCATTATGTCTCCGTTGGCATTAGCAGTACTTCGCACTGTCGGCATAGCAGGGCTCATTTAGGAAACGCCTTGAGGCAGCACTTCCCTGATGGGTTTCGGATCTCACAAGCGCAATTTTTCAGCTTCGTTTGTTGCACGACAAAGTCTTTGCTGGCGCTGGTTCCTGTCTTCTCGATCTCCTCCATGACCCTTGCATGGCTAACGTCGAAGCAATAACAAAGGACTCGATCAGGCAGTGTGGATTTCTGGCCGACAACCCCACGAACCTTGGAGGTTTCAATCACAGCACCGTCACTAGAAAAGTAGACGGTTCTGCAGGCTGTACTGGAGCAGAAGAAGAAATCATCGGGCGGTAGTTCCCGGTTAAGCGGGGCAATGATTTGATGCATAAGGGTGAGCCGCTCAACGGGTTTTGCTGCAGCGCCACAACAAGGGCATTGAACTGCTGGCTTAGCATCCGTCTTGACTGCCATAGAATTAGATGAACAACAACTCTCCATAGGATGTCACTCCTGTATTGCAGATGGGTAACCTGCCGTAGTCGTGGCGGTTAGCTGAGCGATTATTTTTTCCTGGTCATCGAGCTGAATCGTTAAAGGCGTCACACCTTGAACCGCTCAAAAAACAATTATTGTTGTTTGATTGTTGATAAATTCACCGCGCTCTTTTACCCGTGTTATCTTCAGTATAAAACCTGTAGTAACTACAGGTTCAAGAGATGAGTAAAGAAATTTTGATGGCCAAAAATGGGAGAGAGCTGAGCATTGGCGGGTTGTCAAAGCTGACGGGCTGCAATATCGAAACGATCCGCTATTACGAGAAAATTTCTCTCTTGCCAGCCCCTACCCGAACAGAGGGAGGGCATCGGCAGTATCAGCAGAGCTTGCAGAAGCGGTTGATGTTCATCTGTAAGGCTCGCCGACTGGGTTTCTCGTTGGAAGAGGTGCGCAATCTGTTAGAACTAACCGATGGCGGTTACTCATGCGATGAAGTCAAGCAGGTTATCCAGGATCACCAGCGTGTAGTGAGAACAAAGATTGAGGAGCTGGCGCGGTTGGAAAGCAATCTGGAGTTGATGGCGGCCCAATGCATCGGTGGCGGTTTGCCCAACTGCGCGGCTATAGACAGCCTGTTTGATATGGCGGACTAACAAATTGCTACGTGTCAGCTGAGTCAGTAAGCGTTGCGATTGTTGAACCGGACTAGCCTTGGTAATCAAAGGGTTGAGGTAGAGGCCACCATTACCTGATAGGGTTTGTTGAGCCAGCTTCGACAGTCGTTTTTTTATTTTGGGGGAGGGGGAGGATAAATGTATAAAAAATATTATTGGTTAATCGTTATCTCCTGCCTGATGGTGTCTACATCACAGGCTAACGTGAATGAACAGGAATGGGATGAGCGGTCATTTGTTGGGCATACCCAATACAGCTTCTACCGGCAAGACGGCAAGGAGATCATCAAGGGCGAATCTTCAGGCACGTCCTCGATACTTTACCGCCGTAGTCTGATCGATTTGACCCAGCGCCCTGTGCTGCGGTGGCGCTGGAAAATCAAAAATACCTATGGCGTCGATATTAACGAACAAAGCCGAGAAGGGGATGATTACCCGGCGCGGTTATATGTGGTAGTTAAGACGGGGCTATTCCCTTGGCAAACCCTAGCCGTGAATTACGTCTGGTCTTCCAGTGGCCAAGTGGGTGATACCTGGCAAAGTGCGTACACCGAGAAGTCGCAGATGGTGGCTCTTCGAGCCGGAGATCATCACGTAGGACGCTGGCTCAGCGAAGAGAGAAATGTGGTTGCCGATTTTAAGCGCTTGTTCGATATTGATGTCAGTACCCTTGAGGGCTACGCGGTGATGGTTGACGGAGATAATACCGGCAGCTCAGGTGCTGCGTGGTTTTCGGATATTCGATTTGAGGAAGAATGAAATAGCATTATCGGGCAATGCTTTATTTCAAAGCTTGTCTTCAACTAATAAATGCATAACTTGAAAATCAATAGTAAAAAACGCCCATCACTCTGAGTATTCGAAATTGGTTCGATATAAACCAAAAGAGACGTTAATATCTCAAAAAATGTCGGATATAAGCTATTCCTATCAATTGATCGTCTACAGGGCCATACTGACCTTGTTACCCATCGAGTTGGATTTTTTGCACGGAGGTCACTGGTAACAACAGTCCTTAGGTTGGCTCAAACTGGCTTTAGGTTTATGACGTTACAAAGAGAGGAAAGTATCGTGAGCAAAGGACAAGACAGCAAGAAGAATGACAAGAAGAAACCGTTATTAACAGCAAAAGAAAAGAAAGCGGCAAAAGCGAACAAGAAAATCGCAAGCAATGTTTTAGGTAATTAAGAACTGAATGGCCATCGGATTTTTCGATGGCCTTTATTTAGTGATCCCGATAACCGCGCTTTGTCAGGTATGACCATCAAGATCTCGTTTCACTAGTAGCGATACAGTTACCCCACGCGCCTCCATATGAGATAATTCCTCGAAGCCCAGTCTCTTATGAAATCTCATTGATCTTTGATTGATGAGTTTGTAGTTAAATTCACACACTAGAGCTGTTTTTTGGTTTTCGATCGCATAATTTTCTAGGTGATTATAAAGTATTTTCCCAAAACCTTGCCTTGTCCACTTTTTTCTAATCGCGATCTGATCAATATATAAAAACGTATCGTTAATGTTTTCACAAAACCAATTATATTCTTCTCCGTCGTACTCCAGGCCTCCCCCCAGTACTAATATATAACCCGCTAACTCAGTATCAAACTCGATACCTTAGAATACTCACATAATTCGAGTAAGAGAGAAATTTCATTAGAGTTTAATTCAAATACTTCGGGAATTGATTCGCGATTAATTCTTAGAATTAAATCGTAATCTCGTACCTCAATGTCGCGGATTTTAAAAGTCATAAATTATTCCTAACACTTAAATAACAGAGCTGATAAACGCGTAACGTTTTTGAGGCCCTAGCCCGCAGGGCGGTCGTTTATTGACAAGTTAAAGCGCATTACTCAAATGACTCAATATCAATCTTATATTCTTCGAGAACTTGTTGTGCCTGGAGCCGCTTTTGACCTGCTGCGACAGCCATTACTTTGGCCAGAACTTCACAGACCTCGCCTTTGTTTACGCCTGCTTTCTTTGCTTGGAGGAGATAGTAGCGAGTGCAGGGCTGGCAATTCATGCCCATTGCTGCGGCTAGCCCAACCAGGACTTCGGTCTTTTGATCCAAGTATTCGTTCTGATGAGTAGACTCATAGAATGCACCGTAAAGCTCTTTGTGATGTTTGCTTAGCACGGGTATCTCCTTGTGTGTTGTAACTGCGACATAAAATTTGCGAGTTTAGTAACGTCCAGACCACGGCTTTCAGTGGACTATCTTTAACGACCTTGTTAGTTGCTTTTTACCCACCAAAGAAAGGCTATAAAAATAATAAAAAACGACGCGCTCAACAAACCACGATTAGTTTTTCCCTTATCAATTATGGAGGAACTGCCAGAAGATAAATCTTGAACAAGCTGGTGATTAGAAAGTTCAGGGCCCACATAAGTGAATCCAACCCTCGCACCGGCACTAATCATTAGTTCTTTGAATGCTCGGTCTTCGATAATGCTGAGCCCACCCTCTGTTTTTTCCATAGGCTGAACCACAACAATTGGAGCTAGTGAAAATAGCTTATTCCCCAGGAGTTGACGAAATGCATGCTGTAGGATTTTTTCAGCCACAAGAAAATCTGAAAGCAGCACACGAGGGTGATGAAATGGATTAACTAACTCAATATTTGAGTCAGATTTAAATTCCGCTGCACTGCAAATACCAACTATGTTCTTTTTGCCTTCGGCGCTAGTTTCTATTGCCATTAAAGGCTTCTCGTCGAAAACCAAATCTGTATTGATGTCAGTTACCTTCAACCTGTGTTCCCAGATTTGAACGTAAAGCACACGTCTAAAGTTGTCGGTAAATATTCCTAGCATCGATTTAAACCTATCATCAACAAACTCCGCGCTAAAAGGGCGTCGTTGGAAACGGCGTCCCAGCCTACGCAGCGAGGGGTTTTAAGCGCCTTGTTGTGTGGCAACACGACCATGTTTTGTACGAAACTTTCGAATTTCGTCTTTTGTATACTTTGGGATCACTCCATCTATGTCATCCCAATCAGCTTTAAGGTCGACATATATATGCTTGTCGGGTACTACATGAATCGGTTCATCGAATAGTCCGGCAGGAATTTCCATCAACTCACCTTCTGGATTCGGATCTGGAACGCGTGAACCACATTTGACACAAAACCAATTTTTGTAACAAGGCGGGCTTTCTAAAACAGGTGCCTGGAAAAGCTTGAATAGATCTTCCCCTTTCAAAATTCGAAAGCCGTCAGCTTTTACCTCGAGAAAAGCGGCATAAGCGGATCCAGTTGCTTTACGGCATCGAGTGCAATGGCAAAGCTAAAATGGTCCCACTATTTCAGATATCTCAAATGATATGCTTCCACATAGACAGCCGCGAATTCAACTCCCAAGTGCGACACTCACCTATGCAGCTTGAAGTAATTCTCG
>JBALVL010000009.1:0-124432 GCA_036961355.1 Motiliproteus sp.
CACTGAAGGCAGCCTGTCAGGCACAGAAGGACGGTGTTACTACCGTGATCGAGATTATGTGTACTCGTGAGCTGGGCGACCCCTTCCGTCGTGATGCGCTGTCAGTACCGGTTCGTCATCTGGAGAAGTACAAAGACTACCAGTAAATCGATCCTAGAGTGACCGGTATCCTGTAAGCCGCCTATGTGGCGGCTCTTTGGCCACTGGATTTAACGATCCAGTGGTCCTTTTTCTGAAGCAGGAATTTCGGATTGGTTCACCTCACCGGTGATCTAATCCAAAAACTGCTTAACCAGTGCCCTGGGAGCACTACCCCTGAGCGTATATAGACGTTGCCTCTGCCGGGTTGCTACTCCGACTTCTGCTCCTACGCCCCCTCTCGGGACCGCGTAGCGCACCACCCACCCATTGAGATTAAGCAGGTAACGAAAATGCTGAGCAATACCCCTTTGGAATGTCCGCCCTATTTGTTGGAATTGGCCAAGCCCCTGCCACGAGTACCGACTGTAATCGCTAATGCCGTCAATGAAGTGACCCTGGAAAGCGCCCGCCTAGCCACCGAGGCCGGACTGATCGAACCAATCCTGGTCGGCGATCCTGACAAGATAGCGAAGGACGCCGAGCTGATCGGCTGGGATCTGAGCAATGTCCGGATTGAAGCGGCACTCGATGAAGCGACCGCGTGTAGCCGCTCGGTCGAGATCGTCAACGCCGGTGACGCAGCCTCGATGATGAAGGGCCATGTTCATACTGACACCTTGTTGCGGGCTGTGCTGAACAAAAAGGCCGGGCTGCGGACCGATAACCGTCTCAGTCATGTGTTTCATATGACCATTCCCGGCAGTGATAAAAAGCTCTGTATTACTGACGCGGTGATCAACGTGCAACCCTCGGTGGTGGATAAGATCCATATCGCCCAGAACGCCATCAACCTGATGCACGCACTCGGTAATCCGATGCCGCATATGGCGATATTGTCGGGTACCGAAGAGGTAAACCGCAGTATGCAGTCGAGCGTTGATGCAGCCGAACTGGCTAAATTGGCGAAGATGGGTGCGTTGCGCGGTGCGATTGTCGATGGCCCATTGGCTTTTGATAACGCGGTATCGCTGGAAGCGGCCAATATCAAAGGGATCGATAGCCCTGTTGCCGGCAACGCCGACATCCTGCTAGTGCCGAACCTGGAGTCCGGTAACTTTCTGTTCAAGCAAATGGTCTATTTCATGAGCGCCACCGCTGCGGGAATTATCATGGGCGCCAAAGTGCCAATCATCCTCACCTCACGCGCCGACCCTGCCGAAGCACGACTGGCGTCCTGTGCTCTGGCATCGATCTATGCCGATTACCTGATCCGAACCCAGGAGAATAACGACGTCGCATGCTAAGTGCTGGAGGCCATTGGCCTCCGACATAAAAAGAACAGATCATCAGGGTACCAGCAAAAATCATAAAAATAATACTTGCGCAGAGCGTTAGCCTCTAAGGATCCGACTATGAGCTACCAACTTTTCCAGCCACTGATCGATCTCAACGGTCAGTTACAGGTACAGATTCGCGAACAGATCGTCTCCGCCATCCTGGACGGCTGCCTAGACGCCTCCACCCCTCTGCCGCCATCGCGCAAACTGGCCCAGCAACTTCATGTTGGGCGTAATACCGTGGTCAACGTCTACGAGCGCCTGCTAAGCGAAGGCTACCTGATCTCTAAAGAGCGCAGCGGCTACTATGTAAACCCCAGTCTGAAACTGGACAATACCTCGTTCTCCGAGCCAGCCACCCCAACGGGTGCCGAACCAGCACAACGTCCACATAGCCCCGACTGGGGAAAGCGCCTGAACACCAAAAACCTACCCGATACCTTATCGGCCAAAACCGGCAACTGGAAACACTTCGATTACCCGTTTATCTACAACCAACTCGATCCCAAACTTTTTCCGGTCAACGAATGGCGTGAATGCTGCCGTGATGCAGTACGGGTCCGCGATATTCAAGACTGGACCTCGGATCACGATGACGGCGATGACCCTCTATTAATCGAGCAGATTCGCAAGCGTATCTTGCCGCGCCGCGGCATCTTCGCCAAAGAAGACGAAGTGCTGATCACCCTCGGATCGCAGCACGGGCTCTACATGCTGGCACAACTGCTGATGGACAAAGAGACCACCCTCGGTATTGAAGACCCGGGGTATCCCCAGATGGCTAATATCGCCCGTATGCAAGGCTCCGCTATCACGCCACTGGCTGTCGATGGTGAAGGACTGATCGTTAGCGACACGATGGATAGCTGTGACGTGCTCTACACCACCCCCAGCCACCAGTGCCCAACCACCGTCACCATGTCGCTAGAGAGGCGCCACCAACTCCTCAACAAGGCGCGAGAAGAAGATTTATTACTGATTGAAGATGACTATGAGAGCGAAGTTAACTTCAATTCTGATCCCACCCCTGCGCTCAAGTGCCTGGATGAAGACAATCGAGTCATCTACTTGGGTAGCCTGTCAAAAACACTGGCACCGGGGCTGCGTATCGGCATCATGGTCGGCCCGGCGCCATTGATCAAACGCGCCCGCCAATTGCGCCACCTGATGCTTAAGCATCCGCCGGTCAATAATCAGCGCGCGGTCGCCTTGTTCATCAAGCGTGGTTTTCACGATTCCCTCACCCGCAAGCTGGTGCAAGTGTTTCAGGGCCGCTGCCAACGCATGAGCGATGCGCTGGAGAGCCATTTAAACGGAGTCTACGCCGTCCCTGAAGGGGGCTCCTCAATTTGGGTGCGAGTACCTGAATACATCGATACCAACCGCCTCAAAGAGACGGCCAGAGCAAGTGGCATCCTGATACAATCCGGCGATTTCTACTTCCTTAATGAGAAGTCACCACAAAACTATATCAAGCTCGGTTTCTCGGCCATTGCTGACGATCAGATCGAACCCGGAATCGCCAAGCTGGCCGAACTGCTTCGCGCTATCCACTGACCCTGCCCCCCGCCAGCCGGGTTCCGCCTGCCTAGCCCGACCACGGGCGGGCAGATAGCCCTCTCTTCACAAAGCGCCCTATTGTCTATGGATGTGACAAAACTGCTTTTATCCAATTGAAAACCGCCATAAACTAGGCCCCTTAATACTTCCAGTGTCATTTTTGCCACTTGCATCAATAAGGCTTATTAAATGGTTGACCAGTCCGATAACACGGAAAAATCTTCTGCAGCCCTGCGCGCACTCAGCGTTTTGGAAACGGTAGCCACCTCCCCCCAACCGTTGACAGCCACTCAGATTAACCAAAAGCTGAAACTCCCCAAGCCCACCATGCATCGTCTTTGCCAAATGCTGGAGATGGAGGGCTACTTGCAACCCAGCTTGGATGGGCGCGGCTTTCGGCCGGGAAACCGACTGTCAAAGATGGCTTTGGGTGTCTTTAGTAACAATGATTACCTACGTGCAGAGCGTCACGCCATACTGCAGCGGCTTTCGCTGGCAGTCGGAGAGACCTGCAACATCTCAATCCCCGACGGGGTGGAGATGGTCTATTTCGACCGGGTGGAAACCCACTGGCCACTGCGAGTCCAGTTACAGATCAATGACCGGGTGCCCACCTATTGCACCGCCAGCGGTAAGCTATTTCTGAGCTCCTTGCCCAGTGCCAAAAGGAATCGGCTAGTCGCCAAGTTACATTTCCAGCAGCGCACGCCCAATACCATCACCGATCCGGAGCGCCTCACGGCCGAACTTAAGCGCATCCGCCGCAATGATATCGGCGTTGATAACGAGGAGTTTATGCAGGGAATGGTGGCGGTTTCTGTGCCCTTACGTAATCGCGAAGGTCAGTTCTACGGTGCCTTGGCGATCCACGGACCCAGCGCCCGAATAAGTCTGGAAAGAGCCCTGGAGCAAGTGCCTAAGATGCGGGCAGCCGCATCCGAACTGATTGAACTACTAGAAGAATAAACCGCCTTCAGCCGTATCAGTTCGACCGCTGGGTGAATTTTATACACAGTCGACCGACGTGACTACTGGTCAGAAAATTATATCGAGAATCCAACCTAAAACGCCCCTACCCGAAGGTTGGAGCGTTTGTGGGACTACTCGCTGTCATTACAGCGACTAAACCCTGTAGCTGATAACGCTAGCCAGCCTTTTTGCTCTGTTGCAGCGCATCTTCCTTAATCATATCCGAAGCCTTTTCGGCAATCATGATAGCTGGCGCATTGGTATTTCCCGAGACGATTTCCGGCATGATGGAGCAATCCACCACCCGCAAACCTTCCAATCCGTGTACCCGCAACCGATCATCCACTACCGTCGTTTCATCGCTAACAGAGCCCATTTTGCAAGTACCGGTGGGATGGTAGATGGTGGTGGCTCGATCGCGAGCATACTGCAGTAACTCTTCGTCGGTTTGGTGCTGAATACCGGGCTCGTGCTCTTCCTGGATCAGCGGCTTAAGAGCCGGGGCATTGACGATACGTCGGGTTACCTTGATCGACTCAATGGCGATCTTTTGATCCTCCTCCGTTGCCAGATAGTTGGGATGGATCGCAGGATAGGTTGCAGGATCGGCCGACTTCAGCTCGATATGACCGGTGCTGGTCGGCCGCAGCTGACACACCGAGGCGGTGAAGGCCGAAAACTTATGGGTGCCATCAGCGGGCTTATCGGCACTCAGCGGTTGTAAATGGTACTGGATATCGGGACGATCCATAGCGGGATCAGTCTTGGTGAAAATAGCCACCTGGCTCGCCGCCATGGTCAGCGGGCCGGTGCGGAACATCGCATACTCGATACCCATCATCGCCTTACGCAGTGGATTCCTCAATTCATCATTGAGCGTCACCGGCTTATTAACCTTATAGATGGTACGAATCTGTAGATGGTCCTGCAGGTTCTGCCCCACACCTGACAGGTGATGAACCGACTCGATACCATGCTTTGCCAGCGCCTCTTTATCTCCGACGCCAGACAACATCATGATATGGGGCGATCCCAGCGCACCCGCCGACAGAATAATCTCCTGCTGGCACGAAACAGTCTGCTCTTTGCCGCCAACCGAATAAGTGATACTGCTGGCACGTTTACCGGTAAAATTGACCCGGTGCACCAATGCTTTGGTCACCACATCCAGGTTTTCTCTTTCTCTTATCGGCTTCAAAAAGCCCACTGCGGTGCTGCAACGGGTGCCATTCTGGTTGATAGTCAGTTGGAAGTAGCCTACTCCTTCCTGAGTAGCGCCATTAAAATCTTCGTTGCGAGGGATTCCTGTCTGCTCTGCAGCATCGATAAAAAGCTCACAGATCTTACGCTTAACACGGATATTGGAGACACTTAGCGGCCCACCTGCGCCATGGTAATCATTACCGCCGCGCTCATTGTTTTCGGATTTCTTAAAATAAGGCAGCACATCCTGGTATGACCAACCCTTGTTACCCAAAGCCGCCCAATTGTCATAATCCTCTGCCTGGCCACGAACATAGAGCAGGCCGTTGAGCGAACTAGAGCCGCCCAACACCTTGCCTCGAGGCCATTGCAGACTGCGATTATTCAATCCCGGATCATTCTCGGTTTTGAAACACCAATCGGTCTTGGGGTTATGCATGGTCTTGAAGTAACCAATGGGGACGTGAATCCAAGGATTGGTGTCCTTACCCCCAGCCTCCAGAAGCAACACATTCTTACTAGGGTCTTCCGAAAGTCGGTTCGCCATCACGCACCCAGAAGATCCAGCCCCTACCACGATGTAGTCATAAACCTTTGTAGACATATAAACACCATCTAATTTTTATTGTTGATGATCCGAACTGTCAACAAGGTTACCAATCACCCAGCCCAAAAAACAAGCAAAATTATTACAAATTGATCATCTTGGTATCATTTTTAATGGTTTGTGTTGTCTGCATCAAAAGAATGCATTTCTTAATCGTCATAAAAACCACAAAATGAGACAACACCAGTCACAGCCTTTGTGAGGGCATCACCAGCGTTGGGGGACAATGAATCTAATCCACCTGATTAGGATTGATAGCCAGGCTCCGGACTCGCCTACTTTAGTCCGAAAAACAGACGTCTTGGTACAACGCCGCGCTTCCACCGACTGAAGTTGACTTAACCCAGCATCACCTGTAAAAACACGACCCTTACTGAGCTGTCGCTACAATCGGCACTCTCATGGAATCCGGTTAAAATCCGGGGCTGTTCCCGCAACTGTAATTGCCTAGTCGTCGTGACTAACGCAAAAGCCAGATACATGAGCCAGTAACTCTTTTTATGCACCGGGCGGGAATACGCGGTACGGCATGTTCTGATAGTTGTTATCAGCGGCATACGTTTTCTCTCCGGGTTAGATCTTCACCCAGGAATTGAAAATTATGCGCTTGCTGGTTCTGGCACTCCTGCTGCTATTGCAGATCACAACACCAACCGGCTGGGCCGCCGGATCAGCACCGGGCCAGTCCGTTCAATCCGACCAGACCGATCAACCCGGTTACCTGCTGGTATTAGTTTCCCAGCGGAATGCCGAGACGGTGGCTGAGGCGGCTCGACAGTTCAACCAACGCTACCCACAGCTGGTCATCAAAGCCCGAACCGATACGCAACTTCGGCAACAGACCCAGCAACAGACCACCGAGCTTATCAATAACAGCCGAGCCATCTTGGCCATGGGCCTGTATGGCCCCAGCGTCGCCGAGCTGCAACCGCTGTTACGGCAGCAACACAAGCCGCTACTGGTGATCAACAGCGACCACCGATTGGTGAAACTCAGCCGATTCCAGAATCAAGCCGTATTTGCTAGTGACCCGCAGTTGCGCGACATCAGCAAAGCTCATCCCACAAATGACTTCGACGATTGGTTGCAGCAACAGCTACAGCAATACCCGAATCAAGCCGATTGGATTCGGGCGCGCAGCTACTGGCAGGCCGGCGGCAGCGAAAACACCGCACGCCTGTTTGGCTGGGTTTATCATCATCTGGGGGCTTCGATTCAACCCGAATCGCCCTCGCCGACCCCCCGGTTGCGCTGGCTCTATCAAGGCCAGATCAGCGTCCAGATGCCAACCCTTAGCGACAGGCCTCTACTGGCGATCATCGACCATGCTGGTGGTGGCCGACCTGCCGATGCCAAGATGCTGCGCAACTTGTGCCTGCAAGCACAGCAGCAAAACGACAGTGACTGCCTGACCGCGCTGGCCTATTGGGGAGAAGCGGGAGTCGACGCGGTAGAACAGTTAAAGCCGTACGCCAAGCAACTGACCGCCGTGGTGATGCTGCAAGATTTCGTCATTGGAGGCGGTGAAGGTAGAGAGGCCGTCACCGAGGTCTTCCGACAACTCAATGTGCCGGTGCTCAAAGCGATCAAATTGCGCGATCGTACCGCCCTTGAACGGCATCTGTCGTCGGATGGATTGGCGCAAGAGAAAGTCTATTACCAGGTAGCCATGCCCGAGTTGCAGGGCGCCAGTCAGCCACTGGTGATCGCCACCGCCGGCGAGAAAACTGATGACCCAATCACCGGTATTCGGCTGCAGGCGATCGCCCCGCTGGCTGAGGGGATCGATACCCTACTGGCACGAATCAAGCGCTGGCACACGCTGCAAACCAAAGCCAACAGCGAAAAACGTATCGCCATCGTCTATTACAACCACCCGCCGGGACGCCATAACATCGGCGCCGACAATCTTGATGTACCGGCCTCACTCTGGCAGATCCTACAGCAACTCAAAGCCGCCGGTTACAACACCGGCAAGCTACCGGCATCCCAGCAAGTGCTGCTGGATATGATGCAGGAGCGCGGGGTTAACCTTCCCCGCGATGCCCAGGCCCTGAAAACCATGAGTACGAAGATCACCCGGGTTCCGGCGTCCAGCTACCAGAAGTGGTTCGAAAAGCTCCCCGCCAGTGTCAGGCGGGAGATGGAGTTCGGCCCCTTCGGCCTGCTACACGAACAGCTTGAAGCGGCGATCGAGGCAGGCAAACCGGCGCTGGCCGAAGAGGCGCTGCAACATACCATGGAGGAGATGTCCCACCTGCTCGAAGGTGTCGATCACAAGGCGCGCCAGCGAGCACTAACTCTACTGGGTCAACTCAAGAGCTGTTACCAGAGCAGCCTGAGCGTCAACCCCAACAACGCTAACCCTAACAGTGCTAACAGTGCTAACAGTGCTAACAGTGCTAACAGTGCTAACAGTAACAAGCCCTGCATGGATGACGCTCTATCCATCATCAGCGCCCTCCAGAAAACCGGCATTGAAGGCCTGGGCGGTTGGGGTAAAGCACCGGGCAAGGTGATGACTTATCAAAACCAGTTGTTGCTGCCGGGTCTGACGTTCGGCAATATTTTCATCGGTCCTCAGCCCCCCCGGGGTTGGGAGATCAATGAAGAACTGCTGCACGCCAACCTGGCCTTCCCGCCGCCACACCAGTATCTGGCCTTTTATCAATACCTGCGTGACAGTTTCAGGGCCGATGCACTGGTGCATCTGGGGCGTCATTCCACCTATGAGTTCTTGCCACGCCGTTCGGTCGGCGTGGCGCAAGACGACTACTCGCGCATCGTCGCCGCCGACATTCCTGGCATCTACCCCTACATCGTCGATGGTGTCGGCGAAGGTATCCAGGCCAAGCGTCGTGGGTTAGCGGTGATGGTGGATCACCTGACACCACCACTCAAAAGCACGCCGCTGTACGATGAGCTGCTGCAACTGCGCCAATTAATTGAGAGCTTTGAAACCAGCCATGGCAGCGGTAACCAGGCGGTCGCCAACCGGCTGGTGCAACAGATCCGTGACAAGGTGGAACGACTCGAACTCAAGGATGAACTGGCCGAATCGATGTCGGCCGAGCTCGTCATCATGGGGATCAGCTTCGACGAGGTTGACGACGATATGCTGGTACACGAGGTCGGTCATTACCTGACCACACTGCAGGAAAAATTCATGCCGTTGGGTCTGCATATCTACGGCAAGGACTGGAGCGATCAGGCGGTCGAGATGATGCTGACGTCGATGGCGGCCAGCGATGAACAGCAGCAGCTGGAGTGGCAGCAAAAACTGCGACTATCACCAAAGGCGGAGACCCGCTCGCTGCTGAATGGTTTAAACGGTGGGTTTATCGCCCCCGGACAGGGCAATGATCCAATCCGAAGCCCTAACAGCCTGCCCACCGGACGCAACTTCTACGCCCTCGATAGCAGCCTGATCCCCAGCCGGGTGGCTTGGCAGCTGGGCCAACAGATGGCCGAAGAGGCGCGTAGCCGCAATCTGAAAAGCAATCAGCAAAACCCGGACAAGCGCGAAGCGATGGTGCTGTGGGCGTCCGATGTAGTGCGCGACGAGGGTGTGATGATCGCCTTTGGCCTAGATATGCTGGGGATTGAACCGGTCTGGAACAGCCGTGGCCTGGTCAAAGGGTTGAAACGACAAGCACTCGACAACGACCGCGTCCGACGCGATACCGTCTTTACCACCTCAGGCCTGTTCCGCGACTTGTACGGCCAGCAGATGTTGCTGCTTAACCGCGCCACCCTGATGGCGCTGGACGCCAGTGCCGACACCATCATCAACGACTACCCCGCGCTGACACTGGCGCTGCAGCAGGCCCTTCGACCACTAGGAAAACTGGCCAGCGGAGGCGAGGAAAACCTACAACAAAACCAGGTAGCCAGACACTGGGTTAAGCAGGCACGTGCGCTGCTGGCGCAAGGCCATCCGGCGGATCAAGCCGGCGTCATGGCAAGCCTGCGTGTATTCGGCGACGCCCCCGGCAGCTATGGTGCCGGGATCAACCGACTGGTTGAGCGCTCGGGAGCTTGGGAGCAGCGATCCGAACTGGCCGATGTCTATCTGCGGCGGCTCGGTCACAGCTACGGGGCAAGCGGTTTCGGCAAACCTGCTGCGCAGGCCTTCCGCACCGTTTTGTCTGACGTGGAGAACACCTATTTCGGTCGTTCCAGCAACCTCTACGGACTGATCGACAATAACGACGCCTTCGATTATTTCGGTGGTTTAAGCCTGTCGATCGAAACCCTGACCGGCAAAACGCCCAACAACTTCGTCCTGGATCACTCCAACCCGCAGCAGATCCGTACCCAACCGCTGAGCGTGGCGCTGCGTCAGGAGCTTAGGGGACGCTTCCTCAACCCAGAGTGGCTACAAGGTTTGATGCAACACGATTACGCCGGTGCCCGCACCATGGGCAGCGAGTTCATCGAATACCTGTGGGGCTGGCAAGTAACCAACCCAAGCCTAGTCGGCGACTGGGCTTGGGAAGAGGTGAAAGCGGTGTATCTGGACGACCGTTATGAGTTGCAACTCGACGAGTTTCTGGAACAGGGCCATAACGTTCACGTTAAAAGCAATATGGTGGCGGTGATGCTAGTCGCTGTCCACAAAGGGTTCTGGCAGGCAGATGCGCAGACTATCGCCGAACTGGCCGATAAGTTCGCAGAATTAGTCACCGAACATGGCCTACCCGGCAGCGGCCATACCGATCCCGACCACCCGATGTTGCCCTGGCTGGAGCAGCACCTGAGTGCCGAAAAGTGGCAGGCGTTGGAACAGACCATCAATGCCGCCCGGGGCGAACCCGAACAGCAAAGCCAAAAAGTCCAGCAGATCCACCGCCTGACCGAAATTGAGCTGCAGCCGGAGCCAATCAGTCAGGCCGATAAAACCCCACAACAGCAAAACCCGCCGCCAAGCAAACAGCCCGCAGGTCAACAACCGACGGCAGAGGCCGCCAACGCGCAGCAACCATCCCTCGTCGACAGCTACCCTTGGCAGTGGCCGGCGTTGGCGGTTCTGTTATTCATCATAGGCGCCGGTTTCTACCGCGGAATTCGTCACGCCAAAGGAGTGTAATCACATGATTCATGGTGTTGTTCTCGGTGCCCTGCACCAATTTGTTGATCTGCTGCTGTACCCGGTGCTGGCCGCACTGGCGTTGGCCGTAGTGATGACCCTGTGGGAACTGGGGCTGATGCTGGCAGAGCGTTTTGTCACCCTGCCCACCTACGCCGAAGGCTGCCAGCAGCGCTTTGGTCAATACGCCAGTCGTCGCCTTGAACGTTCCGACCTGCTCGCCCGCGGCGGCCCCATCCTTGGACTGATGGGCACGTTGATTCCGCTGGGGCCGGGCCTGACAGCGCTGGGATCGGGCAATCTCGATATGCTGACTACTGCCCTGACCGTGGCCTTTGATACCACAGTGGTGGGCCTGCTGGTCGGGCTGATCACCTACTGCATCAGCCGGGTACGACGGCGTTGGTATGAGCACACCTGGACCCAACTGACAGAGAGTAGCAGCCATGAAGCGATCTGAGTCTAACAACCCGCCACCGTGGCAGAACGGCCGCTTCAGCGATAGCGACAACGACCCGCTGACCGGCTTTGCCAATATCATGGACGTGATGCTGGTATTTGCCCTGGGGCTGATGCTGGCCTTGATTTCACAAAGTCAGGAGATGCGCCAGCATTTCCAGATCGACGGCAGCAGGAACGTAGCAGAGGGGCGTGAACTGGTCGAAGCCCCCAAAGCGATCGAGAACATGATCAACGGCCAAGCCAACGGCATGGAGTCGCTGGGGCAGGTCTACCGTGACCCGGAGTCGGGCAAGCTGATCCTGGTGGGAGGTCAGTAAACCATTGGCAGAGATGCCCGCCGGGACGACGAGCGGGGTGCTGAGTTAACGCGATCGCGTTAATCCGCTCAAGCAGCCAGCCCACGGAGCCGGGCCACCGGCCGTTCGTCGATTACGATATGGATCAGCGCAGTCACCAAGGCGACCGCAGCAGCCGACCACCAGACCACCGTATAGGCACCGGTCTGGTCGTACAGGTAGCCACCCAGCCAAACTCCCAGAAACGATCCGAGTTGGTGGTTCAAAAATACGATGCCATACAGCGTGCCCATATGTTTAAGGCCGAACATCTGCGCCACCAGCCCGGAGGTCGGCGGCACTGTCGCCAGCCATAAGAACCCGGTCACCATCGAGAACAGATAAACCGAGGTGGTCGTTATCGGCACCAGCATAAACAGGGCGATCGCCACCGCCCGCAACGCGTAAATAATCCCCAACAAGCCTTTCTTTGAGTACTTGCCCGACCAAGAGCCAAACAGCAGGCAGCCGAAAATATTAAACAACCCGATCAGTGCCAGACTGGTCACCGCAACCGACGTATCAAAGCCCTGGTCAGAAAGGAATGGAGGCATGTGCACGGTGATAAACGCCAACTGAAAACCGCAGACAAAAAAACCGGCAATCAGCAGCCAGTAATGGGTGTGACCGCGCGCTTCGGTCAGCGCCTGTCTTAAGGTCTGACTGTCATCTTGTTCGGCGGCCTGAATACGATTCGAATCACCGCCAAACGGCAGCGCCAACAGCAACATCGACAGCGCCCCGCCAGCCAGCCATCAACAGTAGCGCGGTCTGCCAGCCATAACCGCTAATAAAGCTTTGCGCTACCGGGATCAACAATAGCTGCCCTGCCGAGCCGGCTGCCGTGCCTAAACCCAGCGCAAAAGCACGTTTTTCGGGTGCCACCATCCGCGCCATGGCCGGCAATACGACACCAAAGCCGGTACCCGCGATCCCCATACCGATCAGTACACCGGCGCCGATATGCAGACCCCACAAACTGTCAGCGACCGAGGTCACATACAGCCCCAACGCGTACAGTAACGCGCCGATCAACACCGTGCGAGCGGTGCCAAAACGATCGGCAAAGGCGCCGGCAATCGGCTGAAACAGTCCCCAACAAAGATTTTGCAACGCCAGCGAGAACGCGAACACTTCCCGACCGTAGCCAAACTCGACCGATACCGGTGCCAGAAAAAAGCCCAACGAGGAGCGTAACCCAAAGTTGATCGCCAGTAAGACGCAGGCGCTCACGACCAACAGACTGAGTAATTTAACCGGTGTCGACATCGAAGATTCCGCAGTTGATATAAAATAAAAGCGGCACCATAGCCGAATTTACTCTGCAGGTCTTAACCGACGTGTTCAGCCGTTAATAGATCAATGCGATAGCTGTGCAAGAACGCAGCAGCCGGACAAGCGTGAAGCGCTAGTCGACACACTCGACTAGCGTGGCTTGCAGCAATTTGAGCGGAAAGTGGCAACGGAAGCAGGTGCCATTACCCGGTTCGCTATCGACCTCCAGCAGGCCACCGTGGCGGATCATCACATGCTTAACGATCGCCAACCCCAGCCCGGTGCCACCCTGTTTCGATGAACGGTCATCGTCGACACGGTAGAAACGTTCTGTCAGCCGTTGCAGGTGCAATTTTTCGATCCCGATACCACTATCGCAGACCTCAAAATGGCCACCGTGATCATCAACCCACCAGCGGATATCGATCCGACCCTGTGCCGGGGTGTACTTGACCGCGTTGGTCACCAGATTAGAAAACGCGCTGTGCAGTTCTTTCTCTTGGCCCAGCAGCAAGAAGCGTTCGTCAGCTTTCAGAATAACCTGCTGCTGTTTCTCCGGCGCCAGCGCAGCCCCCTCTTCCCGAACATCACGCAGCATTCGGCCAATATCCAGTGGCAACTCATCGACCAGGCTGTCGGTACTCTCCAACCGTGACAGCATCAACATATCGGTGACCAAATTACCCATCCGCCGGGCCTGACCTTCCATCTGCTGCAACGCCCGCATCAGCACCGGTTGCTGCTGTTCGACAAACTGATCTTGCAGGGTTTCGATATAGCCGCTGATCACCGTCAACGGGGTGCGTAGTTCGTGCGAAGCGTTACCCACAAAGTCGCTACGCATCCGCTCAAGCTGATGCAGGCGGGTTACGTCGCGAATCAGCATCAACCGTTCCGACTGGCCAAACTCGGTCACGGTAAATTGCAGTTTTAACTGGCTGTCGATCGGTGAGGTGAGTTCCAGCGGCTCGTCAAACTGGCGTAACTCAAGATACCGGGAAAAACGCGGATCACGAATCAGGTTGGTGATCGGTTCACCCATATCACTAGGACGGCGCAATCCCAGCAGCCGTTTAGCGGCCCGATTCCACCACTCAAGTTCGCCGCTACTGTCGACCATCACCACCGCATCACGCAGCGCGGAGGTCGATACCTGCACCCGACTGATCACCCGTCGTAATTTGGCTTCCGCTTTACGATGGCGGTTAAGCAAGCGGTACAGCTCATCAAACACGCCGCCCCACAGCCCCCGGCCTTCAGGCACCTCGCGATGATCGCTACGTTTAAGCCAGCTAATCAGCCGTTGCAGTTGCCAACCGTGCCATAGCAGCAAACCCGATAGCACCAACACCAACGCCCACGCAACCTCACCGACCAGCCAACCAATCAGAGCGGCGACAGCGATCAGCAACAATTGGCGTTTGAAAACAAACAGATTCGGCTGATCCACCCGTGGTTAACTCCTACAACGGCGACTGTACTAAAGGGATCAGCACTACGCGTACTGACTGGAGAAGCGATAACCCATACCACGAACGGTTTGAATCAACGGTGCATGGCCGTCACCCAGCGCTTTTCGCAAGCGACGGATGTGCACATCGACGGTACGCTCTTCAACATAAACATTGCCGCCCCAAACATAATCGAGTAACTGACCCCGTGAGAAAGCCCGGTCCTGATGGGTCATAAAGAAGTTTAATAACTTGAACTCAGTCGGCCCCATATCGAGCGGCTGGCCGTCGGCGCTGGCCCGGTGTGAGACTGGGTCCATCGACAGACCGTTGACCTCTATCACCGCCGCGCTACCCTCGGGAGAGGTGCGCCGTAATACCGCTTTGAGCCGCGCCACCAGCTCTCGTGGAGAGAACGGTTTGGTGATGTAGTCATCGGCGCCGGCCTCAAGGCCTTTGACCTTATTATCCTCATCGCCTTTAGCGGTCAGCATAATAATCGGGATATCCCCGGTCAGTTGATCTTTCTTGAGTCGACGCGCCAGCTCAATACCACTGGTACCGGGCATCATCCAGTCGAGCAGAATCAGATCAGGACGATCATCAAGCACCTGCGTCATCGCCTGCTGGGCGTTTTCGGCCTCGCGACACTCGTAGCCAGCCATCTCCAGTGCCAGGGTCAGCATCTCCCGGATCGGGGCTTCATCATCAACTATCAATACACGCTTAAAGGACATTTAGCCGCCTCGGTATCCACGTTCGTAGCGCAGAACGCACTGTTCAACAATCCGGCTATTACAACCTATAAATGTGACAGTTTGGTTACAGTCGAAGGCGGTTCTCTAACCGTTGATCAGTAAATCCAGCAGTAAACCGGTAAAAATCAGCGCGCCAGCCCAGTGATTATTCAGAAAGGCGATAAAACACGCCTGTGGCTCACGGTCACGGATCAGGTATTGCTGATAGACAAAGGTCACGGCTGCCGCCGCAACACCCAGATAATAGCTGAGTCCAAGCTGTTGCTGCGACCCTAACAAAACCAACCCGAGCAGTACCATCAACTGCAGCACGCCAACGATCAGTTTATCGGCATCACCGAATAACACGGCGGTCGATTTGATACCTACCTTGAGATCATCTTCACGGTCGGTCATCGCATACATCGTATCGTAGGCCACCGTCCAGATCAGATTGATGAAGTAGATCAGCCAGGCCTCACGCGGTACCTCACCGGTCTGGGCACTAAACGCCATGATGATGCCCCACGAAAACGCCGCCCCCAGCGCCACCTGTGGAAAGTAGGTATAGCGTTTCATAAACGGATAGATCGCCGCCAACGCCAATCCCACAAACGACAACAGTATCGTCTGCGGGTCGGTAAACAGCACCAGCACGAACGCCAACAAGCACAGCCCGACAAACAGGCCGATCGCTTCACGGCTAGTCACTAGCCCCGAAGGGAGTGGCCGTAGACGGGTCCGGGCGACATGACCGTCCAGTTTACGGTCGGCAAAATCATTAATCACGCAACCGGCCGAACGCATCAAGGTCACCCCCAACACAAAAATCAGCAACAGATCCCAATCCGGCATCCCTTTGGCCGCAATCCACAACGCCCACAGTGTTGGCCACAACAGCAGGTAGATACCGATCGGCTTATCCAGCCGCATTAGCGCAACAAAGCCCTGCAACTTGGCTGGAGTCAGTAAAGGCAGTGATAAATTCATAACAGGCAGGGTCCGTTAGCACTCAGCGCGAACGCCTAGCGCCGCTAATAAACAGAGGAAAACGCGGGCTATTGTACCGGCAGCAGTGAGTGACACAATAGTGCTTTTGACGGCAGTTCGTTCGAAGACAACTCTTATTACGAGGGGCTTTTTGCCGGTAGCTGGGGCAGAAATATTTCGCTGACCAGCAGCGGTTTATCATCGAGCCGAAATACCGAACGACGACCCCAGGCTTGAACCACGGCTGAGGCGCTGGCAGATAAGTGGTTCAAATCGACATCAGCGACTAAGGGTAGCCGGGCAGTTTCGATGGCACCACGTCGCATCGACAGATCCTTGAATAGCACCTCTCCAAGTGGCCGGGTACCCAGGTGAGCGAGTTTACGATGTCGGCCGGTCAAGGTTGTTGCCGGTATCAGACTGCGGGCGTGCACCCAGGGTTGGCCACAACCAATCAGTCGAACCTCCCGGATCAGCACCCGCAAACGCGGATCGATCTGCAATGCCCGTGCTTCTGATAAGTTTGGATAACCCCAGCCCTGCGAGACCACTTCAACCCGAAAATCACCGTTCGACAACGCCTTGAGTCGTGCGGTCAACGAGCCGCTATCGAGCAACCAACTGCGCCAATGTCTGGGCAAACGAAAACAGGGGGTGCGGCGGTAGCTACGCCAGCGAACCGCCAGTTGTTGTCGGGGCAGAGGAGAAAACACGCTCAAT
Organism: Motiliproteus sp.; assembly: GCA_036961355.1. Lineage (GTDB taxonomy): Bacteria > Pseudomonadota > Gammaproteobacteria > Pseudomonadales > Balneatricaceae > Motiliproteus. Next base: position 16,817 of record JBALVL010000009.1, read on the forward strand.
ATGCTCAAAATCGAAGAAGTGGCAGAGAATGCTTGATCTAGGTCCTGCTTTCAAGCGGCAAACCGGCTAGATACCGTATTTTGGCTTTGCCTTTGCCCTGAGGGCCTGATTTAATGGTTTCATTCATCAAAAACAGATAGACCTCAGGAGAAAACATGCAAAAATCGGAACTGGTAGCCCAGATCGCCGAGCAGGCGGGCCTGACAAAGACCGAAGCCCAAGCCGCTCTAAACGCCATCACTGACGGCATCACCGACGCACTGGTACGTGGTGAGTCTGTCAGCTTGATCGGATTTGGCACCTTCGAACAGCGCCACCGCGCTGCTCGTCAGGGAAGAAACCCTCAGACCGGAGCGGCCATCCAGATCGCCGCAGCCAACAACGTTGGTTTCAAGCCCGGTAAAGCACTGAAGGATGCCGTCAATAACTAATCGTTACCGACGCTATTCCGGAATATCAAAAAAGAGCCTACGGGCTCTTTTTTAGTTTTAAACGAGACGGTTTCTCGCGGTGCGACGCAAGCGGGACTATCCCTTGATGCGCCTTGTTTACGCCTTGAACTATCCCTTGATGGTCTGCTTGATCTCTTTGAGGGTGCTGTGCGACACGTTAACGCCCTTGACCAGGTAGATCAGGTGCTGGCTGATATTCCGGCTGAGATCACCAATTCGCTCTAAACTCCGCAACACCCAGATCACATTCAACACCCGGCTGATACTGCGCGGGTCTTCCATCATATAAGTGATCAACGAGCGCATCGCGGTCTTGTAGGCATCATCGACATCGCGGTCTTTTTTGGCCACTTTGTACGCCATCTCAACATCGTAACGGGCAAAGGCGGTCAGCGTCTCGGTGACCATTTCGCTGATCAGGCTACCGATCTGGCGAATCTCGTTATAGCCACGCGGTGACTCACCCTCTTCGCACAGCGTGATCGCATGACGGGCGATACCGGCCGATTCATCACCGATCCGCTCCAGGTCTTTAACCGCCCGGCTGATCGCCATAATCATCCGCAAATCGCTGGCTGCCGGCTGACGCAGCGCGATAATACGGGTGCACTGCTCCTCGATCTCAATCTCCCAGTCGTTGATCTGCTCGTCGACCTTGAGCGCCCGCTGAGCCAGTTCCTCGTCGCCCTCCAGCAGCGAGTCTAGCGCCTGCTTGAGCTGATTCTCGGCGATCCCACCCATCGTCATCAGGTAGGTTTTAAGCGCTTCCAGCTCTTCATTAAACTGTTTAGAGATGTGATCGCTGTGTGCGTCTTTATTAAAAACCATGACGGTTCTGCCTCAAGTAAAGTCTTTATACCCGCGCGATAAGCGCTTTAGTTGCTTGGCTGTTGATGTGGGAAGAACCCAGCTTAGCCGTACCTACCGGTAATATAGTCTTCGGTCTGCTTCTTCTGCGGCGTAGTAAACAGATCATCGGTGGCACCGAACTCGATCAAATCGCCCATGTACATAAAGGCGGTGTAATCGGAGACCCGTGCCGCCTGCTGCATATTATGGGTGACGATAACGATGGTGAACTCTTTTTTGAGTTCGTGAATCAACTCTTCGATCTTCAATGTCGAGATCGGATCCAGCGCCGATGCCGGCTCATCCAGCAGCAACACCTCCGGCTTGACCGCAATCGTCCGCGCAATCACCAACCGCTGCTGCTGTCCACCTGACATCCCCAGCGCGCTCTCGTGCAAACGATCTTTCACCTCGTCCCACAATGCTGCAGAGCGCAGTGCCCACTCCACGGTATCATCGAGCAAACGCTTCTTATTGATTCCCTGAATCCGCAGCCCGTAAGCGACGTTCTCGTAGATACTCTTGGGGAAGGGGTTGGGCTTCTGGAACACCATACCGACCCGCCGACGCAGATCAGCGACATCGACACCGCGCTCATAGATATCAGCCTCGTCGAGCAACATCTGGCCATCAATTCGGCAGAAATCAACCAGATCATTCATCCGATTAAAACAGCGCAACAGGGTCGACTTACCGCAACCACTGGGGCCGATAAAGGCGGTTACCCGATTTTTGGGGATATCCATGCTGATGTTGTTCAGCGCCTGCTTGTCACCGTAGAACAACTTCAGATCACGCACCTTGATCGCTATCTCTTCTTTCGACAGATCCAGCTTGCCCTGAACCCGCTTCAATGCACTGATGTCAATCGCATGAGCCTTGGCCGATACCGGTGCGGCGGTTGCATTGGCAGGGTTGGTGGTATCGCCATCTGCGGACGGCAATTGCGGTCCGGCGGGGAGCGTTTCGGGAGTCAATATGGTGGCCATAACAGTGTCCAATAACTTGCAATCAATGAATGTCGATCGATACCCCTGGCATCAACTACATCCAATCAATGGAATTCAATTTGTGGTCGGGCTTAGTGCCCTACTCTAGTTCTCAATAGAAGTTCTCAATAGAAGCTACCAACAAAAGCTCTCAACCTAGTGCTCAAGCGCTTTGTATTTTTCGCGCAGGCGATTTCTGATCGCCACCGCGCTTAGATTTAACAGGGCGATCACCAGCACTAACAATAATGCGGTGGCGTAAACCAGCGGCCGGGCCGCCTCAACGTTCGGGCTCTGGAAACCGACATCATAAATATGAAAGCCCAAGTGCATAAATTTCTGATCCAGATGCACGAACGGGTAGTTGGTATCCAACGGCAAAGACGGTGCCAGCTTGACCACTCCGACCAACATCAATGGTGCCACCTCACCGGCGGCGCGTGCCACCGCCAGAATAACTCCGGTCATCATCGCCGGGCTCGCCATCGGCAGCACCACCTTCCACAGCGTCTCAGCCTTAGTGGCACCCAGCGCCAACGAGCCTTCGCGGATCGAACGTGGAATCCGGGCCAAGCCCTCTTCTGTCGCTACGATCACCACCGGTAACGTCAACAACGCCAGCGTTAGTGAGGCCCACATCAGGCCCGGTGTGCCGAAGGTCGGTGCCGGTAGCGCTTCGGGAAAGAACAGCTGATCGATATTGCCGCCCAGAAAATAGATAAAAAATCCAAGCCCGAACACGCCATAAACGATCGATGGCACCCCCGCCAGGTTGTTTACCGCGATCCGAATCAGCCGGGTCAGCAGCCCCTGCTTGGCATACTCGCGCAGATAGATCGCTGCGATCACACCAAACGGCGTCACCAAAAACGACATCAACAACACCATCATCACCGTGCCGAAGATTGCCGGGAAGACGCCGCCTTCGGTATTGGCTTCGCGCGGTTCATCGGACATAAAGACCCAGATCTGTCCAAAATAGAACAACAGCTTTTCGGCAACGCCCATCTCGTTAGGCCGGTAGGCCTGTACAATTTTGCTCAACGAGATCTCAATCTGCTGACCACCGGCGACCTCAGCGACCAGGCTATCGCGTTCAATCTCGGCATACAGCTCGATCAATCGCTGTTGCAGGGCCTCATACGCGCTGTCCTGTTCCGCCCGATCGGCGGCGATATCCGCCTGTGCGACAACAGTTAGGCTGTCGCTCAGCTCCAAACGCCGCTCAGCCAAGCGCAACCGTTCAAGCTTCGAGTTGATCGAACCGATCTGGTTTTTCTCGATCTTGCTAATCTGCTGATGAATCGCCAACGTACGCTCAAGTCGCTGTTGCAACTGCTGCCATAGCTGTTGGTAGTCCGCATCGCTCTGACCGGCGGTATAGCTGCCCACCAATTGACCCGACTGTTTAAGCTGCCGTAAAAAGCCGTAGAAGTTGCCCCACTCACGTCGTTCAGCCACAAACAACTGCGGCGAATATTCAATCTGCTGCAGCGCCGACCGGTTAAGCCAGCGGAAGTCGCTGCCACCGATATCACGGTTGCCCACTTTCAGCAGATCGCGGTCGACGAATTCAATGCCCGCGTCTACCGGCTGCCCCGCTTCGCGTAGCTGTGATGCGGGTACCCGTTCGGTGTCGGTAACCTCGCCGATCACCTCAACCTGTGTGCCGTCATTTTGTTGATACTGAGCCTGTAACACCTCGGCTGGCCAGAAGTGCCCCAACCCCCGCACCGCAATCAGCGCCAACAGGCCCGCGACCATGATCACATTCAATCCGACCGCAGCACCGGTCAACCAAACCCAGGGTTGACCCGATTTAATCCAACTTGAGACCGATAGTTTCATCTAATCCATACTCTTAACATCAAGGTTTTAAACCTTCGGGGGTCAGTCTTATCGACGTGGAACACCTTTAAAGCGAGCCGTATTTACGTCGTAATCGTTGCCGTATCACTTCGGCCACGGTGTTGACTGCAAAAGTAAAGGCAAACAGCACCAGTGCCGCCAGGAATAATATTCGGAAATGCGAGCTACCCACTTCAGACTCGGGCATCTCAACGGCAATATTGGCCGCCAGCGTACGCATCCCCTCGAAGATATTCATATCCATAATCGGAGTGTTACCGGTCGCCATCAGCACGATCATGGTTTCACCGACCGCCCGTCCCATACCGATCATCACCGCCGAGAAGATAGCCGGACTGGCGGTCGGCAACACCACTCGACTCAACGTTTGCCAAGGCGTCGCACCCAGTGCCAACGAACCGTTACTGAGCGACTGAGGCACGCTGAAGATCGCGTCCTCGGTGATTGAGAAGATGGTAGGAATCACCGCAAAACCCATCGCGATGCCCACCACCAGCGCATTGCGCTGGTCAAAGTTAATACCCAGATCTCGGGTGATGAAGCCACGCATATCGCCACCAAACAGTAGCGCTTCCAACCCTGCGCTAAGCGGCAAACAGAACCAGGCTAGCCCGATGATCACCGGTATCAACAACAGCAAGTCCCAACCTTCAGGGATCAGCAGTCGAATTCGTTTGGGGAAGTTATGCCAGATAAACGCGAACAGCAGCACACCCAACGGCACCATCGTTAGCAGGGTAAACACCGTCGCCAACCGGTCTTCTATAAAGGGGGCCAACCAGAGACCCGCCAGAAAACCGAGAATAACGGTCGGCAACGCTTCCATCAGCTCGATAAACGGCTTCACCTTGGTGCGCAGCGCCGGTGCCATAAAGTAGGCGGTATAGATCGCGCCGCAGATCGCCAACGGTGTTGCCAGCAACATCGCATAGAAGGCGGCCTTGAGCGTGCCGAACGCCAACGGTGCCAGTGAGTACTTGGGCTCGAAGTCATCGTTGGAGGCCGACGACTGCCAGATATAATCTGGATCTTGGTAGCCCTCATACCAAACTTGTTGCCACAGCGCACTCCAAGACACCTCGGGGTGTTCATTGTCGACCTGCCACAGACTGATCATGCCATTGCCGTCTTCCACCAGCAGCGCATTGGCACGCGGCGCCATGGCGATAGTCACGATGCCGTTATCGCTAACCGGATCGGCCAAACGATCTGTCAACACCCGGTTATGAGCGGTTGAGTTGTAGAAGCTGATCTGGCCGCTTGCTTCGGCGACCACAAAACCTTTACGACGGTGCTCGGTGGTCAGCGCCACCACTGCCGCGGGTGCCGGATCGTGGAAACGACGAACTTCTGCCAGACGGTATTCGTTATGATCATCGCGCACCAAGAACCACTGGCCGACCTCACCCAAACTGTCGCCAATCAACAGCGAATTGCCGCCGAGCAGGAATTCAGCCCGAGTCACCTCACCATCACTGACCTGTAGCACAGGATGCAGCACCGGTGAGTCAAACTGACGCAAGTCGGCAGTGATCAGCGAACCATCACGATAGATCACAAACAACCAACTGGTATCCGGGCTGATCAACAACCGGGCGACCTCTGCCTGCCGTGCAGCGACAGCAGCCAGCGGAATCAGACGGTGCTCGGCCTCAATCTCCACCTCTTCGGTGATGAAATTAACCTCTTTTGTAAAACGGCTGGCGACCACTTGGCCATCGACATCCAGCCCGACGGCTAACAACTGCTCCTCGCTATCGCGAACCGCCAGCTGCTGGACCTGGCCCAGCTGGTCCGATAGCTGCAACTGAGCATCCGCATAGGGGTACTCTATCTCTGGCGTAATGGTCCGGACATCGTTGGGATAACTGACCTGGTATTGGTGACGAGCAAAGGTCAAGCCACCGTCGCTGTGAGCCAGCGCAAAACTGCGACTATCCTCAGCCCCAAGCGCAAAGGCCGTTGCGGTAGCAACACTGTCGCCGCCGAGCTTAAGTTGCTGTTTCAACACACCGGTACGGGTATCAAAAAAACTAGCCAGACCGCTGGCATCGACCCGCAAGCCAACCTCGGCCTGCTCTTCGGCGGTCAGATACCAAGTATCAACATCGGCACCAGGACGACTGTATGGCGCAACTTGCTGTCCCTGATGCTGCCAAGGCTTAATCTCGGCAGCGTCAAACAGCGGCATCACCTCATACATCAGGTAGATAAAGATCAGCATGATTGCAACGATCACACTGATACCGCCAACGCCGACAGCAGCCGATGCTAAGCGATCTTTAAAACGACGGTATCGGCGCAGACGAACTGCCCCGGCGGAATCGAACGTCAGTTCAGGTGGCGCCGTAAGCGGTGCCTTATCGCCGTTCTCAAATGACGACTGTTGGGACGCCGATGGATTGATCGCTGAAGTATTCATGCCGGCTAGCTTACCGGCCCTACATGACAATAATGTTACAAGGGTGTCATAAAACAGCCTCTTTCACGGTGGCAGTGAAACTAAATAAGTCTCACTGAGGCCGGTAATATGGGCACGGTCTAATAACACGATTTTTATAGCGATAAACGGAATGATTTTGACTTATATCAACAGAATAACTCGTCGCTTGTGTTATGGTTTTTTCGCTATAAATCAAACTGTTGAAGATTTTGCCAATAAACAATGAAACCCTCTTTCCTCCTAATACTGCTGGGCCTGCTGTTTTCTAGCACGCCCGGCTGGGCCGAAAACGCCAATACCGTCAAGGTGTTCGTAAATAGCTCTGTGCCCGAACGGGCACTGAGTATCAACAACGTCCGCAGTATTTTCTCCATGCGCACTCGCAGTTGGTCAGACGGCTCCGCGATTACCGTCTTTATACTCAAAGATAAGCAGGGGACCCATAACCAGTTTGTTCGCCAGTCACTACGGATGGCACCCCATCAGCTACAACGCAGCTGGGATCGATATCGTTACACCGGCACCGGACAAACCCCCATAGAGCTCGCCAACGAGCAGCAGATGATCCAACGCATTGCCACAACACCCGGCGCTATCGGCTACACATCACAGGAGTTCCAGGATGCCCAGGTGCAACCTATTCACATTCACTAGCCTGATTGTTACAGCACTACTATCAAGCCCGTCGTTTGGCCAAAGTGACACCTTTCGCTGGGACGGTTTTATCAACCAGGGTTACACCCACAGCAGTGGTAATAGCTTTTTCGGTGACAGCAGCAACGGTAGCTGGGAGTTTACCGATATCGGTCTAGGCGCGAGCTGGCGCCAACAGCCTCGGCTGCTCTTTGCGGCCCGAGCGATCTATCGAAAAGCCGGTAATACAACCGACGACAATGTCCAGCTCGATTACGGTCTGGTCGACTTTACCGCGATCAGCCAGATGGATTATGGGCTCAATCTACGCGCGGGTCGCGTCAAAAACCCTTACGGTTTTTATAACGAAACCCGCGATATTCTGTCATCACGGCCTTCAGTACTATTACCCGAATCGATCTACCGCGATTCGCTCAGAAAAGTGTTCCATACCTCCGACGGCGCCGCTCTATCGGGTTACAAGCAGTGGTCTAGCACGCTGGTTAGTGTCGATTTTGTGGTGGGCAAACCGATCATGAGCGATATTGCTCGCTCGGAAATCCTGGGCATCAACTTCTCTGGCTCGTTTGATGATGAAAAGGGGCTTATTGGACGGCTAATGATCGAACACCCCGATAGCCAACTGCGCTACGGCATTTCCATGGCTACACTTGAAGCGGGCTACACACCGGCTGCCGGCGAAGCGGTTCTACCCGGAAACTTCGACATGGATGTGGCCTTGCTATCGATCGAAAAGCGCTACAATGACTGGACGCTGACCGCTGAGTATCAACTTAATGATTTCAATATAAGCGGCCTTTCGGCCCCTGGATTCCAAAAGAGTTCGGAAGAAAAATCTTACTACGGTCAGCTCGGCTACCGCTGGAGCGATGCCTGGCAGGGTTTAATTCGCTACGATACCTATTACCAAGACCCCGACCAGAAAGACAACCCCGAGTTCTACAGCAAAGACCTCACCGCCAGTGTTAAATACCGTTACAGTGCACGCCTGACACTGGCCGCCGACCTGCATTATATCGAAGGTACAGGCTGGCTATCGGAGATTGATCAGCAGCCGGGGCAGGAACGGGACAAATACTGGACGCTGCTGGCTCTGCAGCTTGGTTTCACTTTTTAACGACCTCAAGCGACCCCACAACTATGGTATTTGTCAGCATAAAATGGAAAGCGCTCGCGCTGTCGGTACTACTGGTCGTTAGCTTGGGCGCCTTCTTCAGCACGCTCAATAAGCAACAACTCAGCACCCTGGCGCAGCAACAAAAGCTGCAACTGGATAAAGATCATAAAGCCCAGCTTACCGGTCTAATGGAGCAATCTAGCTGGCACGCGATACAGCTCTCCGATATTTTGCCGCTAATGGATTATCCGGGCGAGGCGGCCAACAACACGGACGCTCATCTGGTCAATATTTTCAACCAGCACTGGGAGTACGTTCAGATTAGCTGGGGAATCGAAGCACTACGGCTATTCAACCATCAAGGTGATCTGATCGACCACTGGGGCGAGAGCAGCGACAATACAAGTCTAGCCAAACTCAACAGCAGTCCTCATATCGACATCCTCTGCCAGCCTTTATGTATCCAACGCACTAGCGTACCGATTCTGACCCGAGAGCGTGATTATCAACTACAGATTGATGTTGCCATCGCAGACCTCCTGTTGAGCTTTACCCAAATCACCGGTGCTGACATTGGCATGCTATCGACACCCGGCGCTTCCAATACCCTATGGGGGCGAGATCTGTTAGCACTAACCAATAATCAGCCGATGCAGCCGATGCTAGAGCACACATCTCGGCACTTCAGATTCCAACAACTTATCAACAACACTGTGCTGCAGCACTGGCAAGGCCGTGACTACGGGATCAGCGCCATCGCGGTTACCGACTCACGGCCCTCTCTCGACGGTGTCCCCTATTTTCTGGTCATTACCGATCTGACCGACAGCCAAGCCTTCATCGACCGAGCCGACGACACTTTTGCCCAGAGCACCTTGGCCGCAGTACTGGTATCGTGCTTGATCACCATCATGCTGGTGTGGCGGCCGATTCAACAACTGCGGATGCAGGCTTCACTATTACCGCTATTGCCGCAAAAGAAATTTGAGCAAGTACGCAACACACTAACAGAGCAGCGTCGCCGGATTATCCTCCGCGACGAGATCGACAGTTTGGGTGATACCGAAATAACTTTGGCCCGCCAACTGCAGACTCTGCACGGAGAGGTGGACGCCAGCACCCAGCGGTTGCATGAGATGGCTATGTTAGATGGCTTGACCGGCTTGGCAAACCGCTACCAGCTGGTACAGCGCATCAACGAAGCGATCGCATTACAGCAACGGACCAACAAGCCATTCAGCCTGCTCTATCTGGATCTGGACGACTTCAAGAAAGTGAACGACTCACTCGGCCATAGCGCCGGTGATGAACTGCTATGTCATGTCGGTGAGTTACTGCAATCCCACGTCCGCAAATACGATATAGTCGCCCGCATAAGCGGTGACGAATTTGCCGTATTGGTCCCCAATATCGACTCCGAAGAGGGTTGCCTGTCGATCACCAATAACATCCTGGCGGCGTTTCAGAAAACGGTATGTATCCGCAATACCGATATCACGCTGGGTGCAAGCATCGGTATCGTCACCTCCCCCAAAGACGGTGGCAGCAGTGAGGAGCTACTTCAAAATGCCGACTTGGCGATGTACAGCGCCAAGGCCGAACAGGGCCACAATCAGTTCAAGCTATATGATCAGAGTATGGGGCAGGTCGTCATTGAGCAGCTGCAGCTTGAAAATGAGTTGCGCATAGCCTTCAGTAACCAAGAATTCATGCTGCTATACCAACCGCAATACCAGCTAAGCAGTGGAAAAATGACCGGCGTCGAAGCCCTGATACGCTGGCAACACCCTGCAAAAGGTCTGCTGTCACCGCTCTTCTTTATCGAAGCATTGGAGCGTACCGGCATGATAGTCGCCGTCGGCGCCTGGGTTCTGGAGCAAGCCTGCCTCGACCTGCGATGCTGGCTCGATCAGGATCTTCCCGAAATCACTATGTCGGTGAACCTGTCGCAACGGCAGATGCTGGACAAAGAACTACAACAAACGGTTGCCAGAGCACTCGCAGGTAATCGTATTCCAGCCCGGCTACTGGAGCTGGAGATTACCGAAACCATGATCATGGATGACATCGATACCAACCGAAAGCTACTTACGTGGTTCCAATCGCAAGGCATATCTACCGCCATCGACGACTTCGGTACCGGCTATTCGTCCCTCAGCTATCTGAAAAACCTACCGTTGAATACACTCAAGATCGACCGCTCCTTCATCAAGGATATTCCAAATAATGAAGCGGATATGAAGATCACCGCCGCGGTGGTCGCCATCGCCCATAATCTGAAGCTCAACATCGTTGCCGAAGGAGTTGAAACCGAGCAACAACAGCAGTTCCTACACGAGCTAGGTTGCCAGACCGGCCAAGGGTTCATATATAGCCGCCCTGTGAGCACGGATAAGATCATCGAACTGTTGCAACAAAAAGCTGAATCTCCACAAGACGATAAAATCCAGGAAGTCCTTAGCTAAAGCACCTAGCTAAAGTCCTTTGTTAAAGTCCTTTGTTAAAGGACTTAGCCTAAGGACTGAACCTACCGAGCTAAGCGTCGCGGTGTAGCGATATAGCACTTGGTTAAGCCTGTGTTAACGCTTCTCAGCACACCCCATTTCGAGCGCCGATGCGCTGACGACCACACCGCAGACACAAAAAAAGAAGCATCCTGCTTCCCTTGGGGATCGTCCTTGATCGCGGGGGATCGCTCCCCCGCTAAGCTTGGAACTGGTTTACTTGGCAGCCATCGCCATCTCAACACCGATGCTGGCCAGTGTTTTCTCTACCACTTTGCTAGGTAATGGAATGTAGCCGTCTTTAACCACGACCTGTTGACCGGACTTGGACATCACCATCTTGATGAACTCACGATCAAGCGGAGACAGCGGCTTGTTAGGTGCCTTGTTGACATAAACGTAGAGGAAACGAGACAACGGGTATTTACCGCTAACTGCCATCTCAGGGGTGGCCGGGATGTAATCGGTACCCTTCTTACTCAACGCAATAGCGCGGACACTGGAGGTTTTATAGCCGATACCAGAATAACCAATGCCATTAAGCGAGGTAGAAACCGACTGAACCACTGACGCTGAACCGGGCTGCTCGTTGACGTTGCTCTTGAAGTCACCCTTACACAACGCCTTCTTCTTGAAGTAGCCGTAGGTACCCGATACCGAATTACGACCGTAGATCTGAACACTCTGCTTACCCAGATTGCCCGTAATCCCCAGGTCGCTCCAGTTAGTGACTTCTTTATGCGCGCCGCATTTGCGGGTGCTGGAGAAAATCGCATCGACATCGGCGATGCTCATCCCTTTGATCGGGTTATCTTTGTGAACAAATACCGCCAACGCATCGATAGCGACCGGGATAGCAGTCGGCTTGTAGCCGTACCTCTTCTCAAACGACTCCAGCTCCTTATCCTTCATTTTACGGCTCATCGGCCCCATGTTAGAGGTGCCTTCGGTCAGCGCTGGTGGCGCAGTCGAAGAGCCCGCCGCCTGGATCTGAATATTGACGTTGGGGTAATGACGCTTAAACGATTCAGCCCACAACGTCATCAGATTTGCCAGCGTGTCAGAACCGACGCTCGACAGGTTGCCGGATACTCCACTGCTTTTGGTGTAGATCGGCAGCTTGGGATCAAGCAGGTCAGCCGCCTGAGCGCCAGTCGTCAGAGCGGTAACAGCAAGCGTCGCTGTAGCCAGTATTTTCTTTGCGTTCATGTCGTACTCCTGATTATTCAGTCAGCGTTTATGCGAAAGATGGTGCCACTATAAAGTCGCTTTATGACACTTACGTGAACCCTGACAGAAAATTTTCGAGCGCCGCTGATCAAGCACATCAGGCCCGACCTATGCTACCCTTGCGGCCAATTCACAACACCCTGATACACTTAAAAGACTCTATAAAAAGAAGAATAACAATGAATGAACCTGAAACAGGCCCCACACCCGAAGGGCGGCTAACGCTGCAATTACCGGCAACCCGCAACGACACCAATGTCTTTGGCGATATCTATGGCGGTTGGTTATCGTCACAGATCGTCACCGCCGCGGAGACCCGCGCCGCGCAAGTCGCCTGCGGCCGAATCTCGACGGTTTCAATCGGCGCCATCGATTTTATCTCGCCGGTATTGGTCGGTACCTTGCTTAGTTTCTATACACAGATTCGCGATACCGGCCATAGCTCAATCACCATTACGGTTGAAGTCTGGGGCCAATGCTCAGATGGCACCAGTTTTCGCAAAATCACCGAAACAGAAACGGTACAGGTCGCCATCGACAGCCAAGGACGTATCCGTCAATTGCCAGTAAACGCCGGTTAGCTAACGACTGGCATCCCGCCGAATTTTGAGCAATGACGGCCTACTGAATAACTTATTACTAACCGTTACTAACAGTTGTAACCAGCAGTTCGTTTAGGTTGTAGTTTTGGGCTAACCAAACACGCCAACTAACAATAACAATTGGGCTTTATCAATATGTCTATCCGCCAAAAACTGTTTTTGAGCTTCACCCTGTTAGCCTTGCTAGCGATCGCCTCCGGGCTACAGAGCGGCTCCACCACCGGTCTGCTGCTATGCGCTGCCAGCCTAGTCGTTATCGGCGTGGCCCTGAGCTGGATATTGACCACGATCAGCCAACCCATCAACCGTATTCTAAGCAACTTACAACAGACCGAGCGGGGCCAGTTGACCGCCTCAATCGAAGTTCAGCGCCATGACGAACTCGGTACCGTATCCGACCATATCAACCGGTTTACCAGCAGCCTCAACGATACCCTGGTAAAAATCTGCGATGAGATGGACAGCCTCTCCAACCATGCAAACGGAATTACCGGTAACAGCGATCGCAGCAATCAGATGGCCGAACAGCAGCAACAGGAATTGACTCAACTGGCCACCGCCATCCAGCAACTGTCCCAGACGATCCATGGCGTTGCAGAAAATGCCGAACAGGCATCGCATAACGCGCAGCAAACCGATAGCCATGCTCAGCAGGGCAACCAGCTGGTCTCCGGTGCTGCGGCTGGCATCACGGCACTCAACAGCAAAGTCGATGACACCGTAACCGAGGTGCAGTCACTGCAGCAGCAAACTCAATCGATCGGATCGGTGCTGGATGTGATCCGCTCAATCGCCGAGCAAACCAACCTGCTAGCGCTAAATGCGGCGATCGAAGCAGCCCGGGCCGGTGAATCCGGTCGCGGCTTTGCGGTTGTGGCCGACGAGGTTCGCTCTCTGGCACAGCGCACGCAACAATCGACCAGTGAAATTTCAGATGCGATCACCCTGCTGCAAGCCGGTGCTGACAGCGCGGTAACCACGATGACAGAAGTACAGCAACAAGCCGAACAGGTTGCTGAGAAGACCCATGAAGCATCCAGATCGCTGGATCAGATTACCGCAGCCGCCAGCGAAATCCGCCAAATGAACGAACAGATCGCCACCGCAGCAGAGCAGCAAAGCAGCGTTGCGCAGGAAATATCGGGCAATGTTGAACGGCTCAACCAGCTGTCGCAGCAAACCTCCGATGAGACACTCAGCACCCGTAACGGCTGCGATAAGGTGCTGCAATTAGCCCAAGACGTAGAGCAACAGCTGAGCAAATTTGAACTAATCAAACAGTAATTGTTGAAGCAAAAGACCAGAAGCACCGATCGCTTCTAGCAAACAACGATTTAAGCCCACAAATGAAGCGGCAGCTCTGCCGCTCACTCCCTCACAATTTCCATTGTTAAACCCCATCTCAACCGACAGTTCCACTGCCCGGTTTCAACGTTCAGGTTCAACACAGGGATCAGCGAAGTTGCGCTTGGTCGGCTTGTGCATGGCGCTGCTGGGGTTGTTGGGGCTGTTGAAGTTGCGCCAACTTGTAACGCTCCTGCTTCTCCATAATCAACGCCGAGGCGGTCACCAACCGAATACCTTGTTCGTCGAGCAGAGGCAAGGCCAGTTTCAAATATTCGACCGTGACGGGATAGGGGTGACCGATGGCAATTGCCGAGCCGTAGCGTTTGGCAATGTCGAGGGTCAGCATAAACTGCTGGTGGACAAATTCGGTGGTTCGTTCGTGATCCAGAAAGACATCACGCCGCAGGCTGGGAATACCTCTGTTACGCGCCACTTGCCAGGCGACACTATCTGAAGTGGTGCGGCTATCGATAAAGAACAGACCGCGCTGATCCACCTCGTCCATAACCCAGTTCATCTGCGGTTCCAGCGTCGTCAGCAGACTCCCCATATGATTATTAAGCCCCTGCACGTGCGGTACATCATCAAGATCTCCCGCTAACACCCGGCCAAACTGCTGCCTGTTCAGATCAACAGTCAGCGCGCCAGGCCCCAAAGGCCGGTCGTGGGTGTTTTGCATCGGCGCATGCAGGATCACATCCTTACCGCTGGTAAAGGCTTTTTTGGCAAGCCGGGGACCGAAAGGACTGTGCGGCAGGAAAGCAAACGTCACGGGCCCCGGTAGTTCGACGGCGGCCAGCCCCAGAGCAAAATTATCACCGACATCATCGATGATGATCACCACCGAGGGCTGGTCCACCGAGTCGGTCAGCGAGCGCTCGGTGGCCTGCTTTTCAGGTCTGTTACCGGCGTTTGCAGAAACGTTTTGATAAACGCTCGCGCCCACGCCCGCGCTTACGTCGGTACTGGCACCTTGGCTGACACCGACACTAAGCGCTATCAAGGTAGAGAACAGAGCGATCCGACTCCGGCAACAGAAAAAGCTTACTCTCATCCGGCGGTTTCGTTATTGGCCATAATCGACAGCGCTTTAAGCAGGTTAACCGCTTCATTTAGCTGATAATCTGATCCCAGCAACGCCTTATCCGCTTTGCTGCGACCGGGTGCCTTGTTCTCTTTCTTATCGTCCGTGCCTTCGTCACCGTTATCGAGGTGACGTGCCAAGTCGGCCTCCTTGACCCGATTGCGCGATTCCAGTTTGGTCACCTTGGAGGGCTCAACCCGGATATCAGGTATGATCCCTTCTGCCTGGATGGAGCGGCCGTTGGGGGTAAAGTAACGCGCCGTCGTCAGTTTCAAAGCCCGGTCATTGGTCAGCGGCAGCACCGTCTGTACCGAGCCTTTACCGAAGCTGGGCGACCCCATCACCACCCCCCGCTTATGATCCTGCAACGCACCGGCCACGATCTCGGACGCCGAGGCGGAACCACTGTTGATCAGCACCACTAACGGCAGCTTGCCGGCGCTCGTCTCCTCGGTGGCGCTGTAGCGTAGCTCGGCCTGCTGAATACGGCCTTTGGTATAGACGATCAGCCCCTGGTCAATAAAGGCATCGCTGACATCAACAGCCGCTTGCAACACACCGCCCGGATTGTTACGCAGGTCCAGAATCAAGCCGCTGAGCGCCTGTTGCTGTTTAAGTTTTTCAATCGCCTTGGTCAGATCCTGCCCGGTATGAACCTGGAACTGGGAGATCCGCAGGTAACCAAAGTTATTATCCAACAGCTTGGATTTAACACTGGTCACTTTGATCACTGCTCGGGTCAGGACTAAGTCGATCGGCTGCGGCTCACCTTCACGCAGGATGGTCAGTTCGATCTCACTGCCAGCTTCACCGCGCATGCGGTTCACCGCTTCCATCAGCTCGACACCTTGTAATGACTTCTGGTCGAGTTTGATGATCCGATCACCCGGCAATACACCGGCCCGTTGCGCCGGCGTATCGTCGATCGGTGTGATTACCCGAAGCAAGCCCTCCTCCATACCAACCTCGATACCGAGCCCGCCAAATTCACCGCTGGTGTTGACCTGAAGGTGCTCAAACGCCTTTGGATCCAGGTACGCCGAATGCGGATCGAGACCACTAAGCATCCCTTTAATCGCATTTTCAAGTAGCACATCATCAGCAATCGGCTCAACGTAGGCACCCTTGATCCGCTCAAACACCTCCGCGAAAGTACGCAGGTCATCGAGGGGCAGCGGCGGCTGTTTAGCCTCCTCGGCCGTCGCCATCGCAGTTCCGCAAGTGCCCAGCGTTATAACCAGTGCCAGCGTCAGTTTCTTCAATGATCTGTTCATACAGCGTCTCATCACTCGCCATCGATGGCGGTTTCGATAAAAGTTAAACCCTTACAGGCTCGGTCAGCCCAACAACGGTGTCAACCCGCTCAGTTAGCGTTTTTTCAACCACGAGCGCGGGTTGGTCGATTCCCGGTTATGGCGTATCGCAAAGTAGAGCCCCGTCTGACTCTGACCACCGCTGTCACCGGCATTGGCGATCAGTTCCCCAGCGCCTACCCAGTCGCCCACCTGCTTGCTAAGACTTTGATTATGGCCATATAAGCTCATATAGCCATCGCCATGATCCAGAATCAACAACAGTCCGTAACCGCGCATCCAGTCGGAGAACAATACCCGACCATTATGCACCGCCTTAACACTGTCACCGACAGCCGCCCGGATCAACATACCATCCCGCCGAACCCCCTGTGAGTTCTGGCTTCCGTAGCTCTGCAAAATTCGCTTGCTGGTGGTTGGCCAGCCCAACTTGCCCTTCAGCTTAGCAAACGACTGCGTCGTCACCTTTAACTCATTGAGTTCAAGCGCCTGCTGGAGTTCCTTCAACACCTGACGGAGCTGTTGCTGGTCAACTTTAAGGCGCTTTAGCGACTTACTCTGGCTGCTGACCTCTTTTTTTAAACTGGCCAATGCCTGCAGACGCTGTTTTCGCGACTTCTGTAACGCCGCAGAGCGTTGATTGAGCTGGGTTCGTTGTGACTGCAGTTGCTGTTGCTGTTGGGTTAGCTGCAGCTCTACTCGATCCAGCTTGGACAGGGTCTGTTCGATATCGGCCACCGCATCGCTACGGGCGTCGCTGAGGTATTGGTGGTAGCGCAGCATCCGGCTTAACTGCTCGGGGTGCTGCTGGTTGAGTAATAAGCGTAGCCGATCCTGGCGACCGGTTCGGTAAGCCGCAGCGACCTCATCATTGAGGGCTGCCAACTGCAGGTCTCGCTGCTGCTGCAGCTTCGATCGCTGACCACTGAGCTTACCGATCTGCTGTTGCTGCTTTTTGATCTGCTGTTGATTATCGCGAACCTGGCGACTTAGCTTACCCCCCTCTTTCTCCGCCTTGCGCAGCGCCTCGGTCTGCTTCTTCTGAGCTCCCTGAGCTGAGCGCAGTTTTTTCTCCAGCGTACGGATGTCCGACTGCAGCTTATTGATCTGTTTCTGAGTCTGCTGCTGATTTTTCGACGTAGACTGGGCGGCGAACAGCGAAGGTGAAAAACCCAACTGCGCAACACAAAGCGTGAGCAACAGTAGCGCTAAGCCACTACGCCGGAATGCGGTCACCCGCTGTTCTGCCATTCGGCAGTCGCCAACCCAAAAAACATCTCACCCGGCCAGCAGTGACCGCCCGGTCATCTCGGCGGGTGTTGGCAGCTCCATGAGCGCCAACAGGGTCGGCGCCAGATCGGCCAAACAGCCGTCGTCCAGCGTTATCGCTTGAGGGCCGTGATACACCAAGCCAACCGGCCACAGAGTATGCGCCGTATGGGCTTGACCCGATTCCGGGTTGACCATCAATTCAACATTGCCGTGATCCGCGGAGATCAATGCCTGACCATCGACCCGATCCAATGCATCGAGCACCTGACCCAAGCAACGATCCACCGCCTCTACCGCTTTAACCGCGGCATCAAAATCGCCGGTGTGACCGACCATATCGGGGTTGGCAAAGTTACAGATCAACAGGTCGAAACGTTGTGAGTCGATCGCAGCACTGAGCTTGTCTGCTACTTCGGGTGCACTCATCTCGGGTTGCAGGTCATAGGTGGCAACATCGGGCGAAGGTACCAACAGCCGCTCTTCACCTGGGTACGGTTGCTCTCGGCCACCGTTAAAAAAGAAAGTCACGTGGGCATATTTTTCCGTTTCGGCAATCCGCAGCTGAGTCTTGCCCAGTTGCGCCATATGCTCGCCAAGGCTATTGCTGATCGGCGTTGGCGGGAAGGCGCAATTGGCGTCGATATCGGCAGCATATTCGGTCAGCATCACATAATCGACCAGTTGCGGCCGCGCCTTGCGCTCGAAGCCGGTGAACTCAGATTCAACAAAGGCGCGAGTAATCTCACGTGAACGGTCGGGGCGGAAGTTGGCGCAGATCATCGCATCGCCATCTTCAACCCGCCCCAACGCCAGGCCGTTGTCATCGACAACCACGCTGGCCTGTACGAACTCATCGTTCTCGTCGCGACTGTAGGCGTCGGTCAATGCTTGCACCGCTGAGGTGCAGTTAAATACACCCTGACCCAAGGCCATCGCATCGTAAGCCTGTTGCACCCGGTCCCAGCGGTTGTCACGGTCCATCGCATAATAACGACCGGTGACGGTGGCGATGTCGCCGACACCCAATTCAGCCAACTTGGCGTCTAACGACTCAATCGACGGCATAGCGCTGCGTGGCGGCATGTCGCGGCCATCGAGGAAGGCATGGACAAACAGACGCTTGGCACCGCGATCCACCGCCATCTCGCATAGTGCCTGAATATGGCTTTCATGGCTGTGGACACCACCCGGCGATAACAGCCCCGACACATGTACTGCCCGGCCCTTTGCAATTGCCGCATCCATCGCACTCACCAGCGCGCTGTTTTGCTGCAAGGTCTGCTCTTCGACCGCTTTGGTGATTTTGGTAAAATTTTGATAAACGATTCGACCGGCACCGATGTTCATATGGCCAACTTCAGAGTTACCCATCTGACCATCCGGCAAACCCACCGCCAAACCGGACGTCGCAACCATCGCAGTCGGATTTTCCTGCCAGATCCGATCCCATACCGGGGTATTGGCGGCATGGATGGCATTATCCTCGGTGCTGTCATTGATCCCCCAGCCGTCAAGAATAATCAGAGCTGTAGGTTTTTTGGACTGCGTCATGGTGAGAACTCTTGGTAGGGTCGGCAGCAGCTATCGATAAACTGCAACACAAATGGCCCACTATTTTACTCTATCGACCGCAACACGGCTAGCCGTAGAAAGCGCGGTCGGCAGCGACTATTGCAGTTGCGCGACACAGGTCTGGTATCCAGTGCTAGCCGGCAGATCACGCAAGTGAGTGTTTTCGAAATAGCTCAGTGAACACTGCTCGGCGGCCTGTGACAACGACTCAACACAGCTCAACCCTGCACTCTGCTTGCACACCTGGAAGCGATCTATCGCAGGGTTTCCGGTTGGGCCGCGCTGCGATAGATAGCTGGCAGCTCTTGAACGAACCACCTCCAAATTCGGCTGAGGCCGCTGCGACACAATGGCAGCGATATCGGCGTCGCTCAGATAACTGCGATACAGCGGCGGATCAACCAGCGCCAGCACCTGATAATAAAACAGCGCCCACTGCGGGTAATCATGTCGTTGGTAGAACGCGCCAAGCAGGTAATAACAAACCACACGACCCTGATCAACACAAAGCTCCAACTTTTCCTCTGCCTGCTCCAGCGTCCGCTTATCTTTGCTCCAGTCAATAAAGTCATCAACAAACAGCTGATCCGAAGCCGCCGAAAGCCCCTGACTAGCGGCGCTTGTTAACAACGACTGGGATCGCTGCCCTGTATCGTCATTTTCAGACGGCAGTCGTAACAGTCGAGCTTGCAGGTAAAGGGCCTGCTTGTGACTGCCCTCAACCCCACGCTGTAACTGCTGCAACACCTCCGGCGTCAGCGTCAAGCAGTGATACCAACAGTAATCCATGGCATCGAACTGACCTTTCTCGGCTGCCTGCTGCAACAACTGCCGAGCATAAGTGCGATTCTGAGGTACGCCATAACTCCCTCGATCGTAAAGCCAGCCAAGCAAAAACAGGTGATCAGCGCGCTGCATCCCCTTCCCCTGCAGCGCGATGTCTGACACCTGCCCCCGCTTTAGCTGTTCAACCAGCGCTGACACTGCTGCATCGGCCTGAGCCAACGGCGGAAACATCATCCCCGTCAATAGCCCCGTCAACAACGCAACCTGTACCCACCTTTGCGGTTTCATCAGCAACGACTAGACCTGCTCTTCCCATTGGATATCACCGATCTCGACCCGGATCCAATCGAAACCAATCTTGCGCGCCACGGCCACCGCACCGTCAAGGCTCTTAAACTCACGCTCAGTTTGTCCTCGCTGCAGCGTCAACGTCTCCTCACGCTCATCTTTAGTGCGAAACTTCAACGTCCAACCCTTGGCCATGGACACCGGCACCGCCCGACAGAATTGAAAGAATTGGGCATTAAACAGCAGCTTCAGTTCACGTTCCTGCATATCTTATTTCTATTTTGATTAGCTTAATATCGATTAACAACAAGACTAGACTAGAAACAGACCAATCACAAATAGATTTTGATTATTCACAACGTGTTATCTTATATTTAATAAGTGACTATTAACAATTCATAATAAGTTATTAGACTTATCGTTATCTATCTTTTGATAGGCGTTCGAGCGCATGGCCTAGTGCGGTGCTTACGGGTATAATCACGCTTCATTTATTGGCCCAACAGGGCTGCCTGTTCACCCACTCTGGAAGTTAGTAATGGAGCAATTGATCGAATTCGCCACCAATCATTGGCAACTGGTGGCTGCCCTAGCCGCAACATTGGCACTGCTGGCCTTCACCGAGTCCCGCAAAGGCGGCAGCTCAATCTCAACGCACACTGCGGTCAAATTGATCAACAAAGAAAATGCAGCCGTGATCGATATCCGCAAGAAGAAAGAGTTCAGCACCGGCCACATCACTAATGCCATCAACATTCCGTACGCCGATATGGATAGCCGCCTGGGTGAACTTGAAAAACACCGTAACAAACCGGTCATCATCGTTTGTAATTTAGGACAGACTGCCTCCGGCGCGGTTAAGAAACTGACCGAAGCCAAGTTTGAAAATGTCGTTCGGTTATCAGGCGGTATCGCCGAATGGAAAACTCAAAACCTGCCCGTGGTTAAAGGCTAACCATGGTAGAGACAGTGATCTACGGTACCGCCTACTGCCCCTTTTGCATTCAGGCCAAGGCGCTACTGGAGAAAAAAGGGGTCGACTACCAGGAGATACGGGTCGATCTTCAGCCACTGCTGCGCCGCGAAATGATGGAGCGCAGTAACGGTGGCCGTACGGTGCCACAGATATTTATCGGTGACACCCACGTTGGCGGTTGTGATGAGCTGTTCGCCCTTGAACGACAAGGACGACTCGATCCACTGTTCAACAGCTGATTGACTGCCGCAGACCGTATCGACAGCGCCCCAACATACACGCCTAATAAAGGCCTACAACGAATCTAACAAGGAACCATCATGTCGGAAGAGAACAACGAAAACGCAGAAGCCGCACAAGCCACAGAAACCGCACAACCTCAGTTCGGCATCCAGCGGGTTTATCTCAAAGATGTATCCTTCGAAGCACCAGGCGCGCCACAGGTATTCTCCAAACAGTGGAAGCCCGACGTTAACCTGGAACTAAACACCCGTACCCGGGCGCTGGATAACGACCTGTACGAAGTGGTCCTCACCGTTACAGTGACCGCCAAGAACGATGGCGAAACTGCATTTTTGATCGAAGTTCAGCAGGGTGGCCTATTCGGCATCAGCGGCCTGGAACAGGCACAGATGCAACACACATTGGGAGCATTCTGCCCAACAATCCTGTTTCCCTATGCCCGCGAAGCGATCGACAGTCTGGCTAACAAAGGCAGCTTCCCATCGCTGATGCTGTCACCGGTCAACTTCGAGGCGTTGTTCGCCGAACAGATGCAAAAGCAGGCCGCCGAAGCCCAAGCCGCAACCGAAGCACAAGAAACACACTAAGCCACCACGACCTGGACTTCGACTCAGGGCAGTTTCGATTCAGGACATAACATCTGAACGGACCTAACCACCCTAGATAAGGTGGTTAGGTTTATCTGTTTCTGACCATCGGTCAGACCGCCTTACGCCAGACGGCCAACCTACAAGTACCGATGCCTATGTTCCATATCGCCCTGCACGAGCCACGCATGCCACAAAACACCGGCAACCTGATCCGTTTGGTGAGCAACAATGGCTGCCATCTGCACCTGATCGAGCCACTGGGATTTGATCTGGAAGAGAAAAAACTCCGCCGGGCTGCGCTCGATTATCGCGACATGGCCAGAGTCACCGTCCACCCCGATTACCCCACGTTTTTAGCCGCGATGGGCGAACGTCGAATTTTTGCCCTGACCACAAAAGGCAGCCACCCGCACAACGAGCCAAACTACCAAGAGGGCGATGTATTGCTCTTCGGCTCCGAGACCGCAGGCCTGCCCGACGCTATCCGCGATGCCATTCCGGCCGACCGGCGGATACGGATTCCGATGCTTCCCAACGCCCGCAGCATGAACCTGTCTAACGCGGTCGCCGTTGTCAGTTACGAAGCCTGGCGACAGGTCGGTTTTCCGGGCGGCAAGTAACAAACTTAAGACGACGCAACACCTCCTCTAGTCCAGACGCAGCCTGCTCAGCAACATCATGCCCCGGCACTACCCGGCAAAGGCTCACCGCAATGCTGTACGGGCGACACAGGGCGCTTTACTATGATTGTGTAGCGCTATCGAACACTTGTACCCGCCCTATAGTCTGAGCCAGGATCACCCTTGAACATGACCACATCGATGAAACAGGATCTGATCGAACTGCTTGGCAAAGCCGGTGTTATTGACGATGCGGCGACGATGGAGCCCTTTCTGCAAGAAGAACGCGGCATCTTGCAGGGGCACTCGGTGCTGGTGATTTGCCCGGCAAACACCGAGCAGGTCTCCCAGGTCGTAAAATATTGCGCCACGCACAGCATCTCGATCACCCCGCAGGGTGGCAATACAGGCACCGTCGCCGGTGCCATTGGCGAGGACGGCATTCTGCTTAGCCTCAGGCGAATGAACCGCATCATCGAGATCGATCCGCTCAACCGCACCGCCACTGTCGAGAGCGGTTGCGTGCTGGCGAACCTGCAACAAGCGGCAGCCGATCACGATCTGCTGTTTCCGGTGAGCCTGGGTTCAGAGGGTAGCTGTCAGCTCGGAGGAATTCTGTCGACCAACGCTGGCGGCGTTAACGTACTGCGTTACGGCAATGCCGGGGAGCAGCTACTGGGCCTTGAGGTGGTCATGCCCGATGGCCAGACCTGGGATGGACTGCGCGGCTTGCGCAAGGACAATACCGGCTATGACCTAAAGCGACTTTTTTGCCGTGCCGAAGGTACGCTGGGAATCATCACCCGAGCGGTGGTAAAACTGTATGCAGCCCCGAAAACCACCACCACCCTGATGGTTGCCTGCCCGAACTATGGGGCCGCCCTGGCGGTTTTCGGACAGATGCAGAATAGCTTCGACAGCAATCTCAGCGCCGCCGAACTGATCAGCGATACAGCGATGGGGTTTGTGGTAAAGAACATCCCTGCCACGGCCAACCCCTTTGCTAACAACCCTTCCTCCGACAACAAGGGCTGTTATGTGCTGTTCGAACTAACCTCAGCACGAATTGATAAACAGCTGCGAGACGATGCCGAAGCGCTGCTTGAGCAAGCACTCGAGCAAGGATTAGCCGATGATGTGGTGATTGCAGAAAACCAGATCCAAGCTAATAAGCTCTGGCAATTGCGGGAGTCGATCAGCGCGTCGCAGAAGGGTGAAGGCGGCAGCATCAAGCACGACATTGCGGTACCGGTTTCCAAACTGGCTGGATTTTTAGCGCAAGCCGAGGCGATTATCTGCACTGAAAATCCGGACATTCGCATCTGCGCTTTTGGCCATATCGGCGATGGCAACCTGCACTACAACCTCAGCCAGCCGTTAACGGCTGACCGTGCAGAATTTTTGGCGCAATGGAATCACTTCAACCGCCTGATTCACGATTTGGCTATGAAGCTAGGCGGTAGCTTTAGCGCCGAGCACGGCATCGGACAACGCAAGATCAAGGATATGGAGCACTACAAACAGCCGTTAGAGCTTGAACTGATGAGTAAGATCAAAGCGGCCCTGGATCCACAACAGCTGATGAATCCGGGCAAGGTGATACGCCGCTAACAAGCTGACTGACCGTCAGTGGCATTAAGACGAGACTAAGACGCCTCCTCAACCTCATCATCATCCATCCCCAATTCTTTAATTTTCCGGGTCAATGTGTTGCGACCCCAGCCCAACAGCAGCGAGGCGTCTCGACGGCGGCCGCCAGTATGCTGAAGCGCGGTTTCGATCATGATTCGTTCAAACGCAGGCACCGCTTCTCCCAGCAGATCTTTATGGCCGCGGTTTAGCGCCTGTTCGGCCCACTGCCTTAGCCCTTGTTGCCAGCTACCCACCGGTTGATTAACCGCATCACCGGCTAATAGCTCCGGCGGCAGATCCTCTACCAACACCTCCCTGCCCGAAGCCATCACCGTAATCCAACGGCAGGCATTCTCTAACTGACGGACATTGCCCGGCCACTCCACCGAGCAGAGATGATTTTCGGCCTCCTCGGTCAACAGCTTGGCTTCAACCGCCAACTCCTCGGCGGCGCTGGCCAGAAAATGCTGCGCCAACTTAGGGATATCCTCCTGACGATCGCTAAGCTTGGGAATATGAATCCGGATCACATTCAGACGGTGGAACAGGTCTTCACGAAAACGGCCCTCTTTGACCAGCGTTTCCAGGTCCTGATGCGTCGCCGCGATGATTCGCACATTCACCTTAACCGGAGTATGGCCACCAACCCGATAAAATTCGCCGTCCGCCAACACCCGCAGCAAACGGGTTTGCGCCTCCGAAGGCATATCGCCGATCTCATCAAGGAACAGAGTGCCATCATCGGCTTGCTCAAACCGGCCCTTGCGCTGATTACCTGCGCCGGTAAATGAACCTTTCTCGTGACCAAACAGTTCCGACTCGATCAGATCACGCGGAATCGCCGCCATATTGAGCGGAATAAACGGCTGTTGGTTGCGCGGACTGTGCTTATGCAACGCATGCGCGACCAGCTCTTTGCCGGTACCCGATTCGCCATTAATCAGCACCGTGATGTTGGATTGTGATAACCGCCCAATCGCCCGAAACACCTCCTGCATCGCCGGTGCCGCACCAATGATCTCAGTGTCGCCTTCGACCTCCTCTTCGGTCGCACTGGCGCGCTGCTCCTGAGAATGCAGTACCGCCCGCTTGACCAGCGTCACCGCGTCATCAACATCAAACGGTTTAGGCAGGTATTCGAACGCTCCGCCCTGATAAGAAGCGACCGCGCTATCAAGGTCCGAGTGCGCTGTCATGATAATCACCGGCAGATCGGGGTAGGCCTCCTGAATTGTCTTCAGCAGCTCCAAACCATTGATGCCGGGCATCCGGATATCGCTGACCAAAGCATCCGGCTGCTTGTGCTCGAGCGCCCGAAGTGCCTGATCACCCGACTCGAAGACCCGACTCTCGATACCGTCTTGCTCCAGCGCTTTCTCCAGCACCCAGCGGATTGAACGGTCATCATCAACGATCCATACATTGGCTGAGGATTTCATACTCCATGCTCCTGACTGCGGCTAGTGGTACCGCCATTTCTATTGACGACACCGTGCCCTGCCACCGACCCACGAACCTGGTCCAGTGGGAAATAGATAACAAACTGAGTTTGGCCCGGCTGGCTTTGGCACTCAATCAGACCGCGATGCTGATGAATAATCGACTGCGCAATCGACAATCCCAGCCCGGTACCCTCGGCCCGACCACTGATCATCGGAAAAAACATCGTTTCCTGCAGCGCTTCCGAGATGCCCGGACCGTTATCACTCACCACCAACTGACACACCAGCCGATGGCGCTCGCTACCCAGTGTAAACTGGCGTATCGCCCGGGTTCGCAAGCAGATACGGGCCTGCTCGACATTCGATTCCTGAAGCGCCTGAACGCTGTTACGCACCACATTCAACACCGCTTGAATTAACTGCTCCTCATCACCTTCCAGATCCGGGATACTAGGATCATAGTCGCGCACTATCTCGATCGATCCGGCTGTTTCCGCGCTAACCAGACTGTAGATGCGCTCCAGAATCTGATGGATATTTAGCGGCTTCTTATCGAGAATGTTGCGCGGCCCCAGCATTCGGTCGACCAGGTTTTGCAACCGGTCGGCTTCGCTAATAATCACCTGGGTGTATTCGTTAAGACTTGCGTCGGGCAGCGCCCGTTCCAATAACTGCGCCGCACCCCGAAGGCCGCCGAGCGGATTCTTGATCTCGTGCGCCAAGCCGCGAAGCAAGCCACGGGTTGCCTCCTGCTGTGCTCGTGACTCTTCCTCACGGCCGATCCGGATCAACCGGTCGCGTGGCAGAATCTCGACCAACACACAACCGTTGTGCTCGCCTACCAGTGGCGTAACGCTATAGTCGGCGGCGATATCCTTACCCGAACACAGATGCAGATGCGCTTCACGACGGGTGAACGAATGACCGGTACTGCCCACATCGCAGAGCACGTCGTAAAACTCAGAGTGATCGCGCACCAGTGCCACAATGCTCTCACCCTCAATCCGCTTAGCACTGACATCAAACAGCATTTCACCGGCCGGGTTGAGGTACCGCAGACAGCGATCAGCATCAAGCATCAACACCGCTCCCGACAGGTTATCCAGTAACTGTTTATAGAGTTTTTGCACCCTGCTTCCTCATCGCTAACATCCACCACTTGCCTGAATCAATACATCGCTTGCAACAATAGACCTTTGGCAAACACCGAAAATTCAACCCACAACTGTGACATTGCAAAAAACAAACCAGCTATTGATGGAAACTAAAAAAACAACAGCCCTGATACCACGCGCCTATACGCCATTCACAGGCAAGTACGGTGCTTTAACTCTAGCGCTTTTATCATCGCGTCGCACCAAATTAGTGCGCCATGATATTTCGCACCAAATACAGGCGTCTTGAGCACTAAATTGCGGCCAAAAAAAAACCGCCCGAAGGCGGTTTTTTCTAGCAGCGTTGCTGCTTATCTAAAAAATTACACGCTGTAGTAAAGCTCGAACTCAACCGGGTGCGTAGTCATGTTGACCCGCTCGATTTCCTGGTTCTTCAGGGCGATGTAAGCGTCGATAGTATCGTCGCTGAATACGCCACCGATGGTCAGGAATTCACGGTCTTCGTTCAGTGCAGCCAGCGCTTCTTCGAAGCTTGAAGCCACGGTTGGGATCATCAGTGCTTCTTCAGCAGGCAGGTCGTAGAGATCCTTGTCCGCTGCATCGCCAGGGTGAATCTTGTTCTTGATACCATCCAGCGCGCCCATCATCAGCGCAGAGAAGCACAGGTAAGGGTTGGCAGACGGATCAGGGAAACGGAACTCTACGCGACGGCCTTTAGGATTAGTCACGTAGGGGATCCGGATAGAAGCCGAACGGTTACGGGCAGAGTAAGCCAGCATAACAGGCGCTTCGAAGCCAGGAACCAGACGTTTGTAGGCGTTGGTCGAAGCGTTAGCGAATGCGTTGATCGCCTTGGCGTGTTTGATAACACCACCGATTGCGAACAGTGCCATTTCACTCAAGCCGCCGTATAGATCGCCAGAGAACTGGTTCTGGCCATCTTTAGAGATAGACATGTGAACGTGCATGCCGGAACCATTATCGCCAACCAGCGGCTTAGGCATAAAGGTTGCGGTCTTGCCGTATGCGTGAGCAACGTTATGAACGCAGTACTTCAGGATCTGAACTTCATCAGCCTTCTTTACCAGAGTGTTAGCACCAACGCCGATTTCACACTGACCGGCAGTACCCACTTCGTGGTGATGTACTTCGATCTCAAGACCCATGGCAGACATCGCATCACACATAGCGGCACGCAGGTCATGCAGAGAATCAACAGGAGGAACGGGGAAGTAACCACCTTTAACAACTGGACGGTGGCCGGTGTTGCCGCCTTCAAATTCTTTATTCGAAGACCATGCGGCCTCTTCAGAATTGATGTTGTAAGAGGCGCCAGAGATGTCGATATTCCACTTAACATCGTCAAATACGAAGAACTCAGGCTCAGGACCGAACAGCGCTGAATCGCCGATGCCAGTAGACTTGAGGTATTCCTGACAGCGCGCAGCGATCGAACGTGGGTCACGCTCGTAGCCCTGACCTGTGGTCGGCTCAACGATGTTACAACGAATGATTACCGTGGCATCTTCGGTGAACGGATCGAGGCGAGTCGCATCGTCATCCGGTAGCAAAATCATGTCTGAGTCGTTGATAGTCTTCCATCCACCGATAGAAGAACCGTCAAACATCTTTCCTTCTTCGAAGAAATCTTCATTAACTTCGCTTGCAGGAATAGTCACGTGCTGCTCTTTACCCTTGGTGTCGGTAAAGCGCATATCAGCCCAACGGGCTTCGCTCTCTTGGATTAGCTTCAGAGTCTTCTCTGACATATGATTTCTCCGATTTAACATTCAGCACATTTGTTGTGCTTTGGATATGGTCGCAACCGGCTATAAATACCCACCCGTTCTTACATCAACAGATGGCTACCACAGACGATCACCGCAAAAATTTGGGTGATACTCTCGGGCTTTGACAGAGCAATTGCCATGCCAATGCACCAAAACAACCACAAAGCCACAGATACAGTCGATTTCAGGCTTTTTTAACCACTCGTACGCACCAAAACAGAGCACCAAAACAGAAAAGTTACAATTTTGGTGCACGGTCGGGCTACAAGCATAGTGACTTCACCCCTCAATTCAAGTGGGGGAATTATTTACTGATTGATCGCATTTATGTGGCTAACTCGGCACAGACCTAAGGTATAATGCCTGATTTTTTCCACCGGCCTCTTCGCGGGGCAAGCCCGAAATTGTACGAATTTTGGTGCAACATCATAGAACCGAGGCAGAACCCCTTGTCAATCAAAGAGCTACGCAACATAGCAATCATCGCGCACGTCGATCATGGTAAAACTACCCTGGTTGATAAGCTGTTATCACAATCCGGCACCCTGGCCCGTCGCGACGAAGGCGCCGAGCGGATCATGGATTCCAACGATCAGGAGCGTGAGCGCGGCATTACTATCCTGGCCAAGAACACCGCCATCGAATGGAACGGTTACCACATCAACATCGTTGATACTCCGGGACACGCCGACTTTGGTGGTGAGGTTGAGCGAGTTCTGTCGATGGTTGACTGCGTTCTGCTACTGGTAGATGCGGTTGACGGCCCGATGCCGCAAACCCGCTTCGTAACCCAGAAGGCATTCGCCCAGGGCCTCAAACCGATCGTTGTGATCAATAAAATCGACCGTCCGGGTGCACGCCCTGACTACGTCATGGATCAGGTGTTCGACCTGTTCGACAACCTCGGCGCGACCGACGAGCAGCTTGACTTCCCGGTTGTCTACGCCTCAGCCCTGAACGGCATCGCAGGACTTGAGCCTGACGCCATGGCCGACGATATGACGCCGCTGTTTGAAGCGGTCATTGAGCACGTTAAACCACCGGTGATCGATTCCGAAGGCCCGTTCCAGATGCAGATCTCGGCACTGGACTACAACAGCTACCTTGGCGTTATCGGTGTTGGCCGGGTTACCCGCGGCAGCATCAAAATCAACGCCCAGGTCAAGCTGATCGATATGCACGGCAAAGTCCGTTCCGGCAAGATCCTTAAGATCATGGGCTACATGGGACTCGAGCGCGTTGACGTTGAGACCGCCGAAGCCGGCAACATCGTCTGTATCACCGGTATCGACAAACTCAGCATCTCCGACACCCTATGCGATCCCGACAACGTCGAAGCACTACCACCGCTGAGCGTCGATGAGCCGACCGTATCGATGACCTTCCAGGTCAACAACTCTCCGTTTGCAGGTCTGGACGGCAAGTTCGTTACCTCACGCAACATCAAAGAGCGCCTCGATCGCGAATTGATCCACAACGTGGCACTGCGCGTTGAAGAGGGAGAGTCACCGGAGAAATTCAAGGTTTCTGGCCGAGGCGAACTGCACCTGTCAGTACTGATCGAAACCATGCGCCGTGAAGGTTTCGAGATGGGCGTATCACGCCCCGAAGTTATCCAAAAAGAGGTCGACGGCGAGATTCAAGAGCCTTATGAAGAGGTGATGATCGACGTTGAAGAGCAGCATCAGGGCTCAATCATCGAAGAGCTAGGCAAACGCAAAGGCGACATGACCAACATGGAAGTCGATGGAAAGGGCCGGATTCGCCTGACCTTCGTTATCCCATCGCGCGGCATGATCGGTTTCCGCAGCTTGTTCCTGACCATGACATCGGGCACCGGCATCATGACCTCAATCTTCGACCATTACGGCCCGGTCAAAGATGGCGAGGTGGTTTCCCGGATGAACGGCGTACTGGTATCGATGGTATCCGGCAAGGCCCTAGCCTACTCACTATGGACCCTTCAGGCACGCGGACGTCTCTGCGTCGACCCCAACATCGATGTCTACGAAGGCATGCTACTGGGTATCCACAGCCGTTCCAACGATCTAGCGGTTAACCCGATCAAAGGTAAGCAGCTGACCAACGTTCGCGCCTCGGGCACCGACGAGAACATCCAGATGACACCGCCGGTTCGCTTCACACTGGAGCAGGCGCTGGACTTTATCGAAGACGACGAGCTGGTTGAAGTTACGCCTAACCACATTCGTCTGCGTAAGAAGTTCCTGAAAGAGCACGAGCGTAAGCGTGCTGCACGCGGCGGCTAATCCGCCCCGCTGAGAAATAAAAAACCCCGCACTGCGGGGTTTTTTTTGGCTCGACATAACGTGAGTCTTACACCCCCGCGACTTGCCGACTGCGTCGGTTCACTGCGCTTACCACTTCCTATGGCCGCATCGGAAACTCGATGGCTTCGCCCTCTCAAACAACCGCTGCTCTACCCCATCGCCAAGCGGCAATGCTCGTCGGCGTCGAAAGGGGGTTGGGGTCTCCGTTGAGGTTTTGTAGGAGCCCAGTCCTCTGGGCGATTTTTGTTTTTTTCTGATTTACCGATGTGGGTTGGTGGCTTTATTCCGCCCAGCCGGTCGTGATACATATCTGCTGGTAATGGCCGCAACAGGATGATTTACCGGTAAAACTGTGGAACACTGGCGAAGTCACGGAGACAGACAGAGACAGCAGCAACGGCTGCGAACGCTATCAACAGGGAAGACCGATATGACCACGCGCAGCCCCCGCCGACTCGAACACCGCCTGTTATCAGGAAACTTTAACGTTATTCAAAACCTGTTGTTAGCAACTAGACTTTATCACCAATGTTTCAATAACTTAGAGACTAGTCCTTTCTACCGTTTCTGATTAAAAGGAATTCACGTTAATAATTGTTATGAGGCCGTAGGCCTCTTAAACAGGCTGCAAGAGAGGTAAGCGACGGATGCAGAATCTAAAGATTGATCACTGGTCGAAGGGAGTCGCATCATTCTTTGCTGCAGCATCTCTTATCGCACTTCCTTTATCAGATCATTTTGTATTTTTGGTATGCCTCGGCGGTTTTATCTTCGGAGTCGGAGAATGGATAAATCATCCACATCAAACAAAAATCCTAGCTCCCTCAGAGAGCGGTTACCCTGGCTGGCTCAAAGGTCAAGGCTGCTTGCGTAAAAATTCATTTTACGGTGTTTCATTTGCCACCCTTGGCGCTACGATCTTTGTTTTCGGCATCTTTAAGCTTTTTTACGTAACTTCATAACGGAACATAAACAGCAATGTGTGCGTACAGATACCCCTCTAGCGAGGCATTCAACTGCCGCCAGCAAGCTGGCTCGGAACTCCAAACTGCTGCGCAGTTTTCCGTCTCGTTAATGCGGCATTAGGCTCACGGAGATTCGAGTTTGAATCAGAAAATACCAAATTCAGTTGTCGGGGCAGTGGCTTCGGTAATTGCTGATCATTATTACAGCCACTCCAAGCTTGATACGCTTTTTATGGAAGGTGGAGCGCCAGGAGACGTGCCTGAAGGTAACTCCGAAAAGAAGTGCAGTAATTGGTTAAAGCGGTGCAACGACGATCCTGCAATTGATGCATTGGAAGTTTTGGGGGCAGTGATTCAAGAGTATATGGATCAGGAGCCTCCCTCATCACTGTTTGACGGGCCATCGTCACCGAAGGCAACTGAAGGCCAAGCGAGAATTAACAACGCATTATCTAGAAATAAATTAGCTTATCGAACCAATGGATATGTCACAAAGGCTGGTTCAACGCCAATATCAAAAACGCTAGAAGACTATTTAAGATCAGGGAATTTCTCATCCATTGAAAAGGAATTTGAAAGAGCAGTTGAGCACATTCAAAGTGATCCTCACGCATCAATAACCGCCTCCTGTTCAATTATCGAAGCCACCCTCAAGTTCTATATTGAAAGCTTTGATGATCTGGCGATGCCAAATAAACTTAATGTAATGCCTCTATGGAATGTGGTTCAACCGCACCTTTGCCTGAATGCTGATGTCACTCTGGCAGCCGATCAGCATAAAGTCCTGAAAGGAATTTTATCAATTATTGATGGTATTGGGGCATTTAGATCGCACATAGGCTCAGCTCATGGCCGTGGTTCAAATCCTCCTAGCATAGTGGTGGCGGAAGCAAGGTTAGTTGTTAATGCAGCCCACACCATCGTTGTGTTTATCATGGAGGCTCTTCATGCAAAAGCCTAATCGGGCGCTGCTGCCAGACAAATTTTCCGCTGCACTCCGAATTTGCCGTAGAGCGCGGCGCTAGACCTGGACGGCAACAACGCTCGATTATGAAATATGAAAGAATCTGACCTGTACCCTCCCCTTAAGTTATATCTGGAATCTCAAGGCTACGAGATAAAGGGGGAAGTGGGGAGTTGTGATGTGTTGGCAACCCGTAACGCAGAACCGCCTCTGATCGTGGAGCTTAAGCTGTCGCTGAATCTGACAGTGATTCTGCAGGCGGTCGACAGGCTCAAACTGACATCAAGCGTTTATATCGGAGTGCCAAAACAATGCAGCGCGTTGAAGCGTAAATACAAGCAGTTATGCAAACTGTTGCGGATGCTAGGCATCGGGCTGATTACCATCGATCCATTGCGGCCAACACAAGCGGTCAAGGTCCTTCTAGATCCCGGTGAATACAAACCTCGCGTATCAAAACATCGCCAGCTTCGCCTGCTCGGTGAGTTTGACAAACGTGTTGGTGATCCAAATCTGGGGGGATCCACCAGTCAAAGTGGCATCGTGACGGCCTATCGCCAAAAAGCGCTGGAAATCGCGATGTTTCTTGAGCATCAAGGACCCACAAAGGCATCAGCGGTAGCGCTTCAGACCCAACAAACCAACGCACGAAACATTCTCTATAAAGATGTCTATGGCTGGTTTGATAAGGTTTCACGCGGGATATACCAGCTCTCTCCGCGAGGGAGGCGGGAAATTGCTGCATGGATCAAATCGGGATAAATTTGTCAAAGCCGTCGACGTTGTGCTGAGAACTTTTTGTGCTCCAACGCTGGCAGGGCCGATTCAGCCCTAACGCCCTGACCCCTGCCACGGCATGCCACGCGCTACAGCGGCACGACCTTTCCGATATAAGGCAGATTACGGTATTTCTGGGCGTAATCGATGCCGACGCCAACGACGAACTCGTCGGGGATCTCAAACCCTTTCCAGTGCACCTCAACCTCGACCTCACGGCGCGATGGTTTATCCAGCAAGGTACAGATACGGATCGAGTTCGGTTCGCGCAGGCTCAGTATCTCCATCACCTTGTTGAGCGTCTTGCCGGTATCGATAATATCTTCGACCAGCAACACATCCTTACCTTTCACATCGCCATCCAGGTCTTTGAGGATACGAACATCATGGCTGGTCTTCATCGCATTACCGTAACTCGACGCGGTCATGAAATCGGTTTCCAGCGGTACCGTTATCTGCCGGCACAGGTCGGCCATGATCACAAAAGAGCCCCGCAGCAAACCGACCAAGACCAGATTGTCCGAATCACGATAATGCTCGGAGATCTGCTGCCCCAACTGCGCAACACGCGCCTGGACATCCGCTTCGGAAATCATCACCTCTACCTTGTGTTTCATCATCTTATATTCCTGCTAAAAATAAGCTTGAGCAAACCTGCACAACCCAACACCGACTACCCTCAGAGTGCCTGCACTAGGATGTCATTCGGGTAATCAGCTCGACCGGACGGGGCATTGTATACGATTTAATGCCAACCCTGACCGATTCAGATCAACTATCGTACTCAATATTAAACAACAGTCACAACGTAAGGATTGGAATCCGCACTATGCCGTATAAATATCGACGAAGAAATACAGCGTAATGGCACTGCTGGCGACGATCACAAAACCACGAACATAGTGCTGCGGCAATTGCCGTGAAAGATGCGCCGCAACATAACCACCGGCCAGAGTACCAAACATCACAATGCTGCCCTGATACCACGCGATGCTGCCATCAATAACAAACAACACGATCGCGATCAGAGAGACCACCGAGGACACCAACAGCTTCAAGCCATTCATCGCATTGATGTCGGTATAACCTGCCAGGGCCAGATAGCTGAGGATGATAATTCCCAGCCCGGCATTGAAGAAGCCTCCGTAGATACAAACCCCCAACAACAGCAATGCCAACAACACGCCACCGATCGATGAGGCGTGCCGGTGATGGCTCGCAAGCCTCTTCAGGACACTGTTTAACTGGCCGCCCCAGATAAATAGCACCGTGGCAAACAGTAACAGCCAGGGAATCGCCTGACGAAACAGTGCCTCGGGAGTTTGCAACAGCAACCAGGCACCGATCAAACCGCCGATCAGGCTAATCGCTACAATACGGGGGAGTTGTTGTTTATAGATCTGCAGATCACGACGCAGTGCATAGGCGCCACTCAGATAACCCGCGCAGGACGCGAAGGTATTGGTGGCGTTGGCAGCAATCGGAGGAATCCCAACAAACAGTAACGCCGGAAACGTGATAAAACTGCCGCCTCCGGCGATCGAGTTAATCACACCTCCGAAAAAACCGGCTGCGAAAAGTAATAGTATTTCCAACGACATAGCTCACCTAATGCGGTGGCTCAGGAAGCCTGAAACCATCCCGACTGCACTTATTAACTGGCGAGACAGTAGCATTCGTCAATCACCGAAGATAGCGGGTTTCGGCAAAATCCTGTCGCTTTCATAGCAACCGCCAAGGTACTCTTATAGCATCGTCAAACTGACCGCCAAATTGATCGCCGAGTCGTTCACTAAGTTGTTGTTCTGGAGAGAAT
Organism: Motiliproteus sp.; assembly: GCA_036961355.1. Lineage (GTDB taxonomy): Bacteria > Pseudomonadota > Gammaproteobacteria > Pseudomonadales > Balneatricaceae > Motiliproteus. The sequence goes on from JBALVL010000009.1 coordinate 52,406, forward strand.
CGATGCTCACCCTGTTTCCTGAGATCCAACCTAACCAACATCAGTTATTGCCTGTCGACGACCGGCACAGCCTGTACTTGGAAGAGAGTGGCAACCCGCAAGGGCAGCCAGTGCTTTTCGTCCATGGCGGCCCCGGCGGCGGTACCAGTGAGTTTAACCGGCGCTTTTTCGATCCTGAGAAGTATCGCATCATTGTGTTCGACCAACGCGGCTGTGGTCGCTCGACGCCGCACGCCGAGTTACGCGACAACACCACCACCCACCTGATCGCCGACATTGAAGCGATCCGTCTACACCTGGGCATCGAGAGCTGGTTGCTGTTTGGTGGATCCTGGGGATCCACCCTTAGCCTGCTGTACGCTCAAGCCCACCCTGAACGGGTCAACGGACTGATTCTGAGAGGTATTTTTCTGTGTCGGGATCAGGACATTCGCTGGTTCTACCAGGAGGGCGCCAACCATATTTTTCCCGATCACTGGGTCGAGTACAGCGCGCAGATTCCCGAAGCCGAGCAGCATGACTTTCTATCGGCCTACTACCGTCTACTGACCTCCGACAATGAAATCGCTCGGATGTCAGCGGCCAAGGCCTGGTCCGGCTGGGAAGCCCGCTGCTCCACCCTCAACCCCAGCAGTTCGCTGCATTCGCATTTCAGCGACCCGCATGTCGCGCTGGCGATGGCCCGAATCGAGAGCCACTATTTTATCAACCACTCGTTTATTGAATCCAACCAGATTCTCGATGATGCCGACAAGATTGTCCACATCCCGACCATCATTGTCCACGGTCGCTATGATATCGTCTGTCCGGTCAATCAAGCGGTGGCGCTGCACGCCCGTCTTCCCGATGCTGAGCTTCATATCGTCCGTGACGCCGGTCACTCGGCGCTTGAGCCTGGAATCACCGACAACCTGATCAAAGCCACCAACCAATTTGCCCTGCGGCTGGCCTGATCAACCCACACAACAGACTGCGACAACACATCGATTGAAACTGGCAGCAACCCTTGTCCTGAGTCTCAATGCCTCAGCACCATTGCCCGCAGTTTCAGCGACGTCTATTAAGGAACAGCATGCTTGCATTGATTCAACGCGTCAGCCAAGCCTCGGTCAGTATCGACAACTGCATCAACGGCAAGATCGGTCCCGGTATCATGCTGCTGCTTGGGATCCAGAAAGGCGATGACCGCGCTGCCGCCGACAAACTGCTGAAGAAAGTGCTGGCTTACCGCATCTTCAATGATGCCGACGATAAAATGAACCTGAGCCTGACCGATACCAATGGCGGCTTATTGCTCGTATCGCAATTCACCCTAGCCGCCGATACCCGTAAAGGGCTACGCCCCGGCTTTTCTACCGCCGCGCCACCCGCCCTTGGTGAAGAGCTGTACGACTACTTTGTAGAGCAGGCCCGACAACGTCATCAACAGGTTGAGACGGGGCGCTTCGGCGCTGACATGCAGGTTGCACTGGTCAACGACGGGCCGGTAACTTTTATGCTTGAAAGCTAAAATTGAGAGATCAAATTGAGAGATCAAATTGATCCTTTAGACTAGCACAATAAATAATTGACAAGTCAATATTAGATTTTGATGGCTTTATTGTTAATTGGATTAACGACGACAAGCGCTCTTTTAGAAACTGCCTGCCTCTAGAGTCGCTGATCTCACGGCAACTTTTCCAGTGCTACCTTTGGCTTGAACACCCCGCACCAGAGCACTTGGTTACCCCATCACAGCGCTAGGTATTCATCCCCAAAAGCCCGTACAATGTCGCGGACTTTTTTGATCGATCATTTTCACGAGACTGCCATAGGCCGATACCATGACCATCGAACAAACCCTGCGCCAGCGTAGTGGCGCCAAATGTGAACTCTGCCCTTCCGACACCGACTTAACGGTCTACCCAGTACCGCCGCTCACCGACGACAGTGCCGAGCGTGCTGTGATGGTTTGTGGTGACTGCCGCAGTCAGATCGACAATCCTGATAGCATGGACGCCAACCACTGGCGCTGCCTGAGCGAAACGATGTGGAGTCAGGAGCCTGCCGTGCAGGTGATGGCTTATCGGCTACTTAAGCGTCTATCGGATCAGTCTTGGGCGCAGGATCAACTGGAGATGTTGTACCTGGAGGACGAGGTGAAAGCCTGGGCCGATGCCGGCACCGAAGCAGACGATATCGATGACAGCGAGCCAACGCTGGACAGCAATGGCGCACGCCTAGACGCCGGTGATACTGTCACGCTGATCAAAGATCTGGATGTCAAAGGCGCCGGATTTACCGCCAAGCGAGGCACTGCGGTCCGCGGCATCTCACTGACCAACAACCCCGAGCAGATCGAGGGCCGGGTCAACGGCGTCCGTATCGTGCTGTTGACCAAGTATCTGAAAAAGTCCAATTAAGGGCACCGAGGGTTAGCCATCTAGATGGCTAAAAAGAGGCTATCGGGGCAGACAACTCAGATAGAACCCGGATAGCCTCTTATTGAACGGATTGCGTCACTTAAACACAGAGCCTGCTTACTTAACGGGGCAGCGCCTTAAGCTCCCGCTGCGCCGCAGCCGCCATCGCCGGCCGGCTTTTCAACCGCTCGATATAGGCTTGCAGGTTTGGCTGCTCAATCGGCTGCTTGAACCACAGCCCCCATAACAACGTCTGCGCCGCCAGAATATCGACGGCGCTAAACTGCTGACCCAACAGATAGTCGTTGTCAGCCAGACCCTGACTCAACAGGGATAACGCCTGTTGGAACTCCCACCGCGCGGTCGCCATGATCGCGGCCACTCGATGCTCTTCAGGCAACGCAAACTTGTGCTTGCCGATCGTCCACAGCGGTTGCTCCAACTCGCTGATAACAAAATAGCTCCACTGATCGAATCGCGCTCGCTGCGCAGTTCCGGCCGCAGGTATCAAACTGCCCCCCGAGTAACGGTCTGCCAAATAGGCCACTATCGCCGCCGATTCCGAAATCACCAGCTCACCGTCCTGGATCGCCGGTACCTTACCGGCCGGGTTGACCGCTAGAAAAGCGGGCGCACGATGATCCGCCTGGGTGAAATCGATCGCCTGATAGTCATACTCCTGCCCCATCTCCTCAAGCAGCCAGGTGATTCGTAATGACCGTGACTTGGGGGAACCGTAAACTTTAACCATCGTAGTATCCTTGTCTGTTGCTTTGATCAAATCGCCATCGCGTACCGGCTACTGATAACCCATTACCAACAACTCAGTTCCAACAACACAGTACCCGACGCTTCCGGCCAGCGATTATCGATCGGTAAAGCCTCGCGGTGCAAGCTTTCGCTATCACCATCTAAATCACTATGGATGAAAGCTACGGCCACTAAAGCTCTCCAAATCAGCCACAATGCTCAGCTAAAGTCACCACACAGCCACGTCTGCACAGTGGTCTGTGTAGGAGCCGAGTCCCCTCGGCGATCTTTACCGCCTTACACGTCAGGACAGAGCCACAGGCTGTCATCTCTGACCGTTGCTAGCGGTCCCGCTCGTATCTAAGCGGCGACAATGTTTCATCCTCGAAACCAAAAGACCAAAAGATCGCCCAGAGACTGGGCTCCTACAAGCGCGCTCCTCTGGGCGATAGCGACCTGAAATACACCGTTATTTAGCGAAGGCGATCTGGCTCAGCTTGGTGTGTAATCAGGAAAACTCAAGCCCCTGCGGCCGCGCCATAGTGCGAGCGAAAAGCACGGTAGTACAGCACCGGTATCACCACCAGCGTCAGCACCGTCGAGACCAGAATACCGAAGATCAGGCTAATCGCCAGACCGTTAAAGATAGGGTCATCGAGGATAAATAACGCACCGATCATCGCCGCCAGCGCGGTCAGTATGATCGGTTTGGCACGCACCGCACTGGCATTGATCACCGCGCGCTCAAAGGCGACACCCTGAGCACTTTGATGATTGATGAAATCGACCAGTAAGATCGAATTACGCACCAGAATCCCGGCCAGCGCGATCATCCCGATCATCGAGGTCGCGGTGAACTGAGCCCCAAGCAACCAGTGGCCCGGCAGCACACCGATCACCGTCAGCGGGATCGGCGCCATGATAATCAACGGCGCCAGATAAGAGCGAAACTGGGCCACCACCAACAGATAGATCAAGATCATACCCACCGCGTAGGCGATCCCCATATCACGGAAGGTCTCGTAGGTGATCTTCCACTCGCCGTCCCACAACACCGCAACATCACGCACCCCGGTAGGCTGGCTGATCAAATGCTGCTCCACACCCTGCTCGTGTGAACGTTGCAATACCTCGGCCATACCGTAGAGCGGGCTATCCAGCCGGCCCGCCATGTCCGCCACCAGTATCACCGTAGGTACGCTGTTTTTGTGGACGATCGGTGTGTCGATGACGCCTTTGTTGATCGTTACCAGTTCCGACAGCGGCACTTGCGAGCCGTCATGGGCTTTGAGCCGGAGCATCAGCAGCGCCTCCAGGTCGACTTTGGACGCCTCATCCAACTGCAACCGAATCGGTACCATCCGCTTCTGCCGTGGCAGGTGTAACACACTGACATCCTTGCCTCCGATCGAAGTCTCGACCAGCGCAACTACCTCGCTATAACTGATACCCAAGCGAGCGGCGCGCTGACGATCAATTTGCAACCGCCATTGCTGCTGCGCCTGCGGTAGCATGATATCGATATCGACGATATCATCGCTGTCTCGGAACTGCTGCAACAGCTGCTGTGCCGCCAGCTCTCTAATCTCCTGCGTCGGGCCATACACCTCGGCCACAATCGGCGACCAGACCGGTGGCCCCGGCGGTACTTCGATAATTTTGATATTGCCATCGTAAGGTTTTGCCAAGGCTTGCAGGTCAGCCCTTAGCGACTGGGCGATCGTATGGCTATCACGATCACGTTCGGATTTGGCCACCAAGTTAACCTGAATATCACCCAGTTCGGCGCTGTTACGCATGTCGTAATGCCGTACCAGGCCGTTAAAGTTAATCGGCGCACTGGTACCGGTATAAAGCTGCATACTGGCGACCTCCGGTGACTGCGCCAACCGCTCGGCCAACTCCGCCTGCAGCCGCTGGGTCATCTCGATCGGTGCGCCTTCGGGCAGATCCACCAAGACCTGAAATTCAGACTTATTATCGAAGGGCAGCATTTTCATCACCACCTGTTGCATCAACGGTAACGATACCGCCGCTGCAATCAGCAGCAGTAACCCAGCCCACAACCCCCAGCGCGCCAGCCGTGAATGCAGCAAGGGCATGATCAACCACCGAAACAGACGATCCAGTCGATTTGGCGGCGATGACCCGGCGATGGCCACTTTGTCGTTCACCGGTTCGTCGGTCGAAGGCCCTTCGGTCGTCTTGTTAGCGGTCGCTTGATCACCAACTGTCGGTGCCAGTAATTTACGGCTCAACCAAGGCGAGAGCACAAACGCCACCGCCAACGAGATCAACATCCCCATACTGGCATTGATCGGAATCGGCCCCATGTACGGCCCCATCAGGCCACTGACAAACGCCATCGGCAGCAGCGCCGCGATCACCGTCAGCGTCGCTAAAATCGTCGGCCCGCCAACCTCATCGACCGCCTGCGAAATGAGCTGAGATACTGGTGTCGCCAACCCCTGTTGCCGGTCCCGTAGAAGGTGGCGATGGATATTCTCCACCACCACGATGGCATCATCGACCAGGATGCCGATCGAGAAGATCAGCGCGAACAGCGAAATACGATTGAGGGTGAAGCCGTAGGCCCAGGAGGCAAACAGAGTGAGCGCCAGCGTAATCGCTATCGCAATACCGACGATCAACGCCTCGCGCCAGCCCATCGTCAGTAACACCAGAAAAACCACCGCCAGAGTGGCGAAGATCAATTTGGCAATCAGGGTGTTGGCTTTATCGCCGGCGGTCTTGCCGTAATCACGACTGATGGTAACGTCAACATCGTCGGGAATCAGAATATTGGCGAACGCAGCCAAACGTGCCTGAACCTGACGGGACAGATCGACCGCATTCACCCCCGCTTGCTTCGAAATTGCGATCGTCACCGCCGGATACAACCCCTGCTTATCATGATGCCAGGCGATCTGATCAGGGATCTCGCCCCCCAAGTCGATCGCCGCCACATCGTCGAGGTAGACTGCTGATCCATCGTGCACCCCGATCACCAATTGCCGCAATTGATCCGGATCGTCGAGGAAGTTGCCGGCCTGCACCCGAATTTGTTGATTATCCTGCACCCAGCCAACAGGCGCTGAAACACTATTGTTATCGGCCAGCACCCGCTCGATGTCGCTGTAGTTGATACCGAAACCGTTAATTTTAATCGGATCCAGCCGCACACTGGCGATCAGCGGCCGGGCACCAACGGTTTTTATCTCGCGGGTACCACTGATCCGGCTCAATTCGGTTTCCAGGCCTTGTGCTATCTGGGTCAGGTCCTGATGCGATCGTTGTGAGTTATCTGACCACAGGGTGATCGCCAACACCGGAACATCATCAATACTGCGAGGCTTGATCAACGGCGGACCCACACCAGCCAACTGCGGCAAACGATCAAGGTTGGAATAAAACTGGTTATATAGGCTAACAATGGCATCGTTGCGTGGTTTACCGACTTCAAACACCACAATAATCATCACCCCGTTTGCCATCGAGAAGGAGTAACTGCTGTCAACGCCACTCAGCTCACTGATCAGTTGCTCAGCAGGCGCCGTCACCAAAGATTCAACCTGTGCCGGAGAGGCACCCTCAAACGGGATGAACACATCGGCAAAGGTGACTTCGATCTGCGGCTCCTCCTCTTTCGGCGTCACCAACACCGCAAAAACACCTAACAACAACCCCACAATCGCAAGCAATGGTGTGATTGCCGAATCCTGGAAGGTTGCCGCAATTCGCCCGGAAAGTCCCAGCGGCACAGGTAGAGAGTCCTGATTCCGATCGATCACAGGTCACCCTCCTGCAACACGGCATAAGCCGAACGGGCGATCCTGTCACCGGGTATTAGCCCGGACAAGATTTCAATTTGATCATCTTCGACCCGGCCAGTTCGAACCTGAGTAAGCACCCACTTACCACCAGCATCACGATATACGGCGGTCAACGCATTGGGCCGCAGCAGCGCAGAACGCGGAACCTGCAGCACCTTACGATCACCCGCACTGAAGGCCACCTTGACCAGCATCCCCGGGCTAAGCTGGGCCTCGAGGTTGTGCAGATGGACACGGACTTTGAAAGCGTGGCTGTTTTGATCGGCAAAACTAAAGCGGACTGCATCACGCGAGCGCAACTGGCTACCATCGGCCAGCGTCACCACAAACTCGGTCTGCGGATCGAGCCATGGCAAATAACGCTGCGGGATATCGGCCACCGCCCGCATCTGAGCCAGCGCAAAGCCGGTGTAAAGGGGCTGACCCGGCGATACCGTTTCACCCAACGACACATGGCGAGCAGTCACCACACCGGCATAGGGTGCTTTGACCCGGGTATAGCCAACAGCCTCCTTAGCACGAATCAGGTTCGCCTGCGCCGCCTTGACCGAACTCTGAGCGCTGCCGGCACTGGCACGCGCCTGATCCAATTGGCCTTGCGCCACCGCGCCGGTGCTGAAGAGGGATTCAAGCCGTTGCAGGGTTAACTGCGCCTCGATGTTAGTCGCATCGGCGCGTGACAACTCGGCGGTCGCCGCATCGACGTTAGCTGATTGCTCCTTACTGGTTATCTCCAACAAGGTCGATCCGGCAGCTACAAAGTCATTAACCTGATAGTTCAACGCCACGATACGACCGCTGGTCTGCGCCGACACCGTACCGCTATTAACCGCCTCGATGGTGGCATCAAATTCCAACCAGTGAGGCTGACTCTGAGGCTCAACAACGATCACCGCATCATCGCTAAAGGCTGAAAACGACACCACCGCCAGCAACGATAACAACAACCGAGAAAGCCTCCTAGCAAACCCAAACCTGCGCATCGGCTGAGCGATTACCCTCGCATTGTAGGTTTTCTGATCAACAAAAATCATTACCATTACTCCTGTTGCTCAGACACGGGCAGCTGCTGAGATAGCTCACACAAAGCTGCTAGCAACTCGATCAGTTGCGGATCTTTGAGGCGATAATAGATAGTTTGAGATTGACGCCGGGTGACCACAACACCGGCCCGCCGCAACACCGTCAGGTGTTGTGACAGTGACGATTGCGACAACGGAATGCTTTCATTGAGCTGCCCTACCGACAGCTCGCCATCGGCTAGCAAACAAAGCGCCATTAAACGATAACGGTTAGATAACTGACGCAAAAACTGCTCAGCCTGATCGGATCGGGACAGTAACTCGTGGGGTTCAAACTGCATTACTAACTCCAGCTACGGATGATTCTTTGGCTGAAGTATATTTTATATATTAGATTTGTCTACATTAATAAAATCATATATGATGCAGTTCAATTTACAGCTCAATATTTAGCGTCCGAGGGGGAGGCTCATATGCCGTTATCAATCGCCGAACTGGCCGCCCCAGCCATCCGCATGCTGTGCCCGAAGAGTGCATATCAAGAATGTCGCAACAATCCTGATGCTATCGTGATTGATGTCCGGGAACCGCACGAATGCCAACAGCAACCGGTTGCCGGATCGATCAATATCCCCCGCGGGTCATTGGAAGTCGCACTACCACAACAGGTTAATAATCCGGATCAGCCATTGTATCTGCACTGCGCTAGCGGCATGCGTGCGACACTGGCTGCCGAACAACTACTTAGACAAGGGTATACTCACGTTTCCGTCATTCAAGCATCGGTCGAAGACCTATGCGCCATGCGAGGCTAAACCCTATGAGCAACAGCAATCCGGTATCTTCGTCAGCGGCAGCAGATCCGGTATCGCCGCTGCAGATCGATTACTACACCGACCTGCTATGCGTCTGGGCATGGATCGCACAGCGCCAGATCGATGAGATGAAGCAGCAGTGGGGATCACAGGTTCAACTCCGCAACCACTACACCGATATCTTTGGTGATGTGCCCGGCCGGATGGCCAATCAATGGAAAGAGAAAGGCGGCTACGGCGGATTTGCCGATCATGTGCAGCACTCTGCCGCACCTTACGACAATGCTCCCGTTCACCCTGAACTCTGGCGTCGCGTTCGCCCCAGCAGCTCTTTCCCTGCGCACTTGCTGCTCAAAGCCTGCCTGCTAAGCAGTGATGTCAGCACTGAATCAGAGGCCGAGGCTAACACCGAGGCGCTGGCCCTGGCGTTACGACAGGCGTTCTTTGTCGATGCCCTCGATATCAGCGATTCCAAGGTACTAATGGCGATCGCGGAACGAGCGGGACTTAAACCGGCCGCACTACAGGCCGAGATCGACAGCGGCCGGGCAGCGGCCGCAGTGATGGCCGATTACCAGAAGGCCCGCCAACAGCAGGTCAAGGGTAGCCCCTCTTGGGTGATGAACGACGGCCGTCAAACCCTGTACGGCAATATCGGTTACCGGGTGCTGCACGCCAATATTGAAGAACAGTTACGCCATCCCGAAGTAGAAGCGTGCTGGTGTTAAATCACTAAATCATAGCGAAAGGAAAGGTGCCCTTATGAGCGTAGATAGAGCCGTTTTTATTTTTGCTGGACTGGTTATCTTAATCAGCTTAGCGCTGTCCCAGCTACACCACAGCTACTGGTTATGGCTGACCGCATTTGCCGGTTTTAATATGATCCAGGCCGCCTTTACCGGTTTTTGTCCGGCGGCGATGGTGTTCAAGCGACTGGGGTGCCGCAGCGGTGGAGCCTTTAGCGGCAAAGAACCATCCGCGTAAGAAGAGAGCCATCGGCGTAACAATAAAAAGAGGACCTGCTTGGCGTAAGGACTGAGAGCCTTCAGCGTGAGAATTAAGAGCCCTCAGCGTGAGAATTAAGAGCCTTGAGCGTGAGAATTAAGAGCCTTCAGCTAAAATAACAGCGGCCAGTAGCCGCTGGCTGTTCTGACCGTTATAACCAACCTTTACGTTTGAAGTAGATATACGGCGTGATGCCTGCCAGCACCATCAGCCCTAGCGCCCAGGGATAACCCAACTCCCATTCCAGCTCGGGCATGTAGCGGAAGTTCATACCATAGATACTGGCGACCAGTGTCGGTGGCAGGAACACCACCGCCGCGATTGAGAAGATCTTGATGATCTGGTTCTGCTTGATGTTGATGAAACCCTGAGTCGAGTCCATCAAAAAGTTGATCTTGTCGAACAAAAAAGTGTTGTGCGACATCAGTGTATCGACATCCCGCATCACCACCCGGCACGCCTCCTGCAACTCCGGATATTCACGAATGTGACGCATCAAAAAGGCCACCGAGCGCTTGGTATCCATCAGACATAGACGGATCTTACCGTTGCTATCCTCAAACTTGGCCAGATTATCGATCGCCTCATCCAACGCCGAATCTTCCTCCTCCAACACCGAATGACTGACCGATTCGAGTCGGGTGTGAATATCCTCCAGTTGGTCAGCCAGGTTCTCGACCTTCTGGTCGAACAGCGACACCAACAACTCCGCCGGTGAATTTACCGCAATTTGGGCGGCACGGGTGCGCAAGCGCAGTAACCGGAAGTCAGCCAGGTCGCCATCACGAACCGAAATCAACCGGTCAGGTTGCAAAATAAAAGCGGTGGTCACCGTCTGATGACGGCCTTCACTCTGAGCCAGAAACAGCGAGTGGATATGGATACCACTCTGGTCGATAAAGTAACGTGCCGAGGACTCAATCTCCTCGACGTCGTCTGACTCAGGTAGCTCAGCGCGCAGGAACTCTTCAAGCTTGTCGCGCTCCTCCTCACTGGGCTCGTGAGCGTCGATCCAGGCACCACCTTTGAGTTCCGGGGTCGCACCCTCTTGTGACGCTTTCTGTTCGGCCAAGCGACCGTTGACGATAGTAAACACGCGTAGCATGGAGCGCTCTCCAGATGTTTCGGTGGCGATCTATCAGCACTAATCTGAGATCAGCCCATTATCTAATGATCAGTATCGCTCGATGCACTGACGAGCAGTGGTCAAGCTGACGCTAGTATAGAACCATTCGGTAGAAAATATGGCGTTGCCAATCGTGAAATTGTAACTAATCAATCGTTTAGCTTAAAAAATATCTGCAGGACTCAGTTCCAGACCTTCAATTTGTAACCCCTCGGGTGCCGCAGGTAAACGGTTAAACAGTTCCTGATCCTTACCTTTTTGAATCACAATTTCGACCCGGCGATTCTGCGCTCGGTTGGACGATGAATTATTGGGAACCAGCGGCCGGGTATCGGCATACCCGTTCACCTGATAGCGCGACTGGTCGATCCTCGGGTCAGCAAACAGCTCCTGCGCTACTGATAAAGCCCGAGCCGATGACAAGCCCCAGTTGGACTCAAATTCATTGGTTGAGATAGGGATGTTATCGGAATGCCCCTCTACGGCAACTGTGCCGGTCACCTCGATCAGCACATCACGAATCTTGGCGATGATCGGTACAAAATCGGCATTGAGTTCAGCAGCACCTGAGACAAAAGAGCCTCTCTCACGAACCCGGATAATCACTTTACTTTCACGCGCTTCAACATCGACACTGCCCTGGCCGATCTCCTCCTGCAGCGCCATCGCCATGGTCACCGCTTCAGATTCAGCCTCTGCCTGACTTGCAGCATCGTCCTCTTCTTGCTGCTGCATCTGCTGCAACAACTCCTGAGCTTCACCGGCGTCCATATCTAAAAATTCCGCTCGACCCTCCTGCTGGCGTACATCTAGGCTGCGTTTTTCGGTATCGGTGGTGAACTGTCGAACCTCATTGAGCGGCGTTGGTTCGGGTCGGCCGGGGCTAAACTCTTGTGCGATAACGCTGGTACCCTTGGGAATATCCTGCGTTTTGATCTGATTCTGTACCCCGAAGGCTTCCCGCATAGAACCGGCTAGCTGCTTGAATTTGAGTACGTCCATCTCTGAAAATGACAACAGCAACACAAAGAAACACATCAGCAACGACATCAGATCGGCAAAGGTCGCCATCCAGGCAGGCGCACCGGCCGGGGGACATTTACATTTCTGTTGCTCGTCGCTCATAGTGTTCCGACTGTCTCTATCTTACAGGGGGTCAACGGCATACTAATCGGCTCAAGCCTCGGCCTCAGAGCCGCCACGCTTGCCTTCAGCCAGATAGTTTTTCAGCAGAGTCTCGATAACCCGCGGATTCTGACCTGCTTGAATCGCCAACAAACCATCAATGATCAACGCCTTATTGGTCGCTTCTTCATCCTTTCGAATAGTCAGTTTGTCCGCAATAGGGCCCGAGAGCATGTTGGCAATCATCGCACCATACAGCGTGGTCAACAGTGCAACGGCCATCGCCGGACCGATCGACTTGGGGTCGTCCATATTCGCCAGCATCTGCACCAAGCCGATCAAGGTCCCGATCATCCCCATCGCCGGTGCCACATCAGTCATCGCTTTGAAGATGCCGATGCCGATATCATGACGATTTTCTGCCTGGCTCTTGTCCTTGTGAAGTAACGATTTGACGACTTCGGGATCGTGACCGTCGACCAGCAGCTGAATACCCCGCTGCATAAAATCGTTGCTGACCTCTTTCTCCTCCAGCGACAGCAATCCGCCTTTGCGGGCAGCATCAGCCAACTCAACGGTCTCGGTTATCAACTCATCGGGGGCACTTGATTTGAACATGAAAGCTTTAGCGGCAGTTTTACCGGCACCGATAAACTGCGCCAAGGTGTACTTCATCAATACCACCAGCACAGTACCACCCACCACGATCAGCATTGAAGGCGGGTTAACAAACATACCGGCACTGCCACCCAAAATGATGGCCGAGATAATGATACCGAAAGAGCCAACCAGCCCTACCAGCGTTGCAATATCCACTCTGTAACCCCCTTACTCCCCAGCCCTAAGTGCCGGAAACCTCTGTTTTCGCGTTGTTTTTAATGCAGATGACTGATGATCATACCAAAAAAACACCTGCTTGAATCACCGACAAACATCACAATTCCCAACAATTAGCATTAACTCAACCAACCACATCCAACGATCGCGGGTAACAGTCTCTGACGCGCGCCGATGACGGTTGTCAGATTGACCCTATAGTGCGCCTCAGGTAGTGTTAGCGCTCATTTTCAGACCACCTCAGATGGCAGCCGTCATGCCCCGTAAACAGAAAACAGCCGACTTCGAAAGCAACCTTGCCGAACTGGAAACCCTGGTGACCCAAATGGAGCAGGGAGACCTCTCGCTGGAGCAATCACTACAGGCGTTTGAGCAGGGGATCAAGCTGACCCGTGAATGCCAACAGACGCTCAACCAAGCCGAACAGAAAGTTCAAGTGCTGATCGAACAGAACGGTACGGTCGAGGCGATCGACTTTGAAACCGGCGAGCCGTTGAATGACTGATCCAAACATGTGCAGTACTAATGACCAACAGCGATCTTTAACGGCCAGCAACGGCTTATCACTGCAGCAGCAGATACAGCCTCTGTGCCGCAGGGTGGAGCAGACACTCGCTCTGCACTTCGATACCAAGCCACCCGACCCCGACGGTGAACCGACACAGCTTTTTGCTGCGATGCGCTACGGTCTGTTCAATGGCGGTAAACGGTTGCGTCCGGTGTTGGTTTACGCCAGCTGCCAGGCACTCGGGGGTATGCTCAAACAAGCAGACGATGCCGCCGCCGCAATCGAATGTATTCACGCCTACTCGCTGATACACGATGACCTGCCGGCGATGGACAACGACACGTTACGGCGTGGCAAGCCCACCTGTCATATTGCGTTTGACGAAGCCTCCGCTATTTTGGCTGGCGATGCCCTGCAACCCCTGGCGTTTGAGTTTCTTAGCCGTGGCAGTGACACGGGGTTATCGGCAACGACCCAATTACAGATGATCCGTACTCTGGCGCAAGCCAGTGGCGATAGTGGCATGGTTGCCGGTCAGATACTTGATGTCGCCGCCGAGGGTCAGCAATTCAAGCTTGAGCTTGCACAGCTTGAGCGAATACATCGCCTCAAGACCGGCGCGCTGATTGATGCTGCAGTACGTCTTGGTGCGCTCGCATCTGGCAACAGCAATAGTGACACACTGGCAGCGCTGGCTGACTATTCCGCCGCTATCGGACTGGCGTTTCAGGTACAGGATGACATCCTCGATATCGAAGGGGATACCCAGACACTGGGCAAAACTCAGGGCGCGGACCTGGCGCGTGATAAATCGACCTACCCGGCACTGATGGGACTCGAGGCCGCCAAAGCCAAAGCACAGCAACTTCATCAACAAGCGCTTCTTGCTCTAGCACCGTTACCACCACAAAACAGTGCTATGCTGCGCCTGATAGCCGACTACATCATCAACCGTGATCATTAGACTCGGCTAGCCTAATTTCAGTCGAAGGACCCTTAACAACAACGCTAACAGGCCTTCTTCTCCAACCTCCTGTTGCCTAACATTATGCCCAACGCCATTCCCTGTTCTGTACCGGCCATTCGTCCCTCGACGCCACTGCTTGACCAGATCGACGGTCCGGCACAACTACGCCAGATGGAAACCCCACAGCTGCTGCAACTCAGTCAACAGCTTCGTGATTATCTGCTCTACTCGGTTGGTCAGAGCGGCGGTCATTTCGGAGCCGGACTCGGCGTGGTCGAGCTAACGGTGGCACTACACCATGTATACCAAACCCCTGAAGACAACCTGATCTGGGATGTCGGGCATCAGTGTTACCCGCACAAACTGCTAACCGGCCGCCGCGAGGCGCTGCTAAAGGTGCGCCAGGCTGAGGGACCGGCGCCTTTCCCCAAGCGTGATGAAAGTCCCTACGACTGCTTCGGAACGGGGCATTCGAGTACCTCGATTAGCGCTGCTCTGGGGATGGCACTTGCGCATAAGCTCAACGCAGAAGCCAACCGCACCGTAGCGGTGATCGGCGACGGTGCCATGACCGGCGGCATGGCGTTCGAAGCGCTCAACCATGCGGCCCATACCGGGGCTGACCTGCTGGTGATCCTTAACGACAATGATATGTCGATCTCACCTAACGAAGGTGGGCTTGCGACCTATCTCGCCAAACACCTGCGCAGTGCCTTTAGCCTCGACCATACCGAATCAAGTCACCCTGACTCGGGCCGCTCAGATTCTGGCAATTCCGGCCACAGCAACCGCACCGGCGCCGGTACCACAGCGGCACTGTTTGAAGCACTGGAGTTTAACTATAGCGGCCCGATCGACGGTCACGATCTGCCTCTGCTGATCACAACATTACAACAGTTACGGCAGGCTAAAGGGCCACAATTTCTGCATATCGTCACCACCAAAGGCAAAGGGTTTGCACCGGCAGAGCAAGATCCGGTTGGCTACCATGCCATCACCAAATTACCATCACCACACGAGGTCGAACAACCGAGTCAGCCAGGCATAAGCTACTCACAAGTGTTCGGCAACTGGCTCTGCGATAAGGCCGAACAAGACCCGCAGCTGGTTGCTATCACGCCAGCGATGAGCGAAGGCTCTGGCATGGTCGCGTTTGCCGAACGCTTTGCCGAGCGTTTTTTTGATGTTGCTATCGCCGAGCAGCACGCACTCACACTAGCCGCAGGACTGGCCTGCCAACGCATCAAACCGGTGGTGGCAATCTACTCCACCTTCCTGCAGCGTGGCTACGACCAGCTCATCCATGACGTCGCGTTACAGCAACTAGATATGCTAATCGCCATCGACCGTGCCGGCCTGGTTGGTGAAGATGGTCCCACCCACCACGGCAGCTTCGACCTGAGCTTTCTACGCTGCATCCCCAACCTGATACTGATGACACCCGCAGACGAAGAAGAGACCCAACGCTTGCTTGAGACCGGTTACCGCCATCAAGGGCTGGCCTGTGTTCGCTATCCGCGGGGTAAAGGGCCCGGAGCGAGACTCAGCCCGGTAGCCGACCCCGTCGCTGTTGGCCAAAGTCGGACACTTCGACAAAGCACTCAACAACACAAAGCCGCCCTGCTAAATTTTGGCAGCCTGTTAGCCACGGCAAGGACAGTCGCAGAAACGTTGGATATGACGCTAGTCGATATGCGCTTTGTCAAACCGCTCGATCAACAGCGGCTAACCGAACTGCTGCAAGATCACGGCTTGCTGGTCACCCTAGAAGATAACGCCATCGCCGGCGGTGCCGGTTCGGCGGTCAATGAATGGCTGGCAGCACAGGGACACTGTGCCGACATACTCAACTTAGGACTGGAAGACCGTTTTATCGATCATGGCCAGGTGGACCAACTCCGCAGTGCTAACGGTATGGATCACAGCGGCATTGTCACCCGGATTAAACAACGGTTAAAATCCTGACATCGCCCGGCAACCCGTTAAGGCATCAATGCAACCGACAATATCCCTCAAAAGACAGACCCGACATCACATTGTCGAACTTGAGCCAAACCAAGGCGGTTCTGTGTTTACCAGTATATCAATCGATGATTGAAAGCCGGCATAAAGCAAGCGTATTATGCTGGTCCCTAATAACGGAAAGGTCGCATGCGTAAAGGACTACTTGTACTGTTTAGCCTGATCTCATTTTCCGGAATTTGTGGGGCACAGACCTATAACCTCGCCTCAGGCGAGTTCCCTCCCTTTACCAGCGAGTCGTTAGACAATGGCGGCCTGGCAACCAAAATCATCACGACCGTCATCAACAAAATGGGCCATCAGACCAAGGTTAATTTCTTACCCTGGAAACGGGGCTATCAAATGACACTACGTGGCAGGCTTCACGGCACCTTCGCTTACTCAAAAAATAGCCAGCGGCTGAAGCAATGGTTTTTTTCAGAGCCGCTTTATAATCTTGAGGAGGTTTTCATCGCCCGGAGCCACAATCAGGTCTATTTTCGCGACAATGCCGACCTTGATAACTTAATTATCTGCAAACCTATCGGCTACAACCTGTTCGGATTAAAAGAGCTGCAGCAGCAAGGGGTCATCACTCTGCTAAGGCCTGCCGACATGAACGGCTGCTTCCGGTTACTCGCTAAACGGCGAGTCGATTTAGTAATGACCAACAGCACCACCGCCCTCAATCTAATAAAGCAGCACACCGAAAACCCCGACGAGTTCCACGTTCTACCCAAACCCTTCACAACGATCGGGCACCATCTAATCGCGCCAAAATCGGAAGCTCATTCAGCTGCATTTATTAATGCATTTGACGCAGCCCTACTAACGCTGAAAAAGGACGGTGTGATCGATATGCTGATCGCCAAGCACTTGTCAGAAAACGATGTTGCTTTGAATTGAAGCATTGAGCCAGCTGCAGATACCACACGACTGAGCACTTGCTAAGCACTGATAGTAGCCGCAACCTCCTGACTGTCAGCGCCCTCCACTGTTGAAAAAACTGTATCCAACTGCGGATCGACCAACTGGCTGGCCGGCGTAATGGTACGGCGCTGCCACGGGATAAACCCTAAATACCAGGTTCGCCAAAACCCAACACTGGCTTGCGGATTTTGAGCGAGCAACTGCTGTAGCGTTTGCACCTCTCCCAACTCAACATCCAGCGCCTCATGGAAGACCTGATGGACAAACTTAGAACAGAACTGGCGTGGCGAATCATAATTAAACCCTAGATGGTACCAACAACCTTCACGCTTTGAGGCGGCCTGTTTCAGCCGTTCGATAGCATTGTCAGTCAAGGGCTGCTTGAGCCGGCGAACCGTCACTTCAGCGTTACAGGTGCGAGCAAGAAAATCACGCAACGGCGTTGCTGCCACCTTCGGCACCTTGCTCTCCAGCACTAACCATTGCCCCTGCTTTTCGACAGCGAAGCCAACGTGCGAGCACCAACTTCCGGTGCCACGGGCAACCTGCTTATACAAAAAGGCATCGATGGAGATAAACAGGATATCGCCCTGTTGTAGCTGGGCACTGACTTGCTGTTCAAGTTGATCGAGTGACGGGGTTTGCATCGGTAATACTCCATAATTCGCGTTGGCTTGCGAAGGAGTATCAGCAGACTATCCCACAGATAGAAGAAGCACCAAAAAAGTATCGCCGGGCGAACCCTCAGGTGCTAATAAATGACTGCTTAGAATTGGCAGCTACAAAATAACGGCTAATAGATGGCTTCTCATAAATAGGAATACCGAGCCAAAAGCTGTCAGGCGTCAGGGTCTTCTTTGAAGTGGTGCTCGCTCATCATATGGCCCAGCTTGCCGGCTTTGGTGGCCAGGTATTGTTCATTGTGTGAATTCTTACCGACCTGTAGCGGTTCGCGCTCGACCACATTGACACCGCACTCGCGAATCGCCTCAACCTTGCGGGGATTGTTAGTCATCAATCTGACCGCCGTGATTCCCAAGTGCTCAAGCATCACCTGACACATGCTGTAATCACGCATATCGGCAGCAAAGCCCAACCTCTCGTTGGCTTCGACGGTATCAGCACCCAGATCCTGCAAGTGATATGCCCGAATTTTATTGAGTAAACCAATGCCACGGCCTTCCTGTCGCAAGTACAAGATCGCACCGCTGCCATGCTCGGAAATCCGCTTCATCGCTTCCTGTAATTGGAAACCACAATCACAGCGCATGCTAAACAACGCATCACCGGTCAGACACTCGGAGTGAATCCGAGCTAACACAGGCTGTTCGGAAGCAACGTCGCCCAGAGTTAACACGACATGTTCCTTCGCCGTTTTCAGGTCTTCAAAACCATGCATGGTGAAGGTGCCCCAAGGGGTCGGAAGCTTTGACGATGCGATATAACTGACTGACACGTGGTTAATTCCAAATAAAAACGGCGGTGCATTTTAGCAATGTCGGAGGCCTATTGGCGAATCCGCAGACGCAATAAATAGGCATTACACTGAAATACCATCCAGACATCTGCTATATATACTAAAGTCTAACGCATTAAACACCTAACTTCGGTGCCAACCATGAATACACTAATTGTCGGGACAATTCTGGTATTTCTACTGGCAGCCCCCAAAATCTGGGCGCGCTATATCTTCTTTAAACATAACCGCGGTCGTCAGGACCTGCCTGAGACCGGTGGTGAACTGGTCAATCACCAACTCGCCCGACTGGAGCTGGTAGAGGTTCAGTTAAGCCATGCCGGTGAACGCAGCCACTATGATCCGGTCACCAAGAGCGTCTGCCTAACTGATGGCACCATGAACAACCGTAGCCTGACGGCGTTAGTCCGAGCCGCGTTTGAGGTCGGCCATGCCATTCAGGACAATCGCCAACAGCGTCTCAGCCATTATCGCCAAGGGCTAATATCATTGGCTCATCATGGCGAACGACTGGGATCAGGGGCATTGCTGCTGGCACCGCTGGTGGCAATTCTAATCCCCAGTCTCGGCGGTTGGCTGCTGTTTTGTGCGGTAGTGAGTATGCTCAGCGGAGCGATGGTTCATCTGGTTATTTTGCCGATTGAGTGGCAGGCAGGGTTTCATATTGCGCTGCCGATGCTAAAACAGATCGCTCCGCTGGGGCCGCAGGATCAACACGCGGTGCGTCAAATTCTGGCCGCCTGCGCCTTCAGCCATTTCGCCTACGCACTAGCCAACTTACTCGATGGCCGTCACTGGCTCAGCGTACTCGGCTTAAAACAACGCAAGCAGAAAGATTGCTAAGACAAGGTCCGGCCAGGGACTGCATTAAACCGCTACTGGAACCGGTAATGAGGCCAGTATTAAGCCAACCAAAGCACGCACAGCTGCAGCACAATCAGCGCGTAGATTCCGGCTAGCACATCATCGATCATAATGCCGAAACCGCCGGAGACATGTTTATCCGCCCAACGGATCGGCTGTGGTTTGAGAATATCGAAAAAACGGAACAACACGAAGCCAAACAGCAACCAACCCCAGCCCGGCGGCACAAGGATTAACGTGATCCATAAGCCAACAAACTCATCCCAAACGATACCACCGTGATCGTGTACCCCCAGATCCCGAGAGGTGCGTTCGCACAGATACACCCCCAACACAAATGCGACCACTATCGCCGCCAGATATGCCTCCAACGGCAGTTCACGTAACAACAAATAAGGTAGGATCGCACCCGCAGTGCCCCAAGTGCCGGGCGCGCGGCGTGGCGCTCCGCTTCCGAAGCCAAACGCGGCCAGATGAATCGGGTTACGCCAATCAGGTCGAGGCAGAGACAAAAGGCTACTCCAGCTTTTCGATACCCAAGCAGTACCGGTGATTTATAGGTGGTGGCCGACGTTAAAAGTGGCGATAACCCGCCGCCGCCAACGGCCGTAATTGGCCATCGGCACTCTGCCCGAATAAACCCGGCTCAGCAGTGATTCGGCCCACCCGACAACAGTTAACGTCGAGTGTCGCCAAACGTTCAGTAAGGATGGCTTCATGCTGCGACGGTACGGTAAAGCACAGTTCAAAATCTTCGCCACCGCCCAGCGCCCAGCCGAGGGCCTGAGGTAGGCCATAGTGGGCCAACATCGCCTCGGAAAGCGGTACCTTGTCAAACTCGATCAAAGCTCCCAGCTGATCGGCCTTGAGCAGATGGTTCAGATCGGCCAGCAGGCCGTCAGAGATATCCAACGCACTGCTGGCGATACCACGCAATGCCTGCCCCAGCTCAATCCGAGCCGTTGGTCGGTAAAATCGGCGCAACAGATAAGGATCAGGCTCGGGTGCATGTTGCAGCTGATCAAGCCCAGCCATCGCATCACCCAAGGTACCACTGACCCAGATACCATCGCCGGGCTTAGCACCGCGCCGGGTCAGTGCCTGCCCTGTTGGAACCAGGCCGTGGACTTGCAAACTCAGGGTACGATGACCACGGCTGGTATCGCCGCCAACCAGGCTTAAGCCATACTGCTGCAGTGACTGCTCCAGACCTTGGCTGAACGGCTGCAACCAGCGCGGGTCGGACTCGGGAAGGGTTAGCGCCAGCGTCAACCAGGCCGGTGACGCACCCATCGCGGCCAGATCACTAACACAGGAAGAAACGGCGCGGTGGGCCAGCTCATCGGCAGCTATCGTCGGTAGAAAGTGAGCCCCTTCGACCAGCGTGTCTATCGACACTGCCAACTGCTGACCCACTGGAACATCAAGCAGGGCGCAATCATCGCCAATACCCAAGCTGACACCGGCAGAAAAATTCGGCAGCGCGGCAAAATAGCGTCCAATCAGCTCAAACTCAGCAACGGGATCGCTAGCGTCAGTCGAGCCCGTTTCAGCGAGGGGTCGGTCAACTTGCCGCTGTTCGAAATCTGTCACCGCCCTGTCTCCGAAACTAGTCACTACTCAACGTTCAGCAACTGTTTAAGCGCCGCTAATTTCAGTCTGGCGCAGGTCTCGGGCAACCCGATCCAATACACCGTTGACGTATTTATGGCTCTCGGTGGCGCCGAAGATCTTAGCCAGGTTAACCGCTTCGTTGATCGCAACCTTATAAGGCACATCGATCATCGATGCCAACTCGTAGGTCCCCATCCGCAACACCGTCAATTCGATCGGGTCGAGTTCTTTAAGCTTACGGTCAAGATAAGGCAGGATCGCCTCATCCAGTTCAGTCGATTGTGACGGCACACCGTGTAACAGTTTGCTGAACAGTTTTAGATCAGTGCCGCTCATGTCGTTCTCGATACGAAACTGGGCTTCAATATCGTTCACCGGTGAACCGGCCATCTGCCACTGATACAACGCCTGCAACGCAAAACTACGGGCTTCACGCTTCATCTGAGTGCGCGATGGTTTACCGCTCTTTTTTTTCTTCGGCCGTTGCTGGCTCATAGGTGCTTGGTTCGGCCGTTGGTCGCCGCCATTGTCAGAGTCAGTCACCGATTATCCCTCTAACTGCTTGAGCAAGCTAACCATCTCCAGCGACGACAACGCCGCCTCGGAACCTTTGTTACCCATTTTGGTGCCAGAGCGCTCGACCGCTTGCTCGATCGAGTTAACGGTCAAAATGCCATTGGCAACCGGGATACCATGCTCCATCGCAACCTGTGCACAACCCTTAGCGCTCTCGGCACTAACGTATTCAAAATGCGGCGTACCGCCACGAATCACCGCGCCAAGAGCGATGATCGCATCATCACGTTTCTGCTCGGCAACCTTCTGTACAGCTAACGGAATCTCAATCGCACCGGGCACCCGCACGATGCGGATATTGGCAGCAGCAACACCATGGCGCTTAAGTGTATCAACCGCCCCTTCAACCAGGCTCTCAACCACAAAAGCGTTGAAACGCCCGACCACGATGGCGTATTTTCCCGCCTGAGCATTGGTGAAATCACCTTCAATCGTCTGAACTGTCATCTCTGTTTCCTTCTAGTGTCGGTGTCTCAATATAGCCGCGTTACAGCGCGATCTATTTGAATCTGTCTTGTTACCGGCTTGCCACTTGGGCAAACCTTAGCTCTGGCAGGGAATAAACTCGACCACTTCAAGGTCAAACCCGGACAGCGCACTAAACTTGATCGGCGAACTGAGCAGGCGCATTTTACCAACCCCCAGATCACGCAAAATTTGCGATCCGGTACCCACTGTCAGGTAGGTACCCGCACCATCAACATTGGCAGGACGAACCGGACGCTGATTAAGATGTGCATCGAGGCTGGCGGCCAGATCTTCCGGCGCACTATCACCGAGTAGCACCACCACACCATGGCCCTCTTCTGCCACTTTCTGCAGCGATTTTTGTACCGTCCACTTTGGCTCATCGCTACTGACACCAATCACATCACGCATCGCGTCAGCCATATGAACCCGTACTAGGGTCGGTTGATCGCTGCTTATCTCGCCCTTTACCAGCGCCAGATGGCTACCCCCTTGGATATTGTCACGGTAGCTGATCGCTTGGAACTCACCAAACTCAGTCTGCAAGCTATGACTGCTGTCGCGGTCAACGGTATGTTCGTTCAGAATCCGGTAGTGGATCAGATCGGCGATGGTGCCGATCTTGAGATCGTGCTTCTCAGCAAACTTCTCCAGATCGGGACGACGCGCCATGGTGCCGTCTTCGTTCATGATTTCGACAATCGCCGCGGCGGGCAAGCAACCTGCCAAACGCCCCAGATCGCAACCCGCTTCGGTATGACCGGCACGACTCAACACGCCGCCAGGCTGCGCCATCAACGGAAAAATGTGACCCGGCTGGACAATGTCTTCAGGCTGCACCTGAGCATTCACCGCGGTACGCACTGTGTGAGCGCGATCGGCTGCTGAAATACCGGTTGTAACGCCTTCGGCCGCTTCGATCGACAGGGTAAAATTGGTCGAATACTGAGCGCCGTTATCCTGCACCATCAACGGCAAGTTCAGTTTTTTACAATGATCGCGGGTCAACGTTAAACAGATCAAACCACGCGCGTGGGTCGCCATGAAGTTGATATCTTCGGGACGAACTTTCTCGGCAGCGATCACCAGATCGCCTTCATTTTCACGATCTTCGTCATCCATCAAGATGACCATTTTTCCCTGACGGATATCTTCGATCAGTTCGGCGGTGGAGTTAAGAGCCATAGTGGTTCCTGCTACTCGTATAGGTTTAAGAATCGTTGCTGCAATACCATTAACATACTGCTATTCATGCGGCCCCGGCTTACCGGCGGCCACGAAATCCGTGTTCGGCTAAAAACGCCTGGCTCAGGCCCGCTGCATCGCCCTCATCGCTAGCGGTGTCGTCATCAGCGGCACCCGCTGCCTGAATATTCGCACCTTGCAACAGCCGCTCCAGATAGCGGGCGATCATGTCGACTTCAAGATTGACCCGTCGGCCAACACTGTAGTATTTAATCAATGTTTGATCCAGCGTGTGCGGTACGATGTTGAGTTCGAACAGCCGCCCGTCGACAGCATTAACGGTCAAACTAACACCATCAATGGTGATCGAACCTTTGGCAGCGATATAGCGCGCCAGCGATTCGGGCGCCTTAATGCCAAAGCGAACCGAACGACCATCTTCACGCCGCTCGACAATCTCTCCGATACCATCGACGTGGCCGCTAACGATATGGCCACCGAGCCGGCTGGTCGGCATCATCGCTTTTTCCAAATTAACTTTCTCACCCGCGCCGAACAGATCAAAGTCGGTATAGGCAAGGGTTTCGCGTGATACATCTGCCCAGAAACCATCACCCGGCAGTTCAACCACGGTCAGGCAAACGCCATTGACTGCGATACTATCGCCCAGTTTTACATCGGCAAGATCCATGCTGCCGGTGCCGATGCGTAAGCGCAGATCGCCGCCCTGTGGACGGCTATCTATCACCTCGCCAACCGCTTCAATAATACCGGTAAACATCGTTTAGCCCGCCTCGGCTGCTGAGTTGTCGCCAGCGCTGGTTGCGCCAGATGACTTTACAAAGGAATAATTAAATCGCATATCATCGCCGAGCTGGCGTGAACCGATCCGCTGCAATCGCTGCTGCTGCGCCATCTGCTCAAGCGGCAACGCAAAGGCTGGACGGGCAGCAGACCCCAGCAACGTCGGCGCTTGGTAAATCACCAACTCGTCGACCAGTCCGGCGGCGATAAAACTGCCACCAACCTGAGCACCGGCTTCGATCAACAGCTCGTTGCATTCGCGCTCGCGTGCCAACCACTGCAAAACTGCCAACGGCTCAATATCATTCATCGCGATCAAGGTCGCTTTGGCATTCAACGCCGCAATGCAGGCATCATCAGCATCGGTGTAAAAAATTACCGTTTCACCCGGCTGGTTAATGATGGCAGCACTAGGCGGGGTGCGCAGTTTACGGTCGAGAATCACCCGCAGTGGCTGTCGCTTTAGCGCTTCATTGGCTTGTTCCTGCGACAAACCCAACTGTTCGGCGCGCAAGGCCATCGACGGGTCATCGTGCAGCACCGTGCCGATACCGGTCAAAATCGCCGAACTGCGAGCCCGCAGTCGCTGGACATCGCTACGCGCCTGCGATCCGGTGATCCATTTCGACTCACCCGACGCCATCGCAGTACGGCCATCGAGACTGATAGCCTGCTTGATCCGCACGTAGGGGCGGTTATCGGTCATACGTTGGATAAAGCCGGGGTTGAGCGCTTCGGCCTGATGCTGCATCAATCCCCAACGCACCTTGATACCGGCTTGCTGCAGGCGGTTATGGCCGCGTCCAGAGACCAGCGGATTCGGGTCCTGCAACGCTGAGATAACCGCGTTCACGCCCGCCTTCATCAACGCATCGCAGCACGGCGGCGTCTTGCCCTGATGCGAACAAGGTTCGAGCGTCACGTAAGCGGTCGCACCCTGAGCTTTGTCGCCAGCCATCGCTAACGCATTCACCTCGGCGTGGCCTTCACCGGCGCGAAGATGGAAACCTTCGCCAACGATTACGCCGTCTTTGACCAACACACAACCAACCCGTGGATTGGGTTCGGTGGTGTACAGCCCGGACGCTGCTAATTGTAGCGCCCGCGCCATGTAACGGTGATCGTCGGCAGAAAAGGACATCAGCTATCGGACGCCCCATCGCTGTTAGCAGCAGACTCACCCGTACCGGAAGCGGCGCCATTGATCGCCAGCTTATCGATCTCGGCCTGGAATTCGCTGATATCCTGGAAGCTGCGGTAGACCGAGGCAAAACGCACGTAAGCGACCTGATCGAGCTGGCGCAGCGCGTCCATCACCGCTTCACCCACCACCATCGAAGGGACTTCACGTTCGCCAGTGGCGCGCAATTTGTGTTTAATCTGGATGATGCACGATTCAATCTGTTCGATGCTGACCGGGCGCTTTTCCAGCGACCGCAGAATGCCGGCCCGTAACTTGTCTTCGTCGAATGGTTGGCGGCTGCCATCGTGCTTGACCAGTCGCGGCATTAGCAACTCGGCGATCTCGTAGGTGGTGTAGCGTTCGCTGCAGGAGAGGCATTCGCGACGACGGCGTACCTGATCGCCTTCGGCAACCAACCGGGAGTCGATCACCTTGGTTTCATGGGCTTTGCAGAACGGACAATGCATCGCGAGCAACCTACCTTAAAGAGCGTCAATCCGAACATCGGTTCGGATAGGAAAACAGTGTAACAATACGATCAAAATCGATCGACAGAATCACAGTGATAAAAACAACAAAGCCCCAGTCGATACGACCGGGGCCTGGGGCGAGGCTCAGTTCAGAGCACGGTCGCCTTTACTTGCTGTATACCGGGAACCGTGAACACAACTCAATGACCTGCTGCTTAACGCGAGCAATGGTCTCTTCGTTAGTCAGGTCGTCGAGGATATCGCAGATCCAACCGGTCAATTCGATTGCTTCGTTTTCACCGAAGCCGCGACGCGTTACCGCCGGAGAACCGATCCGCAGACCGCTGGTGACGAACGGTGAACGCGGGTCGTTGGGAACCGAGTTCTTATTAACGGTGATATTGGCACGGCCCAGTGCGGCATCGGCATCTTTACCGGTGATATCTTTTTTGATCAGATCAACCAGAAATAGGTGGTCATCGGTGCCGTTAGATACGATATCGATACCGCGCTCCATAAACACCTTGGCCATCGCCCGAGCGTTCTTCACCACCTGAAATTGGTAGGCTTTGTACTCGTCGGTCATCGCTTCCTTGAAGCAGACAGCCTTAGCCGCGATCACATGCATCAGCGGACCACCCTGGCTTTCGGGGAAGACGGCAAAGTTCAGTTTTTTCTGCAGCGCTTCGTCACCGTTAGACAGGATCAAGCCGCCACGCGGGCCGCCCAACGTCTTGTGGGTGGTGGTGGTGGTGACATCGGCGATGCCAACAGGCGAGGGATAAGCACCTGCAGCAACCAGACCAGCAACGTGTGCCATGTCGACAAACAGGTAAGCACCAACACTGTCGGCGATATCACGAAAACGCTGCCAGTCAACGATACGTGAGTAAGCCGAAAAACCCGCCACGATCATGGTTGGTTTGTGCTCGTTGGCCAGACGCTCGACTTCGTCGTAATCGATCTCGCCGGTCTCTGGGTGCAGACCGTACTGGATGGCGTTATAGATGCGGCCAGAGAAGCTGACAGTGGCGCCGTGGGTGAGGTGACCACCATGGGCCAGACTCATTCCTAGCACGGTATCACCCGGCTTGCACAATGCCATATAAACGGCAGCGTTAGCCTGTGAACCCGAATGCGGTTGAACGTTAGCAAAGCTCGCGCCGTACAGCTCCTTGGCCCGATCGATCGCCAGTTGCTCGATCACATCAACGTGTTCACAGCCACCGTAGTAACGCTTGCCGGGGTAACCTTCGGCATACTTGTTGGTCAGGCAGGATCCCTGTGCTTCCATCGACAGTTCGCTGGCATAGTTTTCAGATGCGATCAGTTCGATGTGCTGTTCCTGGCGCTGCTTCTCGGCAGCAATAGCGGCGGCAACTTCAGGATCAAAATCAGCAATAGTCAAAGCATTATTCAGCATGGGTGTCCCCTAAATGGTGGTGGTCGCACCGGTTGATCAAGAATAAACATCGAACCAAAGCCGGTGCTGCTGCGAGAAAGGCGCAAATTATACCCAAACATGCGGTTAAATTCACATGAAAGCGGCGCAATAATGATCAAATCGTATTCATAATGGAAAGCCCCCGACCGAGGGCTTATCGATGCCTTCAACGGCACCGTCTTGGAACGGCCGCTGCATCATCCGACTGCGATGCGGATAGTCTTGGCTAACTCCGGCTTACCGTTGACAGATCCGGACTCAACACTCCCTCATCAAAACGGGACGTTGGCGGTATCCAGGTCAATATCGCTGTCGCCGAGCGACATCCGACATTAGTAACCGCTAACCTCTAGTTGATTTCTAACCCTGTTTTCTTCATTAGAAATGGAAACGTTCCCAATTCCCTCGATAACATTTGGAATTTCACACCAACACCATGGCCCGCAACGCAGACTGCACATCTGGCCGCCCATAGGCTAAAATAAGCGCCATTTTCCACAATCAACTTTTTCGTATCAGACTCCGGATCACGCCAACGTCTCGGATCCCATCCACACTTCGTCACCACAGGTCACAATTCATGGCTCAATACGTGTTCACAATGAACCGGGTCGGCAAGATCGTGCCACCCAAACGTGAGATCCTTAAAGATATCTCGTTATCCTTCTTCCCCGGCGCCAAGATCGGTGTACTGGGCCTCAACGGTTCCGGTAAATCGACGCTACTTAGAATCATGGCTGGCGTCGATCAGGACTTTCTCGGTGAAGCACGCCCGCAGCCCGATCTCAACATCGGTTACCTGCAGCAAGAGCCCGAGATGGACGACAACAAGACCGTTAAAGAGGTGGTCGAAGAGGCCGTTTCCGAGGCCAAAGACGCACTGGCCCGGCTTGATGCAGTTTACGCCGCCTACGCCGAGCCCGACGCCGATTTTGACAAACTGGCCACCGAGCAGGCCAAGTTGGAAAACATCATCGAATCGGTCGACGCCCACAACATCGAGCGGCAGATGGAAGTGGCCGCCGACGCACTACGTCTGCCACCTTGGGATGCCAAAGTTGAGCACCTGTCCGGTGGTGAGCGCCGCCGGGTAGCCCTATGCCGTCTGCTACTGTCCAAACCCGACATGTTGCTGCTGGACGAGCCGACCAACCACCTCGACGCCGAATCAGTGGCCTGGCTGGAACGCTTCCTGGTTGACTTCACTGGCACCGTGGTGGCAATCACCCACGACCGCTACTTCCTCGACAACGCCGCTGGCTGGATTCTGGAACTCGACCGTGGCCACGGCATTCCGTACGAAGGCAACTACAGCTCCTGGCTGGAACAGAAAGACGCCCGTCTGCAGACCGAAGCCAAGCAGGAAGCCGCACACCAGAAGACCATCAAGTCTGAGCTGGAGTGGGTTCGACAGGGCGCCAAGGGCCGTCAGTCAAAATCCAAGGCGCGTCTGAAACAGTTTGAAGAGATGAGTTCACAAACCTTCCAGCAGCGCAACGAGACCCAGGAGATCTACATTCCACCGGGGCCACGCTTGGGTGAACAGGTGATCGAGCTGCACAACGTCTGCAAAAAGTTCGGCGACAAAGTGCTAATCGACGACATGAGCTTCACCGTTCCGCAAGGCGCCATCGTCGGTGTGATTGGCGGCAACGGTGCCGGTAAGTCAACACTGTTCAAGATGATCAGCGGTGTCGATCAACCCGATAGTGGCAAGGTGGTAATCGGCGAGTCCGTCAAGCTGGCGCATGTTGATCAAATGCGCGAACTTGATGGATCAAAAACAGTATTTGATGAAATCTCCGATGGCCAGGACACCATCACCGTCGGCAACTATCAGGTCTCCTCCCGTGCCTACGCCGGTCGCTTCAATTTCAAAGGCGGCGACCAGCAAAAATTTGTCAAAGATCTGTCCGGTGGTGAACGCAACCGGCTGCATTTGGCCAAACTGCTGAAAGAGGGCGGCAACGTGCTGCTACTCGATGAGCCGACCAACGATCTTGATGTGGAAACCCTGCGGGCACTTGAAGAAGCTCTGCTGTCCTTCCCCGGCTGCGCGGTGGTGATCTCGCACGACCGCTGGTTCCTTGATCGGATCACCACCCACATTCTGGCGTACGAGGGTGATTCCAAGGCCGTCTTCTTCGAAGGAAACTACACAGAATATGAAGCCGATCTGATCGAACGAATCGGTGACGCAACCCCGCACCGGGTTAAGTACAAGAAGATCGATGCGTAATCGGATAGACCGCTAACCAAAACCGACAAGGGCGCTCATCAGCGCCCTTTTTATTTGTCTTCTGGAAGCCCTATTTTGGAAGCCAACGGGCATCCAAACCGAACTAATCTATCCAGAACGACTCTGACCACCATCGATACCGAGACTGGAGAAACCCTATGCCCAACGATAAACCCCGGCAGCAGCCAGACTACACCCCCCTCAACGCTGAAGAGCAACGTGTCATTCTCCAAAAAGGCACCGAACGACCCTTCAGCGGTCAATACAACGACTTTTCGCAGCAGGGCAGCTATCACTGCCGACAATGCGATGCCGAGCTATACCGCTCCGGCGACAAGTTTTCGTCCGGCTGTGGTTGGCCCAGTTTTGACGATGAAATCGCCGGTGCTATCAGACACCAAACCGATCCCGACGGCCGTCGCACCGAAATCCTGTGTGCCAACTGCGACGGCCATTTGGGGCATGTTTTTAGCGGCGAGCAACTGACCGAGAAAAACACCCGCCACTGCGTCAATTCGGTATCGCTGAAATTTGTTGGCTCCGATCAGGACTGAGGTTCAAAAAACTGCGATCATTTATCGAATTCTGTGAAGGACATTAACGGCAACCCTTTTCCTGTCACCCATCAAAATTGATTAAATATTATTCAACGTCAGCCGATAGATTAGACCTAGGCTATTTTCATCGAGGTATTCACCGTGCAGATCACCAATCATCATTCAAACCCGCTTAATCGCCAGGACTCCAACCAGCAAGTGACATCGCTGCGCAGCGGCCCTCAGCACAGTAACGATGAAAAAGTTTCTGCCACGGATAAGTTATTAGAGAAGCTGGCCCAGCATATCCCAGGCATGACCAATGCCGATGAATTGAGAAAACTCGACGCCAAGGATTTCACCCCGCAAAAGGTCGCCAACCGTGTCACCGATTTTGTCGCCATGGGGCTGGAGCAGGCTCGTCGCAGCGGTAAATCGGAGGTGGAGGTCGAAAATCTGCGCCTTGCTGCAGCCTCGGGCATTCAAAAAGGGATCGCCGAAGCCCGCGATATTCTCGACAACATGAACCTGCTGACCGACGACATCTCTGCCGACATCGATGAAACCCTGAAACTAACGATGCAGGGGTTAGAGGGATTAATCCCAGGCGCGGCCCCTCAGGCCAGCAGTGCTAACAGCACCAGTATGCTGGCGGCTGAACGCTACCAATCAGCGGAAAGCCTGTCGTTAAAGGTAAAAACCCAAGACGGCGACATGGTAACCATCCTGTTTAACAAAGAGAGCGATTATCAGTCCAGCATGGGCGGATACAGCGACGACAGCGGCTCGGCCGTCTCTTTTAGTGTCGACCGCAGCGAAAGTAGCGACTACCGCTTTTCCGTCGAGGGCGACTTGGACGCAGATGAGATCGATGCGCTCCAGAATCTGATCAAAGATGTTAACGAGATCGCTGGAGAGTTTTTCGATGGCGATGTGCAAGCGGCTTTCGAGCAAGCCTCCGAGTTCAAGATGGACAAAACCGAACTGGCATCGATGAACCTGCGACTGACTCGTTCCGAGAGTTACAGCGCGGTATCGGCCTACCAGCAGGTGCAGAATCAAGATACTCAAGCCAACGGCGGCCGTAAACTGGGGCATATGATCAACGGCCTTGCTGACCAAGCCAGCAACCCGGCATTAAGCTTTGTCGAGTCACCGTTCGAGCTGGCCAAAGAGCTGCTATCAGGACTGGTATCGGAAGACCATCGGTTCAAAAAATCCGAAGATGATGCCCGATCCATACTGGAGGATCATCTCAACAATATGCGTAACATTATCGATACGATTGAAGCGGCAACCGACAAAGCAAAATCTGAGACAATTTAACGCTCCTTAAAGAACCTGGCGGCCTAAATTTCCGCGCCGCCAGCACCCTCCGCAATGACCGCTACGCCAGCAATTTACCAAACGTTTTCTTGAACTTATCAGCGCCTAGCCCTTCTAACCAAGGTCTGTCCCGAGCTAACAGTCACGCCCGGTGACAAAAAGCCGTGGTGATAGGCTTGTAGAGCGCTAACCTCTTTGGGTATGGTGCGTGCAGCTACCCGCCAGCGAGCCAGTCCATCTTATTTTTGTGGCAGCTCTGCGCGAGCAGACCGCCTGGCTTTACTGATGTAGTAACCGTTTAAGCGATCAGCGGACACGGCCGAGATCGCGATCCAATACACCCTAGGAGTAATTAATGCCCAGCACGCCAACTCGTTCTCTTCGACGCAGCCGCTTGTACCGCCTGACATCCCCTATCAGCGCAGCCGCTCTGTCTGTAACGCTGATATTCGGCAGTGCCGTTGCAGCCGACGAGCCTGTATTGCACCCGGTATTGAACTACCAGGGCAATAGTTATCAGCAACAGAGCCTACCTTCATCGATCCAGTCAGATCTGTACGAGCTTGAGCAGCAGCACAACCAGAAGCGCCAGGAAGCGTTCGATAACTACATCGTTAATCGCTATGTTCGTGAGGAGGCTGAGCGCCAACAGAAGACCTTCCAGCAGGTCCAGCAACAACTACTGGGCGCTCCGATCCCCAGCCAACAGCAGATCGAAGCCTTCTACAAGGCCAATAAGGCCCGCATCCCCGGCACACTCCCGCAGGTCAGTGGCGAGATCAGTAAGTACCTAAAAAGTCAGGCGATGGTGCAGAAACAGCAACAGCTATTAACCGTGATTGCAGAACAGCAAGGCTACAAGGTCGAATTCCCTGCGCTGCCGCTATTACGATTACCGATAAAACTTGATGGCTACCCGACCAAAGGCAACTCACAGGCCAAAGTTACTTTGGTCGAGTTTGCCGACTATCAGTGCCCCCACTGCAAAGATGCCGGGCCGCAAGTGAAGAAAGTGTTGGAAAAATACCCCGATCAGGTGCGTTTGGTATTCCGCGACTTCCCGATCAACCGTTCCGGTATTTCCAAAAAGATGGCCGAGGCTGCCGTCTGTGCTGATCAGCAAGAGATGTACTGGCCCTACCATGAACTGGCTTTCGCCCGTCAAAGTTACCTCAAGACAGTCACCCCCGACATGTTGGCCGATGAACTGGGGCTTGATATGGATGCCTTCAACGCCTGCATCAGCAGTGGCCAGGGCCAGACTCAGGTTGCCGAATCCCTCGCCGAGGCACGCGAACTGGGATTGACTAGCACCCCCTCCTTTTTCGTAAACGGTAGGCCACTGCCGCACCTTCATGGCGATCTTGCCGAACAGATCAGCGCCTTGGTCGATGAGGAGCTAAAGGCGAAGTAGAGTTAAGACTGGTCGAAACTTAGTTTTGACGCGTCGTAACTAAAATTCAACTTCCGATAGCCAATTTATGTCTGATTCGATGCCCGGTTCGATACCTGATACGACAACTACAGAGCAACTTGCTGTGATTGAACAGCAACTGGGAAGGCCGGCACGCGGTATGTCAGCAATCGCCTACCAGAGCCCGGAGGGTGTTCCGATGGTGCTCAGAATGGAATCACTGGTCGATGAAAAACCCTTCCCGACACTGTATTGGCTTTGCTCCAAAGACTTGCACAAGGCGATCAGCCGGATCGAGACCGCCGGCTGGGTCAAACTGATCGAGCAGGAGTTGCAACAAGATGAGGCGTTACGAAACCGCTATCTGGCTAACCATCGCGACTATGTCGCCCTGCGGGATCGTTTGATGAGCGAACCTATCCGGCGGCGCATCGAGCAACTGGGATTTGCTGATCTGTTTCAGCAGTATGGAATTGGCGGGATCTCTCAATGGGACAAAGTGCGATGCCTGCATATGCAGTACGCTCACTACCTTAGCGCATCGGAGCTATCGCCCGATGACAATCCCCAGGCTGGCGCCAACGTGATCGGCGAGCGGATGGAGCAGGAGTTTAATCTGTCGCAGACCCTGATAACGATCTGACCCACTAATCGTTAGCCAAAAAAATGGGCCGCTAACGGTGTTAGCGGCCCATTTTTATGCGTTGTCTGTGATAATTTCCGTACAGAAAATGCGGTCGATGATCAGCCCTGAAGGACGTGATACTTCTTCATCAACTGATCTTCGTTTTCAACGTGATCCGGATCTTTCGGAATACAGTCTACTGGGCACACCTCAACACATTGTGGTGTATCGTAGTGACCGACACATTCGGTGCACTTGGACGGCTCGATCTCATAGATCTCATCGCCCGGAGTGATCGCCTCGTTAGGGCACTCTGGTTCACAGACATCACAGTTGATGCATTCATCGGTAATAATTAGCGCCATGATGGCTTCCTCTACTCGTTAACGGTCGATTCTGGTCGTTCGATAAACAGTTCTTTCAGCGCTTTTACTACGATGGGGTGAACGAATTTGGCCACATCCCCATCCAATGCCGCAACTTCCCGAATCAGGGTAGAAGAGACGAAGCTGTACTTCTCCGACGGCGTCAGAAACAGCGCCTCGAACTCGGGATAGATAGCCCGGTTCATATTGGCCAACTGAAATTCGAATTCAAAATCTGAAACAGCACGCAAGCCCCGCAAAACAGCACAAGCCTGACGCGCTTTCATAAACTCGGTCAACAGCCCGCTAAACGCAATAACTTCAACATTATCCAGATGTTGTAACACCTGTCGAGTCAAATCGGTACGTTGCTCCAACGGCAGCAGTGGCTGCTTTTTTGGACTTGCAGCTACCGCAACGATCACCTTATCGAATAGCCTTGATGCACGCTCTACCAGGTCGGTATGACCGTGAGTAATAGGATCAAAGGTACCCGGGTAGACAATTATATTCATGTAAAGTGCTTCCGAGCGGGCTGGAGAATCGCGCGAATGGTAACGGAATTGGCTCACCGGCACAAATAGAATACTCTTCTTAGATTAGAACCAATTAACCACACGATTTGGGATTTTTATCGATGATCCAGCCGAATTCACCCTCAATATCGACACTAGTAGTATCGCTGTGCTGCGCCTTACTGCTATCGGGTTGCCAGGCACTGCAATCTGTCGACCAAGGGCTATACAACATCGCCGAGTCGGTCTCCGAAGAAGACAGGGTGACCGGTCAACGCAGCCTAAGCCTGGAGTCCCGTTCGCAGCAGATAGCGAAGGGCAATGCCGTGGTTGATCAGCTGCTCAAGCAAGAGCAGCAGAACAACCGTAAAACCAATCAACAACTTGATAAAGTTCAGTACTGGCGGATGGTTGAGATATTCGACCGGATTCACCGCACCAGCCACCTGCGTGAAGAGCGCTGGCAACCGGTACTGATCGACCGGGATAGCTTTAACGCGTTTACTACCGGCGGCACATACGTGGTGGTTCACTTGGGGCTGATGCAGCAACTGAGCAGCGATGACGAGGTTGCGGCCGTGCTGGCGCATGAGATCGCACATACCGTCGCTAACCATGTCTTTGAAGGGCAATCGTTGGCGCAAGCGACCGCACTGGCCAATTCAAGCTCATCCGGCAGAAAGGGTTATCAGGCAGCCTTCACCCACGACAACGAGCGTGAGGCCGACAGGATCGGCGTGTTGTATAGCGCCTTGAGTGGTTACGACCCGATGGCTGCCAGCCGGATCTGGAAACGCCAATTCGAAGCCTCAGGCAACCGCCGCGCTTTCTTCTTCCACGACCACCCGGTCAACAGCGAGCGCGAGCAGGAAAACCGCCAGGTCGGTCAACAGGTAGAGCGCTATTACCGGGCTGGGAAGATCAACCCCGACTACGCCAAGTTGCTAAACAATAACGTGTTATGGCAGAACAACGCGGCAGCACAAAACGGCACCCCCTCGGGAGGTGGCAGCGGTGAAGGGCTTTCGGCACTGACATCAACCCTGTTTGGCGCCTACCAGCAACACTTACTGGCCAAGCAGGGCGAGCAACAACAGTTGCAGCAAATGCAACTGGTACGTTATGTCCAATCGCAACTCACCATCGTCGAGGAAAGCCGCCCGGCCAACAATCGCTGGCACTTAACCTTTCAATACGCCGGCCAAATACCGCTGCGCGGGTTAACGATGGGTGGACAGATAGCCCAAGGTAAAGACTCACAAGGTAAAGAAAAATCACCTCATATCATGGTGTCGCATCTGAACCAGCCGCTAAAAGCCGGCAGCCGTTTCACTATCGAATTTCGCCACCAGGCGCTGGTGTCGCTGAGTCAGCCCAAGAAGTCGGTCAAACTTTACCTCGATGATGCTCTGCCTCAACAATAGAACAACCCTGCTGCCCTGCTATTCATGGACAACAGTTTCCCGGTGCACGTTATAGCGTAACCGGGAAACGGGTTAGCCAAACCGGACTAGCGCCGTTCAACAAGCAAACGTCTGCAGCAATGCCAATCAGAAGCGATTGCGTCTCTTAGTCAAAGTCGTATTCACGAAGGTTTTGTTTCAGCCGTTCCTGTTCGAAGTGCTCTTCGATCGCCCGGCGAGTTTTGAGATTACGGCTGATAGCCGCTTTTTTGGATGCCTGTTGCGATTCGCTATCCAGCTCCATCATCGCATCAAACATTGTGGCTTGGATCTGCTCGAGGTGTTGACCGTGTCTCATCATGGCGGTTGCTCCATATTGAAAATCAATCAGGTCCGATATCGTCCTGTGGAGGGAAAACCTAAAGCAAAATGATGACAGGCTAATGACATCTCAGCTGCCCCCTTTTCCCTCTCAAGTATTATTTCTCATAACTGGAGAAAAAATTCAAGCGGCACTGCAGCATAGAAACGGCAGGTTTGGAACAAGCCTCGGGACGTTTTGACCAAGTATCAAAACGGCAAAAATCAACTAATACAATGACTCATAGCAGGTCAAATTGCAGTTCCTGCTCAAGTATCAGCTTAAATTTAAGGTGAATGCAGTCCGTAGCAATATGACCGAAGGCTCTGTGGGCTGGAAACCGAAGCAAGTTATTTAGTAGCGCGTTGTGGCGATCGTTTATCATTTTGCCGCAAGGATCGAAGGCTTCGCCGGATCGTTTTCAGGTGATCAATGACGCCAGGGCCCAGCTTAATAGTCAACCCAACCGCCAGCACATCGACCACCACCAACTGCACCACACGCGAAGACATTAACGCGCTGAGGTCTTTATCTTCTTCGAGGTCGATATGGATAGGGATCGTCGCCAGCTCTGCCAGAGGCGTACCACTGGGGCAAAGCGCAATCACCTGCGCCCCCTGAGCCATGGCTAGCCCGGCGGAATGCAGCAGGTCTTTGGTACGACCGGTCTGTGAGATAGCGACCACCGCATCGCCTTCCGACAAGGTTACCGCAGCAATGGCCTGCAGGTGCGGATCCGAATAGGCCACCGCATTCAATTTAAGTCGGTGGAACTTATGCTGGGCATCGGTGCAGACCGCAGCAGAAGCACCAAAACCATAAAACTCGATCAGCCGGGCGTGAGCCAATGCCTCGATCGCTTGCTCCAGCCGTTCAGCGTCCAGTTCCTCTTTAATCGTGATCAGGTTGCCGATGGTAGAATCGAAGACCTTCTGTTTAAAGTCGTTGACCGAGTCTTTGTTGTTGAGCGAAAACTGCTCATAGCTGGAGTTGGTCGCCAGCACCTGAGCCAGTGTCAGCTTAAAATCCTGGAATCCATCATAATTGAGTGCGCGGCAGAAACGGACGACGGTGGGTTCGCTGACCTGGGCTTCCGCCGCTAGATCCACAATCCGCATATGGATGATCTCTTTCGGTTGGGCCAAAACGTAATCGGCCACTTTTTGCTCGGATTTACGCAACCCGGCACGGGCTTCGGCGATCACTTTAAGCAAGTTTTGTGAGTTCAAACCACAGTATCCAAGGTAGAAAGTTAAGACTTACAGCGCTCTAGAGTAGCAAAAAACCGCCTGCAGCGCTGCTACTTAACCCGGCATTAATCATCCTTCCACTGTAATCAAAATTTAAAAACGATCAGCCAAATATTATAATTGCTAATTAATATCAAGATTTGACGCATCAGAAACCTCCTTCATCCGCCAAAATAGCTGCCAGAGTTCGCTCATCTCCTTGCTACGAACCGCCTGACGGAATTGACCAAGCTGATCATCAAGTCGCTCCAACCCCGCCATCGCAGCTACTCCGGCCATCTGGTGGGCATTATCGCGTAATAGCTGGCGATCACCCTGCAACAAGGCTTGCTGCAGCTCATCGAACTGTTCATCCAGCGCTTGTCGGACTTCGGTCGGGGATATACCAAAGCGGTCAAGACGTGCTTTCAGGTTCGGTTCCCCCCCTTCGATTTGATCCGGTTTCAACAACTGCAGTATCTGCCGAACCAACAGCAACTCATCAACCGGCTTATACAAAATACCTTGTAGATCCAAGGGTTCCAGCAGACTCTCCTCCTGAGTCACCACATCAGCAGTCAGAATCATAATCGGTATCTTTCCGGCTTCCCCCGGTAACTGGCGGATCTTACGGCAGGCGTCCAATCCATTCAGAACGGGCATGTGCTGATCCATCAATATCAGATCAAAAGCCTGCTCAGCAGCCTTCACCCAGCTATCATGACCATTATCAACAACATCAACTTGCGCTCCTTGCGCCTGCAGCATCCTGCAGATCAACAGTCGATTAAAGCGATTATCCTCAGCCAACAAAATCGATAACCCTTCAAGCATCAACGGCTGATCAAACGTCTGCGGCACATTCACTGTATTCCCTTGAAGGGCATGAAAAAGTCGCCGGCGACCGACCGGACGCAGCAACATCCGGGCGGGCATCAACTGTTTCATCAATCGGTCAATTCCCAACTCAAACGTTCCGGAGTCATGCTCGGTCATCAGTATGAGTTCTCCGGAGAAGCATTTTCTGACCGGGTTGAGAAACTGATTCCATGACAACACTTTCAGCTCCTCTAAGCCCAAACTGACGATGACACGATCGTATGGTGATTCACACTCCAACAGTTGACCCACCAATTGTTGCCGGTCGCTAAGACCGTCTACCTGGCAGCCCCACTGCTGTAGTTGCTGTTGGTAACGCTGACGTTGTGGTTTATCAGCACAGCACAGCAGTACATTCAACGCAGGAAGCGACGACGGTGCTGCGGCTTCAGGCGCATTATCCAACCACAGGCTGATTCGAAAGCAGCTTCCCTCACCCGCCACACTGGTTAAGTTCAGATCGCCGTGCATCAGCTGTATCAACCGCTTACTGATCATCAAGCCGAGACCACTGCCACCAAAGCGCCTATTAATCGAAGTATCTGCCTGACTAAAGGGCTGAAATAGTCCCGGTAACTGCTCTGCAGGGATGCCGATACCGGTATCTTCGACGGCAATGAGCAGCAATGTCCGGTTCTCCAGTTTCTTGCTGCTCATCTGAACCTTGACCGAGCCTGACTCGGTAAACTTGATCGCATTACCGATCAGGTTGGTTAACACCTGCGAAAAACGGGTCGGATCGCCGACCAGGTTTAGCGACCACTGTGCATTACAATGGAACTCCAACTGCAGCCCTTTTTCTGCTGCGGCCGGCGCTTGCATATCAACCACATCTTCTATGCATTGCTCTGGGTTGAAGGCGATTTCCTCGAGTACCAGGTTATCGGTTTCAAACTTTGAAAAGTCGAGCACATCATCAATCAATCGCAGCAACAGTACCGACGCATTCTGAATGATCCGGCAATACTCTTGCTGAGTATCGTCAAGCGAGCTCTTTTCCAATAATTGGATAAACCCCAGAACGGAGCTGATCGGCGTTCTCAATTCATGGCTCATCCTTGCCATAAACTGATCTTTGGCGACGCCGGTGAGCTCTATTTTATCTTTGGATTTCTGCAGCTTCTGGTTACTCAACTCAAGTTCTTCAAGCGCACCCTGCAGATCAAGGGTCGCCCGATCGACTTCACTTTGCAGCTGCTGCTGATGTTGCTGAACCTGCTCAACCAGATCATTGATCCCTCGCTGCAACGCGCCTATCTCATGCTGATGGCTGATGCTTGTTTGCTGCTCAAAGCCGCCTTGCTGGTAACGCTGCAGGTTTTCACTCAACTCGATAATTGGCTGGCTGATATTTCTACTAATTCTGTGGGCCAGAGCCAGCGCTAACAACAGTGCCGCTACCGAGATCATCAATCCACGCAATAAAATTTGCTGCTGCCTTTTAATCAACTGCTGTTCATTGAGCAACACCACCACCCAGCCAAGATGGCGATCCGGTGACAAGCCCTGATCAAAGTCATCAACCCCAACACCATCGGATAACACAGGTTCGACTATCGCCCATGTCCCCTCCAAACCAGGAAGATCAAACTGCTGGCGTCCACTCTTTGAAGAGCTGACAGAGATCATCCGGCCTAAATCGATCCGGGTATTATCACTGCTGTAGAGTCGCTTTAGGTTGACGTTATAAAACAAGATATCGGTCACTTCAGCGCTTTTTAGCGGTTCACTTGCTAACTGCTCAAGAGCCTCCGAACTCTCGGTTAACAGGGCCAGCTCTGAGGCACTGGACAGGTAACTCAGTAACGTATCACTCTCATCGATCAGTCCCTGCCGGGCATCATGCATCTGGCTGGCGATCATATAGCCGGACAGCGCTACCGTCAGCAGTAGCAACGGCAATAGTGCCGTTAGCAGAATCTGTCGGCTGATACTGAGCCTGGCGATCGGGTCGGTCATTTTCATGGCTGTGTTCCTCCGGCAACCGCAGCTCTGACATCTTGTATCAGAGGCAATGTCAGACCGATTTTTTCGGCGGCCTGCCGGTTAAGATCAAGATCGAAAAAGATGGGGTAGGACGGAGGCGACAGCGCCCCTCCCCCTTGCTGTTGCCACTGCTCTAGCCGGAACGCCGTATCATTGGCGATGCTCTCGGGTGAGCTGAACAGCGCAGCAGTAGCTCCTGCCTCAACATAACGACGCGAGAAGCCGATCAACGGAATATTGCGTCGGTAACTGAGCAGCAACATCCATTTTGAAATACTACGGTTAAAATCAGAACGATCGGGAATTGCCAGCAACGCATCAACACGAGCGGACAGCGGTCCAATCCGCTCAATGGGGTTATCTTCGCGTTCAAAACGAACCAGCTCGGCCTGCCAGTCGCGTTCATTGATGGCAGCACTAATTGCTGCTGCCTGATCATGGCTGCTCGGACCTAGCACAACCCCGACCCGCTTGATCGAAGGATCGATCAGCGCGGCTAACTGTAACTGGCGCTGCATCGGTTGTTCGAGATAGATAGCACTGAGCATCTGTTGCTGAGAGTGAATCAGCGGAATTTTTTGCTGGCGTAGGCTTTCAAAGCTTTGACGCGGAATCAAAACGCTTAACACAGGCCACAGCAAACGATCCCGCAGCACTCGACTGGTGGCTCGGGTCCCCACAGGAATAATAAGATCGGCCTGCACCGAGCTGGGATTATAATTTTCGACAGAAACCGTTTGCAGCGTCCACAGAGAAGGGGACAGGCGCTGTTGTAGTGTCGATACCAATTGTTGGTAAGGTGGGCTTTGCTGACTCAGAACCAACAACACCGATTGGCCTGCATTGGCAATAGAGAACACACCCAACCAAAGCAATAGCGATATCGTAGTAGGCAGCATCACAGAGGCGATGCAACCTCTCGATCGTAGAGGCCGCGGTCCTGCGTAAAATAATAATCTGTAAAAACAGGTCGGCATCGCAAATTCCATTGCTAAGGACTGACATCCTATCAGTGATCTAACCGTAGCTTTGCTCAAACTTACCTAGTTCGGCAGTAGCTCTATAAGAAATCGAATGTAAGCCGAACAAAACCCCGACTATCAACGGTGTTATTTATTTCAAACTCGGTGTAGGGCGCGTTAAAGCTTTGTAAGATCAATTCAACGCGTCCCGTCACCCGGCCATAGCCAAAGCGTTTAGCAATTCGTCCATCGACTCGATTATAAGGTTTGAGGGAATCCCCTCGATGCCACTTCACACTGGTCTGACGATAAAAAGCTATGCTGGCTTCCAGACCGTCGCCTAAATGCTGACTAGCAAGAATATTGAACTGATGCTGGGGAGTACGAGGACCCAGCGGGTTCACATTTTCAACCTCCCCACCGTATTGCTTGCGATCATACTCACCAGTAACATCAGCATAGGCATAGGTCACAAATAGGCGGCTGCCCGCCAACGGCTCAAGTCGCCACTGAAACTCGGCTCCTTTGGTTTTCCAGTGCGCGTTGTTTTGTGCTTGCAGCGCTGACTGCGGTACCAATGATGACACCGCTACCTCCTCTGGCTGTATCCAAGCCTCTGCGATCGCATCGTCGATATATTCGACAAAGAGCCGGGCATCAAACACTGAATGCAGCTGTTGGGCTTCCATCATGTAACCCAGCTCATATGCCCTTATTTTTTCTGGGTTAAGCTGATCCGGCGCGTGAAAACCGACGCTCAACCTCTCTCCTGTACTCGGAACGCGAAGCGTTTCCAAGTTATTTTGTTCAAGAATAGATGGTGTGCGGTAGGCCAAGGCAGATGAAGCTCGGATCGTGTGGCCAGGTGCTGCATGCCAGTTAAGGCCTAATCGGGGGGATAAGTGACCGCCTATTTGTTGATTCTGTTCGAACATCGCACCCAAATTCGTCACGACCGATGCCGTTGGACGCCATTCAATCGTACCGAAGGCACGGTAATACTGCTCTGCAATCTGATCATCGTGACCTAACAGCGCATAGCCTTGAACCCGGTCCTCTCTGACACCCAACCCTGCAACGGCTCTTAGCGCTGAACCATAATCGCGGCTGTACTGAAGTTCCAGATCCCGACGTTCGACGGTACCGGTCTCGAGGCCGATATCCAATAACTGATCCGCGGCACCTATAAGCGAAAGAGCGTCGCTAACATCCGAAACACCGTCAGGCTCAAGTTCATTAAGAATAAAATCCGAAGCCAAGACATAATCGTGATTTTCATAATCTTGATAGTTCCGGTAGCCCTGCACTTTAAACTGACCTTGATCCAGCTCTCGTATCCAAGACAGTAGCTGGTAGTTATTTTGGCTATCTCGGCGGCGAAAGCTAGAAGGGTCGTTAGCATTACCCACGCCAACCCAGCCTTCACCTAGCCCCAGCTGAAATGACAAGCTATCTTGCAGACTCGGAGTATAGAGACCGCTAAAATTCAGCTGGCCAATCTTAGCACCATCTTGAAGGTCTCCTCTGTTAGCCGCATCATCACGATCGACACCAAAACCACTACCTTCATTCTGGTGATAGTTGAAGCTCATACGGTAACTTAGGCCCCCCAGCTGATCATTGTGCCTGAACCTCAGTTCACGAGTCTGGAGGGCCCCACCAGTGACCCCTACACCCGTGCCACTGTCTTGCAAAGGAGAGCGGGTAATGATGTGGATGGCCCCCAGAAAAGCATTGGAACCATGGCTGGCCACACTGGGACCACGTACGACTTCAATATGGTCTATATCATCAATGCCAACCCCCAGCATCGACCAATCAACACTCGAGAAGACAGGCAAGTATACTGAGCGGCCATCGACGGTTACCTCCAACCGACCGGGGTAATCATCCCCTTGGCCGTGGCTAGTCAGGCCGAACTTGTTGGCATTGATATGATAGGCCTGGAATCCGGGTACCAACTTGAACAGATCAACGACAT
Organism: Motiliproteus sp.; assembly: GCA_036961355.1. Lineage (GTDB taxonomy): Bacteria > Pseudomonadota > Gammaproteobacteria > Pseudomonadales > Balneatricaceae > Motiliproteus. The sequence goes on from JBALVL010000009.1 coordinate 95,633, forward strand.
TGACTGCACCCGAAGACTCTATCATCCAACGGTCAATTACCGTAACAGCGACAGGGAGCTCATTAATCTGCTGCTCCAAACGCGTCGCGTTGGTCACAGTCTGGATTGAGCCAAGCAGGTCGTCTTCGGTCATCAGCTCATCGGCTATTACCGCAAACGTGGGAAACCATAACCCTGTCAGTAGCAGAAATGGCAGTTTCAAACCCGAACAGTAGCGGGACAACAACGACAAATACTCCTATTCCTTTGAGGGCCCGATAAGTAGTTCTTGATTGCCTAGGCCGGCAGCGATCTGGTGTCTAAGTAGCAGGTGCACTTTTCTAGTGCACCTGCGTCGGCGACAGTAGAACAAAAAACCACCAACGGCTCAAATCTATCGTGTTAGTTGTTGATATAAAACAACACTATATTCCGTGTTAGTAGAAACTAGCCCACATCAATAACCGTTCCTGTGACGCAGTTTTCCTGTTCGTAGTCGTACGCGTTGCGAATCAATCGGTCAACCGCAACACCTCGGCCACCAGCTCGCTAATCCCAGCGGTAGCCTCGCTGATGGTCCCGGCCAACATATAGGCAGGTGTCGTCACGAGTTTTCGAGCCTCATCGGTGACGCAGTTACGTACATCACAGAACTGATGCTGACCGCCCATCTGCTCGATCGCCTGCGCCGTTTCAGTGTCATCACCAATAGTGCAAACCACATTCTGACCGAATAGCCGTGGCGCCATCGCCGGTGCTATACAGATCAATCCAACCGGTTTACCGGCTTGTTGAATCGCCTGTGTGAACGCCTGCAGTTGTGGGTTAACGGTACAATCACTGCCTGTAACGGCGAAATCGGACAGGTTCTTGGCTGCACCAAAACCACCGGGAACGATCAACGCGTCATAGTCGGCAGGATCCGCTTTGGCCAGATCTAAAATCTCTCCACGCACAATACGCGCCGCTTCGACCAGCACGTTGCGGGACTCACCTTCGGCCACTTCACCCGTAAGGTGGTTAACCACGTGCATCTGCTCAATGTTGGGAGCCAGGCATTGATATTGCGCACCCTGCTGCTCAATACAGAACAGTGTCATCACCGACTCGTAAATCTCCGAACCATCAAACACACCGGCTCCGGACAAAACCACCGCTATTTTGGTCATCTCCCTCTCCTTATTCGTCTGGCTGAACAGCTACTGGGTCAGCCAGCATCGCTTTTAGCATCGATCGATAACCGCTTCGGTAGTCTTGATGATGAAACTGGTAACCGGCATCCAGCAAACGTTGCGGGCGACATCGCTTACTGCCGCTGCGAATTTTCAGATTGAAATCTTGATACTGCTCGGGCTTTGGCAGATCCATCTGCTGTCGCAACCACTCCAGTACCTCATGGTAGCTAGCCGGATGCGGGTCAGACGCCAAGTAACAATCAGCCAGGGGTTCTCCGCGCAGGTCTTTCTCCAGTAAAAACTGCAGTACCCCAACACAATCATCGATATGGATGCGGTTGCCATAGTGGGTCGATTCATCGCTGGCGCCGACCCCCTGACGTACCCAATTGAACAAACGCTCACGTCCCGGACCGTAGATACCACTTAGCCTAACCGCCGTGCCGGCCAATACAGAGTCGTTCAATATGGCTTCAGCCTGCTGCATCGCCTGCCCCGAAAAACTGGTTGGCAAGGTATCGCTAAGCTCATCGACCCAAGCACCGTCTCGCTGGTGATAGATGGCACTCGAGGAGATAAAAAATAGCCGTTTGGGGCATAGCTGCTGCTGCGCGATCGCCGCCAACAGATTGGTCAATCCGTCCACATAGGCACGTTGATAGCCGGCGGCACTGTACTCGGACGGTACTAGTGAGTAGACCAGATAATCATGCTCCGGCAAGTCGTCCAGACTGGCCGGATCTGTAACATCGGCCTGTAACCCTTGGATTGGCGCAGGCAGTTGATTAAGATGACGTTTCAAACCAATACAGTGATGTCCGGCTAGGCTAAGCTGCAATCCAAGCCGAGTACCAATATCACCACAACCAACGAGTAACACTGTTGCCACGATGCGAGCCTCCTGTGTTCATTATCGCTATCTGTCGTTTTCTATGTTGCTATCAACATTGTTACCGAGGAGCGCCATTATTGGCACTCCTCGGTAACAACATAGAGCGCAGTCTGGCCTGTCTTTGCCTGCTTGTCACCTGCGCCGGTTATTACCGTCCAACCAACCCCTACTGCGATCGACCGGTGAACAGACTATGACCCTGACCGAGCTGCGCTACATCGTCACCCTAGCCCAAGAACGCCACTTCGGCCGCGCCGCCGAGCGCTGCTTTGTCAGCCAGCCAACGCTCAGCATCGCGGTTAAGAAACTTGAGACCGAGCTCGAGGTGGCGCTGTTCGAACGCCACAAAGGCAGCGTCACTCTGACACCCACCGGGCAACAGGTGGTGGCGCAGGCTCAGAAGGTTCTGGAGCAGGCCCGACAGGTCAATGAGCTAGCCCGGGCCGGCCGGGACCCACTCGCGACACCATTGCGGCTGGGCGCGATCTATACCGTAGCACCCTACCTTTTTCCGCACCTAGTGCCACGATTACGGCAGAGTGCACCGACGATGCCGCTTTATCTGGAGGAGGGGTTTACCGAAGCGCTACGGTTGAAGCTGCGCCAAGGTGATCTCGATGCCATCATCATCGCTCTGCCCTTCGAAGAGACCGATGTGGTGGTACGTTCGCTGTATGACGAAGACTTTGTGGTGCTGCTACCGGCCGAGCATGCCTGGAGTCAGCGACAACAGATCGCAGCCATCGAGCTCGATCAGATTCCGCTGCTGATGCTCGGAGAGGGCAACTGTTTCCGTGACCAGGTACTCGAGGCTTGTAGTAGCCTCCAGGCGGCCCAAAACAACGGTCTGATGGCTGAAGGGGGGTCACTTGAAACCATACGCCAGATGGTAGCATCCGGATTAGGTTCAACCGTGCTGCCGCAATCGGCTATCGATAACCAACAGCGATCACCGCTATCGACCGTGGTGCCGTTTAGCCAACCGATCCCCAAGCGAACACTGGCCCTGGCTTGGCGAGCGAGTTTTACCCGTCCGAAAGCGATCGATGCGTTACTTGAGGCGATCGGGCAGTGTCCGCTAGCGCAGTTATCAACACCGGCGGACACAAGCGATCTAGGTGCTAAACCAAACACGTGCAACAAACCAAACACCAACCCAAACCCAAACCTCATCAAAAAGCCTGCGCCATGACCACCCCAGCACTGCGTCGTCTCGATCAGATCGCTACCGATCGCCTCAAAGGGGTCGGCGCAGCGATGCAGCAGAAATTAGCCAAACTCGGGTTAGAGACACTGCAAGACCTGCTGTTTCACCTACCGATGCGCTATCAGGACCGCACCCGTGTGGTTGCCATTGGCCAGTTACGTCCAGGCGATGAAGCCGTTATCGAAGGTCAGCTGATTAGCAGTGAAGTTTTGATGGGCCGCCGTCGCAGCCTACGGTGCAAGCTTCGTGACGATAGCGGCAGTGTGTCATTACGCTTTTTTCATTTCAGTGCCGCCCAACGAAACAACCTCCAGCCCGGTGCACGGCTCCGCTGTTTTGGTGAGGCCCGGGTTGGCAGCGGCGGACTGGAACTGTACCACCCGGAATACAGTAGTCTCGATAGCGCCGCGTCAGCACCGATAGACGAAACCCTAACGCCGATCTATCCCGCAACTGAAGGGCTGACCCAAGCCCGCATTCGCGGCCTCTGCAGCCAAGCCCTGGCCATGATGCAGCAACAAGGGGGCTTACAGGAGTGGCTGCCCGATGCAGTTTTGCAACAGTTTGGCCTCAGTGACCTCAACGCCGCGGTCAACTACCTGCACCACCCGCCAGTCGGCACCAACTTGTTGGAGCTGGCCGAGTCACGTCATCCTGCTCAACGCCGGCTGGCATTCGAGGAGTTGCTGGCCCACCACCTCAGTCTGATTAGGTTACGCCACATCCAGCAACAGCATGCCGCGCCGGGATTAAACACCAACGGCCGCTTAAGTGGCGCGTTCCTGGAGCAGTTGCCCTTCACCCTGACGGATGCCCAACAGCGGGTCTGGCATGAATTACAACAGGACCTTACCCAACCCATTCCGATGTTGCGACTGGTGCAGGGTGATGTCGGTTCGGGTAAGACCGTGGTTGCAGCGCTGGCGGCGCTGCAAGCGATCGAACAGGGCTATCAGGCGGCGGTGATGGCGCCAACCGAGATCCTGGCCGAGCAGCACCTGATCAACTTTGGTACTTGGCTGGAACCACTGGGTATCAAGGTCGACTGGCTGACCGGACGAATCAAAGGCAAAAAACGCAGTGAGACCCTCGCCCGAATCGGTTCGGGGCAGGCGCAGTTAGTCATCGGTACACATGCGTTATTTCAAGATGAGGTCGCCTTCCACAACCTCGGCGTCATCGTGGTCGACGAGCAACATCGCTTCGGGGTTCATCAACGACTGGCCCTGCGCGAAAAAGGCCGCGATGGCATGGTGCCGCACCAGCTGATTATGACCGCCACCCCCATCCCGCGCACCCTGACGATGAGTGCGTATGCCGATCTCGACTGTTCTGTTATCGACGAGTTACCGCCGGGACGAACCCCGGTCAACACCGTGTTGATCTCCGATCAGCGCCGCGCCGAAGTAATCGAACGCGTTCGTGTAGCGTGTGCGGAAGGGCGCCAAACTTATTGGGTCTGCACGTTGATTGAGGAGTCCGAAGCGCTGGAGTGCCAGGCTGCCGAAGTCACCGCGCAAGAGTTGACCGCCGCGCTAACAGAGCTGCGGATCGGCCTGGTGCACGGACGCATGAAAGCCACCGCCAAAGCCGAAGTGATGAAGCAGTTCAAAGAGAAAGGGCTGGATCTACTGGTCGCGACCACGGTGATCGAGGTTGGTGTTGATGTACCCAATGCCAGCCTGATGATTATCGAGAATCCGGAGCGTTTGGGGCTGGCGCAACTGCACCAGCTAAGGGGCCGGGTCGGGCGCGGATCTGTCGCCAGCCACTGTGTGCTGATGTACCACAACCCGTTATCACAACAAAGCAAGGAACGACTTCGAATAATGCGTGAAACCAACGACGGTTTTCGTATCGCCGAGAAGGATCTGGAGTTACGCGGTCCTGGTGAAGTGCTTGGCACCCGCCAGACCGGCATGATGCAATTTCGAATCGCCGATCTGGAGCGCGATGCCGACCTGCTAGAGCAGGTTAAACTGGTCGCCTCCCAGATCGAGCATCTACCCGACAGTTGCAACGGTATCATTCGTCGCTGGCTGTCGCAGGGCGAGCAGTACGGTAACGTCTAAGCGGATGAGGCATCCCGCCTCGGATAACCGTACGCAGCCCCGCCCCTACTAGGAAGAAAAGCCGATCAATTGGTTGGCTTGGCCATTGTATTCATCTGGCCTGTGCTGCCATTCTTGTGCTCACCATCACCGTGTATCATCGGTTTAGCGGTTACCTTTTTAACCGGTAGATCCAGTACTTGCTCGCTACCATCGGAGAAACGCACCCGAATCTGGCCACTATCTCCAACGGCCAACTGCTGCTTTAGCCCCATCAACATCAAGTGAAAACTGCCCGGTTTAAGAACGGCTTTACCGTTTGCGGGTAGCTCAATTTTGTCAACCTGACGCATCTGCATCACCCCATCAACATTGGTGTGGTTATGCATCTCGACCGTCTCCGACAGAGTCGACTCGACGGCCACCATCGCAATCGCACTGTCTGACGAATTATGCAGTGTCATAAACGCCGCGCCTACAGGAGCTCCCGGCGCACTAGCGCGCAGGTAGCCATCACTCATTTCAACAGCAAATACCGGTAGTGCCAACACTGCTATCACTGCTATCACTACAGCTAAAATTGTTTTCATCGCATCGTATCCCTTGATCGCGGTTATCTATTTAACCTTGTTATCGTTTAATCATAACGATTTGAAGCATGGCCCTGCGCAGGCCAGAGTCACTTCATGGTTATCTATACGGAGGTAAATCAGACTGATGCCCGATACTGTCGCTTCCCAAAGTAACCACGTAGGTCTGATCCAAGAGAGAGGGATGGTCAGAACCACCGTGATCAGCAGGAGTGATGGAGTCACCGCTGCCAACAGGTATCAGGCAACTCGCCGTAAGTCGGCTTTCTACCGACCTTCTACAAGTACTGACGGAACAAACAGAAGGAAGCGCGGTGCGGAATGGGTATGACCGACAATGAATCATCCACACCCGCTACCGTCACAACCCGCTGTTGCCGATCAAGCTTGCGGTGGGGCGCGGATACGCGTTGAGCTGACGGTCGGCGCGGGATCTAGTTGCTGCGATGCGTGAGGGGGACAGATGGCAGCAATCGGAGCCGGTGAGGCGGCTTCAGAACCAGGCATAACCGTACTAGAAAAAAGCTGGTGTAAAGAACAGATGGAGCATTGTGACGCTGTTTGGTTCAGCGCAGCCTGGACCGGGGCTGGCTCACCCTCACCACCCAACCAAATCTTCTGCATCCCTTGCAGCGTACAGATCCAAAGCCACTTGTCCTGATCCGCTGGCGTCATCGTCGCGGCAGCCATCAGCGGTCCGCTTAGCTGAGCGAGCAGCAGCAGTATGACCATGCCGCTAGCGACATTACCTGAGCGGTTTGAATGTTGGACGGAAAAGCGCATCAGCTAGGATAGAACTCGATTATGGGAGCACAATTTAACACTACACTTTACAAGGTTTAATCATACGATCCGGCATGCTTCAGCGCAAGCGGCCAGTTAAAGGCCCGCTGCCACCAGCTTATTAACCGTTCACGCATTCTCTATAACAGCGTTCCAAAATAACAGGTCTGGCCGGCTATCGCCAAACACCTCAGCACCACTTGCCAGGACTCGGGCGCTGGTTACTTCAGCAGATCCCACAGGCGGCTCAGCGCTGTCTGTCCCTATCCACGGCTAGTCACTTTTCAGCCCCGCTCGCATAAGATCCAACGCCGATCTTCCCTGCGCCTGATTAGCGACTTCACAGCCCGGTTCACGACCAAACCATTGCAGATCTTCCTCCGGTAGTTCATCAAGAAATCGGCTAGGGACGGTATCGATAATCTCGCCAAACTGTTTACGCTGGCGGGTCAATGTCATGGTCAGCGTCTTGCGGGCGCGGGTGATCCCCACATACGCCAGCCGCCGCTCCTCCTCGACAAAGTCCTCCTCGATACTATTACGGTGAGGCAACAACTCCTCCTCCATTCCCATCAGGTAAACGTGGGGGTACTCCAGGCCCTTTGACGCGTGCAAGGTTGATAGCTGCACCCGATCGTCGTCTTCATCCTCCTCTTGCTGCTCGAGCATATCGATCAGCAGCAGACGCGAGACCGCATCTTCGATCTCGGCATCGGGATTATCTTCCTGCAATCGCTCCAACGTCCGCTGCAACGAGTCAACCAAAAACCAGACGTTGGCCATCTGACGCTCGGCCTTGTTCTCCGTGTTGGCATTCTGATAGGTCCAGGCTTCGTAATCGATATCACGGATCATCTGCTTAACCACCTCGATCGGATCACCCTGATGGCAACGCTGGTTGACCCCTTTAAGCCAACGACTGAACTCCTGCAGCTTGCCCTGTGCCCGTGCCGATAGTACCTGACCGGCACCTAACTCACCGCTGGCCTCAAACATACTGATACCGCGCTCACCAGCATAGGCCGACAGTTTTTCCAGCGTTCCGGGGCCGATCTCGCGCCGTGGCAGGTTGATGATTCGCAGGAAAGCGTTGTCATCATCGGGATTAATCAGCACCTTGAGATAGGCCATGATGTCCTTAACCTCAGTACGCGAGAAGAACGAGGTGCCACCGCTGAGTTTGTACGGAATCTGGTTGGTCTGCAGTTTCATCTCGATCAATCGCGACTGGTGGTTGCCGCGATAAAGAATGGCGTAATCACGATAATGGTTACGCTGCGTCAAACGGCGTTCGATGATGTCTGCAGCGATCCTTTCGGCTTCAGAGTCCTCATTTCGATTGATGATCACCCGCAGCGGATCGCCCGAGCCCATCTCACTCCATAGCGTTTTTTCAAAGTCGTGCGGATTATTGGCGATCAGCTGGTTAGCAGCTTTTAGAATGCGGCTGGTAGAGCGGTAGTTCTGCTCCAACATCACCACTTTGAGCGACGGGAAATCGGTTTTTAGCAACGACAGGTTTTCCGGTCTAGCCCCGCGCCAGGCGTAGATCGACTGGTCATCATCACCGACCACCGTTAATCCTCCACGAATACCAACCAGCAATTTCACCATCTGATACTGGCTGGTATTGGTGTCCTGATACTCATCAACCAGCAAGTAGCGGATCTTACGCTGCCAGCGCTCCAAGACATCGGGCCGCTGCTGGAACAACAGCGTTGGAATCATAATCAAGTCGTCAAAATCGACCGCATTATAGGCTCGCAACATCCGGTTGTACTGCGCGTAAACCCGTGCAGCCAGCTCCTCATTGGGATTTTGCGCGTACTGGTAGGCACGATCAGGACCAATAAGATCGTTCTTCCAGCTGGAGATTAGGTGCTGAATCACGTCGATCAGATCGGTCTCGTCCTGATTATCCTTCTTCATCAGATCTTTGATCAGCGACTGGGCATCACCGGCATCGAAGATCGAAAAACCCGGTTTGAAACCCAAAAATTTGTGCTCACGGCGAATGATGTTGAGGCCCAAATTATGGAAGGTCGATACCGTCAGCCCCCGCGACGCGGGCCCCTTAACCAGCTTCCCGACTCGCTCCTTCATCTCACGCGACGCTTTATTGGTGAAGGTGACCGCCGCAATGTGGTGTGCCTTGATGCCGCAAGTCTCGATCAGGTAAGCGATTTTTCGAGTAATTACGCTGGTCTTACCACTACCGGCACCCGCTAACACCAGCAACGGCCCGTCGATGTAGAGCACCGCTTCTTTCTGCCGGGAGTTGAGAGAGGTCACTATTTTAAAGTCTCTAAAAAAGGTATAAAAGAATGATTAACGTACCGAAAAATCACAATAAATCCGCCTAAAGCGTTGGCCCGTAGAAGTTATCTCAGTAAGATGAGAATTCTACCGCTCACAGGATGTGATTAATACACGCTCATGACGTTGGAAGCTTTATGCCTACTGGCATCAATCCAGATAGCGAAAATGCACCACTACTGCTGATCGTCGCACCACCCCAAGCCTCCTATCAGAGCCTGGTATGGCCGCTATTACATGCGCCGGTACCCGGCTACCGGTTAACTTGGTGCGATGACGTTAAACAGGCGTTAGATCAAGCCCGTAACGCCGACTTCGATATCCTGTTACTGGCCGATTGCTTCAGCAACCCCGAGCTCAATCAATGCCACCGCAACCACTTGCAGCTGGCTCAGCGACTGCAACTAAAGTTACCGATCATCGTTTTTGGTCAGAGCATCAGCCCGCAGCAGGAAACGGCTTATCTTGCTGACGGGGCGACCGATGTCCTCGACCTGGAGCAGCTCGACCTTAAAGTGCTGCAGCGCGCCTTTCGTTATATCAAGGGTTTGCGCCAGCGCGACGATAAGATCAATGACCTTAAGCTTCACGACGGCCTGACCGGCGCGCCATCACGCGCCAGCTTCGAACTGGAGCTAGACCAGCAATTCCTACAAGCACATGATAACGGCCAGCAGCTGGGGCTAATGATGCTCAACATCGACGGCTTCAAACGGGTCAACAACGCTCTGGGGCCCAACGTCGGTGACGAAACCTTGTCTAAAGTGATATCGCGGCTGCAAGCCGGACTCGAAACCGGACAACAACTGGCACGTATCGGGGACAACCAGCTGGCACTGCTCTGCCCGAACAGCGCAGACAGCACCGCGTCGCTGAGCAAACTGATCGAACGCATCTGTTACCTCCACCAACGTCCGTATCGGGTACAGGGCCACAACCTAGCGCTGGGTATCAGCATCGGTTGTGCGATATACCCTGACACCGCCGACGATCGTGACTCGCTCGAACGCCATGCTGGCGCCGCACTGCAGATTGCCAAAAAAGAGCGAGGTTGCTCATTCCACTTCTATCAAGAGAGTAATTTCGAGGATGCCGTCAACCAGATCACTCTCGAACCCGAACTACTTAACGCCCTGCGGCAGGAGCAGTTTGAACTGCATTACCAGCCACGCATCGACCTGCGCAATGGCCGAATCGTCGGCGCTGAAGCACTGGTTCGCTGGCGACACCCTGAAAAAGGCCTGCTCTATCCCGATACTTTCATTCCGATGGCAGAGAAATCCGGCCTGATTGTACCGATGGGATATTGGGTCTTTAATAAGGCGCTTGAGGATCTGAAGCTGCTCGATAATCAGGGCTGCAAACTTAATCGAATGGGGATTAACCTGTCATTCCGTCAGTTTCAGGATGACACTCTGGTGCCAACTATCGCCCGCATACTGCAACGTAGTGGTATCCATGCCGGTCGAATCGAGCTTGAACTGACCGAAACCGCTGTAGCGCTGAACGAACAGCATGTCAGTCAGTGTATCGCCGACCTGAGCGAACTCGGACTGATGTTCTCGCTGGATGACTTCGGTACCGGCTACTCATCCTTTGCTCACTTGCAAAAACTACCGATCAGTACCCTCAAGATCGATAGATCCTTTATCCAAGGGGTCACAACCAATCCTGATGACGCCGAGATCGTTCGCGCCATCATCAATTTGGCACACAACCTGCGCAAAGATGTTGTTGCCGAGGGGGCCGAAACTGCTGAGCAGATCGCGTTCCTCGAACGTAATAACGCCGATCAGGTACAGGGCTATTTCTTCAGCAAGCCGGTGCCGCTAGCGATGCTATTCAAGCAACTCAAACAGCAACGGCAACTACTCCCACCCGCCGCCGACCACCCTGACAAGGTGTTAAGTTTTTGAGTTTATACCACTACAGGTGATCACCTGCTCGATTATGTCCTCAACGGCCAACCACGCTGCGGCGTATCCTCAAACTCAGGTACTTCCCACCAATAAGGTGATCCAAAACACCTATACTCTGCTCTCCATGACACTGCTGTTCAGTGCACTGACCGCAGGTATCTCGCTGGTACTGCTGCTGACTCTCGGTGGTTATTTTGGGCTACTCTTTTTGACCAACAAACTCCGCAACAGCGGCTGGGGGTTGCTCAGCATTTTCGCTCTTACCGGCTTTATGGGGTACACCTTCGGGCCAATTCTCAATATGTATCTGGCTCTGCCTAATGGAGCCCAAGTGGTGATGAGTTCAATAGCTGCCACCGGGGGTATCTTTCTTGGCCTATCACTCTATGCTCTGTCTAGTCGCCGTGATTTAAGTTTTATGGGCGGGTTCCTGATGGCAGGCCTCTTGGTGGCTTTTATGGCCGGACTAAGTGCTGTCTTCTTCGATATGCCGGGCTTGTCGTTGGTTGTTTCAGCGATGTTCGTGCTACTGATGGCGGGACTGATTCTGTACCAGACCAGCAGCCTCATACATGGCGGAGAAACCAATTACATCATGGCCACGGTTACTCTCTACGTTTCGATCTTTAACCTATTCACCAGCCTGCTTCACTTGCTAGGTGTCGTAAGCAGTAACGATTAAGGAATAAAAATGGCAGATTCGATAAAACCCTTGGAACGCTTAAAGCGATCACGTCGCCTTAAGCAACAAGGGCGTGAGTTCAAAGCGCCTTGGGAAAATTCATTTGATCGAGTGTTGACCCCGCTGGACGAGTTCATCAAACGGCAGACCACCAGTGGGATGCTGCTAATGCTGTGTGCGGTGATCGCTCTGGTTGTTGCCAACAGTCCTTGGTCGGACAGCTACCAGCACCTAATTCATACTCCTCTGTCCATCGGCGCAGGCGGCTGGATATTGGAGAAGTCGCTCCAGCACTGGATTAACGATGGGTTAATGGCCTTGTTCTTTTTTGTCGTGGGCCTAGAACTTAAACGAGAAATACTGGTAGGTGAGCTGGCTGAATTGCGTCACGCGGTCTTGCCCATTGCCGCCGCTATTGGTGGCATGTTAGTCCCGGCATTGATGTACGTGGCTTTCAGCTCCAATGGCGAGGCGCTGCGGGGTTGGGGCATTCCAATGGCAACCGATATCGCCTTCGCCATTGGTGTGTTGGTGTTGCTAGGGAACCGAATTCCAAAAACCTTGATTACCTTCCTGATCGCCCTGGCGATTGCCGACGATTTGGGGGCGGTACTTGTCATCGCCCTGTTTTACACCGAACAGCTCAGTGTTCCTGCCCTTTTATGGGTGGTGGGTTTGTTTGGTGTCCTTATCGCCTTTAACCGAGGAGGGGTGCGCAACTCGACCCCCTATTTTTTAATCGGCGCGTTACTGTGGATGGCGATGCTTGCTTCGGGCGTGCATGCGACCCTTGCCGGAGTGCTGACCGCTCTCACCATTCCTGCGCTGCCAAAATACGATCCGCTCCGATTCTCACACTCGGTGGGGAAGATGATGACCCAGTTCGAAAAAGCCCATCGTGAAAATGACAACATCCTCACCAATGACCGTCTACGTAGTCTAACGCAGTCGCTTGAAAGCGGAGCCTATCAGGTGCAGGCACCGTTACAGCGCTTGGAGCATCAGTTTCATCTACCGGTGGCTTTGCTGGTCATTCCTCTATTTGCCTTAACCAACGCAGGAGTCCCGCTGGATACGGGTTCCCTTGGACAAGCACTCCAACACCCGGTGACCCAAGGTGTTATGGCAGGGCTTCTGCTAGGTAAGTTTCTCGGTATTTTCGGGGCGAGCTGGCTGGCAATTAAATTCGGTATAGGCATTCTTCCCGAAGGCACCCGATTGGCCCATATCGCGGGCGTTGCGTTGCTTGGGGGGATAGGGTTTACCATGGCTATTTTCATAGGTGACCTGGCCTTCATGAATCAGCCCGAGCTTCAGGTACTCGCCAAGACAGGAGTTCTAATCTCCTCGCTGCTGGCAGGTATCCTCGGTTGTAGTTGGTTATGGTGGTGCACCCGGGATGATGCCTAGAGGCATTGGCCAGCGCGGAAAACATAGAGTAATACGCTAACAGCAGGACAGTAAATAGTGGATCCGCTCTGGATTTTGGTCGCCTTTGGCATCGGCTTTCTAGGAGCAGGTTTGCCCTCCACGCCCTAGGCGCCGAAGGTGGCCCTTTTCTGCAGCAGCTTGCAGATCTCGGGGTAACCCTGCTGCTCTTCACCATTGGGCTCAAGCTACGTCCGCGTAGCTTGCTAGCAGCCGAAGTCTGGGATACGGCCTCTGCCCACATGAGCCTTAGCGTGTTATTGGTGATGGGGTTGTTGATGCTCCTAGGGCTTACCGGAATAGGGTTGTTCGCCATTCTGGACTGGCAATCTGCTGCGCTGATTGGTTTTGCCCTTAGCCTTAGTAGTACCGTCTTCGCGATAAAGATTCTTTAGGAGCGGGCCGAACTGAAAAGCCGTCATGGCCAAACCACCATCGGCATTTTGATCATTCAAGATATTTTCGCGGTGGTATTTTTGATCCTGGCCACCGATAAAACACCCTCTTTATGGGCCGTTATTCTGCTGGCTCTGCCCTCCCCCCCTTCTGGTTCGCTGCGGTCATGGCGTGTTGCAGGTACTTTACGGGCTTATGGTCGCGATTTCCGCCAGCGCGCGGTTCGAACTGGTCGGCATGAAAGGAGACCTCGGGGCTCTGATAGCCGGCGCGCTGCTCAGCAGTCATCCCAAGTCCGTCGAACTAGCCCGCTGGCTGCTGGCTGCTGAGTTTCAAGGATCTGTTTCTGGTGGGTTTCTTTCTCTCTATCGGAATAAACTCGCTACCGAGCTGGACCGATCTGGCCGTGGCGACTGAGCTGGTGGTGCTATTGCTGCCTCTCACAACGCTGTTGTTTCATCCGTTGTTGACGGGATTACGTTTGAAGGTTCGCAGCGCCTTCCTTAGCTCCCTGAGTCTGGCCAACTACAGTGAGTTTGGTCTGATGGTCACCGCGGTCGGAGTATCAGCAGGCTGGATCGATTCACAATTGCTGATGATCATGGCGCTTGCGCTGGCCATCAGCTTCGTTCTGGCTGCCATTCTTAACGTACTTCTATGCCACAGCTGAGACGTATTTGCGGCCCTTTCAGAGCAATGCCCGACTACCCTGTGACACCCTCGCCAACCTAAAAGGTGCCGATATCCTGATTATGGGGATGGGGCGGGTCGGCAGCGGTGCCTATGATGCGATGAACGACGCCTATGGCATCCGGGTGTGTGGTATCGATTCGGATACCCGTCAAGTTACCCGCCTACAGCAAGCTGGGCGTAACGTTATATTGGGAGATGCCGAAGATGCCGATTTCTGGGAGGAAGTGGAGCAGGCAACGCTCAAGCTAGTGATGCTTGCCATGCCGACCCTGGGCGATATGGTGCAGACCGTCACGCGACTACCGAAGATCGGCGATCACGGCCCGATTACGGCAGTGGCTAAGTACGAAGATGAACGTAGCCAGTTGTAGGCTCTGGGAGTTCAGGCAGCCTTTAACTTCTATGCTGAGGCTGGATTTGCTGCCCATGTGCACCGAGAACTGCAGTTGGAAAAGAAACCAGACAAGATACCGACAGAGGAGCCCTGTCGAACACCCTAACGAGGGTGCTAAGCATTTAAATTTATACAATCATAGATAACCACGCCAGCCACACTGCCGCGGCCAGCTCAGATCACCCTGTCCCTTGTCCCCGCTCTTGCTTGCGATAGCTCAGGGACTCCAGCAGATCGGCCTGCCGCACTTTCTCGACACCGGCCAGATCTGCCAGCGTTCGCGCTACCCGCAACACCCGATGATAAGCCCGTGCTGACAGACCCAACCTGATCAACGCTTGCTCCATCAGCATCCGGTCATCACGATTAAGGTCGCAATCGTGCTCAACTTCACGGCCGCTGAGCTGGCTATTGAGTTTACCCCGCCGTTGTAATTGCTTTGACCGGGCCATCTCGACCCGCTCCCTCACCTGCGCTGAACTTTCAGTGGCAACCGGGTCTGCGGTCAACTCTCCTTCAGCCAACGCCGGCACCTCAATATGCAGATCCAGGCGATCGAGTAACGGCCCAGAGATACGGCCTTGATAACTTCGCACCCGATCCGGACTACAGCGACAGCGACCCGACAGATCACCGTGATAACCACAAGGGCACGGGTTCATCGCCGCCACTAGCTGAAACTGTGCTATCTTATGATGAATCACTATGCCCCACCTACAGGCCCCCCATCATGGCACAAGCCATTTCATACATCCGTTTCTCCGCACACCACCAAGGCAGAGGCACAAGCGTAGAACGCCAGCAGGATATGCTAAACAATTGGCTAGCGGATCATCCCGATGTTCCACTGTCCTCACTTTCAGCATCCGATCTTGGGAAGAGCGGCTACAAGGGGGATCACCTCAAGGCCGGACTAGGAGACATCCTAACAGCCATAGACAACGGTCAGATCAAGTCCGGCGACTACCTTTTACTGGAATCGATTGATAGGTTGGGGCGGTTAGAGCCTTTGAGAATGTTTGAGTTGATAGGGGGAATAGTAAGAGCCGGTATTACGGTAGTCACGTTGGAGGATAACCAATACTACACCGAGGATCGAATCAATAAGGATGCTGGGGCACTGTTCATCCTAGCCGGTAAAGCCCAACAGGCACATGAATACAGCACTCGCCTGAGCCGTAGAATCTCCAAGGCCAACACCCTCAAGAGGCAGGCAGCGAGGGATGGTGACACGGTTAAAATGAGGACTCATTACTGGCTGGAAAACGATGGTCAGATCATCCCCGACCGAGGGGAGTTAGTAAGGCTCTGTGTTGACCAGTACCTACGAGGTCGAGGGCCAAGAAGCATCCTCAAAGACAACGTGGCCCAGTACCCTGAACTAGCTGCTATACACCCTTCAACACTAATGAGGTGGTTCAAATCGGTTGCATTGATCGGCAACTGGGATACAAAGGGTGAGATTATCAAGGGAGTCTTTGAAGCTCTGATCGATGAAGTAACATTCTGGAAGTTACAAGCACGGCTGAAGGCAAGCTCAAAGGTAATGAGTCCTGAGCAGAAATACCCGTTGAGTGGACTGGTGAATTGTGGCTGTTGTGGTAAGCGATTCTACTTCAGACGGAAGCAGTACAAGGAAAGCACGATAGTTTATGCCAACTGTTCCTCTTACCTTAAACGGGGTAACTGTACCAACAACAAAACCTACTCGATGTCTGTGCTTAATCATATCTTTGAAAGTACCCATATCCCTTACATGGTAACACTGGCAAAGGGTGAACAGCAGGGACAGAGCCTAGATGAAGTGGTAGCTATCAACGCTGAAATAGAAGCACTCACCCTACAGATCGGCAATCTTGTTCAGGTACTGATCGCCATCCCAGACCAAACCGAGACAATTAATAAATTGGCCCTGATCAACAGTGAACGAGCAGAGCTTGAAGCAAAGAAAGCGAGGATTGAGTTAGACATTAAAGCCAGCAACGCTCCTATCGATTGGTTCGAGGAAGGGGCTGTAAACTTCGATGATTTTGTTCAGTATCGGGAGTCGGGTATAGATGAGATTACAAGAAGGGATGCCCTCAGCGCAGCAGGTTACACGATCACGATAGATGGCCCGATAGCCTCGGTAGAATCGACACACGGTGCGAAAGTAGATAGATTCGAACTGATCCGTCGATCCACAAGACACAATTGCTACCTACTGAAACATACCGATCTAAGTGGTGACGTATTTCATTACGCCGTAGGGAACGAAGGTTGTATTGGTGAGGTAGAGGGATCATTGGATCAGCTGCTTGCATTACTGACTTCCCAAATAGCGGAAAGCTGATCCAATAGATTAAAAATCAATGCGTTGAGAGTAATTCTTGGCCTACCTTCATATCATCCCTACGTACCGAAACGTCCTTAGGGGCATCAATGCAGATCTTGGCGGTTCCGTTCTTGGCGTATTTGATGATGATGGTGGCGTCACCGATGGTGAAGGATTGGTCTTCTTTACGTGTGATTACTAACATGACTCTGCTTCCTTGCAGTAGTGGTTGGAAGAGTCAGAGCGACCGTACGGCAGGGGATAGCTACGGCCTGCACTATGATGCATTCATGAAGGAGCTGAAGGCCAACGCTGACAAGATTGACTACAGTGGCCTTAAGTTTTAATCGATCGCTTGAGTTTTAGGGCTCACACTAAAATCTAAAGGTGCCTCGCTAGTGATGGTTTTATAGATCATATTCAGGCCCCGTTACCAATCTGTATCGAATGCACCGTCTGATACTGGCTCATAACCAAACTCCAAATACTCACAAGCGAAAGCGTCACCAGTCTGTAAGTAGTTCTGAACAATCTCCCATGGCTCAGCTAAAAAGAATGGTTGTCCACTCGCCTCGTAATAGAGCGACTCAGTATAGGCATTGGTGAATAGTTGCATTCCGCTTACTGGATCATCTTTAAAGTGTGTGAAGATGCTGGCGCCTAAAACGTGTGCTACAAAATCGCCACTGACATCAAGATCCTCTGGCAGGCCGCCCTTCTTGCTTCTGGCTGGATGGTTAACATCAACAATGTGATTAAGGAACAAGTTTCCAAACCGCTTATAGAGCATCGCCATTATTTCAGCTTGTGTAGTGCCATCCTTCACCAGATATTTATCTTTCAGAGCTGATCGTTTTATATACAGGCTAGTATCTTGATCGTAATCACCGAACTCCTGTCCAGCTTCCTGATTGAGTGATGTCAGTCCAAGGAACAGATTAGCCGCTGATGTGTGACCGACATACTTAGGATGTTTGAGCGGCATCTTGTGGCAAATACTAAACTCTCTATTCGCCTTACCTGCTTCAATGCTATTGACCCTAGACCGAGTTTTACAAAGCCACTCAAATTCCTTGATAGCTGCGACGCTAGGGAAGGTTTCTAATGTCCCGGCTCGTTTAATGATACCAATCACCTGACCACCTATAACTGAGTTAGCGTAGCGGCGATATCGGTTATGGGATTTCTTGCATTCAGTGCATCGATGTTGCTTGGATGAAGTTTGTTTACTATCTGGGCAGGGATGGGACAGGTAGCCGATGCAATCAACCTTTTTACCGTCCTTTATGTTTTCCCTATTCCAAGCTACTCGGCAAGCACTACCACAGAACTTAGCAGTAGTACGTTTAGGAGTGAATAGCTCAGCACAGTGAGCGCATTCTTTATCGTGTTCTTGGGATGTTGTGCATTTGGCTTGGGATTGCGCCGGAGTCAACTTTGTCATTTATATAGCCTCGCAATTGTTCGCTGATAGCTGGATTAGTATTCAATGCATCTAATATCAAGCAGATGACTTGTGTATGAGTGGTGCCTGTTTCTTCGCCAGTATCTTTAGCAATCTGGGCGAATTCTTGAGGAATCATTACTCTCATTGTTTGTACTCCTGAGTGGGATAGTATTGGTTACCCGATTTATGCAGTTTTCCAACCGCGTTATAACGCATTAGCTCCGCCAAGCTGTATCGCTCCGTGTAACTGATTTGGCCAGCTATGTATTTTTGATACAGGCCCTCCATCCGGGGGACGTTGTATGTCCTGTTAAGCCTATGCGTACCACGGTAGCGGCTACCGTTACTGAAGTTCTTAGCATCGCCCGATCTCATATGCCTAAAGTGTCCAATCTCCAGACCCTCCTTGATATCCTTTAGGAGCAGGTCAAGACCAACCAGAGAGAGGAACTCAAACATCTGCACGTTGTCTTTAATCGCCAGTACTTTGTTAACTAAAATTAGCGCCTCTCTGCCGCAGTCAAACATGCGATTAGTATTCATGTGCTCGGTTAGAGGATCATTGAAAACATGAGATAGGCAGAGTTGCTCAACCGCCTCACGGAACCGCTTAATTGTTGGGCTTTTCTTTGTTCTGTAGTCTTTAGGGATTTTGAGGTTTTCAGGGATGTGAACGAGGGGTTCAAATTTGAAAGTGTTCTTGCCACCACAGTTGCTCCATAGTTGCTGTAATTTTTTACAGTCATGGACACCGGCTTCTAAATCTCGTCGATGCTCAGAGAATCGTTTTTCGAAGTTGTCTGTTGAGCCGATGTAGGTATGATGGAATGTTTCTTGTGGGGAGCGATGTGCAATCGCATATACCCCGCCATTACTGACAGTAGTCTGCATTTTTTAGTTCTCGTGGTTTGGATTGTAAAAGGAGTGATGGCCAGACAAGGAATCGTGAGCCATTCTATATATCTGGCTGACTATCACGTCATGCCCATTACCGCAAGAGATAAATTCATTCTCACCTGCCCATTATACCACACCCTTTTTTAGTCATAAAATCGATATACACTTAGTGCTGCGGGGCTTTTAGGTGTATTGACTATTTCTTGAGCAACTACTCTATGCTATTGTATTTTTCTATGTAAGTTGAGAATCTAATAGACTGTATCTATAGGCGATCGCCTTGTTCATTTACCGACAGGGCGAACAAAAAACCATTCCCAACCGCCACCAAAGAACCTGCACCGTCCTGAAACACTGATACCTAGGCTATATGCACTTTTGTTACGCTAACTTTTCCTATCCTAATCTGTCCAACAATTATCAACCTGTACCCTTAGTGAAGAGATGGGCATCATCAGAGTATCCATAACTATCCATCCATGATCTATTCAGCATCGCTACTCAGTGGCCCTGATCAGTTCTACCCGGTGCCGGGTAAATGATATTCATGTGGAGTGTATGAGGGCAAGGTAACGCCCGAAGGGAAAATATTCGATAGAAAGGAAATCTATCAGGGATGATACCGCTATTCCAAGGATGGGCAGAAGATCAAGGTATATGACCGGAAAGGGCGCTACATTAGAACCAACCACCGCTGACCTAATTAGTTAATTTATATACAAATCAATTAATAAAGAACCACTGATTAAATAGCACTCAATTGGTTGGTTTATCACCAATAATTCCTGCCAAATATCCGTAAAATCAATGCCAAAAAACCTGAAAGGCCCATGGTGCTAAGCGTAGAACGATGGTCAGCATTCGCTAGCATTCCTATAGGGTCTAACTTCTTCCTGTTTTGACTCAATATGATACAAATATTCAACCAGCGTACTTTTTTATTCATCATATTAAATAATATTGATAATTATTATCAACCACGCTATAGCCCACCCCTCCACCAAATAAGTAGTGATTTGGTTGGTAGCTAGCGAAGCAGGCACACACACCTTGTTTTGATGAGGGTTTTACGACAGTACTGATGTGGATACGCTCAGGAACTGATGCCAGCTCTTGGCGGCGGCGATGTGGTTTTGATATATTGTCACCTTCCCATTTCCACAACTGGAACCAATATGGACAGCCGTAACAACCGCAAGATTCACAGGGTTCCTAATCGTCCAACTCATATCAGGAACAATGCACCGCTAGGTTTATCCAATGCGTAAAAGTGCACCTTTGGAAGCCGCGTTGCTGTGCGGGGCATTTATAGCCGTCGTTCTACTGTTACAGCCTTCAGAGCCTTCAGAGCCTAAACCGTATAAACCTAGTGTCTGGCAGAAAGAACAACGCTGCATCAAGGATTGGCAGGAGGCGACCCACAACGCAGTTAATAAGAAGTTTGAGCAAGTGGTTAGTGGTCTAGGCGTGTCACTGCTCCACTACACTTTGGATGGCTACCCAATGACATTCAGGTGTGACTAGAGATCAACGATAAGAGGCCAAACAAGGCCCCTGACAATACTTTCCCATTTATCTAGGTCCTACTTCGCCTATACGTGCCTACCCCCCCCCCCGGTACTAGTCCATTTTAAGCAGCCCCTAACAGTACTAGCTATTAATGGACTGATTGGTATTAGTGGACTGGTATTAATGGACTTTTTATAGTGGACTACTTATAATGAACTCCTGTCAAAAAGGAGTTTAAAATAATGTCATTTATCAGAGCGTACTTAAGAGCATCCACCACTGAGCAGGATTCACTACGAGCTAAGGAGTCTCTTGTACAGTTCGCCACAGACAACAATCAGAAGATTGCCTCTTTTTATGTGGAGAATGAGTCCGGTCGGAAACTGAAACGCCCTGTGTTGATGAGTCTGTTAGATGAGGCCACCGTAGGTGATATTATTTTGATTGAATCAATTGATCGCCTCTCCCGCCTTACAGCTGATGATTGGGAGTCATTGAAGTTGATGATTGCCAACAAGGGCCTAACCATTGTTTCTTTGGATCTACCCACTTCACATATTTCATTGACTGCCACCACTGGTGACGCTCTGACAAAGGGTATCTTGAAAGCAGTGAATCAGATGCTGATTGATATCCTAGCCACAATGGCTTGTAAGGATTACGAGTTGCGACGGGAACGCTCAGCACAAGGGATTGCCAAGGCTCAGGCCAAAGGTAAGTACAAAGGGCGTCCAGTTGACACAGAGCGTAACAATGGCATAGCTAAGATGCTTAAGTCAGGTACGAGTTATAGCGAGATACAGAAGATGACAGGGGCTAGCCGTACTACTATCGCCAAGATAAAAAAGGCAACTGTTGCCTGAACGACTACTACCCCCTGCCGTACATTCTGAGCGGGGGTCACCCCACGGATATTCTCAAATCTTAAATCGTTCCCCATGTGGCGTATCTCTCCCGCTTGATGCCTCTACCAATCCGCTGGGGATCTAGCCAGCAACCTACCATCCCACAGTGATATTCTTGACCAGAATCGAGAATCCAAACTTTTCAGAAGTGACCTCAAAAAATAGAAAATTTAAAATCCCTGAAAACGCGCTTCACCACTTATAAGCGTCTCGGTTGTACTGAACCGGCTAGCAATATGGCTACTTACCATCCCTCTTTTGATGCTGGCATTGTTCCGACAATATTAGGTATGACGTTGGTGAAGGCTTGTACGCGTTAGAGAAAAAAAGGGGGGGGGGGGGGCTATTGCGCCTTCTTGATTCCACGATTACTGTGGGTTAAACATTATTAATAAGGATGTTGGCATGCCAGTTGGAACTGAAAATTTATACGATGAAGCCTATAAGGCACTAACGCGAGTTCAAAAATTTGATACAGAAGAGTTACCTCGTGTAAGCCAATTGGGGGATCATCTGAACTTCGAAGGTGCTGTTGAGCCAGCGCAGTTGCTTGTAGATTTACACAAACGGCTATCTTTAACCGCCCTTGAAGATTTCCCCGACCAAGTCCTGACAGTGATTCGTGATAATGCGAATAGCCACTTTAACCTTTTCAAAACCATATTGGATTTTGCTGTAACTCAGGGGAATCCTAGCCAAGCTAGAGATGCTTTGGTAGCGCAGTTGGTCACTGCATACCCTGCTGCTTTCACCGCGCTTCACCCTTATATTGCATACTCTCTACACCGCGCAGCAGACTTTCAGCGGCTGGATTCTGATGCAAGGGCCACTCTACAGTCCATTACTGATAAAACTGAGTTGTTTTCGGGTCAAATGGAGAAGCATGAAGTAGATGCCCAGAGGGTTTTGACTGAAATTAGAAGTGTAGCCGCTGAGGAAGGCGTTACCCAGCAAGCCGCGCATTTCCGTGCAGAGTCAGAGATGCATGACACTAAGGCTGATGAGTGGATGGATAGAACTATCAAGTTTGCTTGGGCCTTGGGTGGTTTTGCAGTAATAAGTTTGTTTATTCATAAAATCCCTCTCATTGCGCCTGAAACTACTTACGACACTATTCAGCTAGCGTTGAGTAAAATCCTAATCTTCGCGGTGATTTCATACATGCTGTTCCTCTCGGCGAAGAACTTCTTAAGTCATAAGCACAACTCAATCGTAAACAAGCATCGTCAAAATGCTTTGATGACCCATAAGGCATTGGTGGAGGCGTCAGGGGATTCAGGGATTCGCGACGCGGTAATGGTACAAGCCGCTAGCTGTATTTTCTCTCCACAGGCAACTGGGTATATTTCAGGAGATAGCTCGGGGGACGCGACTAATTCGAGGTCTGTGGTTGAAATTATGACCAAGCCACTGGAAAAAGTTTTCTCTGAAGCTTCCAGCCCTAGTTGATAGGTGCGGGACATGCACCATGCAAGCGTACCGGGTGTCCCGATTAAACTAGGTGCCAACCATGCCAGCTACAACCAGAAGGTGATAATCGAATCGACGGTTCGACTCCTTGGTTTCGTCCTTGAGTTGCTTCAAGTCCATACCCTTGGAGTACAACCCAGATGAATACGCTTGGCTGCATTTCGTTCCATGGCCACAGGGGTACATCCTGTGGAACACAAAGATGAGTGGTCAGATGCTGCCTGTCAGATATAGGTGGTCTAGTTGATCAACAACTGGGCTTTCATGCTTGTCGCACAGAGGCATACCCTATCTAGGCATGAGTCGTTGAGGGTCAGCTAGGCGCTGATTCTAAGGGGAGGGGGCTGTCACGAAGCTCTGAAGTGACTAGTTGGTTCAGCTGAGTAGATTCTGAGTATGCGGACAGCGGCGAGATGCTATCCACTGTTTCGCCTCAGAACCAGTCATTGCTCGAACGTAACTTCTCGATGGTTGTAGCCTTCTGGTTAGCAGAAGCTGTAGTTAGGCTGGGTCATCTGACCGTTGAGAACGTTTTGTATCGCTGCAATGTTGCCTATGCGTACAGGCATGCGACGACGCGGCGTTTGACCGTACTCACTGATTTCACTTTTAGCTACTCGCAGTACTTCGCTCAGATCAATCTTATAACTGTCTGAGGTACGGAAATGCGACTTGGTGAGAGTCACTTTATAGATCTTACCGCTGTTCTTTCCGATGCTGAACGTAACGCCGTCCTCATGAGGAATAGTGAGCTTAGGCTCCGTACCTGAGAGGTATTTGAATTCGATAATGAACTCGGACGCATCATCACCAACATCTATTCTAGATGCGGAAGGTACGTCTAGCGGTGATATGAGAATTTTGACCTTAACACCTTGCTTGCTTGACGACTTCGGCCTATTGATCTCTTTCTGTGAGACTTCGTTCCATGTGTCATTCATGCGGCTTTCTCCAATAACTGCCCTATCAGAGCGACTGTCAACTGGTAGTTTAAAACAGATTCGTCGCTAACTCCATCTGCTGCTCTGCTGTCGAGCACAACCACTCCCCATAACTTACCGTTTACTTCTACTGGGGTTGCTGCGATTGATAGCGGTAATTTTCTGTCAGATGTCACGTACTGTTGAACCATCTTAATAGGACATTGAGTCACTTTAGCATAGTCTCGGACATCTCGAACCAGCCCTCCTTTCCTTACTCTCGGAAGGTCATTGAGTACTACCGCCGACTTCGAAGTCCATGCCTGACCTGCAACGCCTTCTGCTTCATCACCGTTATCGGGCGCTAGGAAGATTGCTTTAGTATGTTGAGATGTGTGTCCTGAACGTAACGCTGGCACTAGCCACCCTGAGAACGGACTGTGTTTACCCCATGGCTTTAAAAGTGTGCCTGTGCAGTGTCTGGATCGGAAACATACTTTCTTGTATCTGAACAATGTGACCCGATGGTGGTGGTTAGGTTCATTGCACCGCTGATGGAAAGCCTTCGCTTGATATTCATCGAGAATAAACTGTAACTTTTCCCATACCCATGGATCGCCAAAACTCCGAATGACCGCGGCGATAGCTATCACTATGGCCAAGAATATAAACAATGGGAGTGAGTACCGCTGTAAAGCGTCTAAGACAGTAAGGGCTGTTATTGGCCATGTGCTATATGGCTCTTCAGTGGAATGCACTTCGTTGACTAAACCAAGCATGGTTGCACTTGTAGCTGCGACGCCGATAGTTATCGTGCTGAGTCGGTAGAGCCATCTTCGTAGAGTGATGTTGTTGCGCATCCTGCGGCATTCCTCAAATCAATCGACCATTCTATAGTTTTGCAGGCATCCACACTAGTCGTTTGGTTTTATGCCTTGTATCTGCTGGGTTTTATCAATCTCCCAGTTGCTCACAGGATCGGCCTTGTCTCACTCCTAAAGCAGCCTTTGCTGCTTGCTGCTGATGCCTAGTCCATACGTCTCCGACATGTACCAGTACGTCCGCGCTATGTCGCCCCTAACCTCAGGCCGTGATTCCGCCTTTCGCCCCTTGAAGTCCACTTCAAAGTCACACGCCCCGTACACCCGCGACTCACCTTACAGCATCGCGAACGAGTAGTTCGACCTGTTGCCTTTGACTTTAGGAAAGAATCTTAGTCATTCATTAATAGTTAGCGTTTAGCTGAAATTGCGCGGGGAACACCACCTGCGCCGCCGCCCGTGAAATACAGATTTGGCCCGATTCCAGCGGTTCTCGAAGCACTTCCAACACCTTACGATCAAACTCGGTCAGCTCATCCAGAAACAACACGCCATGGTGCGCCAGCGAGATCTCACCCGGCTTGGGCGTGCTGCCACCGCCGACCAACGCCACCCCCGAAGCCGTATGGTGCGGTTGTCGAAACGGTCGGCGCGGATCAAGCGTCGGTCGATCGCCGCCTAACACTGAACGCTGTGACACCGAACGCACCGAGGCAACGTCGATCTGTTCCGATGCGCTTAGCGGCGGTAGCAGGCTGGGTAATCGACTGGCCAGCATCGTCTTGCCGGGAGGCCCGACCATCAACAGGTTCAAACACCCCGACTAAGCCCCCCATACGTGCGGCAGAGGCCGCCAAAGCCCACTGCGGAGTTGATTGAAGCAAGGGCTAGGCCAGCCACAGAAGACCGCTTCCCGCTCTCAGCCGACGCCTAGCGTTTCCCTGGCTAAGAAGTGTCTAGTAAACTGGTAACGATTCAATCAAAGCCCACAGCGGACGCTTAATAGAGTTAGGTCTCAGGCAGCTACACGCACGAAACAGACATGTCCGCTAGTGCTTGAGAACTCCGCTATCCGTATTTGGCCTGCTTAAATGCAAGTGGGAGTAACCGTCGCTACAGGCTTACCCCTAACAGTAACGGTCAGCGTTTCTTTGTTTAGTAAGCCAGGCTTTAGCAGCTTGTTTAGCTCCCTACGTAACTTGCTTTTATGAATTACAGAATTACGTTCGTGATTTCGATAAGCACTCAACGCTTTCGGATCCAACAACCCAAAAAACCGGCCAGGCATACCAGTTCTTACAAGAAGCTCTCTTCTATCTTTGCTAATATAGCCAATTAAATCAACAATATCCTCCGCAGACTGCTTCAAGAATGCTAGAGCGTCTGCCGAGCGTGTAACCGACTTATCTTTCCAAATAGGTTCATGGTGAGACAGCCTGTTTCGTAGCTCCCTTATACCGTCTAGCTTACTGTAAACGTAGACAGAGTCTCTCTGCCTAGGCTTTGCATAGGGAAACACCGCTTGCTCTAAGTGAGGCCACAGCCGATTCGTACTCGTTACGTCCCGGAATTTTGCCTCGAAGACCCCCGTCCAAAAGCCGAACATTGTCTCGGAAATAACCCCATCAGCAGAGATTTTCTTACCGGCATTGGTCAATCGTCTCTCTGCTGTAGCTAATTGATTTTCTAGATGAGAAGCCCAGCGCCGCCGCCTATTCCTCTTTCCTACGCTAACGGCTTTGCGATAGAAGCGGATATCGAGGGTGGGGTCATTGCTCAGCTCATCCCGATACTTATCATCCGACACGGCGCTGATCAAAGGGGCATACCAATCGGAGGTGCCAAAGTGAGACGTTGCTCTCTCATGTACGGCGTTACGAATACTGACCTCCAAACACTGCAGCATTGGATAAAGCGCTGAACTTAAAGCTTTATTCCAGTTATACAAACCTATAAGTTCTCTGAGCTGGATAGGATCGCCATCCAAGAGCGTTACATAACTTTTTAATCTAGGTTGAGAGATGTACTCAGCTATCTCAATGGCGTTCAATCCCTGCATGCTTCATCCTTAGTCATACTGAATTCGGTTTGCAGTATCTCAATAATTTGTTTTATACTCCATCCCAACGAA
Organism: Motiliproteus sp.; assembly: GCA_036961355.1. Lineage (GTDB taxonomy): Bacteria > Pseudomonadota > Gammaproteobacteria > Pseudomonadales > Balneatricaceae > Motiliproteus. The sequence continues at coordinate 122,552 of JBALVL010000009.1, forward strand.
CATGCAGGATCGTTCCCTCCGCCTAGTGCGTGATAATCCCTGTATCTAGCAGGAGTTGGTGCCCGAACGTATAGCTAGTAAGGCGTTAACTCCACAAAAGAGGTCGACAGTGAAAACTGTCGGCCTTTTTTGTTTTTAGCATCTATGGCTCACCTGTCTATCCCTTAGCCATCAAGCTGGCTCGGAGTTTCGAATTGATTTGCAGTTTTCTGTCCGGTTATACGGGTTAATGACCCCGCTATTAGTAGATTCAACACCCCAACTAAACATTCCTGAGACTTGCTACAGAAGCCGCCAAAGCCCACAGCAGATGCTTAATGGAGCTAGGATTAGTGCTGGCCACAAAAGACAGCTACCTACAGCGGAGGCAGCGAAACGCCTAGTGCTGAAACCGCCGAACTGCCCCCTAGCCCAATACAAACTCGCCTACCCGACTAAGCATTACTAGAGATGCCGACAAAAGTGGACGTAGTCGTTGGGTGCTAGGGGCTTGCCAGGTGGTAGCTACTGCGACGTAGGCAAACCTGTTATCGTGGTTTAAGACTGGACGGTCTACCGCTAAAACGAGGGCAGCGGCTCCTTGTATAACTAAGGCCGAGGGCTAGACGCCTCAGTGTTAGCCATATTTATCTTCAAGGACTGAAATGGCGACATCATTCAGAACAAAACAGCGCAGGCGCATGGCTCGACGCTCTAAAAGAAGAGCTAAGTTGGAGTATCGATTCGCCATCCATGAGGTTGGCCATTACGTCGCGAAATCCAGGCTGCTCCCAGATATTTCATTGAATTTAACTCTGAAAGAGGTGGGCAAGCGTAAGCAATTTCTGGGAGAGGTTTATAACCCAGAAGATCCAGAAAAACGGGATACAATGGACGTCATGATCCGAGTATCCATTGCCGGTTCGATAGCCGAAGCTCGGCATGTAGACAAACTTCACAGAGCGTACGATTACCTAAGGGACATCTCAGCCCTTAAAGAAGACAAGGTAAAGTTTGAGCACTCGAAAAAGTACTCTGCCTGGCCAGGCCCCGACGTATCAGAGCTGGGAGATCGCGAGTGCTTTGAGCAGTTTCAGTCCGAAATCCTGCGCATGTTCGATGATTATGGATGGGCGGAAATGGAGAAACTAGCCAAACAGCTAGTTGCAGAGAGGTTGATAGTAATACCCGCCTCTGTACTGGAGTAATGCTTGGTCGCAAACGACACAGAGCGGACACTTGCGGATTAGCGCTAACGAGCTGGCGATGCACGGCAGCGACAGCCCAAGACCAGCGAAGCAGGGCTTTTATTTGAGCTCCTTGTTGGCCTTCTCTTGATTGTCACGCACTATCAGTACGGTTTACCCAGTCAGTGATTATACGTTTGAAGCCCTGGTCATGACTCATGAACAAATCGACTATCTTGTGAACCTCGTCAACATTTCTATCGATTAGATTCGCGATTGAGCCGTTTATAGCCTGAGAGGAGGTCACTACAGTCGCACCCTGAATTCGAACCTTCTCCAGCTCGGTAGCAGCATCCCGGAAAACTTCATTCGTGAGACCCAAGTCGCTCATGATGTCGTGATTAAGCGTACGGTGTTCGCCGAAGTGATTTGCAAGAAAGTACTGAAACGGATCGTTATCAAAGAACTTGGCAACTATTTGATCAAACGCTATTTCAGAAGCATCCCACTCCTGCATACCGATGAAACGCTCCGTTGGCATATCAATATCATGGCGATCAACCTCTAGGCGAAAAGCTGAGACAAAGCCTGGGTACCCGAAGGCCATTCCAGCAATAGCTCGTAAGATATCTTCACTGCAGAAAGCATTGAGAGTGATCGTTGCGGCGTTTTTCAAGGTAGTTGTCGCGTTCACCGATTCTATGCTGCCTGATCG